>JAYKJL010000131.1:0-131287 GCA_035285725.1 Nostocales cyanobacterium 94392 | reverse complement strand
CCAAGTGCTTCTAACTGTTCTAGAGAAAGAGTTTGAATCTCTTGGATTACCTCTTGTGGTAATTCTCCTAATCGTCTTTGTAATTGTCGATTAACGAGATTTTGCTCACCTTCTCGTCTTCCTTCTTGTTTGCCACGCTCATAACCAATACGCTCGCCTGTGGTAATATAACTCATAGTACGCTCCTGTTCAAACTGTTTGAATTCTTGCCAAAATTCTGGTTCTAAGGCGAATGGTAAAATCATAACCCAATCTATAAACCGATACAGGTTGCGAATATCTTTTTTTTGCAATCCCTGTTCGTACAATCTGCGAATCAAGCTAAATTTCCAAGTTTTGCGCTCTCCCAGTTTTTTACTCGTTTGTTGGGTTTTCAAATGCGCCATGATAACCGTTGCAAATGGATTATCGCTGTTTTCTAATTCCTCAAACCGATTTCGATAATCCAGTAGTTTGACCGTTCCAAATTCAAAGTTCAGTTTGGTGTCAGGATAATTATAGCTGTATTGGTTGGGTCGCCATTTAACATCCGTATCGCATAAAATTGCTGATTTTAGTCGCGAAGGTAGGGCATCGGAGGGATGTTTATAAGTAAGTAAACATCATGGGTAGCATTGTGGAAGATGTTAATGACTATCTAAATACGGGGAGACTTTGCAGTGTGCACGCCGTCTCTACATTATTTATACGTATTCCCTTTGTCTCCCCATCTCCCCATGCCCAATTCCCATTCTTCCAATAAATAATAATACTTTTTGCTTAAGTATAAACTGGGAGACATATTTATTTGATTTGCTCTGTTATATTACTTTCGTGGTTAAACACGATGGTTATCAAAGCTACGAAACAATTGATAATTAAGCGATTCGGGTTTTCTGGATTGGCTTGGTGATTTAATTTTATGGTTTTTGAAAAGGGGTGTGTTGATTGAGGTTTTTTTGATGCTTTTAATCGAAGCGTCAATTAAAACTTTCTGAGGACTTACACAAAAAGCGATCGCAGTCATTAAAACGTAATGTTGCAATTCCCAAATACCCCACCCGCGCATTCGCGCATCCTCCCCTTATCAAGGAGAGGATTGGGGAGAGGTAAGGCAACGACTGTAATCATAACTAATTATCCGAACTTGATATAATTCTTGTCTTTGTCGGTTTATTTTCCCATTGTCTGCAATTATCGCAGATATGCCTAAATCAATCAAAATCATTTTTCCCCATTCCCTATTTACATCAAAACAGTGTTTCATAAATTCAAGCAAGTAAAATCAAAAGCTGCTGTTAATTACCAAAAACTCAGGGGACAAGGAAATGTTGCTGTTTTAGTACGCGGTGCTGGTAGCAGTTTTCTTGTTAGGGGTTTAGGTATGGGATTGGCTTTCATGGTTCAGCTAGTTGCAGCGAGGTTACTGGGGCTAGAGAATTATGGAAACTACGCTTATGTGCTTGCTTGGATGACTATGATGTCTATTCTAGGTATGATAGGCTTTGATACTGCAACTTTACGATTTGTCTCTGAGTATGTAGAGAAGCAAGAATGGGGTAAGCTTCTGGGCTTTTTGCGGTTCAGTAAGCGAGTTGTTTTGATTGCTTCTGTGGGGGCTGCATTTTGTCTGAGTTTTGCTGCTTGGCTTTTCAAGGATAATCTGAGTGTAGAGCTACTCTATGGCTTCTGGATTGCGAGTTTATTGCTGATTGTGCAGAATTTTGCAATGCTGCAAGAAAACAGATTGCTGGCGTTACGGAATGTACTTTTAGGACAATTACCATTAGCTGTTTTACGTCCTTTTTTTATTCTTGTTGGATGTATAGGAATAGCTGTTTGGGTAAGTAATCTAGGAGTAGCTATTTTCATTGCTGTGGCTTTAGCTGCATCGGTATTGAGTTTGGGTGTGATTTCAGTTTTTCTGAAGCAAACATTGCCAAGTCAGCTTAAAGGTGTAACAGAGAGTTCTAATTCTAAGTATTGGTTGCAGACAGCGCTAACGATGACGCTGATTTCTAGCGTTCATATCATTATCTCTCAGAGTGATGTTGTCATGGTTGGTGCATTGGTTGGTGCTAAGGAAACAGGTTTATATAGTGTTGCTAATCGACTTGCGAGTCTGCTAGTTTTTACTCTTATCGCTGTTAACTCAGTCTTAGCATCTCAAGCATCTGCTCTCTATGCGAAACAATCTCTAAAAGAACTTCAACGGATTGTTAGTTTAGGAATTAAGTTTGTCTTTTTCTCAACTTTACCAATTGCTATTGTTTATATAATATGGGGAAGTCAAGTTTTAAGGTTATTTGGTGAAGAGTTTTCTGCTAGTTATTCAATACTTATAGTTTTAACTTTAGGTCAGTTAGTAAATGCTCTTTCAGGTCCTGTGGCTTTACTGTTAAATATGACAGGACATCAAAATGATACAGCTAAGATTTTGATGCTTACTGCGACGGTAAATATAACTTTGAATGCGATATTAATTCCTAAATATGGCGCGATGGGGGCAGCAGTAGCGACGGCTTTTGCTAATGGATTGTGGAATATAGTGATGGTTTATGCTGTTTGGAAGAGAATAAAAATTATAAGTTTTTTCATGCCAGATTTAAAGTAAGTATATATCGGACTCCTATTTGATTTTTGAAAAAATAATTTAGTTCAAAGCTTATTGTACAAAGCTTTTATTCTCAGTATACGTAGCAAGATTCAAGTAGGATTCCTATATTTACTGATAAATCCTAATTAAATCAGGAGGTTATTGAATTGAAATCTACTGTAAAACCACTATTTATTTTCTCACTTCCTCGCTCTGGTTCAACTTTGCTTCAAAGGATTTTAGCCTCCCATGAAGATATTGCTACAGTTTCAGAACCGTGGATACTTTTACCTTTATTTTACACCTTGAAGAAGCAAGGTACCATATCTGAATTTACGCACAGTATAATGGTACAAGCAATACAAGACTTCTGTCGTGAGTTACCTAATGATCAAGATGACTATTTAGAAGAGATACGTTCTTTTAGTTTAAACCTTTATACTAAAGCATCAGATGAATACGCTAAATACTTTTTAGATAAAACTCCTCGCTATCATCTGATTGCAAAAGAAATTATTAGTTTATTCCCAGAAGCAAAGTTTGTCTTTTTGTGGCGTAATCCTTTGGCAATTATTGCTTCGATGATCGAAACTTGGGCACATGGTGAATGGAATATTCACTATTATTTAGTTGATCTATTCGATGGCTTATTTAATTTAGTTGAAGCTTATAATAAAAATTCATCTCAAATATACTCTATAAATTACGAATCTTTGCTCTCTAAACCAGAAAGTGAATTACAAGGTTTATGTGATTATCTAGAATTACCATTTAATTCTAAATTATTGTTAAGTTTTAATAGTTGTGAGCTTAAAGGTACTTATGGCGATCCAACAGGTACCAAACAATATCAATCTATTACTAAACAACCTCTTGAAAAATGGAAAAAAACCTTAGCTAATCCTATTCGTAAATCATGGTGCAAATATTACTTGCAATCGATTGGAAAAGAAAGGCTAGCTGTTATGAGTTACAATTTAGATGAGTTAATGACTGAGCTTAAAGCCATTCCATTTACTACAGATATGGTCTTTTCCGATTTATTAAATATGAGTTCCGGAATTATGTATAATACAGTAAAAAACATCTTATTCAAGAGAAAATGTTAAAAATATAATTTCAGTTATTTTAGATAAAAATTAATTCAGTAAATACTTTTATATGACATTTGAACAAGAGAAAAAAACTTCCTTTAAACAATTAGAATCTCAAATTGAAAAGAGCTGCTCTGAGAATAAACACTCTAAAGCAAATCAGCCATTAGTGAGTATTATCACAGTTACTTATAATGCAGAACAATATCTTGAAAAAACAATTCAAAGCGTTTTATCTCAGGCATATAATAATGTTGAATATATTATTATTGATGGTGGCTCTGTAGATGGAACTTTGGATATAATCCAAAAATATGAATCTAAAATTGATTATTGGATTAGTGAAGAAGATAAAGGTATTTATGATGCAATGAATAAAGGTATAGCCTTTTCATCTGGCGAAATTATAGGTTTACTTAATGCAGGTGATACGTACCTACCAAATGCACTTTCATTATTAGCTGAAAAATACATCCCTAGTGATAGCTTATCTATTTATTATGGAGATATTTATCTTACCTATACAGATGCCAACATTACAATAAAATCACCTGCAAATATTGATGAATTGAAATACTCGATGGCTATATGTCATCAAGCTATGTTTGTTACGAAGTGTACTTATTTGAATCACGGTTTATATAATCTCAATTATAAACTGGCTTCAGATTATGCTTACATACTATCTTTGTTCTTAATTGGCGCAAAATTTCATTACTTAGATGGTGTAGTGGCATACTATCAAACAGGAGGAGCTAGCGATCGTAAAATTTTTAATTTGAAGTTAGAGTACGTCAAGATTCATTTGAATTTTAAAAGCCCATTTTTGTATAGTGCATCAATTTTATATATCCGAGAATTATTTTTATACTACTTCTACGAGATAGTGTTAGTTTCTTTTTTTGGAAAGGAAAAAGCCGCAGCTATAAGGAAGCAGCGTCTCATAAATAAATATCAGGTTAATGCATTAGAAAATTAGGGAGTTACAATTAAATGAACGAATCAATAAATTCTCCAGTTTTACTTTCGCTTATTGTAGCTGTTGTCAAACCTGAATTGCACTTAGAAAAACTATTTATTTCTCTTAAAAATTTGAGAAATGAACAAATAGAAATGGTCTTGATTAATCAATCAGGGAAAGAAATAGATACATTTAGGAATATACTTGATATTAAATTAGTTGAACACGTAAGAAGTAAACCAATTCCAGCACCTGAGGCTAGAAATATCGGAGCATCACTTGCATCTGGAGAATATCTCTTTTTCTTGGATGATGATGCTGTTGTTTATTCCCCAATTACTGCTATCGAAGAACTCATTGTTAATTTATTAAATGCACCAGATGTAGTCATAGTTCAGAGAGGAGAAATTAATAATAATAAATATATTTCTCACTGGCCAGATAAGACTGTTGAAGTTAATTATAAAAACTTCACACGAATGGTTATTGAATGGAACTTAATTATTAAGAGAGAGTTATTTTTAGAATTAGGAGGATTTTGCGATATCGGTCCAGGCTCAAATCATGCTGCTTTATGCGGAGAAGCTTTTATTTTGTTTGTAAAGATTCTCTCTCGGACAAATAAAATACAATTATTTCCACAAATATTGATAGCACATCCTTCCTTGTTTGCAACTGAAAAGCCTGCTAAAAATGCTTTAGGTTATGCCTATGGTACTGGTTATGCAGTAGGTATAGGTTTAAGGTATTTTAATTATAAAATGAAATTTTATTGGTTAATACGTTTTCTTATATCGACTTTATTTTACGACTTTTTTAGAAGTGAAAAAGAATATGTAAAGGTTACTGAAAATATTGATTTTACAAAATATAGATTTGCTATCTCGAAATGTAAAATATTTGGTTTCATAGACTCAATACTGCGAAAGGAACCTAGAAATTTCAATTGGCTAATTCAGGGAGCAAATGAAATTATTTTTAATAATTAATATATAAAAAACATTTTTGATTGTAGTCATCTTTTAAAATAGGATTCATAATATTAATTTTTATAATGTTTTAGCTATTTTATAAAAACGATGTAAACAGTTTTATAGTTCTTGATACAAGACAGTTTATATGAGTGAGTTATTTTTAGATTGGATATGGCTATATATACAATTTGCTCTTCTAGGAATTCTAATTGTTAGAGAAATTATTCGACGACGCAATCGTAATTTATATGCTATATTAATTCCTCTTACCATGTTGTTTTTAGTTCAAGGTCAAGCATGGTGGATTTTAGAACAATTTCAAAATCAGAGTTCCCAGACTTTAAGACATTTGTATCAGTATATAGATTTAGACAGTACGCGACTGGCAAATCTGTATGCGGGTTTATGTGTTATTAGTCTAGTTATAACTAACTCATGGATAAAGCGGCACAAGTCTAAAAAATCTTTGCTGGGAAAATCACCCCCAGTCAAGCTTCGAGTCAACGATGCTAATACTTTCACTTCATATATATTGATAGCGGCTTGGCTTATTGTTTTTAGCGGAATGTTGATAATACTACTAGGTGGTTTGCAAGCAGCTATAAATAAACCTGGTCAAATAGTTGGGGGTCAGACTTTCCTACTGATTGCAGTGAGTGTAGGGAAAATTCCTTTGCAGCATAAAATTACATTTCAACAACGAGTGAATAAGCTTGATTTACTTCTTTTCGGTATAACCTTCTTAGTAACTCTTTTAAACTCCCGCTTTCTGTCTACATTTATCCTTGCTGAACTAGTTTTGTTATTTAACTATTGCTATAAACAAATTTCTCGACGCTGGATGCTTGGTGGTGCTTTTGTATTAATTCTTATCTTTGTAGTTTTTGGATTTTATAGAGACAATGCCTCTTTAAATGTGGGTTTAAGCTTTTCTGAAAGATTAGAACTTTTGTCAGACCGCTTTAATGATGATGACGAAAGTCCACTTGATTGGATTTACCGTACAAACGTTGAAGGTTTTGTAGGGTTGGCAGGTATTCTGACTTACGAAAGTGCAGAAGGTGGAATTATCCACGATTTTGGATTATCGAACCTCCTCCTATTCATGCAACTTCTTCCTAATGCAATTCGTAACAACTCAGATTTGGTTGCACCTTTATTCGATTTTATCAAATCATTATATCCATATAGTGGCTCAGTTGTGCCACCAGGGCTTGAAGCTATTTATGTTCATTTTGGTTTACCTGGCATTTTATTTTTAGGTGTATTACTCGGCTATTTGATGAATTTATTACATGAAAAAATGCTCGATCCAAATGAGGATCGTCTAGGAGTTGCTTTGCTCTCATCTCAATCAATCAATATAGTACGTACCACATTTAGTAAAGTGCTATTTTTTTGTTTAGGAGATTTAACTGCGCTGTTTCTGTACAGAGTAATTCGCACTTTTGGAAATAAGGTAGAGAAGTGATTATAGGAATTGATACCAGATTTGCACTTAATAAGCGTAGAGGAATAGGGAACTACACTCTAAACTTAATACAAGCTCTAGCGGAAATAGATAAAGAAAACCAATATATTCTTTATACTGATTGTTTAGATTCAGAAAAATTATTACCACAGAATTCTAACTTTATCACAAAAAAAATAACTCCAGTAAATTACTTACTATGGGAACAGCTAACTTTACCCAAGCAAGCGATAAAAGATGGTGTAGATATACTTCATTGCACAGCTAACACTGCTCCAGCTTTCTTAAACAAAAATATAAAGCTTATAGTTACTGTTCATGATGTAATGTATCTCAAAAAACGCTCTTTACTAGCTGAGTCCAAGGTTATGTATCAAAGACTCGGTAGAATATATAGAAGTGTAGTGGTAAGTAACACTATTAAAAATGCTTCCAAAGTTATTTCTGTTTCTAACTATTCTAAACAAGATATTCTGCATCACTTTCCTAATCTTAAGAAAAATTCTATTGAAACTACATATGAAGCCGCAGATTCTGCATTTCGTCTGCTTGAGACTAACACAGCACTTGAAACTGTAAAAAATAACTTTGGTCTCGATAAAAACTATTTACTCACATTAGGTGGTACTGACCCTCGCAAGAATACAAAACTAGTTATCCAAGCCTTTGCAAACCTAAAAAAACAGAAGAAAATTGATGAAAAATTAATTATTGTTGGAATACCTAACCCGAATAAATCCCAATTTTATGAGCTTGTCTATTCATTAAACCTTGAAAATGAAGTCCTCTTTACAGGCTTTGTTACTCAAGAAGAATTAATATCCCTTTATAATAGTGCATCTATATTCTTGTATCCCTCTCTATATGAAGGTTTTGGTATTCCACCTTTAGAAGCAATGGCTTGCGGTACTCCTGTAATAACTTCCAATACAACTTCTATCCCCGAAGTTGTAAGAGATGCTGCATTACAAATAAATCCAACTAGTCAAGAAGAACTTGAAGCAGCAGTATATAAATTATTATTTGACCATGCTTTGAGAAATGATTTCATTCAACGCGGACTAACCCGCTCCAAACAATTCTCTTGGCGCAGAATGGCTGAGGAAACTTTGGCAATATACCAATCAATTTGAACTGATACAAATTTATAATGAAGCTACTTTTTGTAACCCCAAGATTTCCTTACCCTCCCTTAAAAGGTGACCAAGTTGTTTCTTATCATCGTCTTCGTACCCTCAGTCAGCAACATGAAATCACATTACTAACCTTTTATCAAAACTCTGAAGAATTAGAAAATATAAAATATATTAAAACTTACTGTAAAAATATTCATACAGTTAAAATTCCTAAATGGCAATCATTTTTCAATCTTGCCAAAGGAGTATTTTCATATTTACCTTTACAAGTATCTTATTATTATTCTAATACTTTTAGAAACAAAGTTAATCAGATATTATCTACAAATAATTTTGATGTCATACATCTGTTCTTATTAAGAATAGCTCCTTACTTTACAGATGTATCTACGCCAAAAATTATAGAACTCATAGACTCTATGCAACTGAATTTAGAGCGGCGTATCGCATTAGACTCTTTCCCAGTGCGTAACATTCTTCAAGAAGAACTACAAAGAATCATACACTACGAACAAAATCTACATAAATCATTTGAACAGATTGTAGTTGTTTCAGAAAAGGATGCAAAATTAATTCCTGGTCAAAATGTGCAAGTTATCCCAAATGGAATTGATACCGAATTATTTAAACAACAACAGCAATACCCAATAAATTCCACACTCATTTTTTCTGGAAATATGAGTTATGCGCCTAATATTCATGCTGTAAAGTGGTTTACTGAGCATTGTCTACCAATTATTCAACAAACAATTCCTGATGTTTCCTTTATAATTGCTGGAGCAAACCCTTCTAAAGAAGTTCAAAGTTTAGGACAAACAAAAGGAGTTAAAGTCACAGGTTTTGTCAAATCTATGTCAGACACTTTAAGAAGTGCAAATGTAGCAGTTGCACCAATGCAGTCTGGCTCTGGAATTCAGAATAAAATTTTAGAAGCAATGTCAACTGGATTACCTGTAGTTACTACAAATCTTGGACTTGGAAGTATAAAAGCAAAACCTAACAAGGAAATTCTTGTAGCAGACACTCCAGAAGACTTTGCACAAAAAACAATTGATTTACTACATAATTCTTTGCAAGTTAGAGAAATAGGACATCAAGCAAGAAAATACGTAGTTGATAACCACAGTTGGGATTTTGCAGCTAATCAAATTGAACAACTGTATTATCAGATTTTAAGTAGATAAAGATCAATCCAAACGCGGATTAAAACCAGCCCCACTCCTCCCACTCACAACCGACAACAAACTACGCCCCTTCATCCCTAACCACCCTCACCAACGACTCATCCTCATCCCTCCCCGAATCCACCGCAACCGGCGTTACCACAACCCCCCGACTACCCAAAACAACACTTGCAATAACCCTTGCTCTCCTCATATGGTAATCCGAAGTAATCAAATAAACATGGTGTAAATTATCAGCCACAAAATCATCAACCAAACTCGTAAAATTCGTCACCGTATCAGTAGCTGCACCATCCAAATGTAACTGAGAAGGTAAAACACCAAACTTCCTTAAAATCTGCTGATGTTCATCTAAATACTGAGGAAAATCAGAAACCCAAATATCCAAATCCCGACGAGACAGCCAAAACTTCCCAGCAAACCTTGTCCGAGCAAAATCACCTCCGTTAATTTTTTAAGGTTTGAAGCACCATTATTTATTTATGGGGAATTAATTACGAATTACGTTACTCTAACGAGTCAGCAAGCTGAACGCGTAGCATCTCCCGGAGGGAGATATTACGAATTACGAATTATACTCACCCCCCAACACAAAAATCCCCTGGGGAGTAGGAGCTTGGTGAAAAGCAATTTATATATTTGAGTGCGTAAGTCCTGAGTTAAAATAGATTAATAACAACAAATTAGTTAATATGACTAAACCAATTCCAGCTATTTATGAAAATGGATTGTTGCGTCCCTTAACTCCAATCGACTTGTGCGAAAAGCAAAGAGTCTGGCTTCAAGTTTTACCCAACCAAACAACTACAGAACCCTTTGTTTTATTGTCATCTCTGTATAATTCTGGTTTACTTACACCAAATACTAGCTCCGATGCTCAAGCCATTTCTGATGCTGATTTGGCATTAATGGTACAGTCTATTGATGTTACTGGTCAACCAATTTCCGAAACAATCATTGAAGATCGAGGTGAATGGTAACAGCATACTTTTTAGATTCCAGCGCTTTGCTCAAACGTTATGTTCCCGAAATTGGAACTGCTTGGATTCAATCCCTAACACTTCAATCTAATCAAAACTTGTTGATTGTTGCCCGAATTACTTGGGTAGAAGTTCAAAGCGCATTGGCTCGTCGTCAAAGAGAAAGGAGCCTTTCAACTAATCACGCTAATCAAATTTTACAAGCATTTCGTTACCATTTCGATACTCAGTATCAAAAAGTTGAATTGCTGCCAATAGTCACTCAATTAGCAGGACAACTCGTCAGTCGTCATCCCTTGAGAGCTTATGATGCTGTTCAATTAGCTTCTGCATTATGCATTTGGTCGCAACTTTCCCAGGGAAATAACATAACATTAAAATTTTTAACTGCTGATGACCGCTTGCTGAAAGTCGCCCAAGCAGAAAACCTAATCTGTGATAATCCAAATCATCATCCCTAATTTGCATTCAACTCTTAAAAGTGAATGGTAAGAGTCGATATAAATTTGAACGTGCGTTAAAGGAATATGAACAGCTTTTATTTGCACAGAAAGTTAATTGAATCACCTTAATCGAGGATTCAAACCAGCCCCCGTTTTCCCACTCACAACCCACAACAAACTACGCCCCTTCATCCCTCACCACCCGTACCAAAGCCTCATCCTCATCCCTCCCCGAATCCACCGCAACCGGCGTTACCACAACCCCCCGACTACCCAAAACAACACTTGCAATAACCCTTGCTCTCCTCATATGGCAATCCGAAGTAATCAAAAAAACATGGTGTAAATTATCAGCCACAAAATCATCAACCAAACTCGTAAAATTAGTCACCGTATCCGTAGCTGCACCATCCAAATGCAACTGCTCCTCAGAAACACCAAACTTCTTCAAAATCCGCCGATGTCTATCTAAATTCCAACGAAAATCAGAAACCCAAACATCCAAATCCTTACGAGACTGCCAAAACTCACCAGCAAACTTTGTCCGTTCAAAATCACCTCCCAATACAAAAATAGCCTGGGGAGTTGGCGCTTGCTGAAAAGCAATACTTATCCTCACCGGAATAAAGCTAATCAACAGTAAAGCCGCCACCAGCCATACCAACCTCACCCGATTAAACTTCAAAAACCTGATCTTCATCCCAGCAAACCACAGCAAGACAAGGTAATTGTAATCTAACCTTGGCTTTCTAGTCCGACAACTGTACGAAAACCCATACTGATTCGAGCCAGCTTTAAAAGAATAGGAACAATTTGGCGTTTTTTATCCACAGGACATCGTTTTTTGAACAAAATTGACTTAAGATTTCAACAGTTAATCGATTATTCGATATGAACAAAACAGCCTACATTGAAACAAGCATATTTGGTTATTTAACAGAGTGATCGACCAAAAATCTGATACTTGCGGCGAATATTGAAGTCACGCGAGACTGGTGGAATAATTATCGCATAAGTTTAGACCTCTACGGCTCACAAATTGTATTAGACGAAGCCGCATTAGGAGACTCAAAAATTGCATTCCAAAGATTATAAATGTTACAAGATTTAACATTATTAGAGCCTACCGAAGCAACCGAAGAACTTGTAATTCAATTTTTATCAAAAATAAACCTTCCCCCAAAAGCCGCAAACGACGCAGCCCATATTGCGATATGCCTCCGGCATTAAGCTGCGCTTATTGCGGTTTGGGTTGTTTGGATATGGGTTAGCGTTCAGCTATCCGCAGGAATCGCGGTTGATTTTGTGGGGATATGCGATATGCCCTTGGCATTAAGCGGGAGCTTATCGCAATTTCCGAAAATTAATCCACACATTGAGTTAATAAAGTTCAAGGCAATCAAGCATTGGATTATGCATTAACTCTTGAATTGCTTCTATTCCTCTTCGGAGAATGTACTCGACCTAACTAGTTAGTGCATTTCCACAACGCAGCCATATTATCTTGGGGGGAGAACCATAGAGGCGACTGCGTTCGGCATAATCCGCATCTTGAGTCACAATACAAAATTCTTGATTTTTCGCAAACTCCCAAATTTCATTCAGTATCACTTGCTTGTGTGAGTCCATGAAACTGAACATGACCATAAGTCAGTTTTTGAGCAATATTTTCTGATTTTACTGATATTTATCGTCAAAAACCCGACTTCTTGGGAAAACATCAACAATTCGAGCGATAAACCTGTCGTAATTGCTCCACCGTACCTACAGATTCTATCGCATCCAACACCGCAGACAACACATCCACATCCCCAATTTCCTCAATTTCCGATAACAAATTAGTTCCCGCATCTCCAAACTTCAACCTTAACCCCAAAGCAATACCCTTAATTAACCCTTGCTTAGTACCTTGCTCAATACCTTGCTCAATACCTTGCTCAATACCTTGCTCAATACCTTGCTTGAGACCTTCCTCGATACCTATTCGCTCAACACTCGTTACATAGCGCATATTTTTACTCTCCTCATATTCGCGATATTCTTGCCAAAATTCCCGGTCTAATTCCAATGGTAGCGTCAACATCCAGTCAAGTAAATTAAATAAATTAATTACCTTTTCCCGGTCAAACCCCTTTTCATACAGCCCACGTATCAAAGCCATCTTTCTTTGTCTGCGCCCTTTACGATTATTCCGCGTTTCCAATGCCGTCAAATGCGCCATCACAATAATCGCGAAGGGGTTCTCACTCACTTCCAATTCTGCTTGTCGTCCTCGATAATCAATCAATTTCACAATCGGAAACTGAAAATCTAACCCACAACCAAACAAATTATAACCAAACTGGTTGGGTCGCCAATTGGTGTTGGTATCTCCCAAAACTGCAATTGAAGCCACCGAGCGATTATAACAATCGAAGATACGGTAATTATAAACATACATACGTCGGGAAAACTCATCTTCTTCCTGTCCCTGCACCTCAATGTGTATCAACACCCAGGATTCAGTTCCATCCAACAGATAAATTTTTACCAACTTATCAACAAGCCTTTTTCCTAACTCCGCATCCCGAATTACTTGCTGTAACTCCTTATCCAGAAATACAGGTTCTTTTCTCCAATCAATTTGTGCGTGGAATTGGGGAAAAAAGAATAACATGAAGTCTTGGAAATACAGTTGTAAAATCTCTTTCCAAGGCGAATCATATTCAGTTTGAGGATTGGTCATAGATGCTGATGGTAAATATTCTCTACAGGAAATATTATCCCAGATGCAGGAAAATTGCTCTCAACGGCACAGGCTAAAAATTTAGCATCTTTTTGGTCTCTGGAAAAATCGATCTCCAATCCAGAACTAATTAAAACGGTAGCATTATCTAAAAACTCATACCAAAGATTCAGTTGCTCTTGAGTTAACTTAAACTTTTTTCTACTTAAAACTTCCTTGTATTCCCGCAGAATTTCTGCTGATATCACCCATTCAATACTGCATTAACTAGTTGCCAATCGGTGGTGCAAGTTCTGCACGGGGAATACCACCACCACCAATACTATTTCGACTATTATTATCAACAATATATAATGCTTCAAATAATTTCATAAAGTCATCGTAAAATTTACCTTTTCTAGTCTCGAAATCATACCCGTATTTATCACGAAATTCTTGGGGGACTCCTTTTTCTACTGCAAAGTAGTGAGCATCTCCGTTGGAATCTTCTACAACATAAGCACCGTAATTTTGCAATGCATCAAATAACTTTTTACCTGCTGGTGTTTCTAAATTCAAACTTTTTTTACTAATCTCTGGTGGAATGGCTAACAATGAACCTTGTACTAAGGCATGATTGCTACCACCATAACGTTCCCCTGCATAATCATCGGCACGATTTGCTGGCCAGCGATATCCTGGTATTTTATCGTCGTAAAATAAATATTTTTCCGCCCAAATTACAACTTTTAAGGCGTGACGAATCGGTTTATCGTTTATTAGTTCACCTTTACGAATTGAACCACCAATGGCAGATAACCCAGAGCCGAAATGTGCTCCCCCTATTCCTTCTCCGTAAATATCTACGTTATCATATCGCCAACCGTATACTGAACCTTTTTCTTCACAACGAGCTAAGGGTGAAAGCTGTACCAATGTTCTACCATCTGGCATTAAAAAGGCTGAAGCGTTATTTGGTGTATGGTATGGTTCTTTGGTTGCGTCTGGAATAATCAAATCGTCGGGAATCGGTAGGGAAATATCCATATCTTTTTTTCCCGTACAGCGCCCTTCTCCCCAAGCTCCTGGAGCGTAAACCCGACGATAGGGATATTTATCTTTTAGCTGGAAAAAATATTCTTCGTCTGCTGCTGCTTGTTTTGATTTATCAATATTTGCTTTGACGTAAACTGCATCGGAACCGATAGGCATATTCCAAATTGATGTCGATAAAAAAGGCCATAAAAATTTATCCCGACTGGGGGTTTTAGCAAAGGTGTTTGTACAGCTAAATACCAAAGCCATATTTACACCAATCAAAAACACAACTAAAATACGCAGCCAAAAACCACTTGTCAAAATTTGAAAATTTTTCATTTGCATGACAAATCATTAAGAAATAATAAAATTATTTGTTAGATGTAGGTTGTTATGCTACCTGTACAAACCTAAATTTTATATAGTAACAATTAGCATTATCTATTGATAATTTCTTAGTTTTCTCCTACAAAGCTAAATAAAAATTATCAATTCTATGTATTTATTCACTCTGCAATTGAAAATATAGGAGGACATAATTTTTGTTCTATGAAGATAGTTTACTCAGATTTAAGTAGGCGGCAAAAATTAATCAATATCAATAAATACGTTGTAATTAAGAAGATTGTAGCAAGAGGTGGTAGACTCCCGGTAACTCTCGTTAAGCACTCTAAGGCATATGTTAGTTTCTAATTGAGACCGCTGCAATCTCAATGCTAAACATTTCCTCGCCAATCTTATTTTAATTCAATTGTTAATATTATACATCTGAGACAATAATTAGGGCTAAATTCATTTCTCTGGTTTATTGGTAACAAAATATACATATAACTCCAGACTGTATTTTTATTTGTATTCCTGTTTTTTAGTTAATTAAAAACATATTATTGATTTATTTATTTAAATTAAATATTCTAAAAAGTATGATTTATTGCTTTTTTGCTAAGTATTATCAACTAACATATGTTTTCTAGTCATCTTGTTAAGTATTTATACTTTTATGTAGTAATATAAAATAATAAAAGATAAAAAGTAACTTTTAATAAACTTTGGCTAAAAAATGCGAAGCATAACAGAAAGATTGTTTAAAAAAGTTCGTTGAACTAATGGGTATTTTTAACTGCTTTTAAACATTAAGTCTAATTTCAACTGTCAATAGGTAAAGAGGTAAAAAGGGAGTGAATTCACAAGCCCCTACAGAAAGTAACCGTAAGTACGACGCACATCAGATAGCGCGGTACTATAATTTGCGTCCTTGGCTGGGTTGGGGACGCTCGATCGCAATTTTTTGGAATTTTGCCTGGTTTATATTGGGTTTAAAATGGGATGAATTGCGGGGAGTATCGGAACGCAATAAGTTGAGACGAGCTGTTCATCTACGAAAAATGCTCGTGGGTTTAGGTCCGACATTTATTAAAGTCGGTCAAGCTTTATCAACGCGACCGGATTTGATCCGCAAAGATTTCCTAGACGAACTGATCAAATTACAAGACCAATTACCACCGTTTGACAACGCTTTAGCTTTAAGACTGATTCAAAGCGAATTGGGTCATCCAATCAAAGAAATGTTTAGCGAACTTACAAGCGCTCCGGTAGCTGCTGCGAGTTTGGGTCAAGTTTACCGGGGTCGTTTGCTAACGGGCGAAGAAGTGGCAGTCAAAGTACAGCGTCCGAATTTACGTCCGATTCTTTCCCTGGACTTGTATTTGATGCGCTGGGCTGCTGGTTGGCTGGCTCCTTGGTTGCCTTTAAATTTGGGACACGACCTAACATTAATAGTAGATGAGTTCGGCACCAAATTATTTGAGGAAATTGATTATTTAAACGAAGGTCGTAATGCTGAAAGGTTCGCAACTAACTTTCGTAACGACCCTCATGTCAAGGTTCCGGCGATTTATTGGCGTTATACTTCAGCTCGCGTATTAACTTTAGAATGGCTCAATGGGTTCAAACTAACTGATACCACAAGTATTATTGCAGCAGGTTTAGATCCACAAGCGGTAATTGAAATCGGAGTAACCTCTGGTTTGCAGCAGTTGTTGGAACATGGTTTCTTTCATGCTGACCCCCATCCCGGTAATTTATTCGCCATGCCAGATGGTAGAATGGGATACATCGATTTTGGGATGATGGATCAGCTTGATGAAACTACCAAAGAAACTCTTGTAGATGCGTTAGTTCATCTGATCAATAAGGATTATACCGACCTAGCCCACGATTACGTGAAGTTGGGTTTTCTCACCCCAGATGTAGATATTCGTCCGATTGTACCGGCTTTAGAATCGTTGCTGGGAGATGCAATTAATCGTAATGTCGGTGACTTTAACTTCAAGACAATAACCGATGAGTTTTCCAAACTCATGTACGACTTCCCTTTCCGAGTCCCCGCTAAATTCGCTTTAATTATTCGTTCCTTGGTGACTCAAGAAGGGATTGCACTATCGTTAAACCCTAATTTCAAAATTGTCGAAGTAGCTTATCCTTATGTAGCGCGACGGTTGCTAATGGGTGAATCTCCTCAACTGCGGCGAAGATTGCTCAACGTGCTATTTAAAGATGGTAAATTCCAATGGGAACGATTGGAAAATATGATTGCGATCGCTCGTACTGATAACAGTTTCGATCTGTTGCCGACAGCACAAATGGGTTTACAGTATTTACTGAGCGATGAAGGTAAATTTCTGCAACAGCAGTTGGTAATTGCACTCACTGAAGATGACCGTTTGCACGCTCAAGAGGTGCAGCGCTTATGGACTCTAGTCAAAGACGATTTAAATCCATCCCGCTTATTAGGTGCGGCAATTGGAATTTTAACTCAGTTCTCTAGAGAAAGAGTCGCAGCAATATTACCCGCATTTAAGTCCTCAAACTCAGTAAATTAAAATTGGCGTTACGCCGAAGGCGATTAGCGAAGCTAATCGCCATCAAAATAAATACAAACCAGGAGATGTAATGTACTACTACCCCACGCAACCGCCCTACTTAGTGTTAGTTATCGGATTTTTTATCGCCATAACTTCTGGTGCAGCATTAGCTGGAACTTTGAAAGTAATTACACAAACATGGCAAAAAAACGGTGTTGAAGCTAGCGCTCCTCGTTTTTCCTACAAGCAATTAGTTATACCATTTACTGGAATTACACTGGGAATTGGTTTATTCCTGTGTTCTGGTTTAGCGATATTTGGTTTTCCAAATTGGTTAGCTTGTGCCGTAGGTTTACCAATTACTTTATTGACTTGTATTTTAACTGGATTTCAATTGGGAAGCATGATGACTTATGCTCAAAGTCGGGGATTCCAATCATTTGATTTAGATTCTTTCAGCTAAAATCAGTATTTTGAAATTAACTATTCGTTGTTTATGAGTTGTTTTTAACAAAAAGCGATTTATGAATGACGAATTCTTTTTTGGTTCCATCATAAATATTCTGCGTAACTTAGCGCTTAGCTCGGCGCTCCTTTGCGTTTCAAATGTAAATAATATTGTATTAAAAACGCAGTCAAAAAAAAATACGTAAAAATACAGTAGCCATATCCTATACAATTTGTGTCAAAATTATCTGAATTACTATCATTATTTCTACTGATTTCCTTCCCGACGGTGCAATCTATTTGAAGCAAATTGCTATATTAAAGATAATTATTAAATTATGAACTTAGAACAAAAAAACTTTTGTATTTGTACCTACGTTGCCGGTAAGACATATCGTTCTTTAGCAAAAAACTTAATCGGTGACTTAGCAAAATACTCGCCAGAAATTCCTTTAATAATTTTTACAGATAAACCAGAAGATTTTCAAAAATATAGTAATGTTTTAGTATTTGGACATAAAAGACAGGGAGTATTATATTACCACGAACGCAGATTTGCCATTCAAAAAGCACTATCAATGTTTAAATCTTGTATGTACATTGATTGCGACGTGAGAATTTGCGCTCCTATACCTCAAAGGGATTGGCTTCCAGGAATCACAGCTAGAAGTTGTACAAGCATGATCAAGCATTTTAAAGAAAGGATAAATAAAACCAATCCACCATCTGTAACTGCTGTGAAGAAGTTTGAGCTTTTCCAAAAAATGGCTAAAAAGCTGGATGTAGACTTAGAAACAGAAAAAATTACATGGATAAATGAATTTTTATTTGTTGTGACTAGAGATTCCGGGAAAGAAGAGGAGTTTCTAAAAAATTGGGGAAAAATTGCACTTTATGCTGAAGTAAATGGACTTCATAAACATCCTGCTTACGCAATGGGTTTAGCAACAACTAAAGCTAATTTTGCAGTTAGACATGATGTCATGGAAGGAGTTGACTTCTTTGATGATAGAGTCGAAAAAATTAGAATTTCTAAAGGTCAAGCAAGTTTAAAGGATAAGTTAGAATATTTTGAAGCTCAAAATAAAATTGAAAATCCTCGTCATTCTGTATTCAAAAAGATAATTAAAAAGTTGAATAAGGCAGTGGAATATAAGTATCATTTGATACGCCTTAAAACTACTGCAATGTTGAGCGATTATGATTTTTATTATCGGTAATCTTTTTGATGTTACTAACCCAAGAAGGGTAAAAATTAAGCCCTTCTGCCTCTCCAAAGCATCGGAGAGGTAACCCCTCCCCACACACTAATTTGAAGTAGTGGGAGCGTCTCGCTCCCTGTTATCCGCAAACTAGCTATACTAAAAACGGTTTAAATCTGTCCCGAATGAGCTAAGCGAAGAATCTCCGAGATACTTCGCTGCACTACGTTACGCTCAGTATGACATAAGTTCATATTTTACCCGTTTGCAGTATAAAAACTTGCGCTTCCTGTACACCACCACCCAGAGCAGGTAACGCGCTACTACTATACCCCTCATAATCACAAATCAAGGTTTTTAGCGAATTTATCAACATTTTCTTAAGTCTGCATTTAATATCAACTATTAATTTTTGTAAATATCCTTGTTAATAAAAAAGATTATCAATAAACTAAGCATTAAGTCAAAAGACAAAAATGTAGTTGTGTTAACGGTAATCCGCGTCACAAGCTGTGTTTGGCTAACTACAGTGATTTCGCTGTAGCGCTTGTCTTAACTGTAAAGATTGCGGTCTTTACTTTAGCTGCTTAGAGGAAATACAAGCAGTAAATTCAAGTGAGACTACTAAGTAAGTATAGCAACAAGGAGAAAGTGTTAAACAATGCAAACTTACGATAATCCCAAAGTTAAATATGATTGGTGGGCTGGTAATGCACGCTTCGCCAAATTATCAGGTTTATTTATCGGCGCTCATGCAGCGCAAGCAGCTTTAATTACTCTGTGGGCTGGTTCATTCACTCTATTTGAACTATCTCGATATAACCCTAATATGCCCATGGGTGACCAAGGATTGATTTTATTACCTCATTTAGCAACTTTGGGTTTTGGTGTCGGAGATGGTGGAATTGTAGTTGATACATATCCTTATTTTGCTATTGGAGCAATACATTTAATCTCATCTGCTGTCTTAGGTGCAGGTGGGTTATTCCATACCTTCAAAGGACCGAAAAATTTGAAAGATGCCACTGGACAAGCTCGCAAATTCCACTTTGAATGGGATGATCCCAAACAATTGGGGATTATTTTAGGACACCACCTGCTATTTTTAGGTTTGGGAGCTTTATTGTTGGTCGTTAAAGCAATGTATTTTGGCGGACTCTATGATGCTGCATCTCAGACTGTCCGTACAGTGACAAATCCGACTCTGAACCCACTAGTTATATATGGTTATCAGACTCATTTTGCTAGTGTCGATAATCTCGAAGACTTAGTAGGTGGACATATTTATGTAGGCATAATGTTAATTGGGGGCGGAGTGTGGCATATTATCCAGGAACCTTTACCTTGGGCAAAAAGGTTGTTAATCTTCTCCGGTGAAGCAATTCTTTCTTACTCTTTGGGAGGAATAGCCTTAGCTGGATTTGTCGCATCTTACTACTGTGCAGTTAATACTTTAGCTTATCCTGTTGAGTTTTACGGTTCGGTTCTACAACTAAAATTTGGCATTTGTCCTTATTTTGCCGACACTGTAGATTTACCATTAGGCGCTCATACAGCTAGAGCATGGTTAGCAAATACTCATTTCTTCCTGGCTTTCTTCTTTTTGCAAGGACATCTTTGGCACGCGCTACGAGCTATTGGTGTTGATTTCAAACAGTTTGGTAAAGCATTGGATTCTGTCGCTACTGCTGGTAGTCAATCATAATTTTCTAAAGACGTTGTTCTATACAGCGTCTCTAAATGGAAATTTGATGAAATTTTGCAAAAGGTAAAGATTATGGCTGTCTCAACAGATAAAACTTTCGCATCAGGTACAGATTCACCCTGGTTAATCGGTAATGCTCGTTTAACCGATTTGTCTGGTCAATTACTCGGCGCTCATATTGCTCATGCAGGTTTGATCATGTTTTGGGCGGGAAGTATTACCATGATTGAGGCATTACGCTTTGTCCCGGAAGTACCAATGTATCAACAGGTGATGACTCTACTACCACATCTGGCAACCTTGGGCTGGGGTATTGGTGCTAATGGTCAAGTGATTGATACTTATCCCTATTTTGTTATTGGTATTCTACATTTAATCGCTTCAGCAGTTTTAGGTGCAGGTGGACTTTTTCATGTATTTCGCGGTCCGGTTGTTTTGTATAGTCCTGGTGGAATTGTGGCGAAGTTTCACTATGAATGGAACGACCCCAGACAATTAGGTTTTATTTTGGGCAATCATTTGATTGTTCTCGGTTTCGGGGCATTTCTTTTAGTATTAAAAGCGATGTTTTTTGGTGGAATTTATGATAGTAATATCGGTGAAGTTCGATTAATTAGTAACCCAACTCTCGACCCAAGTATTATCTTTGGTTACTTAGTCGGTTTCAAACATGGCAGTTGGACTCTTTTAGGAATGGCAAGTGTTGACAATTTACAAGATGTCATCGGCGGTCATATTTGGGTCGGTTTAATGTTGATTTTCGGTGGAGTTTGGCATATTTTAGTACCACCGTTCAGATGGGTAAGGCGAATTTTCCCAATTGAGAATGGTGAGGAAATTCTTTCTTATAGCCTGCTTGGTTTAGCTTTGATGGCTTTTATTTCTATTCCATTTGTGGCTTACAATCAAGTGGTATTTCCTCGCGAGTTTTATGGTTATGACCGTTTGGGAACAGCAAATGTACAGCTTTTTCTGGGAATTCTAGCTTTTTGTGGTTATATTTGGCATTCTTGGCGTTCCCGTCAAATAAACCTCTAACCATCCATCGTTTTTAATTCTTCTGATTCGACAGAGCCTACGTTCCTCAAATGCCTGTGGTTTACAAAATTAATCTGCGGGCATTTTTTTAGGAAATTATCTTGAGGATAGATTATGTCATCTAGGGAATAGGGAATAGGGAATGGGAAATAGGGAGCAGGAAACAATAACTAATCATCTGGACTTGATATTATGCTATCTACAATTTTTTGTGCTTTCTGTGCTTGGACAATAGTCATTTTATCTATTGTTAGTTTTTGGTTGATGCTTAGTAAAGGAACAAATCAGTTGAAAAAGCTGCATGAGATTCCTTGTTCTGGCTGTGACTTTTTTACCAATGACTACCGTCTTAAATGTACGATTCATCCTTGTAAAGCTTGCTCGGAAGAAGCTATTGGTTGCATTGATTTTGAAGCGAAAACTGTTAATTGCAATGCTTCTCAAAAAGGTAAACACAAGTTGTATTAAATTTATCGGCAGGTAAATAAGTTAACAATACCCTGAAGATGATCAATCCGATAAAATGTTATTTCTGTGTAGCTTGTCTACCTACAGATATCTTTACAAAACTTCACAAAATCATCGCTAAATATCTTCAAAATCTTGATATGCTGAAAAATAGTTATTGAGATAATTATGCATTAAGTATGATGTTTAAAAATTATCTTTGCCTTTGCAAGGTATGAGGATGTATTTTCGTACAATCGATGAATAAAGCTGTATCCTATGGTGTGATTCATTTTCCGCTTGATGTTGTATTATCTCAAAAGTGAGTGCATCTAATAATAAATAGTTGCAAAAAGTTGATTTTTCTTAGTTAATTAATTCTCAATAGCGAGTAGTTTCAAAATGTCAAAAGCAATTGGTCTTTTTTACGGTACTACAACAGGTAAAACCGAATCTGCGGCAGAAACGATTCGTGATACTTTAGGTGGGGATATCACCATGCATGACATCGCAGAAGCAGAAGCGAGTGATTTTGATCAGTATGAATGTCTGATAATTGGCTGTCCGACTTGGAATATCGGCGAACTTCAAAGCGATTGGGAAGGCTTTTTTGAAGAGCTTGACGAGATTGATTTTAGTGGTAAAACAGTTGCTTATTTTGGTACCGGAGACCAAATTGGATATGGAGATAACTTCCAGGATGCGATGGGGATGTTAGAAGAAAAGATTTCTCAAAGAGGTGGAAAAACCGTTGGTTACACCACAACGGATGGCTATGATTTTAACGAATCTAAAGCTTTGAGAGATGGAAAATTCTGTGGACTTGCTCTTGATGATGATAATCAATCAGATTTAACCGATGAAAGAATCAAGATTTGGACTGCTCAAGTTAAGTCGGCTTTCGGATTGTAAATGCTCAACTTTCCTCAAAATCTAAAATCTAAAATCTAAAATCTAAAATCGAATGACTGTAACAACTTTATCCAATCGAAGATATAGCTTTAGTGACGTTGACTGGTACCGTGGTAATGCTCGGTTGCTCAATTTATCCGGTAAATTACTGGGCGCTCATGTTGCTCATGCCGGTTTGATAGTATTCTGGGCTGGTGCAATGACATTGTTTGAATTGTCACACTTTAATCCAGCTTTACCAATGTACGAACAAGGTTTAATCTTACTTCCACATTTAGCAAGCCTCGGTTTAGGTGTAGGTAGTGGAGGTGCAGTAAATGATATTGAACCCTATTACATAATTGGCATATTGCACTTAATTTCCTCAGCAGTTTTAGGAGCAGGTGGTATATTTCACTCATTGCGAGGACCGAGTGTACTACCACAAAACTTTACTTTTGCAGGCTTTTTTGGCTACAACTGGAAAGATAAAAATAAGATGACCAGTATTTTAGGAATTCATCTGATTCTTTTGGGTGTCGGAGCTTGGTTATTAGTCGCCAAAGCGATGTTATGGGGTGGACTATTTGATCCGAATCTGGGAATCGGTGGAGACGTGAGAGTAATTAGCAATCCTACACTCAACCCATTAAGAATTTTTAGTTATTTATTTCCCGTTCATGGTGCTACAGGTATGGCTGCTGTAGACAACCTCGAAGATGTAGTTGGGGGTCATATTTGGGTTGGTTTAATGTGTATTGGTGGTGGTATTTGGCACATGATCAGCAAGCCATTTCCCTGGACAGAGAAAATTTTAGTTTGGTCTGGAGAGGCTTATTTATCCTATAGTTTAGGTGCTATAGCATATATGGGCTTTCTGGCTGCAACCTTTGCCTTTTTCAATGACACAGTTTATCCAGAAGTATTTTACGGTCCGGTAAAGATGATCGAATCTTCTCCTGATTTAGTGTCATCTCGTGGATGGTTGGTAAGTTTTCATCTTGTTTTTGCAACCCTATTTCTCTGCGGACATATATGGCACGCTAGCCGCGCTCGTTTAACGGAAGCCGGATTTGACTTTAAAAATAACGATATGGTCAATCCTCCAAGGATTGCTAGTTAAAGCTGGTAGCGACAAACGATAATCTAATAACCCTCTCCGCAAGCTTCGGGGAGGGAAATTTCTGTGTTAAGTACTCGTGCAAAATAAATTAAACATTTTGTTTGAGGAGGGTTGGGGGGAAGGGTTACATAACTCACGAGTAATTATATAAATAATTTTGCGTAACTACTTATTTTATCTGTATCGTATTAATTAACAATTTTTTCTTACCCTAGTAGCTTCTTCTTCCCCAGACTTAAGTTAATCTTAGAGAAGTAAAGTTTGGAGAAATATAAATATCTGGAAAACTAGGCTGGATAAATTTGATAATTAATATTTGATAAAATAACTACATGAATAAAATAGATTATCTGCGTATAAGTCTCATAGACCGCTGTAACTTTCGTTGTCATTATTGCGTACCAGAAGGCGCAGAACTTGATTATATTTTACAACAGGAATTATTGAGTTACGAAGAGTTATTAACTTTACTCAAAAAAGTGTTTATTCCCCTAGGATTTACTAAATTTCGTTTGACTGGAGGGGAACCATTATTACGTCCGGGGATAGTTGATTTTGTTCGAGAAATTGCAGCATTACCTCAATGTGATGATTTATCAATAACAACTAATGGTTTTTTATTAGAAAAGCTTGCAAAACCACTTTTTGATGCTGGTTTACGACGGATTAATATTAGTTTTGATTCCCTGAATCCAGAAATTTTTGACAAAATGATTGGTAATAGGGGAAAATCACGCTGGGAGCAAACTTGGCAAGGAATTAAAACAGCTTATGAGGTTGGGTTCAATCCTTTAAAATTAAATGTAGTAATTATTAAAGACATAAATGATTCAGAAATTCTTGATTTAGCTGCTTTAACTATTAATCATAATTGGCACGTTCGTTTTATTGAATTTATGCCAATTGGCAATGATAAATTATTTGATGAAAGTACTTGGGTTCCTTCGTACCAATTACGTCAAATTATTTCGCAAAAATTCGGCATAATTGAGTCGAGTATCAAAGGAAATGGTCCAGCGGATGTTTTTCAAATTCCCGGTGCAAAAGGTACTTTAGGATTTATCTCCCAAATGTCAGAATGTTTTTGCGATAAATGCAATCGAATTCGTTTATCTGCTGATGGTTGGTTGCGTCCTTGTTTATTAAATGAAACTGGTCAAATTAATTTAAAAAATGCTTTACGAAATGGAATTGATTGTGAACAATTAAAACAACAAGTGAGAAATTTACTATTGCTTAAAGACGAAATTAATTTTAAAGAACGAGATAAAGGAACAGTGGATAATTATACTCGCACTATGTCACAAATTGGAGGTTGATCAAGAAATTAGGGTAAATTAAGGTATAGAAGTCGGGTTTTTAAGAAAAGTATCTATAACAGACTGAGACATTTTGAAAAACCCGACTTCTCAAACTAACAAAGATGATGATTTCAGATTGTTTAAGACAAAATCTAAATCAGTATGATTTATTGCTTAATCTCTACTTATTCAGTAAAAATTTTTATGCCATTATCTATTACGGATATTTTTACAGATGTTCCTACAGGTAATACTGTATCGACTATTGTTCTTGCATGAATTTCTTTACCAGAAGCAGTTTCTAAACAATAGCGGTATTCTCTTCCTAAAAATCGCCGTTTGGTAATTTTTACTCGACTATTCCTATCTGGTTGCAAAATTAAATCTTCTTGACGAACCATTATTTCAGCTTCATCGCGATCGCGATTATCTTTGATTTCAAAATCACCAATTTCTGTTTGCCAAACATTACCTTGACGACGAGCGGGTAAAAAGTTGGCTTGAGTCACAAATTCTGCGACAAATCGGGATGCAGGATAACTGTAAACTTGTTCTGGGGTACCAATTTGTTCTAAGTATCCTTGACGCATTACCCCGACTACATCTGCAATCGCGAGGGCTTCTTCTTGGTCATGAGTAATAAAAATTGCCGAAGTTCCAGCAATTTTAAGGATATCTCTGATTTCTTCTCGTAATTGTAATCTTACTTGGATATCCAGATTAGACAATGGTTCGTCTAACAGCATTAGTTTTGGTTCGGGTGCTAAAGCACGAGCTAACGCAACTCGTTGCTGCTGCCCCCCGGAAAGCTCGTAAGGATAACGTTTCTCTAAAGTGTCAAGTCTTACTAAGTTTAAAACTTCGGAAACTCTTTGTTTAATTCGATGTTGCTCTGAGTTTTTTAATCCGAAAGCAACGTTTTCCGCTACTGTTAGATGGGGAAAAAGAGCATAATCTTGAAACACAATACCAATATCCCGTTTTTCTGGAGGTATCCAACTAACAGGACAGCAAACTTTCTCTTTACCAATGGTAACTTCTCCCGTTTGCGGATATTCAAAACCGCCAATTATTCGCAACAGAGTTGTTTTACCGCAACCCGATGGACCTAATAAAGCTAAAATATCTCCTTCTTGTAATGTCAACGAAACATTATTAACCGCAGGAATCTGACTTTCTGCAAACAATTTAGTTATATTTTGTAAGCCGAGAATTTCTTTTTTCATCGTAATTTATAGAAAAATTTTTGTTACTGTAGTTCAAATAATTTTCTTTATTTAGATACCAGGAGCAACTTGCTCCCCAGTATCTAAATTTCATACTTGATGAGGAGGTGGGGGGATGGGGAGATGGGGAGATGGGGAGAAATAAATATTAACCATCAACCATCAACCATCAACTATCAACTATCAACCATCAACCATCAACCATCAACCATCAACTATCAACTATCAATCATCAACTAACTCCTACTCCCCCCATTAAACAACTCCAGCTTGTTGTAATAACTTCAAAGTTTCTTCTAAGCTTGATAATTTAGATAAGTCAATTTTGGGAGGATTTAGCTTACTCAAAGGTGTTAATTCCCTTGATGTTTCTACTCCATTTACCAAAGGATACTCATTAGTCTCCGAAGCAAAATATTTCTGTGCTGCGGGAGTAAGCATATAATTAACAAATGCTTGAGCATCTTCTTTTTGATCAGTTGTTTTGAGAATTGCAAGCCCTGCAACGTTAATCATTGCACCTACATCCCCATTAGTGAAATGATGAGCAACGGGGAATTTAGCATTGTCTTTAATGAACCGGGGTAGATAATAGTGATTTACTAATCCGAGATGAATCTCACCCCTTCCTAAAGCCTCGACTATTGCGGTATTATTACCGTATTTTTTGACATCGTTAGCTTTCATTGCTTTGAGCCATTCCAATGTCCTTTCTTCACCTTCTATTACCCGCATTGCTGTAATGAATGACTGAAATGAACCATTTGTAGGAGCCCAAGCAACTTTACCGCGCCATTTTGGCTCAGTCAATTCCCAAACTGTTTTTGGTAATTCGTTTTCTTTGACTAAATTGGTATTGTAATCAACTACACGAGCGCGTCCGGAAATTCCTACCCAATTACCCGTAGGTGAATTAAAACGAGAATCTACTTGATTCAATACTTCTGATGGTATTTCTAAAGTCTTTTGGTTCTGCTCCAAACTACCTAAAGCACCAGCATCTTGTGCAAAAAACACATCAGCTTTACTATTATCTCCTTCCTCCAACAGCGCGATCGCAAGTTCAGAAGTGTCACCATAGCGCACTTCAATATCCAGTTTTAAGTCTTTCTCCGCTTGTTCAATCAAAGAGGAAATTAGCTTTTCGTTTCTACCGGAATATACAACCAAAGTCTTAGGAACATTATTCGGTGCTTCACACCCCGCGCTGATGACTAAAGAAGCAATCAATCCGGTTAATAAAAATTTTTGTCGCATTTCCAATCTTTTTCTCCAGTAAAACAATTTGCTGTTCCCAGTTAAGTCATCAAGATATCACGTCTAAACTAAATGTACCAACCGATACATAGCAACGTGAAAACCCACGCTATCACAACTACAGAAGCATCAATCAAAGTTACTTTAACTACAATTGTTATTATTTCTAATTGATCAAAAGCATTTAGGCTTTTTTCAATAAAGAGTGATTACCTCTATATAATTTCTCTGTAGCTTTATTTAATAGCTATACTTAACGATAACATTTATCAAGTATTATGTAATGTATATTGGACATCTCCGGAAAAGATTTAGATAAGTACTCGTGCAAAATAAATTAAACATTTTGTTTGAGGAGGTTTGGGGGAAGGGTTACAGAACTCACGAGTAATTATATAAGTAATTTTGCGAGCTACCTAATTTAATTTTATACTCATACTTAACCCTCCTGCCCGTAGGGGTTTAGCATTGCTAAAACCCTACATTATGACTATATACTCATAAACCATCAAAGCCTGGAATGACCTTTCTTACGTGAACTCATACCATAATCAATTTGTATAGTGCGTAAGTCCTAGTAATAATCATTTTGGTAAATGCGCGGGAAGTACACTGATAGCAGCTACTGCAATATAAAACAGAGCAAAACGACTCTCAAGTAGAGCTACAGAATGAAACTTGGCTTCGGTATACCAATTGCGAAAAGTAATCACTACAGCAAATTTAATTAACGCGATCGCAAATGCTAAAGCCGTAACTAATTTTAGCCAGCCTAAAGCAAAAAAACCGATGGCGATCGCGCTGGCAATTGAATGATAAATTATACCTGGATTCAGAGAACTAGTTTTCTTGCGTCGCAGTTTAATCGTGAAAATTGCACTACCAAAAAATAATGTATTCAATATCCACATAGCCAACGCTTCTAAAGAAAGATTTCCTGTTGTTGCTGCATAAGTTAGAGGAGTCGATAAGCAGATAGCGGCAAAAATAACTAATTCATTAAGAATCGATTTGTGCTTACGTTTAAATACTGCAATCATATCAACTATCAACGCACAAAGTACTATGGCATAAATCCATACTAAAATCGGAGACTGAATCCACAACCAAACAGCCAGAGAAACAGCAATTATTCCATAGATTCCAGCCCAAATTAGATATCTAGGTTTCCAAGTACTGCGTTGTTTTAACTGCACGATTAGGGGATGTTCTGTTTGTAGTGCAAAAAAAGCACAAATTAATGCTAGATTTGTGCAATAATTCCAAGTCTGAGCTAAAGCTGCTCCTGTCAAGAAAGAACCAAATAAAATAATTAATACACCATGCTCTGGAGAAAAAGTTGGTTTTAACCAGCCCCGGAAATCAACTTTCTGCTGCTGCTCCTCACTCGGTAATACTGTTGTCCCTAACTCATTTACTGAAACTGGCTCATTCATCTGTTTTACTCCTAATTGCTTGCAGCGTAAAACCAAGGTTTAATCATATTGCTCCTTTATCGAAAAATAATTTGATAAATAAAAATTGATTAACTATCAATTGTTATTAGCTATGATTATAGCTTGAATTAAAAGTATTTGATAATTATTTTCAATAGCTTCAGATTAATAGATACTTTATTTTTCCAGCTTAGTCTGATGCAATACATTTAAAATCTGTATAATTATTTATAATTATTTAGAATTATTTGCAATAATTTAGATATTAATTGTATATTCTGAGTTTCAAAGGAAAATACAGAATCAAGAAAATTGACAAGTGAGGTATTATACATTGGGAAAAAATCTAGAAAAAGCAAAAGCTACATACGCTTTGCTCATTAGTAATATGAGAACTGTCGTGTTAGGAACAGTTAGTAATGAAGGTATTCCGAACGTCAGTTATGCACCATTTGTGATAGATGAAGCCAAAAATATTTATATATTCGTAAGTAAACTTTCGGTTCACACTTCCAATCTTCAAGTAAATGGTAAAGCGAGTGTGATGTTAATTGAAGATGAAACTAAAAGTAAACAAATTTTTGCTCGTAAACGTTTGACATATTCTTGCCATGGGACTGTTGTAGAAAAGAATCATCCAGAATGGGATTATATTGCTGATAAATTCGATCAAAGATTTGGAAATATTATTTATATTTTTCGTAATTTACCAGATTTTGAGATTTTTAAATTTACTCCTTATGAAGGTCTTTTTGTAATGGATTTTGGTGCAGCTTACCAGATTAATGCTGATGACTTAAATCATCTTGTCCAGATTACAGAACAAAGTGACGATGAAACAGAAAAATAATCTAGTACTGCTGGGCGGAAGTAATGAGTAATAAGTAATAAGTAATAAGTAATAAGTAATGGTGAATTAAGATATTTAGATAATAGCAAGACATTGTTCTAATTGACTTCTTATTTTTCCCGCATCTAAATTTTGTCCAATAAAAACCAGTTGATTACAGGGAAGAGTTGACCATTCATCCCTTTGAAAATTACAGCGTTTACCACTAAGTTGAAAAATATGCCGTAATTTACTTCCTTGATACCAAATAATTCCTTTTCCTCGAAATACTGTTTTCGGTAATTGTTCGTCCAAAAAATTAGTAAATTTCTCAACAATCAAAGGTCGATTGCTTTGGAAAGCAACTGACATAAAATTTTCATTTTCTAAGGGATTAATCCCAGGTGAATTAATATTATATTGTAAAGATGAAGAGAAAAGCATTTTACAATAGGACGTACTCGCATCTAAAATCAAAGGTAAAGAGACTTTGCCGTATTCAGAACGTATAATTTTTGCTTTGAGTTTAACTGTGTTGATAAAATCTTCAATGGCTCCGATTTTTGTTTCCGAGACTAAATCTATTTTATTGAGAATAATAATATCTCCATATATAACTTGGTCTAAAGCAATTTTACTTTCAAATTTTTCCGGGTTGAAGTTTTCTACATCAACAACTGTCAAAATAGAATCTAAACGAGTCATATTGCTTAAAGTACTACTAGTAAAAGTCATCATTAAAGGTATTGGTTCGGCTAAACCCGTAGTTTCGATAACTATATAATCAATATTTTTACGTTCTAAAACTTGATTAACTGCATCAATTAAACTGGCATTAATAGTACAACATATACAGCCATTACTCAGTAACATCATATCTCGATCAATAGATACTAAAAGTTGACTATCGATGTTAATTTCTCCAAATTCATTGACTAAAACAGCTATTTTCAAATTATCACGGTTAGTCAAAATATGATTTAATAAAGTCGTTTTACCACTTCCCAGAAATCCTGTAATGATTGTTACAGGTATTTTGTTTTGCATAAATTTAAATATTTGAGACATAATTATTTAAGCTTAATCCGTACAGTTAATACTGAATAAAAAATGTTGATTAACTTTTCAAACAAACTGATATTACGTAGAATACAGATGTTTTATTTGACTAGTAACGGTAAAAACAAAAAAAAATAAAAAAACCTTCCTAGTAACTGTTTTTCAAGATTAAACAAAATATCATGGGGTTTTAGATGTAGTGGATGTGAAACATCTATAAAAAATAGTAATAGCAATCGGCTTCACAAGGAGACAGCGATAGATGCTTCGCCATTTTTTCTGCAAAACCCCTATAGCCTTAAGACAGTTGATGAAAGATAAAACTCGTCTGGCAATTGCTATGGCTGGTATTGCTTTTGCAAATATTCTCATTTTTGCCCAAATGGGTTTTGAAGCTTCACTATTTAACAGTTCAACAGCACCACACAGAAGCTTAAATGCCGATTTAGTGTTAGTTAATCGCCATTTTGAATCAGTATATTCAGTCAAAAACTTTTCTCGAAGACGCTTACATCAAGCATTGGGATTTGAAGGAGTAGAGTCCGTTAGTCCCTTGTACATCGGCTTAGGAAGTTGGAAAAATCCCCAAACCCAACGCACACAAACTATTTTAGTACTAGGTACCGATCCACGTACAACAGCATTTAAATATCCCCAAATTAATCAAAATATTTCTGAATTACAAAAACCCGATACAGTATTATTTGATCAAGCATCATTACCGGCTTTTGGTCCCATAGCCAGTTTATTTGAACAACAATCCAGCGTTGAAACTGAACTTAATGGGATCAAAATTCGAGTTGGTGGTTTATTTACTTTGGGTGCATCCTTTGCAGCATATGGCAATGTAATTACCAGCGATACAACATTTTTAAATTTATTTCCCTATACTCCTATTTCTAAAATTCAAGTTGGTTTAATAAAACTTAAAAGTAATGCCGATATCAAGCAAGTGAGCCAAAACTTAGAAGCTAGTTTACCAGACGACGTAATGATTTTCACAGCTTCCGATTTTGAAACCGCAGAAAAAACTTATTGGCAAAAATCTACACCTATCGGTTTTATATTTGGTTTAGGTGTAATTGTTTCCTTTATTGTGGGGATTATGGTTGTGTATCAAATTATGTATTCCGATGTCGCCAACAATCTACCGCAATACGCTACCCTCAAAGCAATGGGATATCGCGATCGCTATTTAGTAGGAGTGCTATTACAAGAGTCATTAATTTTAGCTATATTAGGCTACATTCCAGGATTTACAATGACTTTAGCAATTTATCAACTAGCATCAGAATCTACCATGTTGCCTATTTTTATGACTCCTCAAAGAAGTATTGCAGTATTTGTGTTAACAGTAATCATGTGCTTGATTTCCGGTACAACCGCGATTAAAAAATTACAATCTGCCAACCCCGCAGATATTTTTTAAAATTTTTGAAAATTTTTGCCAAAATTTCTCAAAATGTATCGCATAAAGTATTGTAAAAAGCACTTAGTTAGTCTAAGTTTGCTTTGTTGACAAGTATTAAAAGCCTATGGGAATTATAAATTTGTTTACAGCCGGTGGAATAGTAATGATACCGCTGCTGTTTTTTTCGATGTTGGTGGTAGCATTAATTATCGAACGCATTCGCTTTTGGACAAAAATCAACAGCCGTCAAACCCGTGTAGTTGAGCAAGTACTCAAACTTTATCGTCTAGATAATGTTGTTGGTGCTTTAGATAAACTCAAGCAAAATACCGATTTACCCATTGCTCGAATATTTTTAGCAGCTTTAGAATTAGAAGAAGCAAACCCAGAAGAGTTTCGTTTAGCTTTAGAAAGTGAAGCCCAAGCCGAAATCCCTTTACTTAAACGTTTTCAAAACATCTTCGATACAGTTATTTCGCTTTCACCCTTACTCGGACTTTTAGGAACAGTTTTAGGATTAATTACTTCTTTTGCTTCACTCAACCTCGGTAATGTTGGAGGAACAGAAACAACCAACGTCACAGGTGGAATCAGCGAAGCATTAGTTTCTACAGCAGCAGGATTAGTAGTTGCTATTTTTACATTGTTATTCGCCAACACCTTCCGGGGATTATACCAGCGACAAATCGCATTAATTCAAGAATATGGTGGACAATTAGAACTGCTTTACCGTCGTCATTATGAACGAGAAAAAACTTAGTGGACAGTTGACAGTTGACAGTTGACAGTTAACCTTTAACCTCTAACCTTTAACCTTTAACCTTTAACCTTTATAAGGAAGGAAATCAAAAATGACTATTTGGGTAAACGAGCAAATAGATCCCTCTGGATTAATTTATGCTTGTATTGCTTGCTGTGACGAATCTCAAGCACAAGATTGTCATGAGTCTTTTAAGAATAATTTAAGCGAAAAACAGTTAGCAGCCGGTTGGATAGCGCAAATCAGAACAGTAAACTCTTGGGATGAAGTTCCAGTTAATTCTTTAAAACTGAATTAATAGTTATAGGGAACTCTTAAGGAGGAATAGTATAAAGCTAAATGAACAATTATAATTTTTTCAATATTCGTTGATAAATGTTCTGCGATAATTGATAATTAATAATTGATGATATTTATGTATCCCAAAGTATAGTTACTATCTATAACCAAGGATAAGCAATTGGAAAAACCTATTCAATTAGTGAGCTATCCAAAAATTTTCTCTTCTAAACAAAACTATAAAATTGACTTGGTTAGTCAAACGGGAGAAGAGATTCAAATTTCAATTCACCCCCCCAGCCGGTATATTTTTAATAATTGCGAACGGATATTACCGGATTGGAAGAACAAGTTAGAAATGTCTGTAGTCATTGTTTTACAACAATCTCGCTTTACACTTATAGAAAGTTCACCGCAAATAGAAACGGAAAAGCAGCGCTTACGAGCAAGATTTATGAGATTTGCTTGCGATGTTGCATTTGAATTACGAGAGCAAAACTATCTCACAGATCTAATCGATCCTCGTACCGGCTATCCACTATTATCTCGTCCCGGACAAATTCCCCACGATGACACTGCGGTTGTCAAAGCTCTACTTCAATATCCCATAATTTGCAATCAATGCCGCGTATTAATTCATCCTAAATGGGGTGCGGCAGTTTATCCTAGTATTTTAATATCAGCAGCATCCCAAACCATCATCGTCCGCACAATCCAAAGTATTGCTAGTTTACACGGTTGGGAGAAAAAAGGTTAAAGGTTAAAGGTTAAAGGTTAAAGGTTAAAGGTTAAAGTGTAATAATTTTTCATAAGCAAAAACCAACAACCAACAACTAACAACTAACAACTAACAACCAACAACTAACAACCAACAACCAACAACTAACAACCAACAACTAACAACTAACAACCAACAACTAACAACCAAAAACTAACAACTGTCAACTCTTCTTCGGCTTCCGTAGTGGTTTAGAGTCTATTGGTCCAAGTATTTTGTTAAGAGCGCGTAATTGTTCAGCTGTCCCCATGCTGATCATTACATCTCCTGACATTAAAATAGTATCAGCTGTCGGACCGCCAATTAACTCACCATTCGCACGACGAATAGCCAGAACTAATGCTCCAGTTTGCGCTCGCAATCTTGCTTGTCCTAAACTTTGACCAACAAAGGGACAAGTATTGCGGTCAATTAAAACTTCTTCCATATACAATTCGCGACCTCTTCCTGATATAATACCATCCACAAAATCCATTACTTGGGGTCTTAAAGCCGCAGCAGCCATTCTTCTACCGCCGGTGATGTAAGGTGAAACTACTGCGTCTGCACCGGCTCTTTGTAATTTTTGTAACGCTTCTTCCGTACTGGCGCGGGCGATCGCCCTGATTTGTGGATTCAGTGCTTTTGCTGAAAGTACTATATACAAATTTTCTGCATCTGATGGTAATGCAGCGACAATACAAATAGCTCGCTCTATTCCTACAAGTATCAAAGTTTCATCTGAAGTTGCATCACCTTGATATATGGTATAACCTTCTTCTTGTGCTTTTCTAACAGTTTCTAATCCCAAGTCAACAATTACAAAAGGTACATCTTCTGCCTCAAATTCCTGGGCGATTTGCCGACCTGTACGACTAAATCCGCAAATAATATAATGTTTAGATAAAGATTCCATTGTTCGCCGTTGTTGTCTAAGTCGAATTCCTTCTTGAAAATATCCTTGAATTACTGCTTCTGTAAATCGATTAACAATATAAGCAATAGTAATTACACCCATTAAAATTAGGGCAACAGTAAATAATCTTCCCCGGCTTCCTAAAGGTTGAGTTTCCCCATAACCAACGGTTGACAAGGTAATCACCGTCATATATGTAGCGTCTTCCCATGTCCACTTTTCTACAAATCTGTACCATAAAGTCCCCGTCAGTAACACCCCGCAAAGAGCGAGTGCTCCAATCATTAATTCTTTTTGGATGCGACGATATTTTTGTTCTAATATTGAGTAAACTGGTTTTTTCATCGCTTTCCAATTTTACAGGTCGTTTGCGATTGCCCTGTCAGAGTTGCATTACATTTAAAATTACAAATTGCAATACCCAGAGCATTACGGCAAAGGCTTGTTGTGGTTATTGTATAGTTGATTAGTTTGGTTGTAGTATGGCTTTAACAGTTATCAGTTAAAAACTGTAAATCAATTGGGAGTCAGAGTCCCCCACTGCTAAAAGTGGTGTGTTTGAGTCGGGGATTTAACCCCGACTCAAACCGTGATAACTGATAACTCTTGACTGTTCACTGATTTAATATCATATGAGCGATGATTAGTTATTATTCCTTGTTAACTGTTAACGGTTCCCTATCCCCGCTATCATCTCTTTTTCTACAAGTCGTTACTTACCCTAATTAGATATTTCTGTTCGGTAAGGACAGCATTTTTTACATACAGCAACTATATAAATAATAGCGGTCTTTTCTCAATATAAATACGGTTTTATTGTTTATGCCGTGATATAAATTACCTATAATTGATATTTGATAGTATGTCTGGTTAAATACTTGTAATCAAATTGATTCGGTAATTTTTACTGATTACCAAATAATAAATAAAGACGTTGCACTGCAACGTCTCTACATTAATTATGCGATTTTCTTAAACATAATTAGGACTTACGCAACCGGCACATTTTTCTTGTAGGGTGCTGTGACGCTTCGCTTGATTATTAACGCAATAATGAGGTTGTAGTGTCACGCACCAACCAGGGTTTTGTGACAATTGCGTAAGTCCTGATAATTTAATTCTTATTTGATAGCGCCCAAAACTGGTATGACTTCGGATTCTGCAATTTTCGGTGTCAAAAATCCTTTCGCGTAAATACCGGGATTAGTTTGGGAAATTTCAGTATAAGATTGACGCACATGAGCATTTACCGCTACTGTCTTTACGTCATACATCTGCATTGCTACTTTGGGATAAAACCCGATACCGATAATTACCACTAGGAAACAAGCTGCAATAAACACTTCGCGGGGGCTAGCATCTCTATAAACTGATTCATCAGGTAAAGCGCAATCTGTACCAAAACAAGCCGTACCTTCTGCTTCTAAGTTTTCAAATTTCGCATTCCCAATATCGCAAATAACTTTCCCTTCGCCGTAAAATACCTGTTTCAACAAGTCAAGTAGATAAATTGGTGTCAGAATAATTCCTACTGAAGCTAGAAAAACCGTTACTGTACAGAAAGTGGAACTGTAAATATCGCTGGTGGTGACACCAACTAATACCGAAAGTTCGCTGATAAATCCGCTCATTCCCGGAAGAGCTAAGGAAGCCATTGCAGCCATTGTAGACAAAGCGAAAACTTTCGGCATTACTTGCCCAATACCACCCATATCATCCATTTTCATTGTATGAGTGCGGTCGTAAGTTACACCAGCCAGGAAGAATAATACCGACGCAATTAAACCGTGGGAAATCATCTGCAACATCGCACCGTTGATTCCCAAATCAGTGAAAGAAGCGATACCCAGCAGTACAAACCCCATGTGAGAAACTGAAGAATAAGCCAAACGTCGCTTCATATGAGTTTGAGCAAAGGAATTTAAAGCTCCATAGATAATATTAATTACCCCAAGAGTTGCTAAAACTGGTGCAAAATAAATATGTGCGTCGGGAAGAATTTCTAAATTAATCCTAATTAATCCGTATCCGCCCATTTTCAGCAATACACCCGCCAAAATCATCGATACGGGAGCAGAAGCTTCACCGTGAGCATCCGGTAGCCAAGTATGTAACGGGAAAATAGCTAATTTGACACCAAAAGCAATCAATAATCCCGCATACATTAATAGTTCTAAACCCAGAGAATAATTCTTTGTTGCCAAAGTCGCGATATCAAAAGTTACATTATCCCCGCCATAAAGCGCCATTGCGATCGCGGCGACTAAAATAAATATAGAAGCGGCTGCGGTATAGAGTATAAACTTAGTTGCTGCATAACGTCGCTTTTTGCCGCCCCAAATATTCACTAGTAAATATACGGGAACTAGTTCCACTTCCCACATAATAAAGAACAGCATTAAATCTTGGGCAACAAATACCCCCACCTGTGCCGAATACAGCACCAACATCAGAAAATAAAATAAACGCGGTCTGCGATCAACCTGCCAAGCGGAAAACATCGCCAGCGTCGTCACAAATCCCGCCAAAAGTACTAAAGGAACAGACAAACCATCAACGGAAACAGCCCAGTTAAAACCCAACTGAGGTACCCAAGCATAACTTTCCGCTAGTTGAAAACTTGCATTGCTTGCATCGTAATGCCGCCAAAAGGTAAAACACATCAAGAAAAAGTCCGCCATACCCACACCAACGGCATACCATCGCACGAATTTACCATCTTTATCCGGCAATAGGGGAATAAGCAAGGAAGCAACGAGTGGGAATAAAACTATTGCGGTCAGCCAAGGAAAATGTTCCGCCATGATGTCAATGAGAAAAAATACTTATTTTATGATTAAAAATATTTTACTAGAGTTTGTAACGTTTTATTTATCAGTTTTTGTCGAAGGTAATCATAGAAAGGGAGCAGGGATTAGGGAGCAGGTAGTAGGATTGGGGGAATAATAATTAATCATCCTGATTTGATATAAGTTTAACGATTGGTTCTGTAGTTATCTCCTCCTACTCCCTACTCCCTTTTTACTTCACTTTTCTTCAAAATTTGACACGATAATAGATATTAGTCATATATCATCATTAAATTTACTTAAACTATGTCTTCCTCAATCAGCACCGTAAATAATTCCAGTCAAAACCTCAACCAAACGAATTGGGAAATCAAGCTACTTTACGACGGTGAATGTCCTTTATGTTTGCGCGAAGTGAACTTTTTGCAAAAGCGCGATGCCGGCAGAGGTAAGGTTGTATTTGTAGATATTGCAGCGGATGATTACAATCCAGAAGAAAATGCTGGGGTTGATTTTGAAACCGCGATGGGAAGAATTCACGGAATATTACCCGACGGTACGGTAATTAAAAACGTTGAAGTTTTCCGTCGAGTTTACGAAGCTTTGGGAATGGGTTGGGTTTATGCAATTACCAAGTTACCGATTTTGGGGGCTTTAGCTAACTTTATCTACGGTATTTGGGCGGATTTGCGGTTGCGTTTGACAGGAAGACCTAGTTTAGAAACGGTTATTAAAGAGCGTCAGGAAAGACTTGGTTGCGATGATGAAGGGCGTTGTCGAGTAGATTGAGATTATTCGTTCTCCTCTCATCACCCCTCTGCGCTTCCCTCAGCGTGACTCTGCGTTAAAAAACAAATCTTGACAACCAGTAACATTTTTAGTACAAATGCACTAAATACCTTTTATATTAAACCTTTATTCCCAAACTTTTAAAGGAGGCATAATTAGTGCAATCCATCCAACCAGAAGTCAAACAAAGAATCGAAGAACTACGAAAACTCTTAATCCAAGCTAGTTACGCTTACTACGTCCTTGATGCTCCCATCATGGAAGACGCGATTTACGATAAATTGTACCGCGAATTGCAGGATTTAGAAACCCAATATCCCGAATTAATCACCCCCGATAGCCCGACGCAACGAGTAGGGGAAAAACCTGCAACTGCATTTACTTCCGTCCGTCATAACATTCCGCTTTACAGTTTAGAAAATGCCTTTAATGTTGATGAATTAAAATCCTGGGATGAAAGATGGAGAAGAAACGCACCCCCCCAACAACAAGTAGATTATGTCTGCGAATTGAAAATTGATGGCAATGCTTTAGCGTTAACTTACAAAAATGGTGTTTTAGTCAGGGGTGTAACTCGCGGTGATGGGGTGAGTGGGGAAGATATTACGCAAAACGTGCGGACGATTCGTTCGATTCCTTTGCGGTTGAATTTGGATAATATTGAAATACAAAATCGCCAAGTTTTACAAAGAATAGAAGTGCGGGGTGAAGCGTTTTTACCTTTAGATGTATTTGAAAAAATTAATCAAGAAAGATTAGATAAAAATGAAAGTCAATTTGCCAATCCTCGCAATGCTACAGCAGGTACTCTTAGACAGTTAGATTCCCGCAAGGTAGATAAAAGACGTTTGGATTTCTTTGCTTATACTTTGCAAATTCCTGGTTTAGATGATACAAGTTTTGCTCATACTCAATGGGAAGCTTTAAAATTATTGCAAGACATAGGCTTTAAGGTCAATCCCAACAAACAACTTTGTCATTCTCTTGATCAAGTTGCTCAATATTATCAACATTGGGATACCGAACGGTTAAATTTACCATACATGACCGATGGGGTGGTAGTAAAGCTCAACTCATTCCCATTACAGCAAGAATTAGGCTTTACGCAGAAATTCCCCCGTTGGGCAGTTGCGCTCAAATACGCAGCCGAAGAAGCACCAACCCGTGTAGAGAATATCAGCGTGAATGTCGGTAGAACCGGTGCTCTGACTCCGTTAGCCGAAATGCATCCCGTCCAACTTGCGGGTACCACAGTATCTCGCGCTACATTGCATAATGGCGATCGCATTTCTCAATTAGATATCCGCATCGGGGATACTGTGATTGTACGGAAAGCTGGGGAAATTATTCCGGAAGTGGTACGGGTACTCAAAGAATTGCGTCCGGGAAATACCAAACCTTTTAAAATGCCTAGCCATTGTCCCGTTTGTGGACAACCCGTGGTAAGAGAAAAAGGTCAAGCCGTAACCAGATGCGTCAATATATCTTGCCCCGCAATTCTCAAAGGTTCCATAGAACATTGGGTAAGTCGTAATGCTGTGGATATTCGCGGAATTGGTGAGAAAGTCGTGTATCAACTCGTAGATAAGAACTTAGTTAATTCTGTAGCCGATTTATACGAGTTGACAAAAGAGACATTATCTGATTTGGAAAGAATGGGTGAAAAATCCGCAGAAAAATTGATCAACGCGATCGCAAAATCGAAAAATCAACCTTGGTCGCGGGTATTATATGGCTTAGGAATCCGTCACGTCGGTAGCGTCACCGCTCAAACCGTAACCGAAAAGTTTGATAGTGTAGACAAATTAGCAGCAGCCAAAGTTACAGATATCGAAGCGATTTACGGTATAGGTGTAGAAATCGCTGAAAGTATCTACCAATGGTTTCGTATCGAAGCCAATCAAAAATTAATTGAACGCTTGCGAAATGCAGGATTGCAGTTTGTAGAAAAGCAAAAAGTAGCTTCTAATGTAAATCAAAAATTAGCCGGAAAAACCTTCGTCGTCACCGGAACACTACCTACATTGAAACGAGATGAAGCCAAAGCATTAATTGAGAAATTAGCCGGAAAAGTCACCGATTCAATTAGTAAAAGTACAGATTATTTAGTAGTAGGAGAAAATGCCGGTTCTAAATTAAAAAAAGCTGAACAATTAGGGATTACTCAATTGAATGAACAGCAGTTATTGGAAATGATTGATCCTAGCCCCTAGAAGTCGAGTTTATTTTACCCTAACAGCTTCATATAAACTTCATATAAAAATGGTACAAGTATTTGAATTTTTTTCACAAATATTTCCGAAACTGGGGTTTTTACGGTGAAGTTTAAATCACAAAACTTTTTTAATCATCTTAACTGTTTCGGAGTGAAAAAATAGAATTATGACCGCTTTCAATCATCCACAAGAACAACATCATCAACAGTCAAACGATATGAATCACAAAAGCAAAAGCTTATTTGGGAGCAAAACTTTTTGGGGTATTGTCTTCACATCAACCGCAGCAATAGCTCCCATTGTCGGCGAAGATGTTGATGCAATCTTGAAAGGAGAATCTGTAAACTATGGTCAAGATATTGCTCAAATAGTAGTGGTTATGTGTGGTGCAGCAGCATCAATTGTTGGTAGAGTCGAAGCACAATCACCTGTTCATACTCCCAAATGGATGCCTGGACCAAATGATACAGATTCTGATACGGAGGAATCAAATTAATTTGATGAACAACAAAATTGCAATTAATGTTATCTTGGGTTGCATCTTATTTAAATTTAAATTCAATTAGCACTTATCATCTGTTATCTATTAATTCCATCAAGCTACTTTGAAATAAAAATTTATAAATACTTATAAGTTAAATAATAAAAATACCGAGCCTTTGTATTATGCTTTGAGATCCACTCTCTATTGCAGTAAATATCATGAAGCCGGAATTTGAATATAGTAGCGATTGTCACTTAGAAGATGCTCTGCGATTTGGAAATATTTTGGGACAATGCTTTTTAAGCACTCCAGAGCAAGAACAAAGTTGGGTTAACTTGATGGGGATAGAAAATTTACGAATAATCCGCCAGAATCAAGAAATAGTCGGTGGATTAGCAACTATTCCGATGACGCAATGGTGGGGTGGTGAAAGCGTTGCAATGACGGGAATCGCTGGAGTTAGTATTACTCCCGAACATCGGGGGACTGGTGCAGCACTAAGTTTAATGCAGCACGCTATCAAAGAGCTTTATGACAACGGTGTCTCTATCTCCGTACTTTATCCCGCCACTCAACGTTTATATAGAAAATTAGGATACGAGCAGGGAGGTAGTTTTTGCGGTTGGGAAATTCCAGCAGAGACTATTCAAATTCGCGAACAACCTTTATCTGTCAAAGCTGTTCCTACCGATTCACAAATCTTTTACGAACTATATACAAAACAAGCAAAAAATATTAATGGATATTTGAATCGCGGTCAACCGATTTGGCATCGTATCATGAAACCTGCCGATCAAAATATTTTCTACGCTTATCTCATCGGTTCCGTAGAGGAACCCCAGGGTTACATAATATTCAGTCAACATTCAGAAAATGACGATGCAATTTTACGTGTTAGGGATTGGGTTGTGCTGACAAACGCAGCCGCAACAACATTTTGGTCATTTCTGAATAATCATCGCGCTCAAATAGATAAAATACGTTGGCGCGGCTCTCTAACCGATCATCTTACATTACTATTACCCGAACAAACCGCCAAAATCAAGTATACACAATATTGGATGTTGCGAATAATTAATATAGAAAAAGCATTATCCGCACGCGGTTATTTATCAGGAATTGAAAACGAATTACATTTAGAAATAACAGATGATTTAATAGTAGAAAACAATGGTAAATTTATTTTATCTGTCAGCAAAGGATGCGGAAATGTCGTAAAAGGTGGTAAAGGTGAATTAAAGTTAGACATCAGAGGGCTAGCACCGTTGTATACAGGATTATTTACAGCCCAACAATTGCAGCTTGCAGGAAAACTCGATGGAACACAAGCCGCACTTTCAAGCGCTACAAAGATATTTGCAGGTTCATCTCCTTGGATGGCAGACTTTTTTTAAAGGAGAAGCACTAGTTGACAGTTGACAGTTGTTGGTGGTTAGTTGTTAGTTGTTGATTGTTACTTATGACGAATAATTACACTTTAACCTTTAACCTTTAACCTTTGACCTTGATCAAACTTGAGCAGTTTCCATGGAAACATCCGCTGATTTTGATACTGAATTTGCTCTAACTGCACGGAACATCCCAAATCGGCAAAGTCCTGTACCAAATGCTAACCGCATCAAGAGAAGTGTAGGTACTTCCCGCACTGATTTAATAAAACCCGATACTCCAAAACGCATCCATCCTTGAGGTTTAACTATTCCTTGCCAGATAGTATCGAACCAAGAAGGAAGTGTTTCTTGCGTCCAGTCTGCGGTAATCACTTGTGCTTCAACAAATCCGGTGGCTTCTAAAAGTTCGGAAAAGCCTTCGATGCTGGAAAAAGCTGGATGTGACCACTGGTCTAATAGTTGCCGCATTACTGGTTTCTCCCAAAAATTCAACGGCTTTTGACGGTCATCTCTTTGATTCCAGTCAGCTACAACCAATATCCCACCAGGTTTTAACACCCGCATTAGTTCTTTAGCAAAAACCGCTTTATCTGGCATATGGGGACCAGCTTCAATTGACCATACTACATCAAAACTAGCATCAGGGAAAGAAAGCGCCATGGCATCATCTACCAGAAACTTTGCGCTCACTCCGGGAGGGGTTAACTCAGTAGCACGTCTGACTTGTTGCGGACTGATAGTAACACCCGTAACCTCAAAACCGTAATCAGCAGCCAAAATACGGCTACTACCCCCAATTCCACAACCAACATCTAAAACGGTGGTAGCGGGAGGTAATTTATCTAAACCACCCCAACGCACCATTTCATGAACAAAATCGGATTTAGCCACCAGAAAATTTTTACTTTGTGGTGGTGAACCATAATAACCCAAGTGGATGTGTTCACCCCAGTAAAATTCTAAAATACCATCTTGAGTCCATTCGTCGTAAGAATTAGCTACAGAATCAGATGATTGATAGCGGCGAGCGGTAATTAAATATAACGCGATACTGATAATTAATACTGCAAAGATAATTGCGGAAGTAGAAAGCAACCAATTCATTTGGAATCAAGCCTTAACCATATTTTTTCACAATTTTATCGTATAACCACACTGCCAACCTCAAATTATTTCCGGACAAGAGAACAGTTTAAAGGCTGGACAAATATTCTTCATACTGCCTGCAAAATTTGGCGGATTGGGAGTTGCAGTTATTTATATTTTGATTGTGATTGTAAGTGCAGGTTTAGCGATTACTGGAATTGTAATTTGGTTGGGTAAAAAAAAGAAAATGAAGCCAAAGGTAAAGATAGAGAAGAATATTGAAAAACCAAAGTAAATGTTGTTCCAGATGAAACTGTGTCCGATTGAGAAGTCTAGTTTTTAAAACCTGACTATCTCAAATCCCATCAGCTTTGGGCTTTTTTCTCCTGAGATAATACTAAAAATGTCGAAATCATTGATACAAATAACATCGCTAAGGAAGCAGATGCAGCATCATCAAAATCAACATTTTCTGTGGCTTTCCAAATTTCCACCGCTAGGGTATTAAAACCAATCGGTGCTAACATCATTGTGGCTGGTAGTTCCTTAATCGCAGTTAAAAATACCAGTACTGCACCACTAACTAAACCTGGACTCACCAAAGGAATGGTGACTTCCCGTAAGGTTTGCCAAGGTGTTCTCCCCAAACTACGAGCGGATTCTTCTAATCGAGGGCTAACTTGTAATAAAGAACTCCGAATGCTTCCTACCGATTGCGGTACAAATAATACCAAATAAGCAAATACCAACATCGGTAAGGTTTGATATAGCAATGATAAATAATTGGCTCCAAAAAATACCACTGCTAAAGCTACCACAATTCCCGGTAAACCAAAGGCAATGTAAGAACAACGCTCAATCATCGCCGTAATTTTACTAGGAAACCTCACCGATAAAATTGCGATCGGTAGAGCAAAAATAGTTGTTACCAAGCCTGCTAATCCGGCTGCGAAAACTGAGTTGAAAATCGCTGGAAACAAGTTGGGAATTTGATAATCGCTATTCAAAATTCCCCGCACTAACCAAAATATACTCGTCCCCACAGGTAATGCTACTCCTAACAAGGTAATTACCAAGCAGAAACCAAAAGCTACCCATTTCCAAATTCCCAGCTTGATAATTTTCGGAGGACGCAACGACGCAGAACCGCGAGTATAATAAGCTGCACGACTCCTGACTCGATATTCTACCCACAAAATTGCCATCACCAAGGCAACTAACATTAATGATAGAGCCGCTGCGGTGTTACGATCAAAACTAGTTTTATACTGGATAAATATTGCCCTGGTAAAGGCATCAAATTGCATCAAGGATGGTGTACCAAAGTCACGCAAACTATATAATGCTACCAGCAAACCCCCAGCTACCAAGGATGGTTTTAATTGGGGTAAAACTACACGTCGAAAGGTTTCTAAACTATTGTAGCCCAAACTGCGTCCGGCTTCTTCCAAGGATGGGTCTATTCCTTGCAAACCAGCACGCACACTCAGCAGCATATAGGGATAAGTAAACAAGGTTAATGATAAAATTACCCCAGGCCAACCATAAATCGAGGGTAATTCCTCAACTCCTAAAGGTTCGAGCAATAATTGTAACAAGCTACCCCGTGGGGCAAAGGTGGCAATCAGCGCAAAACTACCCACATAACTAGGAACCGCTAAGGGTAAAGTTGTTGCCACCAACCAAAAGCGTCTGCCTGGTAAATTCGTTCGCACTGTCAAAAATGCTAAAGGTACGGCTATCAACGCTGACAAAAATGTCACAATTGCTGCCATCCCGGCACTATTCAACATAATCATCAGATAGCGAGGATTGGAAATTAAATTCCATAACCCATCCCCACCAATACTTGCAGCCCGAATTACCAAATACAGAAAAGGCAGGATGATGGCGATCGCCACCACTCCTGCTGTGAGCATCAGAAAAAGTGGAGGACGAACCGCTTGCATTGCTTACAATACTCCTGCTTGCTGTAAAACTCTCAAGGTACCTTCTAAGTCAGATAATTGACTCAAATCTAAACGAGGAGGAGTGAGTCTGCTCAAAGGAATTTGTCCTGCTGGTGCTTTTGTTCCTCTGACTAAGGGATATTCAGTGGTTTGTTCAGCGAAGTAGTTTTGGGATTGAGTTGTCAGCAGATAATTAATCAACTTCTCTACATCCCTACGTTGATCGGTGGTTTTTAAAACCGACACACCAGCAATATTCACCATCGAGCCCGCATCTCTACGAGTGTAGTGGGCTGCAACTGGAAAATTAGCATTAGCTTTTTTGAAGCGACCTAAGTAATAGTTATTTGCTAATCCTAGATGAATCTCACCCCGACCAAGCGCTTCCAGAATTGCGGTATTTTTGCCGTAGTCTTTCACGCCATTCTTTTTCATCGCCCGCAACCACTGAATAGTTCTTTGGTCTCCCTCCAGTTTCCGCATTGCTGTTACAAAGGATTGGAAAGAACCGTTAGTTGGAGCCCAACCGACTTTACCTCGCCATTTTGGTTGTGTCAAGTCCCAAATTGATTTGGGTAAGTCAACCTGTTTGACTAATTTAGTGTTGTAATTAATTACCCGCGCTCTACCAGAAATCCCCATCCAATTACCCGATGGAGAACGGTAGCGAGAATTGACTTTATTGAGTGTTGCTGCGGGAATCGGTAGAGTCCTTCCTCGTTGTTGTAAGGTACCTAAAGCACCCGCATCTTGAGCAAAGAACATATCTGCACGGCTATTATTACCTTCTTCCAAAAGCGCGATCGCTAATTCGGCTGTATCACCATAACGAACTTGAATATTCAGCTTCAAGTCTTTTTTGGCTTTCTCAATTAACGGACCAATCAGCTTTTCATCTCTACCAGAGTAAATAGTCAGAGTCTTTGACTGTTGAGCATTAACAGTTAACCCTGTACCAACAATCATAGCTGCTAAAGCACTGGCGCAGAATTTCACTACTGTGATTTTTTTCAATTTACTTCTCCCCAAACTTGTTAAGAATTAGTCGCAATATTTTTTACTTTATTAGTAATCCTTAGCAAAAACAAGTATATAATATAACCTTAATTTTTTTGTTGAAAAATTGTTTATTTTGATTAGTCTAGGATTGTTGTGTAAGCATAATCAGTGTTTAAATTGACATTTTTGTCAAATAAATTAACTTAATTTAATTTAAAAAGTTCAGATCAGGGTGGATTTTCAGACAGATAAAAATTAATTTTGACTATTATTGTTAATCCTACAAGATATCTACTATATCAAACTTAGTTAATTTATTGACATTTATTTTTATCACTATTGAGTTGAAAGGTCAATACCTATAGCTTTATTCAAAATAGGTCGAGATTTAGATATTTAATAATTAATGTGAATTCTACCAATAGTAAAGAAAGAAGTCGGGTTTTTATGATGATTGTCTGTTACAACCCAGATTTATCTTAAAAACCCGACTTCTAACCCCACGAATACTCCCCCGAGCCGCTAAACAGATTACCTATCTCTTTTTAGCTCTTTCCTCTGCGCTCTCTGCGTCTCTGCGGTTTTTTTTCCGTAATCTTCTGCCGGGAAGGGAGTAATTATCTATTACAACCCAGATTTATCTTAAAAATCCGACTTCTAACCCCACGAATAATCAAGATTTTGCAGTTTCCTGCGGACTCTTCTTTATGGCATATTTTTGATAATAAATAGGGAAATTAGCATCCAAAAAATCTCGCCCCTTGATAAAATATAAAACTAGCTATCCAAGCTAAACCTAAAGACCAAGCTATTGATAACCAAGTAAGTTTATCGCTTTTAGATTCGCTTTTAATTATGGCAACTGTGGACAAACAAGGAATATAAAGCAGGGTAAATAACATAAAACTATAAGCTTGTACCCAGTCAATTTGTTCAGCAATAATTTTAGCAAGTCCGGCTTCCGATTGGGCGCTATAAATAATCGCTAAACCACCTAATACAATTTCTTTAGCAATAAATCCGAAAATCAAAGCTACTGCTAATTGTGAATTGATTCCCAAAGGAGATAAAATCGGTTGAGTGACATGACTAATCATCCCAGAAATAGTTTGAGAACTCGCTGGTGGTACATTGGTAGGTAAGTTATTGCACAGCCAAATTATCACTACTCCAAAGATAATAAATCTCCGCGACCAAAATAAGAAATTTGTGGCTTCATTCCAAGCTCTAGTTATCATTTGTTTGATAGTCGGGAAGCGATAGGGAGGTAATTCTAATACCATTGGTTCAGAATTAGGGAACATTCCTTTAAATAATGCAGCGGTTAAAATTGCCGCAGCAAAGCTAAATAAATAGAGACTAAATAAAACTATTGGTGCTTGTTTGGGTGTGAATAATGCCGTTGTCATGAAGATAAATACATTCAATCTTGCTGAACATAAAGAAAAGGGAATTACCAACATTGAAAGCATTCTTAAAGCTGGCGATCGCATTACTCTTAATCCCATAATTGCAGGGACATTACACCCAAATCCCATCAATGACATGACAAAGGAACGTCCATCTAAACCTAATCTTTCCATGAATACGTCCATTAAAAAAGCGGAGCGGGATAAATAACCGCTATCTTCAACTATTCCCATACAAATAAAGAATAAGAAAATCACGGGAATAAATGCTGCAACTGTACCAATTCCTTCGTAAATACCTTCTACAAGGAAATTATGCCAAAATGTATTTAACCAGGGGAGAAAACTTAACAAAGGTTGTAATGCATTATCTTTGAACCAAGCTAATCCATCTGTCAATAAATCTTGCAATGGTATTCCCAAAGCATAAATAAATTGAAATATGAAAAACATGGTGATAAAGAATATTGGTAAACCAAAAATAGGATGGAGAAAGATATTATCTAAGCGAGTTGTCAAATTTTCATAAATTTCGCTGTTAATCGTCACTGTTGCGGTTAATATTGATTCCATCTCGGAATTTATTTGAGTTTCCGATGGTAATTTTTCGCTGACTTTTCCTACTGTTATCGGTTGATTTTGCTGTTGAATTTTTTCGGAAATTATTTGAAAAGCTTTATCGCAACCCTCTCCATATTTAGCACTAATCGGGATGACTGGTATTTGCAAATGTTCGCTGAGTTTTTCATAGTTAATATTCACACCAAAGCTTGGTGCTTCATCTGCCATATTTAACAACAATACTGCGGGTAATTTTAAACTTTTAATTTGTAAAGCTAAACTAATTTGTCGCTCAATTTGAGTAGAATTGAGAATAAGAATAATTAGATGAACTGGTGTAGTTTCTAAAAACTTTTGTACGACAGCTTCATCTTCCGAAAATCCTCGTAAATCATATATTCCCGGTAAATCTACTACTTGGGCTAGTTGTTCGTTTAAACTAACCTGTGCCATAATTAAATCAACTGTCATTCCTGGCCAATTACCAATAGTCGCTTGGGAACCTGTAAAGCAATTAAAAAAGGTCGATTTCCCTGTATTTGGCATTCCTAATACAGCCATTTGTTTGAGTTCAGTAGATAAATTATCTGCGGATATAGAAGAAGGATTACAGTGAGTCATTGGGAATTTTAGATTTTAAATTTTAAATTTTGGATTTTAGATTGTGAATGCGATTCTAGATGATTTTCTATTTTATGCTGATTAATCTTTGCTAACCTGAATAGCAGAAGTATCTCGACGACGTACCATCACTTCTGTTGTGCCAACTTTGATGTGTAAAGGACCATTTAACCAGGCTTTTCTGAGTATTTTGATGCGTTTACCTGGACGAAAACCTAAAGCTAACAAACGCTGCTGTAAACTTGCTTCACATGATAATTCTAAAATTACTGCTGTTTCTCCTACTTTTAAATCAGAAAGTTCAATGTTTGTCATAAATGCTTAAGGAAGGAGGGAGTAGGGATTAGGGAATAGGGAGTAGAAAATAACATCCAGAATTAATTGCTATCAGTGGCAAGTACGCCTATTTACACAGTATGCAGTTTCCGCAATAATTGTGGGGTTAGAAGTCGGGTTTTTACAAGAATTCTCTGTTACTACACAACATTTATCCGAAAAAACCCGACTTCTGTGAGAGTCGTGGGGTTAGAAGTCGGGTTTTTACAATGATTCTCCCTATTCCCTACTCCCTTGATTGAAATTTTTTATGCATGACTTGAGAAATCACAATTAGCTCTCTTTACCTTAAAGTTGTAAAATTTGGGTTAAGTTAAACCAAAATATAGAGTTTCTCCTCATACACAAGGTAATCGGCATGACAGCAACAACACCCAAAGCAACATCAATTCCCAAGTTTTGTGAAGGTATTCAATATTTTGGGGAAGCTTTACCGAATTTTGAGCAATACGGTAAGCAAACTGCCATACCAGAAGGCAAAACCGCCATTAGCGATACTCAAGATACCACAGCAATTTACCAAACTTTACTTTATGCTGATGCTTTACGTTATTTAACATTACAAATTACTGGCAGTAAAGCTTCAGGACATCCGGGTGGTTTTGCATCTCAAGCGGAAGCTTACGCTGCTTTAGTCATGCTCGGTTACAAAAATATTATCACCGAAGTAGGACACCACGCTCCCGGATTTTATAGTGCCATGTTTCTTGACCGTTCCCTAGAAGATATGGGTATTATGACCGTGGAACAATTACGGGAACGTTACCGTGAAAAACACGGACTACTGGGACACCTTTCGGGAATGATTCCTGGTATTCTTGCACCTGCGGGTCCTTTAGGTCAAGGTCAACATTTTGCAATGGCTGCGGCTTATTTAAATCAAGATAAATTATTTCCCTTTACTGTTGGTGATGGAGGTTTAGGGGAACCTTATATCATGAGTTCAATGGCGCATTTTAACACAGCTTTTCCCACAATTACCAATTTTCTCCCCGTGTTGGTGTGGAATGGTTACAGTCAGGAACATCATAGTATGGTTTCCTTGAAAACCAACGAAGAGATGATCCACTATTGGCGCGGAAACGGTTTTGAGGAAGTCGTTTTAATTAATGCCAAAGACTTTGAGGATCAAAATCAACCAGGGGAATATGTTGATAGTACCGAATTTTCCTTTGAGCAAAGATTAGCATTTACTTCATCTGTTATTCAAGGAGTCGATCGAGCCGCAAAATCTGCCCTTGGTGGTAAACTAACCGTATTTATTATTAAACAACTCAAAGGTGCTGGAGTTCACGCTACAGGTTCTAAATCTCACAACCTTTATCCCCAGGATACTTTAGATGCACCTCATATCATAGAAGCATTGAAAAAACGCGCTCTACCCGTAGAAGCTTGGGAATTAGTCCGAACAAATTGCGATCGCGCTGGTGGTGGACCGGCTGGGAAAACTGCGGTGACAGAATTTGAGTTACAATTATCTGAACTAGGTGAGTTACCTTTGCAAGAGTTTGAAGTCGGTGGAGAAGCAAAAGTTTCTACTACGGCTATGGGAGTTTTAGTAGGGAAGGTGGGACAAGCTGACAAGAATTTCTTAGTTACCAACGCTGATGGAAACGCTGCATCCGGTATTGGTAATATTAACCAAGCTTTAAAAATTATCCACCCGACAACAGATGATACTTACAACCAAGCTCCCCAAGGACAAGTTTACGAACCCTTGAGCGAAGATGCTTGTGCCGGTTTAGCTGCTGGTTTATGCTTGATGGGAGGACGCAGTTTGTGGTGTTCTTACGAATCCTTCGCCATCAACGGTTTACCAATTTGGCAAACTGTAACTCAAGCAATGGCAGAATTACGTCGCGCTACACCTTCTACAATAACTTTATTTACCGCTGGTGCATTAGAACAAGGACGTAATGGATGGACTCATCAACGTCCAGAAATAGAGGCTTACTTTGCTTCGATGATGCGTAATGGCAATATTTTCCCACTTTTCCCTACTGATGCTAACAGCATTCAAGTTTGTTACCAATGGGCATTGACTACTAAAAATAAAGGAATCATCATTACCGCTAGTAAATCACCTTTACCGATTCTTACCACCTTTGAACAATCCCGTCAAGCTTTAACAGATGGTGCCATAGTTTTACAAGAAACCACTGGAAATAAACAAGTTGTTTTTGCGGTTATTGGTGACATGATGTTAAAACCAGTATACGAAGCTGCGGAATTATTACAACAACAAAATGTCGGAGTCAAAATCGTTTCTATCATTAACCCCCGTCGTTTATATCGTCCCCATGATGTAGCTTGGGATGTCTGTTCGCAAGCAGACGGCGATTTTGTTGATGATGCTAAATTTACCGAAATGTTTGATGGAGATGCCTTAGTTGGTGTTACCGGCGGTGCAGCAGCGATGTTGGAACCCGTAATGTTACGAAGTAATTGTCAAAGAGACACTTTTGCATGGAAACGTGGAGAAACCACTTCCAGTGCAGGTGAATTAATGAAATTTAACGGTTTGACTGCGGAAGCTTTGAAACAAAGAGCGATGAACTTAATCGGTTAAGTTTTATAGTACATTAAAAATTTTTGTAGAGACGTAGCATTGCTACGTCTCAAATCATGTTTGACACTCTGCCTTCTAAAGAGAGGCAGATTCTTTAAGACTTGCTTAAAAGGGATAGTCAAATATCCCCCTAGACGCTCAAAACAACTACCTCTAAAGATGCTGCAATTGCGCTTACTTTCACTAATTATTTTGCTTTCCGAGTCCATCACTATGCCAATATGGTACGCTCAACATCCTGCCATTACTTGCTCGTTTAGTCGTGCTAATCAATAGTCGGGTCTACGTTGCAGGGATTTCGCCTTACTAGGATGTTTCATCACGTAGATGGTTATTCCTACTTGCTGTTAACATTTTAGCATTTTTTTGAATGCAGATAAATCTGCTCGCGTCGCTTTTCCACCCCGGGTTAAAAACACGGGGCGTGACCTCGCTCCCGGTATTTCTACGTGTAAAATCATCAATTAATCTTTTTATTCACCAATGCCGGGTTTGTTAATTGCGAATTCGTATTATATATTTTTAACGCAAAGAAACGCAAAGGAGTGCGGAGTTTTTACTTATCGCAATTGGGGTTTTGAGATTTTAGATTCTTCTAAGTACTACTAATAAGTACTACGAACATTCAAAAGCTAGTACACTATAAAGTCTTTAACAATTCATAAAGTTCGGTTATTCAATTAATCAACATTTACCATCGAACAGTTAGAACCTACACATTTAACTGTTTCCACAACTTGAACTTCGTTTTTCACAAGTATATTAAATTTCGGTTGCCAAACATAGAGTTGGTAAACTCCAAATAACAGCAATACACTAGCTATTTGTATAAATGATGGAGCCAATACAAACCCCATTATCAAAAGTATTACTCCAGTAAATACTACTGCAATACGATAGACTTCTTCGGCTATCTTTAATCCCAGCCATATAGTACCCAAAGCAAGAATCAATAGCATCAGATAAATTGCAAGCATTTTTATTTTTATCTCCTGAACAGCATTTACTCATAATTATCTATCGCTCTAATAAGATAACAACTCTTTTGATGTTATATAACAGTTGTTTTACAATTCTAAATATCAATCTCTAAAAGATTGAAAAAATTTATTGAATATAATTACTTCAGTAATATCAACCTAAACAAAAAAATAAATCTTGAATACAATCGATAATGGCATACAGCTATCAGCACTAGTACAAGTTTAATTTTGATATGGATATATATTTTTATAGAATAAAAAACTAAAGTTACAAATACCTCGTTCAACACCTTCACTAGCAAGTCGTAGAAGTCTTTAACTAATTTCAAATTGTAAATATGGTACCAATGATGTTAAAAACTTACTCTAACCAAAAAAAGTAATGATATTTTTTATGCTGATTATTTTTTTTAGTTATACGGTTAATAATACTCAAAACTAGCTTTGAACGCATACTCCCAAAGTAGTATTTATCAATGTGCTTTGCGATCGCAAACACACTTTTGCCGGAGACTCCATAGCCTTTGTGTTTCAATTATATCTGTAATCAACTTACAACTCTCTAAAAACCCGACTTCTTGAACATCGAACTGACGTTAAAATAGATAATCCCCCAAACCTTATATACTCCAAAGGCTTAGGGGAAGTTCAAATGTTGCAGCAAAAAGTGAATTACTATTTAACTTAACACCTTATAGCTTAACCTTGAGCTAAGAAAAGGTTAATTTTTGTTTAAGATAGCAGAAAATGCACGTAGCAAAGATGTTTTTTTTACTATCGCCCTGTACCGCGTAATATTGAATTATTTTGAATTGCTCTTAAGGGCAGCAATTACATTTCACGGATTTGATATTAAATCCGTGTTTATTGAGATATTACACTTTAATTTCTCAATTTCCATTAGGGTCAACACCCCCTAATTGTGATTCTACGGCAGTCCATTCTCCCACAGCAGTATTTTGGGCTTGTGGATAAATTAATTCAAAGGCAGGGGGATTAGGCAGTAGGGAACTGTTAAATGTTAACTGTCCTCGTTTGAAGGATAAATTATTCATTAAAAAGCTTTTTAGGATAAATGGGGATACTCTTGCGAGTTTCCTTGTGAGATGTCGGGTAAGTATCCAATCGGGGACGAAATTCGACAACATTGCTTTTAATCGTAATGTCGTAGTTGCCAAAAAAGTCGTGTCCTAAAAGTCCATTTTCCAATTCCGAACCGGCGATCGCCACAGGAACTTTCTTAATTTTGACACCACCGGCTTCAATAGAGTCAACATAACCAATAGGGAATTCTACAGATTGAGCGCTGGCAGTATTAGCCTTGGCTTTACCAATAGTAGAAACACCGAGCAAACTAGCCATCTGTTGAGTAATTACCGTACCGCTAGCACCTGTATCAACAATCATCTCAAATTGTTGTTGTCCGTTAAAAGTGACATCAATAATTGGTGTACCACCGATACGTCGCTTGATTGGGGAGGTAAATACCATAGCTTGACGGGTATCTTCTTGAATCGGTACAGCAGCGTATACTTCTTTTGTCTCGACGGGTATTGGTATGGCTTTTTGTGTAGTTGGTGGGGGTAATTGCTGGGGTGCAGCAATGGGAGATTGTAAATTTTGCTGTAATATATTTTCTATGCCTTGAGGAATCTGCATTTTTTGATGTGCAATGGATTCTTTAAGCGGTGGTACTGCTACCAGTATTTTTTCAGGTTCTGGTAGTTTTTGGGGTTGAGCGACGGCAACAGATTTTTCTAAAGCATAATCCAAATGGCGCTGATATTCCTTGACTTTTGCTTTAGCAATTGGGTAATAGCGAGCTTGAGGCTTGACCGTTTTCATTAAATCAATGGCATCTTGGTAATAATCAGCCACTAATTGCCAATCTTCTGGAGAATGAGCCGATTGACTGACACTAAAACCACCAGCGGCTTTATCCAATGCCATTTCAAAGGAAGTTGGTTCTATAGCTGCTTCCGAAGTTTGAATTGACTGTGGTACCGAACTATTAACAGAACCGATCATCGGTGAAGCACTCGGCAGCGATGGCTGTTGTTCAGTAGGAATCCTGGCGGTTTTTTGTTTTTGACTACAAGCAGTACCAGCGATAGTGAGTACGCTGCATAGTAAAATCGACGCTGTACGAAAAAACAAAGGCTTAAGCATAATAGTTTTGATTTTACCAAGCCCTTGGGGGCAAAAATCTACTTTTTAGTTTTAATTATTCAACATTTATCAAACGCGACTATCTACCTGATTCTCCGCAATCGGAAAAGCATCTTTGAGGCTATATGCCCCCTTTGACTATTTTCATCAGTAGGAGAGTACAATTATAGATTTGGACTCGTGGCTTCAGTGCTAATGGTAATAAAAAACAACCCAGAGAGCTATCCGCATTTATAATCATAGAATATTAAATAGTCGTTATCGATTGGTTAGCAATTCCCCATTACCCATTACCAATTCCCCATTACCCATTACCCATTACCCATTACCCATTACCAATTACCAATCAAAATAAAAATAAAAAAATCTAACTAAATTAACTCGTGGGATAATTAACTTCGCTCCTAATAGCTAATCGTCTTATTGCTTATGCCTCTGTTTGACACAACACCTGCTCTACTTGTCCTGGCAGATGGAACCAGCTATCGCGGTTGGTCTTTTGGTGCTAACGGCACCGCCATTGGAGAAGTAGTTTTTAATACCGGAATGACGGGATATCAAGAAGTGTTGACCGACCCTAGTTATTGCGGTCAAATCATTGCTTTTACCTACCCAGAGTTAGGAAATACTGGTGTCAATCCAGAAGATGCCGAGTCAGATAAACCACATTTACGGGCTTGTATTGCTCGAAATATTTGTGACCAACCGAGCAACTGGCGAGCAACCCAATCTTTACCCGATTACTTAAAACAGCATCAAATACCTGGTATATATGGTATTGATACTCGCGCATTAACTCGTAAAATACGTAACTTCGGAGCCATGAATGGCGGTATTTCTACTGAAATACTTGATGCGAATGAATTACTAGAGCAGGTGAATGCAGCCCCATCGATGAGCGGATTAAACCTGGTCAGAGAGGTAACGACTTCACAGGTTTACGAATGGTCCGAACCCACAATTCCAGCATGGGAATTTAATCGGGATTTAAACGATAACGAAAAATTCACCGTTGTAGCCTTGGATTTTGGCGTTAAACGCAATATATTACGTCGTTTAGCAAGTCATGGTTGTCGGGTAATTGTAGTTCCAGCAGATACTCCAACTCCAGAAATTCTCAAATATAACCCAGACGGAATCTTTCTTTCCAACGGACCAGGAGATCCTAGCGCAGTCACCGAAGGGGTGGAAACCGCTAAAGCACTGCTCAAATCTGAAAAACCCATATTTGGTATTTGTATGGGGCATCAAATTTTGGGTCAAGCTTTGGGAGCGCAAACCTATAAACTGAAATTTGGTCATCGCGGTTTAAATCAACCAGCAGGTTTACAGAAACGAATCGAAATCACTTCTCAAAATCATAGCTTTGCCATTAACCCCGATTCACTACCTCATAGCGAAGTCGAGATTAGCCACCTGAATTTAAATGACAGTACCGTCGCAGGAGTAAAACATAAATCTTTACCAGTTTTTTCGGTACAATATCACCCAGAAGCTTCTCCAGGTCCTCACGATGCAGATTATTTATTTGAGGATTTTGTTCAAGCAATGAGAAGCGCTCGTCAAGCAATTACTGCGCGAGTGAGGTAAAAATAGAAAAAGTGAGGAATTGCAGAATTGTTAAACTTCTAATATTTCACACCCCCTTTCTTTTACCACAGGGGTTAAAGTAGACAACAGACACAAAAAACATCTATACTTGAGCGTTTGCTTTCACCATGAGGAGGGAATTATTGCTGAGCCACTAAATCTAACCGTAAGCCTGCGAGGTACTCGTGAAGTCAGGGATAACTGTCAGCTATTCCGTCTCACAGGTTTGTTAGACGCATTTTCCGAGCCGACATTTCGTAAGGTACTTAGTAGTAAAATTGATGAAGGTCCGAAAAATATTATTCTGGATCTTTCACAAATTGACTTTGTAGATAGTTCTGGTTTGGGAGCTTTGGTTCAATTAGCCAAACAGTCTCAAAGTACTAAAGGTACCTTTCAAATAGTCACCAACGCCCGCGTTACTCAGACAGTCAAGCTCGTTCGCTTAGAAAAATTTCTTGCCTTACAAACTTCAGTTGACAAGGCTTTAGAAAACACAAAGTCCTCTTGACCGTCATAAAATTAGCTATCCGATATTTAAATTTGGATAGCTTAATTTTTGTTGAATAAATGTTAAGTAAAAAAATAAAAAATTTAGCAAATATAACAAAACGATTTTTTGTTACTCATTTTACATTTTTTGCTGACACAGAAATCAAGATTTTTTACTATCATTCTGATATGATGAAATTGAATATTTTTCAATAGGTATATACCACTACTATTAATGTAAATTAAAACTGCTAACTTTTACCTTAAAAAACATTTTTCATTCACATAGTTTTCAATTGGCAAAATTTATTTACTTATAGTTAAATAATATTTTCGGTTCAGAAAGTTGACGTTAATAAAAGTTAAAATCAATCAACTCAAACCCAAACAACAAGTTAAAATTATGAATAACTTTTGTAAAAATAACGGCAATAACTACGAACCAGCAAGACAATAACAAACGGGTAGTAACTAAATTTTTTTAAAATATCACAAACACGATAATTATTAACCGTATTAGGAATGATTAACTTGTGAAATCAAAGGAGGAAAATCTTTTAAATTCAGGTTCTGAGAATGTCCCCAAGGATTCATTTGATTCCTATGGTACGGGACTAAATACACAACAATTGTTGCCTAAACTTTCTCAGTCTCAATTACAGCAACTTTCTCCTACCGCTCTTGCTTATCTAGGCGATGCAGTTTACGAACTGTATATTAGGAGATATTACCTGTTACCACCCCAACGAGTAGAAAATTATCATCGTTTGGTAGTGGCACAAGTCAGAGCCGAAAAGCAGGCGCAAATGTTAAACTTACTTAGTCAATATCTTAATAATAATGAATTAGAAATTGTCCGCAGGGGTCGTAACGCCGCCACAGGTCGTCCCAAACGTGTAGATCCCCACACATACCAACAAGCTAGTAGTCTAGAAACTTTGATTGGCTATTTATATCTCACCAATACCGAACGATTGAGCGAACTTCTGCAAAAACTCCTTCTAGAGTAATAGCGGAATATCTAACTCTTGAATATCCATAATCTGGGGATGTTTGGTAAAAAAAGGTGAGAGAAGATGCCCTCAATCTTAGCTCTACCAAATAACCATATGATCGACAAACCAAGAAAAATTAAAATTAATGTTAATGACGAAAATCGCCCACAACCTTTAAAACTAAAAGGTAAAGGTAAACGTTTTTCATCTCCGCCTAAAAGTCAATCTAGAGACAGAAATTATGGCGACCGAATTGATAAGCCTCGTCAAAATAGTTCTAATTTTGAATATTTATCATCCACGGAAGAATCAGAAAATAGCGACCTAATTTACGGTCGTCATCCAGTTTTGAGTACTTTGGAAAACCAAGGTCGTCTCAACCGGGTTTGGATTACTTCCCGTTTGCGTTATGATCGCCGTTTTCATGATTTGCTTTTACAAGCTAAAGGGAATGGAACGGTTATAGATGAAGTGGAACCCAGTCGCTTAGACCAAATTACTCAAAATGCTAATCATCAGGGAGTAGCTGCACAAATTGCTCCTTACGACTATATTGATTTGCACGATTTGATCGAAAAAGCTAAATCCGTTACTGATACACCAGTAATAGTTGTGGCTGACGGAATTACCGATCCCCACAACTTAGGAGCAATCATTCGTACAGCCGAGTCAATTGGAGCGCAGGGTTTGGTGATTCCACAGCGTAGAGCAGTGGGAATAACTTCTACAGTCATGAAAGTAGCGACTGGTGCTTTAGATAATTTTGCTGTGGCTAGAGTAGTTAATCTCAGTCGTGCTTTAGAAGATTTGAAAACAGCTGGTTTTTGGATTTATGGTACTGCGAGTTCTGCGAGCCAACCGATACATACAGTAAATTTTAAGGGTTCACCAATTGCTTTAGTAATTGGTTCTGAAGGCGAAGGTTTGGGTATGCTGACACAAAAATGCTGCGATGCTCTAGTGTCAATTCCCTTGAAAGGCAAAACCCCCAGCCTCAACGCTTCAGTTGCAGCCGGTATGGTACTGTATGAAATTTATCGTCAGCGGTGGAGCGATACGCTTTACTTAGAAAATTTGCCAAAAACCCCTTCCAAAAACCACATATAAAAGAGTATAAAGAAATGTGAAGGGAAAAAACCGACAGTATAGTTCTTTAACAACTAGTATCAACTTTAGTAATTGGCAACAACCATGAACACAATTGGAAATACTTTCAAAGAATTTGTTACCAACATTTTTGACAACTTTGGCTTGGCTTGGTGGGTAGAGATTACGACTCAAAATCCCAAATGTACTTATTACTTCGGACCTTTTCTTAACGGTACGGAAGCCAAAGCTTCTGTAAAAGGTTATGTCGAAGACCTTGAACTAGAAGGAGCGCAAGGTCTGAAAGTTGATGTTAAGCGTTGTAAACCAAAAGTTTTAACTATTTCTGAAGACTTGGGGGAATGGTTTGACCGCAAAGTAAAGCCTGTCTTTAGCGGTCAAATGTAATTAAAAGCTTTCAGCATTCAGATTTTTGAAGTTTAGCTGAAAGCTTTCTCTATCAGGCACTGTCGTGTAAAAAAAATGAAGTATAAGGTATGAACAATTAAGTTAAACTTGACTTGTTTTATACTTTATGCTTCATTTTTTCCATTTAGTTTACTGTAAGTTAAATTATTTACTGGGTGATTGAAATCGCAGCTACATAGACTAAAGCCCGATGGAACGGGGGTTAGAAGCTTTCCTAAGCCCACAAAACTACATCAAGCTGGTCAACATTAATTGATTCTCTCAGGCGGGCAGGCTTTACCATTACCGAAGCATGGCCACTTGATACAGAAATGGGGTTCACGGTTACGCGGTCAAAATTCAGCCGCCCTCGCTTCCAGTATCTTCCTAGTTTCTTGCAAACGTACATCAAATGTCATTGCGAGGAGGAAGATTTAGGAGGACGTGCGTTAACACCAGAAAGTAGAACAGATATTGCTAATAGTAACCGCACAAAAGAACAACAACAAATTGATACTTTATTAGCTTCTTGGAAACGGGTTGTTCAGGATAATTTGTTTACTCAAAGCAAGTGATTGTGTCATTGCGAGCGTAATGAAATGGAGCGAAGCAATCTCAGTCATTGCGATTGCTTCCTTAGGTCGCAATGACGGATAATGGAATAATATATAATACAGATGTATTCCTTATTTGTCAATTAATTATGGTACAAACAATCCAAGCGCGGGATATCAGCCTTTATGAACTAGAAGAGAAATTTGGTTTGCAATTGGTTACAAATGCTGATTTTTTCACCGAATGGACAAATGATTTACCATCCTTGAATGATGCAGAAAATTTATCCCTCGAACGAGTTAAAAGTAACTATTTAAATTTAACTCAACGTCGTCCAATGTCTGAAGAAGCAGTGAAGATGGTAGTGCTGTCTCCATTGCTAGATTTAGCAGGTTTTTATCAGCCACACTTTGAAATTGAAACTGAAAAATCTACTGAGATTTCTGCTGTTGATGAAAGCATAATAGTCAAAGGTAATATTGATGTTTTGGTAATTCAAAAACGTCTTTGGGTACTAGTTATTGAATCTAAAAGCACTAAGTTTGATGTCTTAACCGCATTACCTCAAGCACTTGCTTATATGCTTGATACTCCCAATATTGAACAACCAACGTTTGGATTACTTGTTAACGGTAGAGAGTTCGTTTTTGTCAAGCTAGTTCAGCAAGAAAAGCCAAAATATGCTCGTTCTTATGCGTTATCAATTGAACGAGATGCAGAATTTCAACAGGTACTAAGTGTATTAAAACGCATTGGTCAATTAATTTTGTTGTAGTCAGCACCTACAGATAATATAGCTAAAGTGACAAAGGTGCTGAGGATGACGGCTACTTGTTAAATAGAGGTAAAATTAGCGAAACTTTATTTAAAAATTGGGTATAGAAGTCAAGTTTTTCAGATAAATATCTTAATAATAACAGGACTTACGCAATTGTCACAATATACGGGTGGTGCGTGACACCACAAACTTGATTGTTTCGTTCAAAATCACTCGAAGTGTCACACACCCTACAAGAAAAAATGTGCCAGTTACGTAAGTCCTAAATAAGACAAACCTTATCTACAAAATGCTGTATGTCGGGTAGCCTCAAAAATTCATCCAACTCACGTTATCTAGAATCGGGGAATTCATATCTTGCACTATAGATGTTATTAATTTTCTTTTATATATTTTCGTTATGTAGTTATATCAAATCCGTTTCTATAGGGATTATACATTTTTAAACGCAAAGTGACGCGGAGGCAAGCGCAGAGGAACGCAGAGTTTTTTGCACATACTTTTTATGATTCCGATGTAAGTGTAAAGGATATTAATTATGCATAAGGTACAAGATATCAGGTAACAATAAATTTTGAAATCCCTTCATCCGTCTTGGAAAGTTTTGGGGTTCGAGAATCTACATCCCAAACTTTCCGCAAAATTTACAATCCCACCATTTGGGGATTATCCTTCAACCAACAGTCAATATCGCTTAATACTTGGTGAGGAATTTCCCACGGAAACAGATGGGCTGTGTTTGGATAACGATGCAAATTACAATTGTGTAAGTGCTGGGAAGTTTCCAAACTGCTTTCAAATGTAATGTGTCTATCTTCCGTACCCGCAAGAACCAAAGACGGACATTGAATTTGGTTTAAGTCGTCAACTCGATTGTATCCAGCTTTAATTGCCGAATAAAGAGCGCTAGTTGAATAATTAGAAGTTTGTAAATAAGCCGGTATCGCATCACGAGCAATATAGCTGTAAGCAGTAGGAGTATGTTGTTGAATCAAATAGCGAAACAGAGAACGCTTGCCAAAAGTATCAATGTTCCACTGCCAATTGGGATTTACCAAACTTAAAAGAGCAGCAATACCCGTATAAAGATTATCTTGCCATGTAATCGGTGGATGATTGCCGCGAGGTTTTGCGGCTGTCGCTACTAAAATCAACCCACTCACTCGCCGTGGAAGTCCCAGAGCTAGTTCCATAGCTAAAATACCGCCTAAAGACCATCCTAGTACTAAGCATTTTTCAATCTGGAAGCGGTCTAAAAGGGCTTCCAAATCGCTTAAATGGTCAGTCATCGCAAAATTGTTATAATAGCGACTTTTGCCGTATCCGCGCAAATCTGGAGCGATAGTTTGAAAGCGTTTTGATAAACTATCCGTAAATACAGAAAGACTCGAACCCGAACCGGGATGTCCGTGTAAGCAAAGAATCGGGAAACCTTGACCTTGAGTATAAACGTTGAGGTGCATTAGGGAGTTGACCTTTAACCTTTAACCTTTAACCTTTAACCTTTAACCTTTAACCTTTAACCTTCTCTTGATATCCTCCAGCATAAGTGATAACGCACATCTGCCTGTAGGTGGTATGAATTCCGAAAGCAACACCTGATACTTTAAAGTTGGGATTGAACATATTTGTTCGATGACCGCGATCGCTAACTCCATCATCAATAATCAGCTGCATCACAATATCCCTGGCTGTATGGGAACCGTAGCTAATATTTTCCCCTGCTGTAACTTGCCATTTTCCGTAGCGATTTAAACGTTTAAAAGGGTCGCTGTTATCGCTACCGTTGTGACCTACAATACCTTTAGGACCTTGGTCTTGAACATGATCCTTAGCAGCCAAAGACATTCCTTTGGAAGCAGTTAAAGGAGGTACCGGAGAAACGGTTTTGAGATAACTAATAGCTTCATCAACAGCAGGAACACCTTCTTGAGTTATTAAATAAACATTTTGAGAAATTTTGACCCGTTTACCTTCAAAGCGTTTTCTATAGTCTTCTAATATAGCAGCATAAGCTTTGGGATTTGTCCGAGCTAAATTCATTTCGGTAATTACTCGTTGTTCCAAAGGTGAAAGATGATCGGAACGCTTCACGGATTTAATGGTTTCTAAGGGAGTTTCCGGCACTGGAGACATTGGTTGAGTGATTTCGACAGAAGAACATCCAGCAACTAAGCTAAAATGAGCTACCCAATAAAGCATCCGACGCATCAACAACCTCATAAACCGGCAAAATAGAGTTTAACTATATATCTAGATTCATGATGTTAGCATCTGTTTCCCGAATCCGGGGATTCCCACTTTCAGAAGTCGGGTTTTTAAGTTAAATCTCTTCGAGAGACAAGACAATCATTGTAAAAAACCCGACTTCTCACCCCACTTATGTTGTATTAATTACTCATTACTAATTCCTCGACCTTAGAAAGAAACTCATGTTCTAGATAAGGCTTAGTTAAATAAGCATTTGCCCCTAATGCTTCTGCAAGTTGACGGTGTTTTTCGGCACTACGAGAAGTCAGAACAACTACGGGTAAATTAACTAAATCTGAATTTTGGCGCAGGTTGCTTAATAATTCAAAACCATTCATTCGGGGCATTTCTAAATCGGAAATCACCAAATCAATTTTAGGATGATGATGTAATTTTTCTAAGGCTTCTACTCCATTTTGGGCTTGTATTACTTGATAACCGTATTTTTGTAAAGTTAAAGAAATCGTTTGCCGTAAACTAATTGCATCATCGACTACTAAAACTACTTTTGAAGATTTAACTTGATTTTCTGAAGTAATTTGAGGCTTTTTTGTAGATTTAGAAGCAGTAAGTAGAGCTTTAGATGTAATTATTTCTCCCGACATTTGTAACGCTTTCTTATTTAAAGAAGCCGCTGACGGTAGCACCGTATAATCAATTGATGCCTGCATTTCGCTAATAGATGGTAACAAAGTACCATCAATGACTAGAATTAAATTACCATTAGCTAAACTGCTACACCCGTAAACATATTTTGGTGGAGCAATTGCTTGACCTAAAGGTCTAACTACTAATTCTTGTTCCCCAATTATTTGGTCAATTTCTAAACCTAAAACTTGGTCATTACTGCGTAGCAATAGTATAGGATTTGCGGTTTTATCCGCATTATTAATTATAGATTGATTATGTAAAAGATTTTCGCTATTAAATGAGCGATTATATTGCATTAAATCTGAAAGATTGAGTAAATTTACCATACGCTCTTCTTTACCAGTATTCCAGTAAAGAACTTTTTTATTTTCAAACTGTTTAATTTGTTCGGGAGATGGAAGCAATATTTTCGCAATACTGTCTAATAGCAGTGCGTAAACAGCACCTCCCGTTTGAACTATCATTAATTTTTCAGTCGTCATAGAAAAAGGAATTTTGAGTACAAATGTTGTTCCTTGCTGGGGTTGTGAGTAAACGGCAATAGATCCATTGAGCGCTTGTAATTGAGCGCGGACAATATCTAACCCAATACCCCGTCCAGAAATATCACTGACTTTACTAGCGGTGGAAAATCCAGGCGAAAACAAACAATCTAGTAATTCTTCCATCAAAATTGAATCATGTTTATCAAATTCCCTATCTCGATGTAAAAATCCTAATTCAATTGCTTTAGCGCGAATTTTTTCAAAATTCAAACCTCCACCATCATCTCGAACTTCGATTACAGTCTGAGAACCTCGATTGTAAGCACAAATTTCGATTAAACCTTGTTCTGATTTACCGCGATCGCAACGAACTTCTGCTGATTCAATTCCATGATCGTAAGAATTGCGTACCAAGTGTAATAATGGCTCGTAAAGCTTTTCAGCCATTGCTTTGTCTACTAAAACTCCCCCACCACTCAGCCGTAATTCGACATTTTTACCATGAACGTTGTTAAGATTTTGTACCATTTGGGGGAAACGATTTAGGATATTACCCAGAGGTAACATTCTTGCTTCAACTAAATTATCAATAATACCAAGAGTTAATCGCTGTTTTTTCTCATGAATTTGACTAGATTGCTGAAAAATGACATTTGCTGATTCTATAATTTCCTGTAATTGGATTGCTTGTTCCATAGCTTCATGCAATCCTAAATTAAATTCTGTGTAGTCATCCATTTCCAAAGAATCGAACTCCAAAAACCCAAAGTTTACCCTATGTTTAGATATTAATCTTTGAGATTGTAAAGGCAACTCCTGTAATTGTTCTAAAGTTTGTTGATGCTTTTGAAGCTTTTTGAATAACTGTTTAATTATTTCTTTAAGCTGTTCATCCTGTGAAGTCCGACGCTTTTGATAAATTAGTAATTCTCCTGCTAAATAATTAAGCCGCTGTAAACTTTCTACATCTACACGTACAAAACCAGGTAACTTAGAATTTCTCAGAGTTTTTGGCGATTTTTCTTCTATGTTTTTTTCGATTTTAGTAACTGAATTAGTTGGAAGTTGAATAATTGTTTCGGAAGAACCTGCATCTATATCATTCTCGTCAATGGAGGGTAATGATTTAGAGTTAATAAGTCCGCTTTCTAAACTATCAGCTTCAAAACCTATTGTTGCATCTTCAATAATATGATTATTCATCATCGAATTTACTTCTTCTCCCCAAATTGCTTCTACAATATTTTCATCTTGATTTACAGCAATTTCAATTTCGGGAGATATTTGTTTGATTTCTACTAATTTTTTTAACTTGGGATTATCAAGCCATTTTTTTTCTTTAGCAGCGACAGGAGAATAATTTTTATACTGCTTTGCAATATCGGAAATTTTGTTTTTTAAACTTTCAATTAATGAAAAATTATCTAGATTACCTTGAGAATATTTGAATTTTGCAACTGCTAAAAGTACCGTTAAAATACCACCAATACGGTAAAGATAAAGATTTGGATTATCGGAATCATCTTGCAAAAAATCAATAAATTCCTGCAGCCAGTTTTCTACATACTCCATAGATTTTTCCAGATTATCTTTGGGAATAAGTAGGTGCAAACCAAGATTTTCTTCAGGAATATCTAATTCATGATTAAACCAACCTAAGATATACCGAATTACTTTTAAATGGAACTTTGCTGACTTTGAGTTTAGAGGTTTGTTATCAGTATTGCCTTTGATAAGAAATTGATATAATTGTTCTATCTCTCTTCTTAAAGGAATAGAAAAATATTCAGTATTTAATGATTGATTTTTTGCATTTACAGATAAATTTTCTGCCTCAACTTGAGAATTATTTACTACAGACTGCGAAAAAGCAAGTAAAGCTTTTGATGGTTCTCCACCACGTTCGCGATCGCCATCTAAAACAGCTTTTCTTGATTGCTGTAAATCATGATTAGCAATTTTAGCAATTTCTAAAGCTTGAGAGGGATTAGCTTCTAATGCGGCAATAATAGCTTGAGTAATTTCACCAAATCCAGGTAAATTTAAAGACTCAGAAAGTCCAGTAAAAACTTCGGCTTGAGCGCGTAAAAAATCAGCAATTTTAGTAATTTCGGGAGGATTATTAAGTAACTCTTGAATACTTTCTATACGCTGAGTAACACCTGTCTCAAAAATGGATAATACAATATCGAAACCTAATTCCTCAGAAGTAGGAATATGAGCTTCAGCACCAAAAGCATCACCGAGTTTTTCCTGTAGCTGTGCAAATACCGAAGCAGCTCGCTGCATCAGTTCATCATCATCAATTTTAGTCCCCATCATTTCCGAAGTTAAGCATAATTGCAAACACTCGAAAGCTTGTAATAATAAAGAGTACAAATAAGAATCAATTTCTACTTCAGGATTATATAAAGCTTTAAAAACATCCTCTAAAGAATGAGCTATTTTAGTAATTGATTCTAATTCAACATTAGCAGCCCCACCTTTAAGTGTATGAGTAGCTCGCATTAAATTATGCACTTTATTGGTACTTCGCTCTTCAACTAAACTAAAAAGTTCTTGTTCAATAGTTTGTAGTAATTCTGGAGCTTCACTGAGAAAATAAAGATATCCTTGTTCGCGAATCGAGGAGTCGGTAATCATGATTTCAATTTTGGATTTTGGATTTTGGGGACACTGCGATTCTGGTGGTTTCCCCTTCAGGAGGAAGTGTCGAGGATTTTACCCGCATTTCTCACAAACAAGAAGGAAATTGGAAGTAGTAGTGAGTAGTGGGAAAATCAATCCGTCACTCAACGCTTACCACTTACTTGTGAGAAATCCAGGTTTAGGCTTTGCTACATGAGAGCATAAATTTACGTTGACAAATTCATCAATTCAATCAGCAAAGCCCGTCAGATTTCAAATCTTGGACTTTGGATGTTGGGATTTAATACGTAAAGTTTTAATGGATGCAACAGTCATTGCTAAAATCTCGGTAGTTTCCGACATCAAGTTAGTTAATTTTTCTTGTGGGATTAAAGCTGATTCAACAATCAGTTCCATCCAGTAAAGACTTTCATCTGCTTCTTCTTCAACCAAGCTCAGTTTGGCAATAATATCGGCAGTTGATTTAGCCCGACAAGCTGAACGGTAATTAGCACCTACAGAAGTTGCCGAACGAATTAATTGCTTGCTAATAACCTGAGCAGTTAAGTTATGGGGAATTGCTTCTAAAGCTTGTATTAAACTGATTACTCGCAACGCTAGCTGCTTAGTTCTCCTCTTAAATTCCACCTCATTCATAATCCAAAATCTAAAATCTAAAATCTAAAATTCAATTGACTTTAAACTTACTTACACTTGCTAACAAATCCTGTCCCATTTCAGATAACTGTTGGAAAACTACGGCAATGCTGTTAGCTTCGGTGGAAGTCTTTTGGGAAATTTGGGCTACGTCTTTCATGGATGCTGTGGCTGATACCGATTGGAGCATTTGGGTTTGGGTTGCATCGGTGATTCTTTCAACTAAATCGCTGATTTGAGCAGTTGCATCAACAATATCGTTGAGGTTTTGTCTGGTTTGGTTAACCAAATTTGTACCTTCTACTACTTGTTGAATGCCTGTTTCCATTGCTACTGCAACTTCGCCGGTTTCTTCTTGGATTTCTTGGACTAATTTTTCAATTTCGATGGTTGCTGCCGCTGACTGACGAGACAGCGAACGTACTTCATCGGCTACTACTGCAAAGCCTTTACCATATTCACCTGCACGGGTGGCTTCAATTGCTGCGTTCAAAGCTAGTACGTTGGTTTGAGTAGCAAAGTTGCTGATTAGGTTTACTACCTTGGAAATTTTCTGGGAGGATTCACTGAGGCGCTTAATTTTTTTACTGGTTTGAGCAACGGTTTCGCGGATTGCTTGAATGGCTTCTACAGTCATATTCATGGCTGTATCGCCGGAATCTACGGTTTGGTTGGCTTTTTGCACTGCAATTTGTACTGATTCGGCGTTTGATACTACCTCTTGAGTAGAATCAACCATCTGTTGAATTTCGGTTAAAGCTCCGCTGATTTCTCTGGACTGTTTTTGTGCTAAGTCTGTTAACCCAGTCAAGGACAGGTTGCTTTTAACGGAAGTTTCGGCAACTTGTTGAGCTGCTGCTTGTACTTGCAGAACGATTTGGCGTAATGCTTGTAAGGTATTGTTGTAAGCATCAGCGATGGTACCTAGTTCATCTTCGGTAATTGGCGCACGTACCGTTAAATCACCATTTAAAGCAGGTCTAACTGCTGCTAAAAGTTGCATAGCTGCTGTTTGCGAAGATTCTCTAGCTTGCTTCTCTCGGGCTGCGGCTTGTGCAACTTGTGATGATTGTGCTTGTAATTGTTGGAGGAATTCAGCTTGCTGTAGCACTACACTTAACTGGCTGGCAATTTGTGTCAACAGGTTAACTTCTGTGTCTTCCCATTCACGTGGTCCGTCATTCTGATAAGCTGCAAGCATTCCCCAGAGTTTTTTTCCTTGATAAATAGGAACAATAGCGTAAGCTTTACATTGGTATTGCTCTAATACCTGAAGATAACAATCGTTAAAGCCTTTAGCGTATATATCAGAAACAACGTAAGATTGTTTCTCGCCAATGTTACCTAAAGAACTTTGTAAATAAGGGTCTATAGTACTTGTATCGACTTCGCTACTTTTGAATAAAGTTCGCATCCTGGTACAACTGTTGAGACTTTCTTGTAAACGTCGAATTTGATGTTGTCTATCTACTAAAGGAAGCCAGCCAGGAGCTATGGATTCGGAAATAAATTCGCCGCTGTAGTCTGGATTGAGACGATATACGGCTACACGGTCAGTATTTAATAGTCCCCGCATTTCTTGAGTAGTAGTTAAAAAGATACTCTCGATATCAAGAGATTGCCGAATTTTGTCAATCACTTTGGCTACAGCCTTATCCCGTTTTACTGCTTTTGCCATTTTTTCAGATTGCTGCTGATACTTATCTAATGTTTGTGTCTGTTGAATTGCAACTCCCAACAGTACGGCAATCTGTTCCATTGCAGTGACTTCAAAATCTTCCCAATTACGAGAACCGGAATGTTGATAGCTCGCTAATAATCCCCAAAGTTCCTCGCCTTGAAAGATCGGAACAGTAAGATAAGCTTTAGCTTCAAATTGCTCTAATAACTCCATGTAGCAAGGAGGGAACCCAGCTTTTTCTACATCATTAACAACGAAACTGGCTTTTTGTTTGTAGCGACCTCCATGAGTGTCCTGAAGATGGGTATCTCCTTCTTTGTAGATTGATTCAAGGCTGCGGATAGAGTCACAATGACCGTTTTCTTTCAATAAAGCTTGGTCAATTTCTTTTTCTATAAAAGGCTTCCAGTTTTTACCGATAGATTCTGCAATAAATTGACCACTCCAATCCTCATTAAAACGATAAATAGCGGTATGGTCAGTTTGCAATAAGCGACGGACTTCATAAGCAGTTGTTTGAAGAATTTGACTAAATTGTGAAGAGTCTGTAACTTTTTGTGTAAGTCCTTCTCCAATTTTACGAGTCAGGCTAATTAAAGTTTGTTGACGTTCCGCTGTCTTTGCTAATTGTCGCGATTGCTCTTCGGTTTGCTGTACGAACTCAGCTTGGGATACAGCTACACCTAAGTTAATCGCAATTTGACGCAATAATTTAACTTGCTCTTCTTGCCATTGATAAGCACCAGTATTTTGATAAGCACCTAATAAACCCCATAATCTCTGTCCCGCAAATACAGGAACAATTACATACGCTTTGACTTGGAACTGTTCTAAAATTTCCACATGACAAGGGGCATGATTCATTTGATAGATATCATTTGCTACTAGGAATTCGTGCTGGCGATAGCGTCCTCCTTGAGTTTCTTGCAAATAACTATCTTCCCAAACAGTTTTGAGACCCGGACCAACCAGAGAAATCCAACCATTTGCAACAGATTCAGCAATAAATTCCCCACTCCAATCAGCATTAAAGCGATAAACTGCTAAACGATCGCATTTAATTATTTCGCGAACTTCCTCGGTAGTAGTACGGAAAACTTTATCTAGACTCGAAGCTAGTTGAATCTTATCAATAACTTTTGAAATCGATTTAAACTCTTGTGATTGCTGCTCTAGTTTTCTTTGTAATTCAAAATTTTGCAATTTATAAGAAAATTCCGCAGTTACTTGAGTTAATAAGCTGATTTCCCATTCTTCCCACTGACGTGCTGTTGCACAACTGTGTATCCCTAGTAATCCCCAAATTTCACCTGCAACTAAAATTGGAATGGTTAAACTAGCTGTAACTTGGAATTTCTCTAACAATTGAGCTTTGTAAGCCGTCAGTTCAATTTCTTTAATATCCTTGATGCTGACAGCTTCTAAATATTCTTCTCTTGCGTCTAAACCAAAAATCATCGTCGGGAGAATTTCACCCTTTGCAGGTGTCCAACCCTGATTCATTGATTCTCCGATGACAACACCTGATGATGATGAATCAAAACGATAAATCAACACGCGATCGCTTTTTATTTTCTTTCTAACGGCTGCGGTTGTAACTTTTACTAATTCTTCTAATTCTTTTACTTGACGAATTTGATCAACAACTGATGATAAGTGTATTCGCCAATTTTTAAATTGCTGGTCGATACTATTTAAATTAGAAATTTGTTGATTTAATTCGCTGAGTTTATCGGATTTTTCAACATTATCTAAATAATGTCCATTTTCAGCATTTTCTTGATATATATTAGTCATTGAAGGTACCTAAAAATATTTAAAATTGCTACAGCTAAAGAAAGTTGAGTTTTTCTGGTTATTATTAACAGTTATCAGTTATCAGTTACCAGTTAAAAACTGTAAATCAATTGGGATTCAGAGTCCCCCACTTCGCCTGGGTGGTGTGTTTCAGTCGGGGTTAAATCCCCAACTGAAACCGTGATAACTGATAACTGTTGACTGTTAACTGATTTAATATCGCTATTAATTATGAATTGACAATAAAGGAGATTCAAGAATTGCAGAAGCATCTAAATTAACAATCATTTCTTCTGAAGATTTAATGAAATAACCTTGCAAAAAAGGAGCAACTTCTTGAGAAACTAATTCGGGTGATGGTGGCTTCATTTGCTCCAAACTAAACTCCTCAATATCCATAATTTGCCGTACTAATAGTCCCAAGGATTTACCTTCTTTCTCCAATATAATCGCCATCATTTTGGAAACAAAATTACTACCATAGGAACAAGGTAAGTAGCCTAGCATTGCTTCTAAATCAATTAGCCAAAGCATTTCACCGCGCCAATTATAGATACCAAATACACAGCTTGGCATCTGGGGTACGCAGCAAACTTCATTCAAAGATACTGGCAATATTTCTGTTACATTTTGCAATGAAATGATTGCTGTATTTTTTATCCCTAAGTTAAAGCTTAAAAACTTTTCTGAACTGTCCAAGACTATTGTTCCTTATACGTGTTTATTCGCATTGTTAATCAGCTATTTTTTTAATTTTTGTAAGACTCCTTCCAATTCTTCCTTTTGTACGGGCTTAGAAAGAAACGCATCGGCACCTAACATATCTCCCCACATTTTATCTACATCACTATTTTTTGTAGAGCAAAAAACGACTGGTATTGTGCTGGTATTAGGATTTTCTTTGAGTTCGCGACAAATCTCAAAACCGCTTTTCCCTGGTAAAATCACATCAAGAAAGATGACATCAGGTTTATTTTGAGTTATTTTTTCTTGAGCCTCTTCACTACTTGTTGCTCCCATGACACTATAGCCAGCTTGCTCTAAATAACGACTAATCACCTGCATATCAGTTAAACCATCTTCAACAACTAAAATAGTACTCATAATAATTACCTATCAAATTTATTTAACAACAAAAAACGCTTATTCAGCATTCAAATTAGATATTTAAAGCTTGAGCTTTACCTAATTTTGATGCATATTTTGTTAATGAAGCTTCAGTATAAACACTTATGCTTAACTCAAGTGATAATCAAATTATTTTTACAACGCTAATATAGAGATAGGCATTTACTTCAAAGAATGTCGCCTAAGAATACAGCAATGTCGCTGATAAAAATAAGTAAATTAAGAATGCCTTAATGACATTTGTGTATTTGAACTACCTTTGACAGAAGATTGAGTATGTATGTATTTGCGTATTATCCCCAGTACTTTATCAGCTACTACAGGCTTGGTAATAAAATCTGTGGAACCAACTACTTTGGCACGAACTCGGTCAAATAAACCATCACTTCCTGTAAGTATAATTACTGGTGTATTTGCAAAAACTGAAATCCGACGCAGTTGAGCGCAAATTTCGTAACCACTAGCAACTGGCATCACCAAATCTAAGAAAATTAAGTCTGGCTTATTTTCAATCAAAACTGGTAAAGCCTGTACGGGGTCTTGAATTTTAATAAACCTTAGTCCTTGAGGGACAAGAATTTGTTCGAGCATCTGACAGACTTGAGGACTGTCGTCTACGCAAGCTATTAACGGACCCGCAGGTGGTTCCGGTTCCGGTTCCACTGTCGGTGTATTTTGACCGTCACCTATTTTGAAAGGTAAATCGGGGACTTTTATCAGTTCGATGATACCTTTGAGGACGTAAGGTAATAATGAACGAGCTATAGGTAAAGGACTTTGCTTCATTTTCACGGCTAAGTCCCGTAGGGTGTATTTACCGTTCATCAAATTCACAAAGTTTTTGTACACAGCTGGACTTACCATTTGCTGTAACTGTTCGGGTCTACGTAAAATTGGAGCCGAATCGGGAGAAAAATTTGCCAAACCGGCTTCAGACCAATTTTTCCAACTATCTTCCATGAACTTCAAAGACATATCTGCACTTGTAAAGCTCATCGGTGCTTCCAATATGACATCAGCACTGCGATCGCAATGAATTTGATTAAAATGCGCTTGTTGAGCTAAATCAAACAGCAGTTCTGCAATAGTTCTTTCTACTACAGAATTAATATATTCGCGCTTAATTTTCTGCTTTTCATGTAGAATTTCTAGCAGTTTATAATCCCAATAATCATTTGAGATTGATATTTCTGCCGAATTTAATTGCATTTTGTCAATATCAATATCCGGGCAATGTTGGGTGATGTGTCTGCGCCAGCGTCGGAAGGGATGAGTTCCTCCAGTTGCCCAAACTATACGACCCAATCGGTAGTAAAAAACCCATTTATTCCCTTTGGAACTTTTGATGTTTAATTTGCCACTGTATTGTAATTGAGTACAAGTTCTAAATTCATCGAGTAATTGACTCGATACCATCATTTCCGGATGGCTCATACTTTGTTCCCTTTATTAATAGGTCTTCCCTTAAAAGTCCAGACTAGCTATACAGCCACTCAGGAGATACTTAATTGAATGCAATCCAATAAGCAAACAGGTTCGGGATAGCTACCCTAATTTTATGCATTGGTTGATAACTTTTCTTTTTCAAGACTGAGAACATTTACAAGATATTTTTATAAAAAAAAAGAAAAGGATATATTCATAAAATTTTTCTTTTTCTACTTGATATATTTGCTAACGTTCCATCAACCATTTAAAAAATTGCTATTGCCCAATACGAGGATGCACCCACTATTTATATATAATATTAGACTTTTATCATTACAAATAAATCCGTGTTTTTCCTGATTTTCTTTTTTCAACATCTTTGTTGTTTGTACGGATTTAAAATCGCACAATTAATGAAATTATTAATCAAATATTTTCAGTTTTTTGATTATTTTTTTTATCATTTTTGGGTAGTTATGCAATAACGCACTCAATGCTCAAAAATAGTGCATTAGAAAGCAATATGGCAAATTCTGACTTACTTAAACCTCCAAATCTTTACGAGTCTTAACACACACTACCTTAATAATTATTTTATAACCTGTTTTCTAAACACGCTGTTACAAAAAGAAAACCTAAACAGAATATAAATCAACTTGCAAATTTCAAATTTCAACCTTTGTTTTAAGAAAACCAACTAAGTTTTGTAAAAATGACTGGCTGACATCAATTTGATGAGAATTATTGAGTATTGGATCTACTGTTTTATGTTCAATTTGTGGTTGTTCTCGTTGCTGATTATTTAAAACGTAAGCAGGTTCATTACTCTTGAAGGTAGATACATAGGTTGTAAATGCGTGAGATGATAATTCACCAAATCCATTTGTAGAATCTAAATCGGCAAATTCTTTAGTTTCATCAATAATAATTGGCTTTTTAGGAGTAGCTATAATAAAAGCTTCTTCTGCTAAGTTACTCACTATTAATCGAAAAGCAATCTGTCGTACCTTTTCTAAAGGAATTAACAGCCGGGAGGCTATCTGATTCAAGGAATACTGACTATTTGCATATTCCCAAACTCTTGATTCTTGAGAATCTAACTGGAGGTGAGGCAAGAATTCTATCTTCTTTGAAATACCTGAAGTCGAGTCGGGTAATTTTGCTGTTAATGCAGACCAATTTCGCAGGCTCCGGAGACCTTTAATTGTCGCTTCTGTTGTCAACATACTCAAACCAGTCATTTCTGCTTTTGGTATGGAAGCGTGAAAATCAAAATCAAATTTACCATTTTCTAGTTCAAATAAAGTAGAAACTTGAGCCATTATTTGAGCGCGGAATAATAATGTCAGTTGCTCTGCTGTAAGCAATCCTTGAGATTTGAGGCACAAACCTATTGCCATTCTCCCACTACTAGCTTGAAACTTTTCTTTGGCAATGCTTTCGCTTACCCAATTTCTTTGGGCAATCATTGAAATTAAACCTTGATTATCCAAGCTGTTTGCTGCGGCGACAATACGACCTTGACGCAGCCATATATAATGATTCTCAGCAAGACGATCGCGATCATCTTTCAAAGCACGAATACTGAGCAATCCAGTTTTGTAACCTTGTTCTAAAAATTCAAATATTTCCGGTAAAGAAAATTTAGATAAGTAACCAGTAAATGCCATATCTTACCTTAAGATAATACTTTTTTATGTGACATTAATAAAACACTATTCTAACTTAGGAATTAGAAGATTATTCACTAAGTTTAATTTCACACAATAATACTTAATAATACTCAATTATACAGCGATTACTTTTGTCGCAGAATATTGTACATAATGCTGCACTAAAGCAATTACAGCGTTGGCAACAGAAGATATTTCAGTGGGATTAACTAATACGATAGGAGGCTGTGTATTTAGGTCGTAATAACCCAAAGCAGTAACTATATTTTCTTGAGACCACGCACCCGAACAATCAATATGGGTTAAGCCGACAATCATCGGGATTTGCGCTCTTTGATTCATATAAGAAACTACACGACGAGCATAGCGAAATTCTCCGGGTCTATGAGCTGCTACTAGTAAAATATAAGCATGAGCCTTACGAATTAACATATCCCAAATAAAATCGAATCGTTCTTGACCTGGTGTACCGTAAAGATGTAGTGCCATATCGCGATTAAATTGCAATCGACCAAAATCAAAAGCAACAGTAGTTTTTTGCTTGAGATGCGAAGTTTCATCTGTTGCTCTGCGGTCTGTATCTACAGCTTCGATTTCACTAATAGAACGAATAAATGTAGATTTTCCAGCCCCGACGGGACCAGTCACAACCATACGCATGATTTCCATATAAATTTCTCAAAAAAAATAGACAACAGCATACAATCATTAGTTATGAAGAATACAAATTAAATCTCGTTACTTCTAATTGTTGTTTCAAGTAAATATAACAATTAAATGTCATTTTTTTAAGACGATAAATCATAACTAAAATTTTAGTAAAACTTCAAAAAAAATCGAATTATATAAAATTTTTCATGAAGATTACTATAAAAAGCCCGTTTGAAAACTCAAAAAGCTACATTAAGATTAACTTTAATTCTTCCGTTAGTCGCTTAATTTCTAGCATCAGTAAACCTTGCTTTGCTGATTGGCTCGCTAAAACTAGCAATACAGCATCATCACCACAGTTAGTTAATACACCGTAACCTTTATCGCCTTCAACGAAAATACGGTCTATACTACCTCTAGATAATTCACTACCAATACGTTCGCCTAAAGAAAGCATCGCCGCAGACATGGCTGATACTTTTTCATCATCCATAGTATTTGGTAATACTGCGGCTAATGATAAACCATCTGGAGATACAAGTGTTGCACCTTGAATATCGCTAGTACTACTTACAAAATGTTGCAGGATACTTTCAATCTTGCCAGCATTAATAGGCATTTGTGTGTCCTTTTTGGTTATGTTGATTAAAAAATTTACTTAGAGCAAAGAGGAAAATTCAAAAATGTCGTGACTTCCACCACGAAGTACGCATTCTGTATGAGTTCCTCTTAAGCGCTTGCCAGTAATTTCTTCTAAAGCTCCCCAAACCGCACCTAGAGTAAATGTGCATTTACGGGATGAACCTTCAGGTTCGTTAGCAGAACAAAAAGTTTCTGAAGTGTAAACTTTGATTAATTCACTTTCTTCAACGATTTTTTCGATTTTGCAGAGTTTGGTGCCATTTACACCCAATGCAAAAGCCATTTTATCTGCGTTCGTATCCCAATCAATACTAATTCCTGTCAAGCCTAACTCTTTAGCGAGGTTTTTGCCACGACTGCGACCTGCTGCAATTAGAGCGATCGCGGTTGCTTTTTCTCCTAATGCTTCTTCCATTCCAGTAATTGCAGCTTTAAAGCAAATAATGCTACAAAAATCTCCAAGTTCTTGACGTGACATAATTAACTAGTTTCCTGGATAACTGCACTTTTGATTATCCTTGGGCAATTTTTAAACGCCAACAGAATTTTTACGTATAACTTGATTCTATTAACGTAGTTTTAATTAAGTAATAACACTCGTTTTTGGGGTTCAATTATCAAAATGCAGGATTTATAAACTACGTGAATAACCGTATAAAGTTAGGGAGTGAGGAGTAGTAGTACTTTGTGCTATTAATGAAAGCTAGTACTCCACCACATTAATTATCGGGGGTTTGTTCGTCTACCGATGTGCTGAGAGACTTTATACATAGCGTCTCTAGACAATTTTGGCAAAAACTAACCATTGATAATTAACGTGGTCAATTACTAATGCTCGGCCACATGAATTTTGAGGGGTAATGTGTTTGTAGTGCGAGCATCTTGCTCCCTGTTGATAATTCAAAATATGAAATTGTGATTTGAGATTGTTTAAGACGTAGCACTGCTACGTCTGTACAAAAGTTACTTTATTTTTTTGCTTGAATTGCTTCTCTGAGATTTCCCTGATGCTGGGAAAGGAGTTGATCGGCTTGTTCTTTGTCCAAACCTGTTTCGTGCATTAACACCGCTAATTTTACCCATAAACCGCTACGTTCGAGTAAAACATCAGCAGCTTCGCGACTCAAAGAAGTTAAATCTTGCAAAATTCGTAAAGCGCGATCGCGTAACTTTTGATTTGTGACTGCGACATCTACCATGCGATTACCGTACACTTTCCCAAGTTTTACCATTACGCCGGTAGAAAGTATATTTAATGCTAATTTTGTGGCTGTACCGGCTTTCAGACGAGTGGAGCCGGCTAATATTTCTGGTCCGGTAAGCAAGCGAATATCAACGTCTACTTGTATGCTGACTTGCTCGGATGGAACACAAGCCATAAATATAGTGGTAGCACCACGGCTGTTAGCTGCATTTATTGCACCGTGGACAAAGGGAGTGGTTCCACCTGCGGTAATACCTACGACGACATCAAGCTGGGTAACTTCTCGTTGAGCAATTGTAGCTGCACCGTCTTCAGCGCGGTCTTCCAAGTCTTCGGAACTACGTACTAATGCGCCCGCACCGCCAGCAATTATACCTTGGACTAATTCTGGAGGAGTGCAAAAAGTCGGTGGACATTCGGCAGCATCTAATACTCCCAATCTCCCGGAAGTACCGGCACCAACATAAAATAACCGTCCACCTTTTTGAAGACTTTGGGCTGTCAAATCAATGGCTTTTGCTAAATCTTGTTTTGCCGCAGCTACCGCAGCAACGGCTTTTGCATCTTCACGGTTAAACAGTTCGACAAATTCGACGCTAGTTAATTGATCTAAATTTAGACTATCGGGATTAACTTGTTCGGTTAGTAAGTGTCCGCGCTCTTGCAATGCCATGTGTTTTTTTTATCCTTGATTTATTGTCATTGTCATTTGCCCTTCGTCCGAGGACAAATGACAAATGACCAATCAATTTTTACAATAATCCTTCCAGTTTGCGACGGATATTGTCTAGTTCTGAATTTGACATTTCTCCTTTTTCTTCGGCTTTTGGTTGAGTGAAAGTTGAACCGGCTTCATTCCAATCTGTTTGATCGACGTTTTGTTCTGGAGGAACAACCAAATCACCATCGGTGGGAACGAATTCGTAATCATAATCAGCACTTTCGCAAAAACGCTCTATTTCCGACCTATCCATCGGTTCGACTGCGGGAGAAGGAAAATCTTGCGCTTCTAGCATTAATGCAAAGCGTGTCGCATCGTCTTCGGATTCAAACATCAACACCTTATTGCGATCGCCAATCCGGACTGTATGAATTCCCTCATTTTCTGTACGGGCATTAAAGAGTAACACAAAAACGCGCCCCATCTGTAATCACCTGTCCTTTTGTTTGGGTTCTATCTATATTAAAGTTTGTAGGATGCACTTGAGGAAAATTTTAGAGAATTATTCTTCCTTTTGTAATATTTTCCTGAATGCAGTTTTATTTTGGCGCTAATATCAACAGGTATAGCATTGTGTTGAGGATTTATGAAATATTCTTTTACCAAGTTGACACTTAACAGTTGACACTCAACAAGTAAAACCAATTTTTTCACAAGTAAAATAGGATTGCTATATACAAATATTGATTTCTTTGACCCTAGTAACCAATAATCCTAGTTTTGTGGTAACGGATGGCTTGGAATTATTGCTAGAACTGGGTTAAACCAAATTTGTGATTTGTTTAATTAAAAATTTCCCTAAGCTACGCGATTGCTAGTTTACCTATGTATTTGTTGCATCGGCTACAGTCAGAAGTAATATAAAATGACGAATGAAAGAAATTTTAAATCGGTAAATCGTAAGCGTGTTTTCTTACAGATACTCAATCGCGGTGGATTGGCTGTAGGTGGATTGTCACTTCTAGGAACAGTCGGCATTTTTTGGCGATTACAAAATTTTATTCAGAAGGATTTAGCTCCTTTAGTCGAAAAAAATCTTACTACTATTATTGACCGTCCGCTACAGTTGGGACAGGTCGAAGGTTTTTCACTCTCTGGAGTTAGGTTTGGATCTTCGGCTATTCCAGCCACAGCAACAGACTCAGACCAGGTGAAAGCTGATGCTGTAGAAGTCGGGTTTGACCCACTACAATTACTTTTCCATCGTAGATTAAAACTAGATGTAACTTTAGTCAACCCCCTTGGTTCTGTTGAGCAAAACGAACAAGGAAGCTGGATTAATACTAAAATTGTCCTGCCCGATCAACCAGGAGCGATCGCGATCAATGTGGATGAGATTCGTTTGCGTAATGGGAATCTAGCATTAATGCCGTTTGTGCCGAATCGACAAGTGACTTCCCCAAAGGTTGTTTTTTCAGACCTCAATGGTTACGCGAAATTCGTCGATAATTATCAGGTGGTTCGATTTGAAGTCGGAGGACAACCAGGACGTACTGGTAGTATTTCCGCCACGGGAAGGATAAATATTCAAAATAAAACGGGTAATTTACAGTTACAGGCAAAAGATTTATTCACGGATGAAGTTACACCTGTTGTCAATTTACCAGTTAAGTTACAAGGTGGGCGAATCAATGGCGATTTACAGGTAAAATTATCTCCTGGAAAAGAAATACAGCCTTTATTATATGGCAGCGCTCAGGTAGAAGGGTTAACTTTGACAATACCCCGAATGCCAAAACCACTGGTTAATTCTCAAGGAATGTTAAAGTTTGATGGCACAAAAATCGGACTCAATGATGTAGTTACCAGTTACGATAAAATCCCTTTGAGCGGTGGTGGTACCATTGATTGGAAAACAGGTTACAATTTGACCGCTCGTGTCAATGCAGCAAGCGTCAACGATACTTTACAAAGTCTTAATATTCAATCACCCTTACCCGTTGGTGGAGTCGTTAAAGCCGATTTGACTCTCAAAGGAGCTATTACTCGACCGATTATTTCGGGTACTGTTGCCACTGTTAAACCAGGGATTGTTGATAAAGTTAAATTTAACAGCGCTAGTACTAAGTTTGATTTTGTCAGTGCTGATTCGACGGTAAAGTTTACAGATATTCGTGGTATTGCTGCTGTCGGTGGTGAAGTGCGAGGCGATGGAAAAATTATCATCGGCGATGATAATCTGAATCGCAAGTCCCAAGTTGATTTTAATTTCCGAACCAGCAATGCACCGGGAGATAGTTTAGCTTCTATTTACAATATTCCTACACCTGCTTTACAAGTGGGTACCGTCGCAGCTACAGTTAATCTCCGTGGAAGTCCTGAGAATATTAATACACTTGTTAAATTTAATGCTCCGCAAGCGACTTATCCAGCTACGGGTGAAGTAATTGTGAATCGCGAGCAAGGCAGGGAAGCTGAACGCAGTTTTTCATTTCGTAATGTCGCGTTGTCTGTGCCTGGTGGTAAGGCTTTGGTTTATGGTAACTGGAATCAACAGCGTTGGCAGGCTGTAGCGGATACTAAAGGGATAAAAGTCAACCAGTTACTCAATCAGGAACAATTACAAAAAGTAAATTTAGATACCGCTAATTTTAACGGTCGGGTGATTATTTCGGGAGGCTCAACACCGTTTAAAATGGCTCAAGTTCGTACCGAAAATGCCAATATTGCAGTTGCTGGGGGTACTGTTGCAGTTAATTCTGTCAAATTTGACGAGCAAAAGTTTTCTGCTGAGTTGGTAGCTTCTGGGGTTCAAGTAGGACGTTTGTTAAAAGATTCTAATTTACCTGTTAATGCTCCTTTGAGTGGCAAGTTTCAAGTATCAGGGAATACAGATAATTTTGATGCCAAAACTTTGAACGTCCAAGGGAATGCGAGTTTTGTTACTGCTGGAGGAAGAATTACGGCAAATAATATCCAAGTCAGTAATGGTGTATACCTAGCGCAACTCAAGGCAAATAACTTGCAATTACAGCAATTATCTCCACAAATTCCGCAGTTTATTCGAGGAAAAGTAACGGGGGAATTTGATCTTGCTGGTAGAGTAGATTCCTTTAAACCAGAAAGTATAGTTGCGACAGGTCAAGCGATAATAAATACCGCAGATGGTATTATTAATGCGAATCAGATTCAGGTCAAAGATGGGGTTTATTTAGCTCAAATAGCTGCAAATAATGTCCAAATTAAGGATTTATCACCCCAGGTTCCCCAGTCGTTTTCAGGAAGATTGACGGGTAAATTTAACGTTGCTGGTGCGTTAGATTCCTTTACACCAGAAAGTTTAATTATTTCTGGTCAAGGAAATTTAAATACTGCTGCTGGTTTGATTCGAGCGAGTGATATCCAGTTTGCTAGAGGATTTTATCGAGCCAAGATAGCAATAAATAATGTGGAGATACACCAGTTATCACCGCAAATTCCCAATTATTTTCCTGGGAAATTGACGGGTAAATTTGATGTTGCGGGTTCGCTAAAATCTCCTGAAGATTTAACTGTATCTGGGAGTGCTTTGATCAATGCTGGTGGTGGTAGGATTACAGCATCGGATATTGTGGTGAATAACGGTAAGTATCAAGCACAAGTTGATGCAAACAATTTAGATATACAGCAGTTATCACCGCAAATTCCCAAATCATTTCCAGGAAGATTAACAGGTAAATTTAATGTTGCGGGTTCGATAAATTCCTTTCAAGATATAACAGCTTCGGGGAATGCTTTAATAAATGCTGGTGGTGGTAATATTACAGCGTCGAATATTTTAGTTAATAAAGGACGCTATCAAGGTACGTTAAAAGCTGCTGGTGTTGAATTAAACAGATTAAATCAAGGCTTACAAGGTAGAATAAAAAGCAATTTACAAGTTACAGGGAACTTGAAAAATCCAAGTTTAGCAAACTTAAATGCTGCTGGTCAGGTGCAGTTATCCCAAGGAGTTCCCGGATTTGAAAAACCAATAAATGCAGTCATCGCTTGGACTGGAAATAAGTTAAACATTGAAAGAGCAACCGCACCGGGTTTAAATATCAGCGGTGATATTTTAGCCAATGCAAAAGCTGACGGAATACCGGAAATTACGCAATTAAATTTAAATGTTCAAGCTAGTAATTATAATTTAGAACAGCTACCCGTACAGATTTCTAATGCAGTCGCCGGTACTCCGCCGTGCAACGGCGGAGCCTGCGGCGACCGGCGTTCCCCGGTAAATGTAGCCGGGAAAGTTGATTTTAACGGAAAAATTACTGGTAAACTGCCTTTACCAAATGTAGTAGGAAAATTAGCGCTACGAAATTTTGTAGTTAATGATATAGCTTTTGAACCAGCTTTAACTGGAAGCATCCAATCGCAGCAAAGGAAAGGTTCCCAATTGAACCTTGCAGGTAAACAAGACCAAATTGCAGTTAATTTAAATAGTAATAATAGAGCGGAATCTTTCTTGATTAAACGTGGTCAAACATTTGCTTACGGTCAATCTCAAGGTGATATTTTAGCGCTCAATGTCAATCAATTCCCTTTACAGTTATTAAAATTACCTTTACCAGTTAATCGCTATCTTGGTTCTGGTAAAATCGCTGGAACCTTCGACGGAAATTTACAAATTAATCAAAAAACTTTTGCTACAGCTTCGGGAAATATCGCGATTAAAAAGCCAGAAATCGGTCGTTTAAAAGGCGATAATTTAGCGGCTAAATTTAGCTACAATGACGATAATTTCGTGATTACTCAAGGAGAATTTACCAAAGGTGAAAGTAGTTATATGATTGCGGGTAGAGTCAATGACTTAACTAATAAACCGCAAATTCAAGGTAAATTAAACATCAAACAAGGTAAAATACAAGATGTATTAACTGCTTTACAAATATACGAATTCCAAGATATCCAGCGTAGTTTTGAAGAACCTACCTATGGGACAGCAAGTGAACTAGAAACCATTGAAATAGGTCTACCAAATCAATCTTTATCAACTCAATTAAGACGCTTTTCAGAAATCAAAAGATTATTAACATTACAAAAAGAACAGCGACGTGAAGCTACTATTTTTCCAGAATTAGCAGATTTGCAAGGTACTTTCAATGCTGAAGTCAGCGTAGATACTAATGAAAATAAAGAATTAAGCACACAATTTAATATTCAAGGTCAAAACTTTGCTTGGGGTCCCGAAGAAGATCCAGACCGCTACAATGCAAAACAAGTGATTGCTCAAGGTGCTTTTGAAAACGGAATTTTAAGATTAACACCATTACGAATTGAGTCAACTAATCGACTATTTAGCTTTAGCGGTACAATTGGTGGTGATGAACAATTCGGTAATTTACAAGTCAATAATTTTCCTATAGAAATACTTAATAAGTTTGCTAATTTACCAATTGGTTTAACAGGAAATCTCAATGCTAAAGCAGCAATAGCCGGTAGTATTGCCAATCCTTTAAGCAAAGGAGAATTGACAATTAGCGATGGAACTTTAAATCAACAAGGAGTCGAATCAGCAGCAGCTAGTTTTAGTTATATTAACGGAAGCTTGAATTTTGCTAGTAACGTAATGGTTCAAAATTCCCAACCAGTTGATATTCAAGGTCGTATTCCTTATAAATTACCTTTTGCTTCACTAACACCCAAAAGCAATCAAATTGAATTAGATGTAAATGTAAAAAATGAAGGCTTAGCTATATTGAATTTATTCACCAATCAAGCAACATTTGAAAAGGGTGAAGGAGAAGTTCAACTAACAGTGCGCGGAACTTTAGAGAAACCAATATTAGAAGGAAATGCTACTCTAAATAATGCCATATTTTCCGCTCAAGCTTTACCTGAAAAGTTAACAAATGTAACCGGAGAAGTAAAGTTTGATTTTGACACGATAAGAGTAAAAAATCTACAAGGAAACTTTAGTAAGGGCAAATTAGTAGCCCAAGGTGAAATTCCTGTATATGATAACCAATTAATTGAAATTAAGAATCCACTTGGAGTAACTTTAGACAAGTTAGCAGTAAACCTCAAAGGGGTTTATCAAGGTGGTGTTGCAGGTAACGTTATGATTAAAGGTTCTGCTTTGAATCCGGTTATTAGTGGTAATGTCAATTTAGATAACGGTTTAATCTTACTACCCGCAAATGATATTAATACTACGATTGTTAGCAGTAAAGGAATTGAACGTGTAAAAGCAGCTAAACAAATTAACAACAATGAAAATACTAGAGGTAAATTTAATAATTTACAATTAACTTTGGGTAAAAAAGTCAAAGTAGAACGTCCTCCGATTATTAGTATTGAAGCAACTGGAAATTTAAACGTCAACGGTACATTTAGTAATCCAGTACCTGTCGGAACTTTAAACTTAAAAAAAGGAGGAGTCAACTTATTTACTACTCAGTTTAATCTAGCTCGTGGTGAAAAAAATACTGCTACATTTAGAGCAAATCAACCCCGCGATCCGATTTTAGATATTAGTTTATTTGCTAAAGTATTAGATGTAATTCAAAGTTCTGATTTTAGTAAAAATGCAACAGGTTTAGCAGCTTTAGAAACAGTTCGTGTAGATGCAATTCTAAGTGGTTTCGCAAGTAAACTCAATGAAAACTTAGAGCTAAAAAGTAGTCCCGCACGTAGTGAAACCGAAATTGTCGCTTTATTAGGTGGTGGATATGATGGTGAAGGAAAAGCCAATTCAACCTTGGGATTACTTAATATTGCAGGTTCCGCTGTTTTAGGTAATTTTCAAACAACTTTTAACCAAATTGGAACTGCTTTTGGTTTAAACGAACTGCGAATATTTCCAACTATTATTTCCGATAATCCCGAAGCAGGAAAAAGTAGTTTAAGCTTAGAATTAGCAGCAGAAGCTGGAGTCGATATTACCAATAGAATTTCGATTTCCGCTTTAAAACTTTTGACCGCAGATGACCCATTTCAATGGGGTATTAATTACCGTTTGAAAGATAACATTCGTCTTCGTGGTTCAACTAATTTAGATGATGATAATCGTGCTGTTATTGAGTATCAAAGAAGGTTTTAAGAGTAGGGAGGAGCGTTACGGATAGTTATGGTAAAAACTCGATTTATATCAATACCCTGGAGTCATAGTTACTTTGTTTCGGGCAGAAGATTACGGATAAAAAACCGCAAAGACGCTGAGAAAAGATGTAAAAAGAGATAGTTGATTGTCTAGGTTTTGTTTTATTCAAATTTATTATTGGTTGGTAGTTGATGAAAAAAAATCTTATATTTATAATTTTCATAATAATTGGTATTGCAGTTGCAGTATCATTTAGCAATAACTTTTTTAGTGAAGCTGAAGAAACCTCTGTTATTAATAATATTCAAATAGAAACTCCACTACCTGAAAAAGAACCTGAAACAGTAGCTATTAATCCTCCTCCAGTTGATTCACAACGATTATTTGCTGATGTGCAAAAGTTGAGTTTTCAGCGTTTTACAGATGCAGAACGCAAACGCACCCGCGATTATATTACCAACGAATTAAAAAAACTGGGTTGGGAACCGGCTTTAGAAGAATTCTCAACAGGTGTTAATGTTTTTACAGAAAAACAAGGTCGCGATCGCAATGCTGGAGCAATTCTGATTGCAGCACATTACGATACGGTTTTCAACTCTCCTGGTGCTGATGATAATGCTAGCGGTGTTGCGGTATTGCTGGAAATTGCTCGGCTTTTCGGTTCTGATTCAACTCCTCGAACTTTGCAATTAGTATTTTTCGACAAAGAAGAAGCTGGTTTATTGGGTAGTCGTGCTTTTGTTAATAATCCAGCACATTTAGAAAATTTGCGCGGTGTAATTGTTTTAGATATGGTGGGTTACGCTTGTTATACATCCGGTTGTCAGAAATCTCCCTCCGGTTTACCGATAACTCCAATTAGCGACAAAGGTGATTTTTTAGCAGTGGTTGGTGATACGGAACATTTACCATTAATTAATGCCTTTAAAAATGTTGAGAACAATATTAATAACTCATTAAAATTACCACCAGTATTTACTTTACCAGTTCCCCTCAAAGGTGTGTTTACTCCTGATGTTTTACGTAGTGACCACGCTCCATTTTGGCTGCAAGGAATCGGAGCTTTATTAATTACTGATACGGCAAATTTGCGTAGTTATTATTATCATCAACCAAGCGATATTCCTGAGAATATTGAAGGTGATTTTTTGACAGGTGCAGCACAATTAATTGTTAATGTTACTGATTCTTTATTGCAGGGTAGCGGTAGTTTAGCAACACCTAACTGATTAAATTTGTAGACGCAGTTTTTACCCCGATATTTAGAAAAATAATTGTTATTTATCCTGCGGTTTTAAGCATCAAATTTATTACCATATTTCATAAAAGTTACAGGAACTCCAATTAATTGTTTACCTAATTGTGATAATCGAAATTTGCTTTTAAGAGATACAGGTAAATCGGAAAAATAAATTGGAACAAAACCAAATTTTTGATAGTAATTAACTAATTTATCACCCAAACATTCTAAATAAAGTGGTTGAGTTGCTTGCTCAATCAAATGTTCCGTTATAAAAGTTCCTAAACCGCGATTTCTCCACTTTTTTGCTACAACTAAACTACCAAGTTCTTGAGCTTCTCTAAAATTACGTAACTGTCCGCAACCTATTACATTACTATCGCATTCAACTAACCAAAATTGCTGCCATTTTAATTGAGTAGGATCGAGTTTTGCCTTAAATACTAACCAGCGAATTGATGAAGCATCATTAGATGTGGCTTTCCGGACAATACATCCCTGTGGTAAATGCTTCATGACAATATTCTTCCTACTCCCTACTCTTTAATACTATGCAAAAAGTGCCCCGTAGGTTTGAAGACCACATATTCCATCAGATAACAGTCCTTTATCTTTTTGAAACTGTTTAACTATCGCTTCTGTTTTCAGACCAAAATCACCGTCAACCGAAACATTATATCCTTTGCTTGCTAACTGACGCTGAAGCTTTTTTACATCCCGACCTTTGGCTCCCTTCTTCAAGGTATTATTAAAATTTGGTCGCAATTCTCCATATACTCTGACAATTGATTTTCCGGGTTTAGTATTGTCATGAATTCGTTTTGCTACTTCTAAGTTTCCAATACGAACGCATCCATTAGAATCAGGAAATTCAGGAACCCGTGGATAGTAATGAAGTGCAATTCCCCGTGCATCATCTTGAAAACGTGTTACCCATTCTGCTTCTGGAAACTGACTAAAACGACGTTCGTGACGAATTACCGCAAATTCACCTTTTGGAGTACAGTTTGTTCCTCTTTTTTTACTGGTTGCAACGTCGTCGCAATCTATACCGGACATCCCTTCACCAGGAGTGCAATGGTAAGGACCTTTTTGCTGTGCTGCTGCATTCGGTCCCGTCCATTCCAGTGTCACTTCTTGTTTCCATAAGTCAACATGGACTTTCGATATGTAGGTTTCTGTCATTAGATTACTATTGATATAGGTGATATTAATTGCATATTACAAGAAATAATTAGTTGATGAAAAGTACCCTAAAGAGTTATTTCATTTCCTGATTTTCAGAGGATATACCAAAAATCAATCACTATAAAAATGTTTTGATATTTATTAATCATTGATAAAATCAAATTCAATTTGACCAATATTGTACTTTTTTTTACAGACAAAATCTCAGTGCAAGGGATAAAGTTAAAGGAGCGTGAGTATTAATCGTCACTAAGTACTTGTGTTCACAACCCATCTGCGAGGTACCCGTACTATGAAACGTTTGTTATCTGGTATTCTCTTGACGAGCGGTTTATGGGTGCTAATAGGTATTGGTCATGTGAAAGCAGAAACTCCAGTTATCGAACAAACTCAAGAAGGAAAGGAACTTTTTTATACTTACTATGGCAAAAAATTTCCTTTAAAGCAGCGAGATGATATTATTGCTATTGCTTTCAAATCAAAGGTTACCCAAAGTACAGATTTACCATTATATTTAAAACTTGAACAAGACTTACGCCGCAATCAAAACATATCGAAATTAGAAGTAGAGCCTTTGGGTAGAGATTATGCCTTAATGAAATTATCTGCGGGTAATGCTAATCCTACCATAATGCAATTGCAAGTCAATCGAAAAGGTTATGTAGATAGCACTTTACCAGTACTTTCTAGACGCGGACATACTGAACAAATAATACTACCAAACGAGATTATTGTTAGTTTTGACGAGCAACTTTCCTCAAATCAAAAACAGGTAATTCTCCAGCAACAAAACTTAGAAATTATTCGGACTCTACGCTTCAGTACAAATCAGTATATACTCAAATCAAAAACTGAGTCGGGAACAAATATTCTCAAAATTGCCAATCAACTTAATCAAGTTAAAGGAATAAAATCGGCAACACCTAACTTTATTCACCTACGAAATCAAGAAATTTCTCAAAAAATTCAAGCACCTGCAAATCAATTGGAAACGAAAACCGCTTTTCAAACTAATCTACTTTCCCAACAATGGTATCTCAATAGCAATCCTTTAAGAGTTTGTTTGACTAAGTTTGCTGATAATCTCGATAAATGTTTGAACGAACATTTATATAAAAAGTCGGATTTATCTCTACCACGTAGTGATATTCGCGCTACAGAAGCTTGGCAGAATTCTAATACTGGGAAAGGAGTTACTGTTGCAGTCTTAGATAATTTTATACAGTGGAATCATCCAGACTTAATTAAGAATATTTACACAGTCGGTGATGAAGTAAAAGGTAAGCTCAAAGATGAAAAACACGGTTGGGATTTTGTTGATAACGATGCAGATACTCGCATCAATGAAAAGGAACTCTCAGTACTTCGTCCCATTTTCCAAAATACATTTAATTTATCTGATGATGCGCTACTAGAAAAATACAAGTATTACGCCTTTACTATCAAGAGCAATAACCCTCTCTATAGTAAAAAACAAATAGCTGAAAAAATACGTGACTATATTCGTATGGAAACAGCTAGTTTTTTTCACGGTACTTGGATAAGTGGGATAATTGCTGCACATTCTCAAGATGAATTGGGAATAGTTGGAGTTGCTCCGAATGCAAAAATTTTACCTGTGACGGTGTGTAAAATTGGCTGTGAAATATCTCACATAGTAGAAGGAATTGACTATGCAGTAGCTAGAGGCGCAGATGTCATCAATATGAGTTTTAGTGGTTATTTACCCAGTGTAGAGATTCAAAATGCGATTACCCGTGCTTATCGCAAAAATCCTCATTTAGTAATTGCTGCTGCTGCTGGTAATGAAAAAGATTTTGAAGTCGGTTTTCCTGCTGCTATCAAAGGAGTAATTGCAGTTGGTGCGACTAACATTAATGGATATCGGGCTCATTACAGCAACTTTGGTAATGGTTTGATGCTAGTCGCTCCTGGTGGAGATACTTCCATTAAAAAAATTGGCTTAAACGGTGGAATTTTGACTACCGGAGGTACGGGAATAGATCAGTTTTGGCAAGGAATCATTTTACAACCATCTGCTCCTTGGGGTTCAGCCCTTGATACTAAAGGTAAATATATCCGAGCCGAAGGAACTTCTTTCGCTTCACCAATGGTAGCGGGAGTCATAGCTTTGATGAAAGGAGAAGATCCCCAACGACGTTTAACCAGAGAACAGATTATTTCCATTCTTAAACAGACAGCTTCTTATGATGGATTAACTCTTTCTGATGCAGAAAAAGAGTTGTACAAGGTTCTATTGTTATTAGGTAAAATTCCTCCTGGAGTTTCGATGGAGCAATACTTTTTTGGTAATGGTTTAGTAAATGCTCATACAGCAATTAAAGAAGTTCAACGTCAGTTGAATAAGGCTGGGAAATAACACAGTTATACCGTTTCACCTTCAGGTTAATACAGACAGCAGGGAAGTAGGGAGCACAGAGAAATCATTCCTCCCTGTTCCCCACATGACCGCATCTTCGGTTGCATAATCTAATAACCAAGGTACTACTAACTGCTGCATTTCAATAGATGGGTGATTTCTTGTCCATTCGATAGTTTTTTTCAGTGCTTCCTCTAACGGTACAATTTCCCTGTATTCCAATTCCTGACGAATACGACTAGAATCTACAAACCAATCTTGTTCTGTATTAAAAGGTAAATTCCAATCAGCAGGAAATTTTTCTTGGGATAGACTGACTACTTGACCTTTCCATCCTGCTAATTCCCCAATTTTTGTAATTCTTTCTTGTTCAGAAAGCGTCTCTGGTTCAGCAACATGATAAATTCTATTTTTTGCTCGTTCGTTGGTAACGGCTAAAGCAATTGCATATCCGATATTCTCTACATAACCATAAGAACCTCGCCATTTTGCAATACTATCTAACAATACAATTGCATCACGACTATCATCCATACGTTGTAGATAGGGAAATATTCGATTCAAAGGGTCATTGATTCCATACACCATCGGTAATCTAACGATGATTCCAGGTAAATCGGAGTCTGACATGATGACTTTTTCAACCAGAATTTTTTCGTAATCAGCTGGTGCATTCAAAGCTCTTTGTGGCATATCCTTAAAAGGATAGAGTGAAGAACGTATTGCTGAATCTTCAGTCAACGGTACTTTTATTACACCTGATTCCTGTCCTAAAATTATTCCATAAGCACGGTATATATCCATACTGCTAATTCCCACAACACGCCGCGTAATACCTTTAAAGACGTTCATTAATATCCGTGCTTCTGATTCCGTGTAGCAAATCATATCTACTACAACATCTGGTGAAAGACTCTCAAACTCCCTTTTAAAATCCTGAAGTTGAGAGCGATCGCCATATATATGATTTACGTTTTGAGGTAACTCTGCTTTCGTCTTTCCTCGATGAAATATTGTTACGTGATGTCCCATAGTTAGCAGATGACGAACTAAAAAGGGACCGATAAAATTAGTACCACCGATAATCAGAATTTTCATTGCAAAGTCCTCGACTATAAATATTTAGTAAACCAAGCCGCTACAACTTGTTGCAGTTGGGCTATATCCTGCTGTAATTCGGGTGAATTCTTAGCTGCTTCCAAATTTATATCATGTCCTAAATGCTCAAAAGTTTGTAGACACAGACGCTCAGATTGATTACTTTGGGAATAATATGGGGCAATAGCTGCATATAATTCCTCGATTTGATTCACCGCAAAAACCTCATCTTGAGAACCATGTACAAATAATATTGCCGGAATCGGTTGACGTGTAACAATTTCAGATGCACGAGCAACGAAATCTAAACGTTTTTTCGCTGCTTCCGATGCTTCACTCCAGCGATACTTGATTTGCTCATCGTTTAATTCGGGATGATATTGTTTCATCCATCGTTCATTGCCATCTACTATTGATACTAAATCCTTAGTTACCCCAACCAAGACAATCGTTTTAATCGGTACGGAACTTTCCAGCAAAGTCAGCAAAACTGCTAAACCACCAGCGGAGAAACCAAATAAACTAATTCCTTCTTTGTTATCAATCGGAAATTTTGCAAGCAATGCTTCGATAACATTTGGTAATTCCTGCATTGCTTGTTCGCTTGTAGGTAACAGCAACTTTAATAGGAAATCTTCCATATATCGTCGCTCAATCTCATCAATACCACCTGCGGGTAAACGCTTTCCAAATGAAGGTAATCCCAGATATGCTTTCCAAGCTTGCACCTCTTTCAACGGTAAAACTTCAGAAAGTAATTCCTCACTGTTAGGTATCCCAAAACCGTGCCACAGAATGATCAGCGGAGCGGGTAAACTGGGATTTGCAGGTGGATGTACTATTACAGGTACACCAGCTAACTCTAAAAACTCTTTATTAGACATAGTTATTTCCAATTAATCCTTTAGTGTTGATAAAATTCTGTTCTTTGATCTGAATTTGAACCCGTAAATCCTGTAGAGACGTAGCCGGACGTTACGTCTTTGTATATTTTGATTTGTAATGACGCTACCACCTCACGCTTCCTGTGAACGCTAACAATAATCCCGGAAAAGAGCAAATAACTAAACACTATTCGTTTCAACCAAAACAGACGGTATTCTATTGCAAAGCTTTTCTTCCCATCCACCATTGAAATAAGATGCCAAAATCAAGCTATCAGATGCTTTAGGTATAAATCGACTTGGTAAGTCTAGAGAATATACTGGCTGTCTCGCACTCCTTAAAGCAGTTTCCCGAATTCGATGTTGCAAACGTAACTGTGTACCACCTTCAACAGCTTTCAACGTCCAAATCACCATAGAAGATTGACTCATCATACAATCTTGCCAGGTGTAAACCAGACGGTTTGGTTCGTCAACTTCAATGACTTCACATTTAATACTAGTATCTATTCCCGGTAAAGATTGACTGTAAAAACAAAATTTACACCCTACTTGCGGCTCAAAGTCATTTTCCATCAACCATTTAGCCAAAGTACGACTGTTAGTTATTACCTGCCAAACTCTTTCGGGTGAATAAGGATAAAATATTTCCTTGCTTAATCCGAGCATGAATCTTCCTCCAAATAATCACTAAGAGCTTCGAGTTTCTGCTGCCAAAATTGCTCGTAATTGGCTACCCAATGTGAGACTTGCTTTAATTTTTCTGGTTTTAGCGTATACAATCTTTGTCGCCCTAATTTACGCATTTCTACTAAGTCAGCTTCGCACAATATTTGTAGATGCTGAGAAATCGCTGGTAAACTCATCGCAAACGGTTCAGCTAGCTGTTTGACAGGTTGTTCTCCTTTCTCACACAATAAATCTAATATTTTCCTCCGGGTTGGGTCTGCAATTACTTGAAAAACATCTGCACTTACGGATTGTCGGCTCATGTCAATTATCGATTAATGTCTGTAAAAGCTTACCTAGAAGTAGGTTGAGCAAAAATTCCTCTTTTCATCAATAGTTAAGTAATTACTTAAATATATTAATTAAGGATTCGCTTAAATGTCAATATTTACATATATTAATTTTCTGAAATTATTGTCGAGTATAGTTATGAGAAATAGTTGTCCGCTAAAAAGAAGAACCTGAGAAAACTTGATGTTTTGTAGGGTGAGAAGTCGGGTTTTTATCTGAAATTTGTAATTGTCGGATTAGATTTACCGAGTTCACATTAATTTATTAATTTTTTCCTGAATCTTCCTGTATAGGTATGGAACCAGATTTGTAGCTTTCGATATATTTTAATTTTTTGTTGGAATCTAGGCTTTGCATCTTGTTGTCACCCATAGAATATTAAGTTAAAACTAAACTCTAGCTAGATATTATTTCCATGCTTTGTCCGTATTATTGCGTACTTGGTTACGCAATAAACGTATAGGGATACACGAAATATAGTCGAAGAGGTTTGAAGATATTTGTAAATATATTTTGTACATTCATGATTGCACAGTTAATTAAAAAACCATTACAAACAACAGAAACCGTAGTAGTCCGTTATGGTTCCTTTGCGGAATCGATTTCGATTGCACAATTAGAGCAAGTCGCACAAACGGGTATATTTCCTAATGGTTTTAAAACATACACCAACCGCTTATCAGAAGAACAACGTAGTTTGATTGTAAAAGCGTTGATAACGAAAATTCCCATCAATGTCGTGACTATGAGTAATTTACTAAATACTCAAATTGGGGCGACAATTTTCAAAGATTTAGCCAGCGTAATCCACCAACAAGACGATTTAGGAGCAAAAGCCCTTAGAGCAAGTTTACTATTCGCAGCGAGCGAACCCACAGGATTTTCATTGCTGTCTTTTATTGCAGCTTATCCGAGCAAAAATTTAGAAATCAATTTATCTCAAGCATTTAAAGTATTCCAAAATTTAAATACAGCATTTTGGCAAACTCAACAGTTTATGAGGGCGATCGCACCTCAACTTGCGAGCAGAGAACCCCAAGTTGCACTACCAATGGACGCAACTCAACCGGGAAGCGGTAAAGTTGAGGAACTAACATTAAATTTAAATGACGAAAGTAGAAATAGAAACCTTCCCGTTGATATATATTGGTCGGATATTGCGAGTGATCAAAAACCAGTTATCGTATTTACTCACGGTTTTGGTTCAGTTCGTACTGAGTTGCGTTACTTAGCAAAACACCTCGCATCTTATGGTTTTGTAGTTGTTGCTTTGGAGCATCCTGGTAGTAATGAAGCAAATAACAAAGCTGCAATACAGGGTAAAACTAGACTTTTAAAACCGCAAGAATTTTTGCATCGTCCTCAAGATATCAGTTTTGTCATAGATAAATTAGAAAAGCTCAATCAAACAGCGAATCATCCCCTACAAAGTAAACTTGCAACTCATAAAGTCATGGTAGTGGGGTATTCTTTCGGTGGTGGTACGGCTTTATCAATAGCTGGAGCGCGTTTGCAGCCAGAAAGCCTCAAACAACGCTGTAAAGGTAACTTGACAACTTTAAGCTTTGGACAAGGTATCCAGTGTATAGCGCAGGAATTACCAAAAAAGAGCTATCAGTTACGCGATAAAAGAGTAAAAAGTATAGTCGCGATGAATCCGACAAGTTCTTTAATGTTTGGTGAAACAGGTTTAGCATCCGTAGAAATTCCTACTTTGGTGTTAGCAAGTTCCGCAGATAAAACCACCCCAGCTTTAACCGAACAAATCATCGGTTTCCGCAAGATTCCCGCTCCTAAATGGTTAGTTGGTATAGTTGGAGGTACCCATTTAAGCGTCAAAGATCCCATCGCGACTGTGGATCAAACAGGAAAACCCAATACTCCTTTAAGCGGTGGTGAAGTTATCGGGGAACAAGCTGCGGATATTCGCGAATTTGTCAAAACGATTGTTTTAGCTTTTGCTGCTCAACTAACACCAGAAGCAGATAAATACAAAGTATTTCTTACACCAGATTACGCTCAACTTGCTTCTACCAATCATTTTCCTTTCCGTTTGGTAACAGAAATTCCCAACGATGCTGCAACTGTAATTGAAGAGTTAGTTGATAGTTGATAATGGTTGGTTGATAGTTGATAGTTGATGGTTGATAGTTGATATTTATTTCTCCCCATCTCCCCATCTCCCCATCCCTCATACTTTTTTCCTAAGTAATTTACTTAGGCTTTGTTATATCGACACAAAAGAAATCAGTGTCAAGCCCGATTGACATTTTGTAATGATTTCATTAATATTATTTACATAACTTCACAAAACCCTAGTTTGTATGGCTTGGGAGTGAATTAAAGAATTGAGAGTTTCAAAATCTCTATTAATATTATCGACATTTGGTTTTTTTAATTGACCTCGGATTGGTACCCGAGGTTTTTTGTATCTGTACTATAAAGACGTAGCACTGCTACGTCTTCACATTAGCCTTTTTAGGGGATTTTAGGCTGATAGGGATGTGAGTTAAATCATCGCTGTTTGGGCGAACTACGACGCATTTCACGTTTTTCTTGTTCTAGAAGACGGCGATCGCGCCATTCCATTAAAGTTAAATAAATCACGCCACCTGTAACAGATACGAGTAGCACTAAGGCTGATATTGCTAAAATATTGAGAAATGGAGCTTCCATATCAGATTCTACAGTCCGTTACGACCCCAGACTACCATTGCGATTGACCAAGTAAAAACAACCAATAGAGAAACCCAGCCTAACGTCAAAATCGCCATAATACTACTTTTAAACTTCCTAAAACAACTCTACAATTATCATACAATTATCAGTTACTAGTTGAAATAGGTAATGGGTAATGGGTGATGGGTAATGGGTAATTGTTTACTGGTAATAACTGTGATTAAAAAAACTTCCAATACTGAATTGCAATTAGAACGGCTAGAATCTATCAAAGCTGGTGCTGTAGGTTCATTGAGTTTTTCTTTCCTATTTATTCTCGCTGCTATTTTTAATAATTTCTTATTAAATAAGTATTTAACAAAACTAGATAGTTTCAGCATTTTTACACAAAACTCGCAGTGGCTGATCAGTGCTGGAATTGCCGGGTTTTCTGGTTTTCTATTTGCTGTTACCTACCGCTACATCATTCGTAAAGATGAAAATCCGCACTTGAAAAGTGGTGCTGTAATGGCTTTTGGGTTAGTGCGGGGGTTAAGTCAGGTGGATATGGGATTAAATTTTACTCTCTCAATCTTACCTTTTGCGTTGTTGGCTGTGGAAAGTATTTTAGAGTTTGGGGTAACAGCTTTTATCCTCGATCACGCTCTTCAATTGGGCTGGGTTAAACCTTTTAATTAAGGTTAAAGGTTAGAGGTTAAAGGTCAAATTCTAGCAATCATCAACCAACAACTATCAACTAGCAACTAACAACCATCAACGATCAATTATCAACCAAATATGTATTGGTACAACGGTGAACTAATTGAATCCGAAACTATTCAATTACCAATTAACGAACCAGGCTTATTATTTGGTGCCACCATTTTTACAACTTTGCGAGTTTATCACAACTCCTTTGAAAGCCGTTTAACTCATTGGGAAGCACATCAAAAACGCTTGCTTGATTCCGTACATAAATTGGATTTTCAACAACCAAATTGGCAAAATATCCGCCGTGGTGCATCAATTCTCATAAATCATTACCCAATTCTGAGAATTACTTTGTTCCCCGATGGTAAAGAGTGGATAACTGGGAGATTAATTCCTGATGATTTGACAGAAAAGCAAAAGTATGGTGTAAACATAACTATTGCGAAAACAGAACAATACCGCAGTTTACCTTTTCATAAAACCGGGAATTATCTAGCGGCTTGGTTGGCGAAAAATCAAGCTGTGAAACAGAATATTCAGGAAAATATTCAAGAAGCGATTTTAACTGATGCTGCGGGAAATTGGTTAGAAACCACCACTGGTAATCTTTGGGGATGGTGCGATCGCATTTGGTATACTCCACCATTAAGCGCGGGAATCTTGCCGGGAATTATGAGAGAACAACTGATAAATTGGTTGCGAACTCAACAATATCAAGTCAAAGAACAGTCATTTACCCCAGAACTAGTTCAAAAATTTGTGGCGATCGCCTACAGTAACTGTGTAGTGGAAATACTACCAATCCACCAAGTCATTCACCCTACAGGAAAGCTACAATACGACAATCAGCACTATTGTTTTAAGGAATTACAAAGATATTTACTAGCATAATGTGTACGCATTCTGGTATACGTTAAGATAAGTTAACATAATTCTTAAGAATTCCATTTCTCTGATTATAGAGACGCGACACGAAAAAAAAACAGGAGGATTGACCTCGGTGAATAATAAAAGATGGAGAAATGCGGGGTTATACGCGCTGCTTTTTATTGTTGTGATTGCTTTAGGAACAGCATTTTTTGACAATAATCAAGCTCAAAATGCGGATTCATGGCGTTACAGTGAGTTTCTCCAAGAAGTTCAAAAAGGCAGAGTAGAAAAAGTTAGTTTGAGTTCCGACCGCTCTAGGGCTTTGGTAACTCCGAAGTACGACCCCAATAAAAAAGTTGTCACTTTGGTTAATAATGACTCAGAACTGATTAATACTCTTACCCAAAACAAGGTTGATATTTCTGTATTGCCTCAAACCGATGAAGGTTTATGGTTTAAAGCACTTAGCAGCCTATTTTTCCCTGTATTGCTTCTAGTAGGTTTGTTCTTCTTACTGCGACGCGCTCAAAGCGGACCGGGAAGCCAAGCGATGAACTTTGGTAAGTCAAAAGCCAGGGTGCAAATGGAGCCGCAAACTCAAGTTACTTTTGGTGATGTCGCTGGTATTGACCAAGCCAAGCTGGAGTTAAACGAAGTAGTAGATTTTCTTAAAAACGCCGATCGCTTTACAGCTATTGGTGCGAAAATTCCTAAAGGTGTACTTCTAGTTGGACCTCCTGGAACTGGTAAAACTTTATTAGCTCGTGCGGTAGCTGGTGAAGCTGGGGTTCCCTTCTTTTCCATCTCCGGTTCGGAGTTCGTAGAAATGTTTGTCGGTGTGGGTGCTTCGAGGGTTCGTGATTTGTTCGAGCAAGCGAAAGCCAATGCTCCCTGTATCGTATTTATCGATGAAATTGACGCAGTAGGTCGTCAGCGGGGTGCGGGTTTAGGTGGTGGTAACGATGAACGGGAGCAAACCTTGAACCAGTTACTTACCGAAATGGATGGTTTTGAAGGTAACACCGGAATCATCATTATTGCTGCTACCAACCGTCCAGACGTACTCGATGCGGCATTATTACGTCCCGGACGTTTCGACCGTCAAGTTGTTGTTGACCGTCCCGATTATGCTGGAAGAGTTGAAATTCTCAAAGTCCACGCTCGCGGTAAAACTTTAGCGAAAGACGTAGACTTAGATAGAATTGCTCGTCGTACTCCCGGTTTCACTGGTGCGGATTTATCAAACTTGCTCAACGAAGCCGCAATTTTAGCAGCACGACGCAACTTGACAGAGATTTCCATGGATGAAATCAACGATGCGATCGATCGCGTATTAGCTGGTCCAGAGAAAAAAGACCGGGTAATGAGCGAAAAACGCAAAGAATTAGTAGCGTACCACGAAGCCGGTCACGCTTTAGTTGGTGCTTTAATGCCAGATTATGACCCAGTACAAAAAATCAGCATTATTCCTCGTGGACGTGCAGGTGGTTTAACCTGGTTTACTCCTAGCGAAGACCGCATGGACAGTGGTTTGTACAGTCGAGCTTACCTGGAAAACCAAATGGCTGTAGCTTTGGGTGGACGTATCGCTGAAGAATTAATTTACGGTCAAGAAGAAGTTACCACAGGTGCTTCCAATGATTTACAACAAGTAGCTCGTGTAGCTCGTCAAATGGTAACTCGCTTCGGAATGAGCGATAATCTCGGACCAGTGGCACTTGGTCGTCAACAAGGTAATATGTTCCTCGGACGTGACATCATGTCAGAGCGTGATTTCTCCGAAGAAACCGCAGCTACCATTGATATGGAAGTCCGCGACTTAGTAGACGTTGCTTACAACCGTGCTAAACAAGTATTACAAGAAAATCGTCACATTCTTGACAAATTAGCAGCAATGTTGATTGACAAAGAAACCGTAGACGCTGAAGAATTGCAAGAATTATTAGCAAGTAATGATGTGAAAACAGCAGCGTTTGCTTAACAAAAGTTAGACTTATAAGTAATAAGCGGGGTAGTTCTAGAATGTTCTAGAGCTACCTTTTTTTTATCAAAAACTCTGCGTTCCTCAGCGTCTACCTTTGTATTCCTTTGCGTGAAGAAAAACATAATTTCGATGTTAAAATATTTGATATAAATAACGCACCGGAATCAAATCACAACTGCTTAAACAACCCATCCCAATCAACAACAGATGGTCTTTTCCCTTGATTAACAATTTCAAAAACCTTGTTATAACAACTTGAATTATTCAGACATTCAACACAAGCATTTGCAACGTCAATTCTGCTAGTTTGACCTGTAAGTTTATCCCCAGTTCCTAACACTACATCTAAATTACCGTCAGCTTTTGCTTTCAATAAACTATTCAGGTCATAGGAAGTATAAGGACCATCTATTAAACGTCCAGGACGAATAATTGTATAAGGTAAATTGGAATTGATAATAGTTTGCTCAGCTTGTTTTTTTGCATCAAGGATGCCGAAACTATTTAAAATACTGTAAGGAAATTCATTTTTTCGCTCGACACCGCAAGAAGATATAAAAACAAATTGCTGTAAATTTTTTGGTGCAACTTCAACTAAATTACTCACACCTTGAGCATCAACTTTCATCGGACTATTTTTAGCTTTGGCTTTTGCTTCTTCGGAATTAAAAAATAATCCAAAATATTCCAGAAAATTAGGATTGTTTTCAAACTCCCATCTTTCCGATGGAAAAGCAGTAGTTCCGCTACAGCAAATAATATGAGTAACACTCGTCATTGCTGTTGGTAAGGTGTCAAGTTCGCGGATATCGCCAACAGTAACTTCTACTTTACCCCCAAACATATTTTCGGCTTTAGAAGCATTGCGCGTCAAAACTCTTACTTTGAAATTTTTGTCAAGTAACTTTGTTACAGTTAATTGTCCAACCCCACCTGTAGCACCAGCAACTAATATTAAATTTTCTCCCGACACATTGTTTGAAGTCATGATTTTTTTAATAAAATATTCTTTCCCTGACAAATAAAAACTAGGGTACGGCAATTACCACACCCTAGAATATTTATATTTATAGTGCCTATCGTGGACGTAAGAAAGAGTTCACCTGATTGAGGTAAGTTTCCCAAACTCTTGTAGTTAATTGTAGAGTTTCTGCATTTGGTACAAAGTCTTCTAAGCTTAAACCACGACGACGAATAGTTTCTGGTCTTTGTAAAAGATAAGGCGGAATATTTATTTTGGTAGGATTAAATGCTATTGTTGTTTGACCTGCATTTAGTGGAGAAATATAAGTATCGCTAACTACATCTGACATATTCGATACATTAGTTCCCTCTGCAAATGCGACAAGGGTTGCAGATTTCGGTTGAATTAAAGCGACATCGGGATAAGCTACCCGTGCAACAGGTGATTGAACCAAGAAATAAGCAACCGCTGGTGTACTAGCTAAGAATAAAATCGTCAACGCCCAGCCGATTAAATATCCTCCCGGTTTTTCTATTGCTCCAGCTTTTATTCTTTGAGCAGCGAAAGTCATCAGCAAAATTGATGCTCCCAAAGGTTTGAGAGGAAAAGATATTACTCTCCATAATGAAGCAATAGCTGGTTCGCTGGGATTAACGAAGGACAACAATAAGACAATCAGAAAAACTACCACTACAAATCGGCCCACAAAGTTGCCGGTTGGGTAAAATTTTTGGAATAGGCTAAATACGACAGTACCTATAAGTAGCCATAGAAGCACTCGGCTTAATAATTCAAACATAAATTTACTCTCAAATGTTTCTGTACGGTCAATCTATATGGCTCTGGGCAATTGATTTATTCTACTGTCAAATGGTAGTACCACCATTGTTTGATTTCAAATACCTTATACCCTACACACTAAAATTACCTTCGTAGTGATTTTAGTGCAATTTTATTCAATAATGCTGAGTATTTGTAGTCTTAGGGATAAGTAATCTCGCTTAAGTAAATTAAATTAATTATGTACTTGTTAAATTCAAAGGAAATTTTATGTCTTCCGCACAAACTACAATTTTAGTCACCGGAGGAGCCGGATATATTGGTTCACATACCGTACTGGCTTTGAAGCAAGCAGGTTATGAAGTCTTGATTCTGGATAATTTAGTTTACGGACACCGTGACTTGGTAGAACAAGTGCTTCAGGTCGAACTTATCCAGGGAGATACTAGCGATCGCGATTTGTTGGATAAGTTGTTTGCTACACGAAATATTGCAGCAGTAATGCACTTTTCTGCTTACGCTTATGTGGGAGAGTCGGTTACTGACCCAGCAAAATATTACCGCAATAATGTTATCGGTACAATAACCCTGTTAGAAGCAATGTTAGCAGCATCCGTTAAGAAATTTGTATTTTCTTCAACTTGTGCTACATACGGGGTACCGGAAATGGTACCGATACCGGAAGACCATCCTCAAAATCCCATCAATCCTTATGGTGCAACTAAATTAATGGTAGAGCGGATACTTGCTGATTTTAACGAAGCATACGACTTTAGATCGGTACGTTTTCGATACTTTAATGCAGCAGGTGCAGATCCATCAGGTTTACTTGGTGAAGATCATAACCCCGAAACTCATTTAATTCCTTTGGTTTTACAAACAGCTTTAGGAAAACGTGAGTCAATTTCGATTTTTGGTAACGATTATCCCACAAAGGACGGTACCTGTGTTCGTGACTATATCCATGTGAGCGATTTAGCCGACGCTCACGTTTTAGGTTTAGAATATCTCCTCAAAGGTGGCGATAGTGCCTTCTTCAATTTAGGTAATGGCAATGGTTTTTCAGTCAAAGAAGTCATAGAAACCGCAAGACTGGTAACAGGTAAAGAAATTAAAGCAGTAGAGTGCGATCGTCGTCCGGGAGACCCCCCAGCCCTGATCGGTAGCGCTGAAAAAGCCCGTAAGATATTAGGTTGGCAACCCCAATATACCAACCTCAAGGATATTATTACCCATGCTTGGGAATGGCATCAGAAGCGACACGGCAGCTAAAAGGGAGAAGGGGACAAGGGGAAAATACTTGCTTGTTAACTCCTAACTCCTAACTCCTAACTCCTAACTCTCAATCTAAAATCCAAAATCCAAAATCCGATAACTCCTAACTCCTAACTCTTTGCACTACGGCAAAAATTCCACCGATAATTACCACGATTCCTAAGCCTATAGCCCAAATTGGTAAGGGAAAAGATGGTTCTTCCGTTTGATTTATATTGACATTTTGTATTTCTTGTGCAGTTTGTGTTTGCTGTTGATTCGCTGGGGCTTTCGTAGTTCCAGCGGCTACGGTAATATCAAATTTTAATTCAAACGGTTTGAAGCTAGCACCATTTTTCGGTTTACCAGTCAGTTCTAATTGATAAGCTCCGGGTTTAGGAAATGTAATTATTGCTCCGGGTATACCTTGATAACGTTCTGCTGATATGGGTTGTAAAGTTGGTTGAATTAGCGGTGTTTCTCCGGTTTTGCGGGGTTCGGTGTAAACAGTTAGTTCACAATTACATTCTGTTAGAGGAATAACTTTACCACCCTTGCGAGTTAAAGCAAACCAAGCTTGTGCAGCATCACCAGCGCGGGGTGTATCGTTTGGTTCTATATGTAAAGTAGCGCCGACATCTTCAGCAGTTTGTATTTTATGAGCAGAAGCGGCAGGAATTAAAAAAGATAAAAGGTTCATAAGGTCAAAGGTTAAAGGTCAAAGGTGATCATAAATTTTAACTACTCCCCATCTCCCCATCTCCCCATCCCCTTGTCCCCCCATCTCTCTTCAACGTGAGGGAACATAAAATTTTTGTAAGCGCAATATTGACCAAAAAAGACGGTTTCTAAGTAATAACACGATGAAAGTCAGAATTCCTAAGCCGATTGTTGCTACTTTATTTGTCCAAGTTAATTGCAGCGAACCAAGGTAGTGAGAACCAATAATTACAGCGTGAATTGTACTGAATATCAAAGCGGGAACACTCAATAAATGAATTTTTCGCCAATGTTTACCTAAAGATTTTTGTAGGGTATCAAAACTGGTTAAAGCAGCAGGAATCATCAAAACTAACGCTACTGCACCAAAAGCCATACCAAACTGAAATTCTAATGGTAAAAAGAAAAAACTATTAAGTTTCCATGAGAGTGAATGTTCCATCATGTGGAAAGTGTGGGCTAAAGAAACGACGAAAGCACCAACCCCCAAAGCTCGACGATAACGCATTGGTGCCGCCCATAAACCGCTGAACGGACGAGCAATCAGCGCCAAAATCAGCAACATTAAACCAGCGTGTCCGGTGTAGTCTACCATTGTGTCACCAGTTCGCAGCAAGGTAATTACCCCGATTGTCAGAGTTACCCAACCACCCAAACGAAATAATTGCGATCGCCGATCTTTACCAAGTAACGATGCAGAAATTCCTACACCCAACATCATCGGTAAGGTTCCTAAACCAAAAGCTAGCATTGTGGCTGCACCCATCCACATATTTCCTGTTTGAGCGGCTTTAATTTGGGCTGCATAAAGAAAACCACAAGGCATTAAACCCCAAGTTATCCCTAAAAATGCTGGTGTGTACCACTTATTTTGTAAGGAAAGTTGGGACATTGCTGTACTTAAGCGATTGTGTAAACCACTTTGTAAAAACGGATGCAAAAATGGAATTTTGGGTAAAAATGTCGGATTAATTTGTCGAAGTCCAAACAAAATCAACATACTTCCAGTAACAATCGCTATCCATGAGCGTAATCCGCTACCAACCCCCGCTAATTGTCCACCTTCCAACAATATAGAACCTAATGCCCCAATTGCAGCGCCAACCAAGCTGTAGCTTAATATACGTCCCAAGTTAAGCAAAACATGAAATTTTGATTGTTGCCACCAACTAGTATTTTCACTTGAGGAAGACAAAGAAAAGGCTACAGTCAAGGGTCCGCACATTCCTACACAATGACCAAAACTACCAAGAAACCCCAAAGCTGTAATTAGGAAAAGGTCAAGTACCATTTTGGATTTTAGATTTTGAATTTTGGATTATAAAAGAGTTTTTCTTGAAAATATTGAAAAAGTATTTATTTTTTGGGCACTGACATCTTGTACCATTCTCAATTAGCCCTCATAGCTTAAAATCCATTCCGAGGCTCGTGGTGCGTTTTATTAATCTGATGGGATTAATTAATATCTTGCAACATAAAAACTTATCGTCAAAATAATTACTGATTGTTTGACTTCGTTCTTACCCGCCTGGGACTGCAAGTCCGACTCTAATAGCATCAGTCCATTAAAATAGACTAAGTATTACATTTTTATGTTGGTAATATTTTTATTTATATTTTTTATTATGTAGTTAATTATGCGGTTCTGTGCAAGATGTCAGTTAATTCACTCCTATTCATAGGACTTTTGCTATTAGCCAGGGACTGGAAGTCCCTGGCGGATTAGATATACACCCATGAAAGTTGGTGTAACAGAACACTGCTCAAATATATTCAAGTAGACTCTTAATTGCATTCCCCGATGGTAAGGTACAATAGACTCTAAACTCTTTTAGTTGCAGGGTTATAAGCTGTGATATCCAAGGGAATGTTGCCCGTACTAAAAATTAGTTATGTCCCTGATGTTTATTTACTGCTTGTGAAACTTGGACAATTTCTGTATCTTCAATTACTTTACCGTTACTAACCCAATCAGCATGATTGTTAGCGTTCAAAGTCACTTTCACGCGGTTTTCACCAGGTTGAAGATTTTCGAGATAATACCAAGAACTATATAATCTGGTAATTTTTTTACCATTAACGTAAATATGAGCGTGTCCTTCTCCGGGTTCTGCTGCTGTATTAACTTTATCGGGTGCAAATCTAAAATTAGTAACTTTAGCTTCTAAATTCCATCCTTTTTTACCATCTTGATGTATCACTAAATCAACAGTTGGTATCGGTTGTCCTTGAGGAACTTCGATTTTTTGATGATGTGAGCCATGTCCACCAACCATATTAGCCACAGTCATAGTCGCACTTTTTGTAATAGCAATTACGGTAACAAATGTAGCCGTAGCGACAGCAAAGTGTTTAGCTTTCATCGTAAAAATAAGTAAGAAATCACCTTTCTAGAAAAAGAGATTTACATGATTTTGAGTATCCTGTCAAAAGACAGGTCGTCGTAGTTAAAGTAAAAAAAATAATATTGTAAAACAAAATAGTAAAGCAATATATTATACATATCTCCGGGAAAAACCCTTTATTAATCCACTATTAAAATTTAGGTGAATTTAATTTAATTAGAACTTAGCAAAAAAGGCGTATTTTTCTTGTAGGGAAGGCAAAAAGGGGTGTAGATAATATCCCCCTTTTATTGCCGTTGCTGTGACACGGGAGCTTGATTAATAACCTAATAATAGGCTTGTAGCGTCACCCACCGCCAGAGTGTTGTGAGACTTGCGGCTATTCCTGTTAATTTAATTATTTGACGATGAGATAAAATATTAAATAAAAAATGAGTGATTAAAAATTTATTTGAAGTACAAATTAATGCATCCTGACAACCAATTAAATTAGCGAAGTAAGCAATTTAAAGTCGTTGAGACTACACTCATTCATGCATAAATATGCAATTATAGGTAAAAGTAAAATAGGCAATATTTTACTCTCGTATAATTTCGGATGATTTTAGTACAATTTCAACTAAGTGCAAGGAGCAAACCGGATTTTAAGAGCTAAACATAAATTATTTATCCAATGTAAAATACAAGGCTAAATGCAAAAACCAAAACTAGGATTGGAACTACAACGCTAAATTTCAATTTTTCGGTTTTCAATATTTCCATAAAAGACATAGGAATTATTATTGGCCAAAAAATAGTTGAGATAATGAACATTACAAAAGACAAAAATTTTTCCTCTGGAGAGGAACTTGGATGACGTAGAGCGAATCTCAACCAGTTAATGAAAAAATAGCAACTCATTAACAAGTAACTGACGATAATAGCAAATTCAATTTTGTTCATCAACCATACTCCTTAGTTATCCAAAATGAAGAGAGATTCAAGGGAAATAGCAGCGACAAATATTCATGACTGCTAAGTATTTTTGACTTTTTTCAAGGGTTTATAGTTCTATCTGTATATATATTAGTAGAATTCTCAAAACCGATAAATCCGTGTTAGCACTTATTTTTTATACTACGATAAATTCACAATTCCAAAAGCTGATTTGAGCTACTTATTTATCGATAAAGACTTCAAATTTAAAGCGATCAATCAAACCATTTTTTTGTAGATATACACAACTAAAATTGTTATATATCAATCTACACAGCATATTTAATACTTGATTTTTATTTCTTGATTTTATGGATCATCACTGCAATTGATCAATTTTAAGCCTTGAGCTTCATGTATCATTTTTTACTTTTGTTTTGGCGCTGGCTTATAGTTCAACGATTTACCTTTATGAAAAAATATACAACTATATGTTTAATATAAAGTATATTTACTCAATAGTATATATTTTTTCGCTTCAATAAATAAAAAACTAGCTTCTGACTATAGAAATAGAATTTTTTGGACTGAGTTACGATTAATGTGGTGTAACTTCACCAAATTAATATATGGTATTAATTTAGGCTTCAAGTCATTATACTTACAGCACTAAATATTAAAGAGATATTTTGCAGCGAACACCCTGATTTATCTATTAATTAGTATGTAGCGTTTTGTGATAAAAGCAGGTAAATTATATTTCTTCACAACATGATTCGCTATTTTTTTTGATGTAATGTTTAATAGTATCGAGGTCAATAAAACAGTCAGCAACATCAATCAAAGATTCATTAGTGATTGCTCGCAGACTAACAAGTTCAACTCTAGCACCTTGATAAGCAACAGCATTAACAGCATAAGTTAACTCTCCATCTCCACTTACCAAAACCGCAGTATCATAGTAGGGAGATAAATTCATCATATCTACAGCAATTTCTACGTGTTGATTTGATTTTCTCGAACCATCTGGAAGCTGAATTATTTCTTTTGTAACCACACGATAACCGTTTCTACGCATCCACAATAAGAAACCTTGTTGCTTTTCGTTGTGGCGATCAACTCCAGTATAAAAGAAAGCTCTTAATAATCTTGCGTCTTTAGTTAGATAACAAAGTAATTTAGTATAGTCAATTTCAATCCCAAGTTGTAAAGCTGTATGGAATAAATTCGAGCCATCAATAAATATGGCAACTCTACCACGATTAGAAGTAATTTTTAATCTAGAAGCCTGTTTTTTCGGCATCCGTGTTTCTTCATCTGCTAGAATAATTTTCATTCTTTGTTCTTGCTTATTAGGTTGCATTTCAGCATTGAAATTTGTGATATCCATGAATTTTAAAGTAGTTTAAGGATGTGAATACAATAAAAAACATCAAATTAAATCGGTATTTATTCTAAGAAATAAACAGTATAAGATGCATACATCTTAAAATTGTTTAGTCCATAAAATAAATGATTTTTAAATTCAACAATTTTTTATCGTTTATTTAGAACAGAATAAACTAGCTAAATTTATTGTAACGAAACTTTTATTTAGTTCTACATAACGTAAATTATTTTGACCTTAATTGAAAAGTAAAATCTTAACAAATTACCAAAAAGTTGCAGATAATAGTAAAATAAACAACATTTTTAGAATATAAAAATCTACTTATTCATGTTTTTGCTTGATAACAATCCCATAAATTTGTGAGGGTGAATATATTTAACCAAGAAAACTATTTAGATAGTTACTTTCTCAGATTTAATTCATGGGACTTGGCTTTCGTAAGCTAATAGACAAACAATTGACACTTTTTATAGAAAGGTATTTTTTTTAAGATTAATTCTTTAATCTACTCAATTTTATTCATTAAGCAATTCACTCAATCCGGATATTACTTAGAAGCAAAAATATTTGGGATACATTAATATAAAATAAATACAGATACAATTTAAATCAAAATCATTTTGATAAATATAAAAAACTTTTTAATTATACAAAGTTGTTGTGCAAATTGAATGTAAACTGGATTGCATAATTTTTATTGTTTAAATTAATTTACGAAATATAAATAGTATCAATGTATTTACATAGATAATTGAGAAATAAAGTGATATTAGATACATATTAAAACCTTTTTTTAAGAGTAGAAAAGGTTTTAATATAGTCAAGAAAATATTTTATTGAAAATAATTATTTGGCGATCGCCTTCATAGATAATATATGAAGTTCTTCTCGTACACTCATTAAAATACGTCCGAGATGGTTTTGTCCGGTTTTATTTGCACCGCAACCCCAAAAATAATCTTTGGGAGAATCTTCGACAAGACACTGTTGGCCAGTTTCGAGTAAAATTTCTCTGATATCAAGATGAGTAATAAATTTTTGAAGTACCGCTTCCCGCATAATTTGAGTTTTTACAACTTCCCAATCAGCACGAAGTTGACGAGTAGAACTTCGTCCCAAAGCCGCAGCTTCTTCTGGAGTGGATGCAGCACGAATCAAAGGTATAATTTTCTCATCTGGACTGCCAACGAACTTTTGTGCTTGGTAATAATGTTCCACCGTACACCAGTAAGTATTATGCATTTGAATTGGGTGAAGAGAAAAGTTAGAAAAACAACCATAAGGCTGGGAAACTTTGTAAAAATAAATAGTCATATCAAAGAGCTGTTTATACACCAACTTCTATCATGCCTGTAGATGTTAGCAGCTTGCTTGTTGAATTGAAATTTCTTCTTTTTCTACAACCTCTAGACAGAAGTTTTTTCTTGAACTAAAGCTTTACCGTGAAGACTAAGCGTCTATAAGGTAAAAGGTAAGAAGATGGAGTCACAATTGGCTATTAGCCAACGTAAACCGCTGATTTTAGCCGGAATTTCTCTGGGTATAGGATTAGGAGGATTTTTTGATGGTATTGTGCTACATCAAATCCTGCAATGGCATCATATGTTAAGTAATGTCAAGCCACTGACCAATCGTCCCAATATAGATTTGAATGTACTTGGAGATGGTATATTTCACGTCTTTGATTTCTTGATGACTGTTATCGGAATAGTATTGTTATGGCAATCAGGAAAGCGTAATGATGTTGCTTGGTCATCGACAACTTTTTTTGGTTCAATTTTGATTGGTGCTGGTTTATTTGATTTGATTGAAGGAATAATCGATCATCAAATTCTCAGCGTCCATCATGTAAAACCAGGACCCAATGAATTTGCTTGGGATATGGGATTTTTAGCTCTTGGTGGGTTTCTTGCAATAATTGGCTGGTTAATGTTACAACAAACAGGCAAATCAACTATAAATAATTGAGTATCAAGGATAAAAGATGGAGTATAAATGTTTATAATTTATACTTCATCCTTTCCTTTCCCCCTATTTTATGGCTAAAGGTGAGTTTCAAAAAACGAGTTGGGATTGGCAAGTTTCTCTATTTCAACAAAAAATTGGAGAAACTATAGAATATCAACAACAACGGCTACTTGATTGGTTAGAATCTGTATTCTCTCCTTTTAATCGAATTTTGCCAGATATCTCTTCGGGATGGAGTATTGACGAGCGATTATTAAACGTTTTTAAAATATTATTTTGGATAGCTTTGAGTTTATTCTTAGCTTGGATAACATTACAATTGTGGCGAGAATTTCGACCTTATTTTTATACTTGGTGGGGCAAAATAAATCGGTTTGGTACAAGAAACGGAACAGCTTCAGAAACCGAGTTATCAAGCAGTACTTGGCTATCGCGATCGCAACAATTATCCGGTCAGGGTAATTACCGTGAAGGCTGTCGTATGCTTTACTTAGCAGCATTACAGTATTTACATGAAAAAGCAATTCTTCCGCACAAACGTAGTCGCACTGATGGTGAATATCTACAATTATTAGAATTATCCGCAAATTCCATTCAACCTTACTACACTCTCATAACCACTCACGAACGATTATGTTTTGACGAAAATGAAATCGTCTCAGATAATTACGAACAATGTCAACAAGCGTATCAACAAATAGTTAAAGGTTAAAGGTTACAGGTTAAAGGTTAAAGGTTAGAATATTTTAACTCTTTATTACTCATGAACAATTACCTATTTCCTACTCCCTACTCCCTAATAATGAGAAAACCAAAACGTTTTATTTTGATAGGATTGATATTTTTAGGAATAATAATTTTAATTACTTTTATTTTTGCTCCTAGTAGTAACAAAATATATACTGGCTCTACTTATAACCGCGCTCCTGCTGGCTATGGTGCTTGGTATGCTTTCATGGAACAACAGGATGTTAAAATTGTACGTTGGCAAAAATCTTTCAAAGATTTAGAAGATGAAAAAATTACAGGTACCCTGTTACAAATAAACGGAAATCTACAACCTTTATTTATTGATAATTCCCAAACAGAATGGGTAAAATCTGGAAATAATTTGATAATTTTAGGTGTATTTCAACCCGTAACTAATGCTGAATTTACCTCAAACTTAGAATCAAAGACAGGAAATGTAATAATTGAAACTCGACGAAGACACCAACTAAATAAAAAGGAAGAATCTTCTTTAAAAGATACATTTGGTGCTGTTGTTTGGCAACAAAAAATCGGCAAAGGAAAAGTTATTTATTCCACAACTCCTTTAATCGCTGCTAATGCTTATCAAGATAATATTAGTAACTTTCAATATTTAGCTGATTTAGTTAAACAAGATAAAGACACAATATATATAGATGAATATATTCACGGTTATAAAGACTCTAAAGTTAGAGATAGGGAAGGAGAAGGAGATTTATTCAGTTATCTTGCTAAAACTCCTTTATTTCCAGCATTGATACAAGTAGGGTTTATACTATTAGTCATAATTTTGGCGCAGAATCGCCGTTTTGGTCAGCCACTCAATTTAAAAACACGCATTGTAGATAGTAGTGAAGAATATATTCAAGCCTTAGCACAAGTACTAGAAAAAGCTGATTGTCACGACTTTGTAGTAGAAATGATAGGCAAAGAAGAACAGTTAAAATTACAAAAAGCTTTATATTTAGGTCAGCAATTACTTGAAAAACAAACAATAATTAATGCTTGGACAGAACAAATTAAAACCAATACTACCCAACTTAATGAAGTCTTAAGTATGGGGCATCGGAAACATCGTATCAGTGAACGAGAACTGTTAAACTGGTTAAAAAAATGGCAATCTGTACGCGAAGAAGTGGAAAAATCAAAGTATATAACGGTTAAGACTGCTGCTAAATAAGTCGGAGTTAATTTAGTCTACTTAGCTCGGCATTGTCTGTATATTGAAGATTTTAACCCCTAGATACTTTTAAAATTAAGTCCGGATGATTAGTTATTATTCCGTGTTCTCTATTTCCGATTCCCTGCTCCCTTTATAACAAATATTTAACCGGACTACTTATGAATATGAATCAAACGAATTCCGTAATTAATAACCTAGCTCAATCTTTAAATAAAGTAGTTGTGGGACAATCTACTTTAGTAAATCAACTGTTAATTGCACTTTTAGCTGGCGGACATATTATATTGGAAGGAGTACCAGGAACTGGTAAAACACTGCTGGTAAAAGTGATGGCTCAGTTAATCCAAGCAGATTTTCGTCGCATTCAATTAACCCCGGATGTATTACCTTCAGATATTACGGGTACGAATATTTTTGATTTAAATACTCGCAGTTTCAGCTTAAAAAAAGGACCTATATTCACTCAAATATTGTTAGCAGATGAAATTAATCGTACCCCTCCCAAGACACAAGCAGCGCTGTTGGAAGGGATGGAAGAATTACAGGTAACATTGGATGGTGAAACCTTACCTTTACCCGAATTATTTTGGGCGATCGCCACTCAAAACCCTTTAGAATTTGAAGGAACTTACCCTTTACCAGAAGCGCAATTAGATCGGTTTTTATTTAAATTGGTAGTCGATTATCCCGACGAAGCTTCTGAAAAGCAAATGTTACTCAACCGTCAAGCGGGATTTTCCGCGAGAAGAACAGATATTTCAAGTATAAAACCTGTCGCTCAAGTAGAGGAAATTATTGAGTTAAGACAAGCGGTAAAAACAGTTAAAGTTACCGAACCAATTATTGATTATCTCTTAGCATTGGTAAGAACATCGCGTCAAAATCCAGATTTAACATTAGGTGCTTCACCTCGTGCTGCTAATGCTTGGTTTGTGACATCTCAAGCAGCAGCATATTTAGCCAGAAGAGATTTTGTTACTCCTGATGACGTGAAAACTGTTGCACTTCCTTTGTTACGACATCGACTGATTTTGAAACCGGAAGCAATGTTAGATGGTTTGGAAATTGATGCGGTAATTGCTTCGATATTAAATAAAGTTCCAGTCCCAAGATAAAGAAAGAAATTGTAGGGTGTGTAACGGCTTGAGTAAATATTATTTAAGGCTACCATTCAAATAATGCCGTTACGCACCATCCGAAATTAGTGGATTAGTTGGAAATGAAAATGCCCGGAGACTTTGCAATGCAACGTCTCTACATTATTTATTTTTATGTTTTAAATAACTTTTTCATGAGTTACGATTGTAATGGCTATAAAAATATCGAATAATGATAAAAATTTTACCTACAGAAAAGTTTACAATCACAACTCATCTTAGACCGGATAGAGTAGAAGCTAAATTATTAAATTATGTAGAACCATACCAGTTAATTAGATTTAGTTTTCCTTTTGCTCCACCACCCGATAAACCTTATGAAGGTAAAGTGGAAAACGGTTATTTCCGAATTCAAAAAATTTCTAGATATAAAAAAAGAAATAATTTACCTATTATAGAAGGAAAGATATCTCCGGAACAAAGGGGAAGTATTATAAATATAATAATTAAGCCAAATAAACTTCTCAACTTTATGATGTTCTTCTTGCCATTATTCTATGCATCATTGATAGGTTTTGGTCTTTTGTCCAATAGCGGTAGAACTATGGTATTTCCTTTATTCGCTTTTTTCTTTGGATGCATATTTTACTTTATTTTCATAAAATCCTTTAAATCTGATTTAAAAAAAGATAAACAGTTTCTATTAGAAATATTCAATAGTAATTAAAATAAATGTTATTATGATTCCTTCCAGACGTAGTTATTTTTTATTCGTATCAGGTATTCTTATTGCTCCGATTCTATCTATTTTTTTGGGAATTCCTACAAGTATTGGGGTTATTTTATTATTTGATGCTGTAATACTAGTATTAATGTTTGCAGATAATTGGCGATCGCAAAATAATCGCGTCGAAATTACCCGTAAAGTACCCCCAAGGCTTTCGATTGGCAGAGATAACCCGGTACAGTTAACGGTAAAATCGCAAAAATCCCCGGCTATTATTGAAATTTGCGACTATTACCCCGGTGAATTTGGCTCGTCTGTTGCTAAACTCCGCGCTGCGATTCCTGCTAATAATACCCAAGAATTAACATATACAGTCCATCCCACTCAACGAGGAGAATTTGCTTGGGGAGATATCCAGGTACGTCAACTTGGTGCTTGGGGATTAGCCTGGAATAATTGGAAAATTCCTCAAAGTTTCAAAATTAAGGTTTATCCAGATTTAATGGGATTGCGATCGCTATCGATTCGCTTGACATTAAAATCATCTGGTTCGATGCGTAAACTTCGTAATTTGGGTATTGGTACCGAATTTGCAGAATTACGAAATTATCGTACAGGGGACGATTTACGGTTTATTGACTGGAAAGCTACCGCACGCAAAGCTACATCCGGTAATTCACCCTTGGTAAGGGTGTTAGAACCCGAACAAGAACAAACTTTGATGATTTTGCTCGATAGAGGACGCTTAATGACAGCCAGAGTCGAGAATTTACAGCGATTTGACTGGGGTTTGAATGCCGCTTTATCTTTAGCTTTAGCAGGATTGCATCGAGGTGATAAAGTCGGCGTTGGTGTATTTGAACGCCAAATACATACGTGGATTCCCCCACAGCGGGGACAACATCAGTTAAATAATTTAATTGATAGATTAACGCCAATTCAACCAGTTTTACTGGAATCGGATTATTTAGCTGCGGTAACAAAAGTCGTACAACAACAAACAAGGCGCTGTTTAGTAGTCATAATTACTGACATAATTGATGTCACCGCTTCTACCGAACTTTTAGCCGCACTCACCAAATTATCACCTCGTTATTTACCATTTTGCGTTACATTACGCGACCCAAAAGTAGATAAATTAGCACATAATTCCATAGCAGAACAAGGGGTTACAGGTGCTTACAATCGTGCGGTAGCTTTAGATTTATTATCCCAACGTCAAGTAGCATTTGCCCAACTCAAACAAAAAGGTGTATTGGTACTAGATGCACCCGCAAATCAAATTACAGAACAGTTAGTTGATCGCTATTTACAGTTAAAAGCACGGAATCAGATTTAAAAAAAATTTAGGAGAATGGTGGATAGTTGATAGTCGTTAGTTGATGGTGGATAGTGGTTAGTTGACAATTAATTTTTCACTATCTCCCCCATCCCCATGTCCCCATGTCCCCTTGTCCCCTCATCTCCCCCGAACCCCATCTAATTCAGGCTTTTTGCATTTTCCGCCAAACTGTAAAAGCTAAAAGTATACAAATTGTGAAAATAGTTGTAAAAATTACTACGGGCGACATTCCTCGTATGGACATTCCGAAGCAGTTAAAAACTAAAGTTATCGACCAAAGGATAAGCGCTGCATGGCGTTGAGATAAACCCCAAGCTAACAAACGATGGTGTAAATGGTCTTTTCCAGGAGTGCTGAGGGGGTTTTTCCCCGCTGCCAAACGCCGCACAAAAACTTGAGTAGTATCCAGCACTGGTAGTAAAAGAAACACGACTGGAGGTAATATAGACAACACTGTAGTTATTTGTAATTCGCCCAAAATACTAGTTGCCGCTAATACATAACCGAAGAAATAAGCTCCGGCATCACCCATAATAATTTTTGAGGGATGGAAATTATGGCGCAAAAATCCCAATGCGGAACCACCCAGAGCTGCCAGAACTAAAATAGCTGCCGCACGATTAGGAAATTGGGCGGAAACTGCTAGCAAACTCATGGCGGTGATAAAGCTAACTCCTCCCGCTAAACCGTCCATCCCGTCCATTAAATTAATCGCATTGGTAATTCCTACTACCCACAGTACTGTCAATAATGTTGACAACGTAGAATCTATGGGAGTGCCAAAAGTTAGATCAAATCCAATTTTGTTAGCAACTAATAACAGCGCGGTTAAAATTTGTACCAATAATCGGAAAAAGGGAGGCAAGCCAAATTGATCATCAATAAAACCGACTAAAACCAATATAGAGCCGCCCAGTAACACTGTTAAAACCTGTGCTAAAACATTTTGTAATTCAATTGGTCGTAATAAACTAGCAAGGGTAACAGCGGCGATTACTCCTGCGTAAATTGCCAATCCTCCCGCATTCGGTAAGGGTTCTCGGTTCAAACGTCTTGCATTTGGCTGGTCTGCCCAACCTACACGCAAAGCAAATTTACGAATTTTAGGGATTAAACTCCAGGTGACAACCAAAGCTAATAAAAACGTAAACACTACTGCTAACCAGCCGGAGCCGCTTGGTTCAGCAATACCGAGAGACTTAAGGAAACTGTATATATTCATCTCCCGATTCCTTGATTACTGCCAGTATCTATCATGAGTATCAACTGTATATTACTCATTTTTGTTCCAAATATCTGTAATCTGAAAGTCTTGTTTTGTTAGCACTCTTGAGCAGTGAGTGCTAAATTGTAAAATGATAATGCTTGTGAGTTAAAAAAATGGCGAAAATCGTTTCTTTTAATGAAGAGTCACGTCGGTCATTGGAAAGAGGAATTAACGCTCTTGCCGATGCCGTCAAGATTACCCTGGGACCAAAAGGTCGTAATGTTCTTTTAGAAAAAAAATTTGGTGCGCCTCAAATTGTAAACGATGGTATCACCGTTGCCAAAGAAATTGAACTATCCGATCCATTGGAAAACACTGGAGCCAGATTAATCCAGGAAGTAGCTGAAAAAACCAAAGAAATCGCGGGAGATGGTACTACCACCGCGACAGTTTTGGCTCAAGCGATGATTCGGGGTGGTTTGAAAAACGTTGCTGCTGGTTCTAATCCCATGAGCTTGAAGCGCGGTATCGACAAAACCGTTGAAGCGCTGGTACAGGAAATCACCAAAATTGCTAAACCAGTCGAAGGAAGTGCGATCGCCCAAGTTGCCACCGTATCTGCTGGTAACGATGAAGAAGTCGGTAGCATGATTGCTGAAGCGATGGAGAAAGTCACCAAAGACGGTGTAATTACTGTTGAGGAATCTAAATCTCTATCCACCGAATTAGAAGTTGTGGAAGGGATGCAAATTGACAGGGGATACACTTCTCCTTATTTCATCACCAACAACGACCGGATGACTGTAGAATTTGAAAATGCCCGCATCTTGATTACTGATAAAAAAATTAGCAATATTCAAGATTTGGTGCCGGTGTTGGAAAAAGTTGCTCGTAGCGGTCAACCTTTGCTAATTATCGCTGAAGATGTTGAAGGTGAAGCTTTAGCAACTTTAGTAGTCAATAAAGCTAGAGGTGTCTTGACTGTTTGCGCTATCAAAGCCCCCGGTTTCGGTGAACGTCGCAAAGCAATGTTACAAGATATTGCCATTCTGACAGGCGGACAGATGATTTCCGAAGAAATTGGTTTAAGCTTGGATACCGCAACTTTGGAAATGTTAGGAACCGCTCGCAAAATCGAGATTGACAAAGAAAACACCGTTATCGTTGCTGGTGGAGATTTGAAAGCTGATGTAGAAAAGCGCATTGGTCAAATTCGCAAACAATTAGCAGAAACCGATTCCGAATACGATAAAGAAAAATTACAAGAGCGCATCGCCAAACTTGCCGGTGGTGTTGCTGTAATTAAAGTTGGTGCGGCAACCGAAACCGAGTTGAAAGACCGTAAATTACGCATTGAAGATGCATTAAATGCAACGAAAGCAGCCGTAGAAGAAGGCATCGTTCCCGGTGGCGGTACTACTTTAATTCACCTAATCAAGAAAGTCGCTGACATCAAAAATAATCTCAGCGAAGAAGAAAAAATTGGTGCTGATATAGTAGCTTCTTCATTAGAAGCACCATTACGTCAAATCGCAGAAAATGCTGGTGTTGAAGGTTCTGTTATTGTGTCCAGAGTTAAGGAAAGTGAACTTAATATTGGTTACAACGCAGCTACCGGCGAGTTTGAAGATTTAATTGCTGCGGGAATTATTGATCCCGCGAAAGTTGTACGTTCCTCGTTGCAAAATGCCGGTTCCATTGCCGCAATGGTACTAACTACCGAAGCTTTGATAGTAGAAAAACCAGCACCTGCGGGTGCCGGTGCGCCTGATATGGGCGGTATGGGCGGTATGGGCGGTATGGGCGGCATGGGTATGCCTGGAATGGGAGGAATGGGGATGATGTAAGTTAGTTGGTGGATAGTGGTTAGTGGTTAGTGGATAGTGGTTGGTGGTTGGTGGATAGTGGATAACAACCATCAACCATCAACTAACAACCATCAACCATCAACTAACAACCATCAACCATCAACTAACAACCATCAACTAACAACTAAATTTCCAAATATGCAACGTCCTATTTTATATATTGCAATTACTAATCACGGTTTCGGACACGCAACTCGTACCGCTGCGGTTGCAGCAACTATTCAACAGTTATGTCCGGAAGTATTGTTAATTATGGTGACAACTGCACCGCGTTGGTTGCTGGAATGCTATATCAAAGGTGATTTTATTCATCGTCCCCGTGCTTATGATTTAGGGGTTGTTCAACCTGATAGCTTGAAAATGGATAAACAAGCTACTTTAGAAAAATTATTAGAAATTAAGAAAAATCATCTTTCTATTATTGCTTCCGAAGTTGATTTTATTCATCAGAATCGCGTTAATTTAATTTTGGCTGATATTCCCTTCTTAGCCGCCGAAATTGCGAAAGCAGCTAATGTTCCTTGCTGGATGATTAGTAATTTTGGTTGGGATTTTATTTACCGAGATTGGGGTGGTGATTTTATTGACGTTGCCGATTGGATTGGGGAATGTTACTCTCAGTGCGATCGCCTTTTTCGTCTTCCTTTTCACGAACCGATGCAAGCGTTTGAGAATATCACTGATGTGGGTTTAACTGGTGGTTCTCCTGTCTTTGATGCGGATGAAATTAAATCCCGATGGGAAATAACTGCATCTATTGAAAAGACTGTTTTGCTGAGTTTTGGCGGTTTGGGTTTACAGCAATTACCCTATGAAAATCTCACTTATTTCCCAGATTGGCAATTTATTACTTTTGATCAATCAGCACCAGATTTACCCAATTTAATCAAAGTTCAAGATGTCAGAACTCGTCCCGTTGACTTTATGCCAATTTGTGGGAGAGTAATTTCTAAACCTGGTTTCGGTACATTCTCGGAAGCAACTAAGTTAGGGGTGCCGATTGTTTCAGTTACTAGAGACAATTTTGCAGAAGCCTCTTTTCTCATAGAAGGTATATCAGATTATAATTATCATCAAATTTTGACTCCCTCGGAACTATTTGAGAGTTCCTGGGAATTTCTCAAACAGCCACTACAGCCACCACGCTCTCAAAACGCGATCGCGATTGATGGTAATGAAGTCATTGCTCAAACAGTGGTGGATTTTTTGGGATGAGAAGTCGGGTTTTTAGAATAATTGTCTTGTCTAACAAAGATTTCGCTTAAAAACCCGACTTCTGATTGTAATCGACAGGTAAAGTACTATTTTTCCTTGAATGTCCATACACCATCATCCCATTCGCTATCGGATATGGGATTTTCCAGCCAATGCTGACAGCGTTTTAAATGCGCGATCGCGGCTTTGTCATGTTCGTGGATTTGCAATACTTTAGCGAATTGGTTTTTAGCTGAAGTAAATTGACGGTTGATATAGTGTTCGCGTCCTTTGTGGTAATATTCGATTGCACTCAGTTTATCGCCGCTTACATTGTCGCTACGATAACCAATCAGTTCGTATATTGATACCGGCTCGTTGCGACCTTTAACACGAATGTAATCTAATTCTCTTGCCCAGACTAAATCTTTACAAGGTTTATAAGTATTATCACTGACAATAATATCACAGCCGTACTGCTTGGTTACGCTTTCTAAACGCGAGCCAAGATTTACACCATCACCAATTGCGGTAAATTCCATGCGTTTGCTCGAACCAATATTTCCACTGATAACAATATCTGAGTTGATACCTATACCGATGTTAATTTGTTGTTTATTATCTGCATGACGACGAGCGTTAAACTCTTTTAAACGATGACGCATTTCTAAAGATGTTTGTACAGCCATCCAAGCATGGTTTTGTAAAGGTAAAGGGGAACCGTATACAGCCATGATGGCATCACCGATGTATTTATCTAAGGTGCCTTTGTGTTTGAAAACCGCTTCTACCATTGATTCAAAATATTCGTTGAGCATACCTACCACTTCTTCTGCTTCCAGGTTTTCTGTTAAGGTTGTATAGCCGCGAATATCCGAAAATAGAATCGAAACTTCTTTGCGATCGCCACCGAGTTTTGCGTCGTCTAATTTGAGTAGTTCTTCAGCTAATTCCTGAGTCATGTAGCGATACATGGTACTTTTGAGCCGCTTTTCATCACTGATATCATCCATTACTACCAACGCACCCCGGACTTGTCGGTCATCGCTAGCGTCTGCGATGGTATTAATTGACAAGTTGATACTGTTTTCTAGAGCTTGATGGGTGACGAGAGTGCGATCAGGATAATATTGCTCGCGTAATTTATGATCGTTATTAATATTTAAAGCATCATGGCACCATTTATCAAAGTCGTTTTCTTTGATATTAATCATATCGTTGATTAATTTGCCTTCTAAGCGTTCTTCTGCGTCTAATCCCAACAAACGTAAAGCGCTTTCATTTGCCGCAACGATGTAGCCTTTACTATCAGTAGAAATCACACCATTAGAAAGACTACGCAGAATATCTCGCTGCATTTGTTCTTGTTGCTTGATAGTTGCGAACAATTGAGCGTTTTGCAGCGCTACACCTGCTTGTATATTAAAAGCTTCCATGAATTCTTCGTCGTTACGATCAAAGCTAGCTTGGAAACATTCGGGCGCTTCGGGCCAATTTTCAGGGTTGTAAGGGGGAAATTCGCTTTTATTTTTCTTATTCACCAGTTGAGTTACACCGATTAATTCGCGATCGCCATTAAATACTGGCATACACAGTAAACTACAAGTACGATAAGCAGTTTGCTGATCTATTTGTTTAGCAGTATCAGAATCGGGATGATCGTATAAATCAAAGGGGATATTTAATATTTTTCCGCTTGATGCAACTTGACCAACAAAACCCTTACCCATTGGGACTCGTAATTCTTTAGTCGAACCATCACCCAAGGTAATTTTAGTCCATAATTCTTGGCGATCGCGGTCTATTAACCATAAAGTAGAACGATCTGCATTCATCAGTTGTTTGGCTTCATCCATCACCCGTTTGAGTGTCTCTTCTAAATCGAGACTGCTTTGGGAAAGAGACTTAATTGCTTTCATCAACGCTTCAGCAGCTCGTTGTTTTTGAGTTGCTACATAAAAGGAACGGGATGATTCCAAAATTAAGCCGATAGATGGTGCAAATTCTTGAAATAATTCTTGGTCAGCATTAGTAAAACCTTTAATATCAATGCGTTCACACAAAGGAGCATTACAGTTACTATCAGGTTTTAACTTATTTAATAATTGTACCACGGCAATCAATTTACCTTGTTCGTCGAGCAAAGGTAAAGCCAACATTGTAAAAGTGCGGTAGTCTGTTCTTTTTTCGTGTTCTCTTGCAAAAGAAGAACGAATATCGCTGTAAAAATCAAAGGGAATATTGACAACTTTTTTATAAGTCGCAACTTCGCCAGCGATACCTTTATTTGCTGGAATCCGAATTTCTAAAGAACGTTTTCCTTCTCCTTCAGCAACAATTGTGTATAACTGTTGTTTCTCTTCATCTAACAGAAATATTGTTGTTCTATCAGCACCTAATAACTCCCCAGTTTTGAGAGTGATAGATTGTAACATTTCTTGTAAAATAGCTTCAAACCCTTTAGAATCCAACATTGACAAAGTTTGATTAACAATCTGCAATTTATGCTCTACATCTTTAACAACTTGCTTAAAAGTATCTTGGGTTAAAGGAGCAAGAAAACTCGATATAGTTCCTTCTTGTTGATGACCTAGAGCATCCAATCGAGCCGAATTTTGAATTAAATCACGCTCCGCTTGATTATTCGCGCTAATAATTAAATCAGCGGTTTCACTGCGACTAGTTTGGTAGACTGACATAACTGCCTTTTAAGATAAGATTTTTTATGATTTGATTATTTGCAGGTGATAAATCCGCAAATTTACAATTAAAACTTGCTTTTTACAAAAATAGACTTCTTACAAAAAATGGCGAAAAGAATACAATAAAAGAGATAAATATTCGTTCTAAACCTTTTTTATATTCAGCCAACAATTAATATATTTTTTTTTTGAAAAGAGGTCTAATTAAACAAGAGCATTATTAATAGTTTAATCTTTCATAAAATAAAACGTCATCCTCCAAGATACCTAAATAATTTTTTTATGCTCACAATTACACAGCATAAACATTTAAATACTAATCTTTAATAAAATAAAATATTGTCTTTGATTAATTTATTCTTGAAGTTAACTCTACTGTCACAATATTCCGTGACATTAGGAATTGAATAGTAAAATTGTAATTTCTACCAGACTATATTTATAGTATTCCCAAAATTTCTCTAAAATTAACAGCTAGAGCATTAAAAATTGCCTCAACAACAGCAGAAAAATTTACCTCCTTCTTGCTTTATGATTAGTAATCTCTCTTCACCTCTTACCTCAGCTTTCTCTGCGCGGCAGTTGCTACAACGGAGGTAACCTCCCTTCGGGTTCATCAGTTTGATGGGACGGAAACCGACCCCATCAACTGATTCACTGCAACGCACTGCCTTGTCTCTGCGGTTTTTTTTCTCAGTAATATTCTGTCAGAAAAGAAGTAATTCTAAATACCTATTAAGTCTTATCACTGAGTATCTAAAGGAATGAGTATATACATGATTATTGCTAGCATATACTGCTTTAGAGTAATTAAAGTTGTTTTTTTAATACATAGAATCCAGTCATAAATACTTAAATACTGGACATTCTTAGAATGATTATAAATTTACCAAGTAAAAATCTCAGCATTTCCCAGGATGCCATTGCAGGATTTACTAGGTTAAAAATTAAATTGTTTAAAGTAACATGGCTAAGTATTTTTACTTAAATCGCAATGACTGTAAATCAGCAACAAAGACCAATTGGCTTGTTTACTGCAACCTGTATTGTAGTAGCCAATATGATAGGTACAGGTGTATTCACTAGCTTAGGTTTTCAAGTAGTGGATATTAAATCTGGTTTCACCCTTTTATTTTTGTGGATGGTAGGTGGAATTTTCGCTTTATGTGGTGCTTTAAGTTACGGGGAATTAGGTGCAGCAATGCCTTATTCTGGTGGTGAATACTACTATTTATCTCGTATTTATCATCCAGTGGTAGGTTTTTTATCTGGATGGGTATCGGTAACAGTAGGTTTTGCAGCACCAATAGCAGCGGCAGCTATGGCTCTGGGAGCATATTTTAAAAGTGTATTTCCGTTAATTTCTTCTACAGCTATTGCTTTAGGTGTAGTTATTTTTGTGTCTTTAATTCATAGTAGAAATAAAGCATTTGGTAGCTACTTTCAACAGATATTTACTATCTTAAAAGTCTTGCTAATTGTCATTTTAATTATTTGTGGTTTATTTTTAGCAGAACCTCAACAGTTAGGATTTTTACCATCAACGCGAGATGTTAATTTAATCTTCAGTTCTCCTTTTGCAATCTCGTTAGTTTACGTAACCTATTCATATTCGGGGTGGAATGCAGCGGTTTATTTAGCGAGTGAAGTAGAGGAACCAGAGAAAAATTTACCTCGTTCTTTAGTTGCTGGAACTTTAATTGTAATGGGATTGTATTTACTATTAAATTTTATATTTTTACACACTACACCAATTAATAAATTAGTAGGAGAATTAGAAGTTGGGTATATAGCCGCCAATCAGATTTTTGGTGCTTTCGGAGCAAAAGTAATGGGTATAATGATTTCATTTGGACTAATATCTTCAATTAGTTCGATGGTTTTAGCAGGTCCGAGAGTTACTCAAGCAATTGGTGAAGATATTCCTTTATTTAAACTACTTGCCAGAAAAAATAGCAGCGGAATTCCATATTTTGCAATTCTTTTACAGTTATTTATTGTTACTGTTTTAATCTTGACATCAAGTTTTCAAGCAGTGATTACTTATTTAGGATTTACTCTCACATTATCTTCATTTATTACAGTTCTAGGAATTTTTGTTTACCGTTTGCGATATCCCGAAGCAGCTAGACCATATAAAACTTGGGGTTATCCTTTTACACCAATTGTGTTTTTAGCAATTAGTTTGTGGATGTTAGTGTTTATTTTAATTGATAAACCAGTTGAATCTTTGACTGGCTTGGGAACAGTAGCTATTGGTTTGATTGTCTATTTCTTTGCTGCGAAAAAGAAGATGGGCTGGTCTTCAGTTGAAGAAATATCGGAATAAATTAGGTTCCTGAATAACTTGAAAAAATCTTCTCTAAAATAATGAAAAATAATCAATTACTTTCTACAATTTTAGGTACTAGTATTAGCGCATTTATGTTATTACAAGGTTGTAGCTCTAGGGAAAATATTAACGCTAACTATAATACAGATAATGCGATTAAAAAAGCTGAACCAAGTACATCTGTAGACCCGTTAGCAAAATTTGACAAAGCGCAATCTGCTAAATTAACGGATACAGCAAAATTGCTTGCTGGAATCGAAGTTGATAGTCAAAGTACTTTAGCAAAAGTACAGCAAAATCAAGGTTGGAATTTCCATAAAAATTACTATCAAAATGCTTGGTCTAGGTTAGAAAATCAACAATTAGCAAAGGTTAAAAAATGGACTGACACTGAATTAAAAGAAATTAATGCTAAGTCTCCATCTGTTTTTTATCCCTTTAGTGGACCTGATTTTCTCTACAGTTACTCTTTATTTCCTCAAGCTAAGGAGATGGTTTTAATAGGTTTAGAACCAGTGGGTAGCGTTCCAGATTTTGCCAAGCTTTCTGCTAGTGAAAGCAATAACGCATTAAGTAAAGCCAGAAGTTCTTTATCCGCAATTTTGCAATATAGCTTTTTCCGTACTAACGATATGAAAGTTGACTTGCAAAAACAAGGAGTTTTACCGATTTTGTACATATTTATGGCACGTACTAACAATCGTATCCTTGATTTGCAATATATAGGATTGGATACAAATGCTAGTATTCAACAATTTAAAGAAGGGATGGTTCCAGGAGTAAAAATTACTTTTGTCCCCGAAGGAGAATCAGTTCCTCGTAATTTCTATTATTTCTCGACGGATTTATCAAATGATGGTTTGAAGAAGCATCCAGAGTTAACAAAATTTGTGACTAAACTTGGAAATCCGGTTACTTATTTGAAAGCAGCTTCTTATTTAATGTATAATGAGAGCTTTTCCAATATTAGAGACTTAATTTTGGCTAACAGCAGCCATTTATTACAAGATGATTCTGGAATGCCTTTAAAATCTTTTGATAATGCTAAATGGGATTTAAAATTTTATGGTGCTTATAACCGTCCAATTGGTTTATTTAGCAATCGCTATCAATCAGATTTAAGACAGGTTTATGCAAGCAATAAAGCAATCAAGCCCTTAGATTTTGGTATCGGTTATCAATTTGCGGTAAATCAGTCAAATTTGATGTTAGCAAAAACTAAATAATTAAAGCAGGTTATGGTAGTAGTTAGTAGTTAGTAGTTAGTGGTTAGTGGTTAGTTGTTAGTTGTTAATGGTTGTAGAACAGCGAACAGTTATCGATGAATAATTCCTTATTTAAATCCCCTAATTTTAATTATGGGGATTTTCCTGTTAAGAGTTCCCTACTCCCGAACGAACTACTCCCTACTCCCTGTTCCTTTTTAATAATCTATCATCCAATATCTAAATGCCGGATGTTTTCCACCGATAGCTTTATCAACAATATTTTCACAGATTTTTAAACCGTTTTGACTGTTAGTTAAAATTACAATTCCCGTTTGTAAATCTTTGGAAGCTACGGTAAAACTTTTAAAAGTAACTAAATCTCCCCAATGCCAAAAAAAGTTACCTTGATGGGTTTTTTCTAATCCCCAACCCAAACCCCAATCGAGAGAATTGCTCAGCTTGATTTGAGGAGTTAACATCTCTTGTAAACTAGCTTCCGTCAAATTATTACTATCAATTGTTCCCGGTTTCATCATCGCAATCAATAATTTAGCGTATTCAACAGCAGTGGTACGTAAACTTCCTGCGGCTCCCGCAGTTTTTGGTTTACTCATCGCTTTAGGTTGATTTTGCCGATTGTGTCCATAACTAGCAGTTGTTTCATATTCTGGTTGCCAAATTAAACTACTACGATTCATTCCCCAAGGCTTTAATATTTGCTGTTGTAAATATGCTTCTAAAGATTGTCCGCTAATTTTTTCGACTACGCTTTGTAAATATAAAAAACCTTCTCCAGAATAAGCAAATTTTGTCCCCGGAGTATTGTTTATCCATAAGGGTTTTTCGCCGCTCCAATTAGGAAAACCAGTAGTATGAGATAATACTCTACGAGCAGTTACGAGTTTGATTCTAGAATCGGAAATTAATGGTTTATCGGTATATTCTGTTAAAGATTTATCTAAATCAATTTCTCCTCGCTCGACCATTTTTAATACTGCATAAGCAAATAATGGTTTAGTCAGAGATGCAGCAGCAAAAATAGTTTCGTTGCTAACGGGTTTTTTGCTATATTTATGAGTAACTCCAAAGTTTTTATGCCAAAATAATTCCCCATCCCGAATCATCGCGATAGAAATTCCTGGAATTGAGGCATTTTGCATTAACTTGGGAATTTGTGTTTCTAAATTGCTGATTACTGTTTCTGCTGCGGAAGTAGAATTAGCAAGTAAGTCGAGTAAGCTGATCGAAGAAAGACTAATAAAAGCAGTTGTAGTTTGTTTTAATAATTTTCTACGGGATAGTTGAGACATTGGACATATTTTTTATGGTGTTATTAAATTAGAATTTAATTAAAAGAAAAAAGTTTCTGATTAACATGATAAAAAGATTTTTTGCATCCAATTTTGTTTGGAAAGTACTGAATAGCTAAAATTAATAACTAACCGTCCCAAACCCCGATAACGCAGAGTCTTGTTAAGACCTATTACATTTATATTTGTTTTTTTTGAAAACTTTTTATCAAAATATCTATACTTTGGATTGTTCTGAAGATAGATGTTTGTTGTTGTTTGATGTGGGTAGATAAATAAATAATACTTATTGCTTATCGAACTATGACACAGCAGATATCACACCAACCAGCTGCATGGATTGAAAGATTGGCACGGTTTGGTTATACTTCAAAAGGAGCAGTTTATTTTATTGTCGGACTGCTTGCGCTACAAGCGGCTTTTGGCAAAGGAGGAGAAACTACCGATACCCAAGGAGCTTTACAAGCAATAGTACGTCAGCCTTTTGGTCAACTTTTGCTTGCTTTGGTTGCGATCGGTTTGATGGGTTATGTAATATGGCGTTTTGTGGAAGCAATTAACGACCCAGAAAATAAGGGTAATGATTTTAAAGGTATTGCAACAAGGTTTAGTTATATAGCTAATGGTTTGGCTTATGCTGGTTTGGCTTGGACTGCGGTAAAAATTATTATGGGAAGTTCGAGTAGTGGTAATAGTGATAGTAAACAAGATTGGACTGCTCGTTTGCTAAATCAACCTTTTGGTCAGTGGTTAGTGGGAACCATTGGTGCAAGTGTAATTGCTTTCGCATTTTATTATTTATATCGAGCTTTTAGTGAAAAATTTCAGAGAAAATTATATTTGTCAGATTTAAGCCGTACAGAAAGTCAGTGGGTTATAGCGATTTGTCGATTTGGTCTAGCAGCACGAAGTATTGTATTCTTTTTAATTGGTTGGTTTGTCATTCAAGCTGCATATATGGCTCAAGCTAGTAAAGTTGGAGGACTTAATGAAGCTTTGGAAACTTTAGCTGCTCAACCTTACGGACCTTGGTTGTTGGCGATAGTAGCTTTGGGCTTAATAGCTTATGGTATATATATGGTTGTTCAAGCACGGTATCGCCACCTTGACCCTAATATGTAATATTAGTTGAAATGTCTTTAAATGTCTTTAAATTTCTATAAATGTCTCTAACTGAAATACGCGGTGTTTGGTTAACTACTACGGCTAGTAAAGTTTTTGACTCTCGCGATAATATCGTTGAAGCAATGGATTTTCTAGCCGAAACAGGATTTAATGTTGTGTTTCCTGTGGTTTGGAATAAAGCAATGACGCAGTTTCCTTCTAGGGTAATGCAACAGAAATTTGGTGTGGAAATCAATCCACAATATCAAGGAAGGGATGTTTTAGCGGAAGTAATTTCCGAATCACATCGAGTGGGTTTGAAAGTAATTCCTTGGTTTGAATATGGCTTTGCTAGTTCTTATAATTCTAACGGAGGAATGTTACTTGCTAAAAAACCTCAATGGGCTGCACGAGATTGTAAGGGTAATTTGTTGAATAAAAATGGTTTTGAATGGCTTAATGCTCTTGATTTTGAAGTACAGGATTTTGTATTAAGTTTAATACTTGAAGTTGTTAACAATTATGATGTTGATGGTATTCAAGGAGATGACCGTTTACCTGCTCTACCTTGTGAAGGTGGTTATGATAAAGCTACTGTACAAAAATATCAGCAAGAATTCGGTAAACATCCACCGCAAAATCCCAAGGATAGTCAATGGTTACAATGGCGTGCTGATATTTTAACTGATTTTTTAGCGCGTTTATATAAGCAAGTTAAAGATGTAAATAATAGTTTATTTGTATCTATGGCTCCAAATATCCACGATTGGGCATTAAAGGAATATTTACAAGATTCACAAACTTGGTTGAAGAAAGGGTTAGTAGATATTATTCATCCCCAAATTTATCGCCGCGATTTTAATAGTTACAAAGGTATTATTGATAAGTTAGTAAAAGAACAGTTTACGGCTAAAGCAGGAGGAAGACTTGCACCGGGAGTGTTAATGAAATTGGGTTCTTATAATATTAATCCAGATTATTTGATGCAGTTACTTGAATACAATCGCAACTGTGGTATTCGAGGAGAAGTGTTTTTCTTTTATGAAGGTTTGCGAGATAATCATAATACTTTAGCCAAGGTGTTACGGAATGGTTATTATGCTGAGTCTGCTGCATTTCCTAGTTTGGAAGATTTACATCATGGTGATGTAATTAGGGAAGAAGTTGTTAATCAGAAGAAGGGTTTGTTTACGTTTTTGAAAAATTGGTTTTGATTTTTAAAATTAATTATAATAAACCGCAGAGACGCAGAGGACGCTGAGTAAGAGGATACAGAGGAATTATGGTGCTAATATATACAGAAGTGTAATCTAATTGGTCAGGGAACTAAAAGCTTGTAAAAAACGGTATGATAAATTCAAGCTAATTTGAAGTTAATGACTCCTTTTTTACAAAATTTAATTGTAACTGCACTCACATTTATTTATGTTTTCGGACTTGTCGCAGTGATGAATTTTTGTGTAACTCGCTTGAATTTACCACCGGATATTAGTCGTAAAGTTACTCATATTGGTGCGGGTTCTTTAATTGTGTTTCTGCCGCTTTATAATGATTCACACTGGTCTAAATATCTAAATGTGACTATTTTTGTAGTGTGGATAGTGCTTCTGATACAGAAAGGGTTATTTGCTAGCGATGAAGATGAAGCTGTTAAAACTATGACTCGTAACGGAGATAAAAGCGAACTTCTTAAAGGACCTTTATATTTTGTCATTGTAGCAACTATTTGCGGTACTTTTTTTTATAAAACTTTTCCGGGAATTATCGCAATGACAACTCTTGGTTGGGGAGATGGAATTGCACCTATTATTGGTTCTCGGTACGGTAAGTTGAAATATGAAGTACTTAGCAGTAAAAGTGTAGAAGGAACGGTGTCAATGTTTGTTGCTGCTTTTAGTGCAAGCGTATTTTTCGTTTGGTTGATTATTCCAAGCGAATTGAATATTATGCGGATTTTTATCTTGACTATTATTGCTACATTAGTAGAAGCTTGTAGCCCCAAAGAAATTGATAATATTTTGATTCCAACTGTGGTGATTTTAGCAGCTTTGACTTTTATTTAGGTATATTCTGGTTAAATGAACATTTCTAATATACTCGAACCAATATATACATACACAGAGATAATTATAATACTGCTTAATATTAAAGCGATTAAAAAATGGGTATATTTGATTTTTGTTAAACCAATTGCGTAACTGACTATATCTTGAGAAAGAGGCATGATAATTATTATATAGAAAATACTACGATTCCTTTTGAATCTATCAATAAATCTATCTAATTCATCTAAATTAGCTTTACCGATAAATCTTTGAGCTACTTTTCTGCCAAATTTTCTGGATATCCAAAAGTTAGCACTGCATCCAATAAGAGTAGCTATATAACTGAGTAAAAACGCATTATGTTTACCAAATAACGTTCCACCAACAACAAATAAGGAACTTCCACTTAAAGGTGCAATAATTAAGCTTAAAGCGCATAAACCTATAAATACGATAGGAGACAATACTCCAGTTTGCTTGA
>JAYKJL010000130.1:0-30570 GCA_035285725.1 Nostocales cyanobacterium 94392 | reverse complement strand
TAGGACTTACGTAACTGGCACATTTTTTTTGCAACGGGTGTGTGACACTTCGAGTGATTTTGAACGAAACAATCAAGTTTGTGGTGTCACGCACCACCCGTGTATTGTGACAATTGCGTAAGTCCTGAGTTTAACTGTATATCAGTACTAATAATTTCATTAATTAGTGACCAAATGATTAATTTGGTCTATTTTTATGTTGTTATAGCAGTAGCTCTAGCTGTATTGTTAAAACATTTCCCCATTCCCCGTTCCCATTTATCCAAATATATCTATTTATTGTCATATGAAGTTAAATTTAAAACGTCCCATTGCATTTATTGATTTAGAGACAACAGGAATAGATATTGTCAGAGATAGGATTATCCAAATTGCCGTATTAAAAGTATTTCCTGATGGTAATGAAGAAATGAAAACCTGGATAATTAATCCTACTATTCCCATTCCTGTGGCTTCATCGGAAATACACGGCATTTATGACAAAGATGTAAAAGATAAACCTACCTTCGCTGAAATTGCTGATAGTTTATTCAACTACATTAATGATAGTGACCTTGCAGGATACAACTCGAATAGATTTGATATTCCTTTATTGATAGCAGAATTTTTACGTGTCAACATCGATTTTAAACTTGAAAACAGAAATATTATTGACGTACAAACCATTTTTCATAAAATGGAACCTCGTAGTTTAAGAGCAGCTTACAAATACTATTGTGGAGAAGATTTAATCGGCGCTCATGATGCAGAAAATGATATTCGCGCTACATACGAAGTCCTGAAATCGCAACTAGAACGTTACGAAAATGTAGAATATGAAGATAAAGAAGGCAATAAATCTTATCCGATAAAAAATAATATAGATGAATTACAGGAATTCACACCATTTGATTTTCTTGACCCAACTAAAAAAGTTATTTATGATGATCAAAATCAAGTGATATTCAATTTTGGTAAATATAAAGGTGAACTGGTTGCGGAAGCATTTAAAAAAGAACCAAACTATTATAAATGGATGATGGAAAAAGAGTTTTCTACTTTTACTAAAAGAGCAGTCACTAAAATTTGGGAATCGATTCATCAAGCAGAGAAGTAAGTTTTTTCAATTAGCTGTCTTCTTGCGATTACAATAGAAATTATCAGGCGTTGTTGATTTGATATATGAAATTAGACCTGCTGGATTCAGCAACGCCAATTATCATAACATCACGCCCGTAAATTTTCTGGTTTGTTAGCTTATGGTGTCTGTCAGGACATAGCCCCCGGATTTATCCGTGGATGTCCGGATTGTAGACAATGTTCGGTTCCCGTAAATTTTATTTATAGGGAATCCTAATTACGTTCCCGTAGCGTCTCCCTTCGGGAGATATTACGAATTATATTCACCTTGAACCTGTTGGCGGAATTTTTTCAATACTAATCAGCGCTTCCATTACTTCTTTGGCGATTGGTGCGGCTACAGTACTACCGTAAGTATTTTCTCCTTTCGGCTCATCTACTAATGTTAAAACTACATAACGCGGTGATTCTACCGGCAAAATACTGACAAAGCTAGTAATTTTTGAACCAATAATATAACCCCCAGTAGCACCAGCTTTTTCTGCTGTACCAGTTTTACCCGCAATGCGATATCCAGGAATTTGAGCAGCTTTACCGGAACCTTGCTCGACAACGCTTTCCATCATTTCTAATACAGTTTGAGTGGTTTGAGGAGAGAAAACTTGTCGGGGTGCGCTTAAATTTGGTTGTGTATGCATTTGTCCCTTATTATCGATCAATCCCTTGACCACATGGGGAGTAACCAATTTTCCACCGTTAGCTAATGCTCCGTGCATCTGGACTAATTGTAATGCTGTTAAGGAAAAACCTTGACCAAAAGAAGCTGTTGCTGGTTCAATAGGCGAATTCGTAAATTCTTCTTGCGGTTTCAGGCGACTGTTGGTTTCAGACGGTAAATCTACATCAGATTTCTGCCCCAATCCGATTCTTTCCAACCAACCGTAATAAATACTTGGCTGCAATCGCTGGATGATTTTTACCATCCCAATATTGCTAGAAGTTTGCAAAATTTCTGCAACACTAATATTCCCGTGGCTGTTTTTCTCGGCATTTCTGATTTCACGGTCTGCAACTTTAATCAACCCTGTATCTCTAAACACATCATTTGGTTGGATACTACCAGTTTCTAAGGCGATCGCCACGTTTAACGGTTTGAAAGTAGAACCGGGTTCGTATAAATCAGCTACTGCCCAATTTTTAAATAAAGAAATATCATCTTGGGTAAAATTATTATTGGGATTGTAAGTAGGTTGACAAGTCAGAGCTAGGATGGAACCATCCCATGAATCCATGACAATTACCGCTCCCCGTTTGGCTTGATATTTTTCTATTTTTCGTTTGAGTGCTTCTCTAGTCGCGCGTTGTAAGCGAATATCAATGGTTAATTGCATCTGCAATTTATCAACATTGAGAAATCCATCTGGTACACGATTTGCCATTAATCCACCAGTAGTACCATCTTTTGACATCCGCACCGTCTTCATGGAACGTTCGAGAAATTTTTCTTGGGAATATTCTATACCCGCTTTCCCGCGACGGTCGGAATTTACGTAGCCAACTACATCCGAAACTAAATCTTGATAGGGATAATATCGAGAGAATTTTTTGGTTAAATCTATACCGTTGAGTTTCAATCCAGCAATTTGATCCGCAACTTCTTCCCCTAACTTGGAAGAAATAAAAATACCGCTTTTCTGTTTATTAAATTTTGCTTCTAATTTTTCAGGGTCTTGATTTAAAATAGTTCCCAGTTTATGTGCAATTTCTGATCGAGACTTGTTTTTATCAAACAGCGTTGGATGTATGTATAAAGTATAAATCGGCTGATCCATCGCTACAACTCTGTTGTTACGGTCTAATATCTGACGACGAGGTATAAAAGGACGCATACTAAACATCTGCTGATTTCGTGCCTTTTGAGTCAATTTGGCACCATCAACAATTTGTAAACGGTACAAGTTGATTCCCAAACCCAAGCAAGCAGCAATTAATATACCCCAAACCACAAATAAACGGTATTTCGGGTTAGGTGAAACCCGTGAGGATGTTGCGGCAATTTTCCTTTGTCTATCTTCTTTTAAAGGACTGCGATTAAAACGCGACTGTATACGCTCTCTCTTAAGAATTCTACTGGTCTTACTTGGAAATTTCTGCATAAAGCTTGCCCTTCCTAATCTTTTGGGGAAAACTTGCCTTAATACCCCGTGAAAACAATTGCTTGGTCAGATTTATCGTGCTGCTGTTGGCGGTATATTATTTTATGTGTGAATAAAATGTATATGAACTATAAATCTGGAACAAGATTAGCTAACCCTAATTTTAATATCCCACCGCATTTGAAGGCTGGAATTCTGTTTCTTCGGACTCACGAGCAACCTGCTGAGAACTTGATGGTGCAGTTTCTTCTAAAAAAATAGTGTTTGCTGGAGTTGGTGATACTAACCCTGAATCGGGTTTTTTCCCTTGTTGTGCCATTTCATTTTTCAACGTCTCGTCATGCTTTGTCAATTGACGTTCATCCCGCTGTAAATCTTGCAGCTTTTTATAGGAATTACTCCATAAATGCTGGGAATATACCGTCCAACCATAGACTATTAACGTAGCGCTTACTAACAGAAAACTAGCAACCGAAGTATGACGATGAAAAGAATGGAAGCGCATTAACCACACGGGTACTTTACTACCATCTGGCATTAAGGGTATGGCAAAGGGATCTTTACGATCAGGATTTTTGCCTTCCACACTTTTTACATCGAATCGGGAATGGTAATTTCTCCGTTGAGATTTAGCTCTTGCGGATAACGGATTAGTTGAAACCATACTCGAAGGTTGTGATCTGTCTAAAAATCCAGGCGTGGGTTTTGAGAAAGGTGGAAAGCTAGTATTTTGGTTGAACTTAGAATTTCTCAAATTCTCTTGACTATTAGAATCTCGTCCTAACCAGCGTTTTTGACCTTTTAAATTTGATTTGCGAATAGCAGCCATAAACTTTTAAATTAAACAAACTGTGCTTTAGTTAGATAGATTTCAGGTGAAAATCTGTGAAAAACTTGTAGCCTGACAGAAGTAAGGTTGTTTACAATACATCGGTTCAATATCATACACCCCTTTTTAATGATTTGTAAAAATCCTTTAAATCAACCGAATGTTTCGCTTGTGAGCATTTCATCGTGAATTCACCCCATCGCATCCGCATCATAGTATCTTTGTTCGGTCACAAGCACTGTACGGACAGAACTTGGGAATTTCTGGTATGATAACCTGCTTTGTCGCAAAATAGGGAACAGCTAACCCAGCCGAAAAATCATCAATTTCTTGTCTTAGCTATAAAAACGCCCTACCTAAGGTTTGGTCAGTATAAAAATTAATGATTGATTTCTGAAAATTAATTAAAACTACAATATTTAAAAAAATCAACAAATAAGGTATCGTATTCAACAGGCTATAAATAGTTCTTGATTGAATTGGTGAAAGAGGAGTTATGAAAACAAAAGTGTTTGGTTTCGCTTTATTGTTAGGTTTGGCTACGATTCTTGGAGCTTGCGAAGGCGGACAAGATACCCCTGCGGGAACTGAGACTGCACCTCCTGCTGGAGAACCAGTTGATGCTCCAGGGACAGCACCTGAAGCTACTCCCACAGCTACCCCATAGTTGATAATAACTATTTAGGCTATTATCACTACTTTGAGAGGTCGCTCCTCATCTTCTTTTTGTTGATTATGTTATGCAGGTTTACCTGTTGATTTTGACAACTTGAGAATAGAGCATCGCGCTTTAGGGCTAATATTTGAAATTTTTTGAAATTTCCCTATTTCGTTTTGGTAGAAAAGGTAAACCTGGTAATGATTATCGAGATTGCCAGGTTTTTATGTTAGTAAGTGTTTGAAGTTATAGAATGTCTTTTTCTCCGTCTCCGATATTTGACATCTGCTAAAATTTCTAAAAAGTTAAATTCCTCATTCTCATCTAGAGAATAAGGCTAAACGTTAAGCTTTAAGCATTAAACTTGATAATGCATGGGGATAGAACACTACAGCAAATTCAATTTGAGTCAGTGGTGTACGAGTAAACGGCGTTCCCCAATCAAATACATTCAAATTGTAGTATGAGCATCCCGGAGCGTCTGAATTTCCATAATTTTAGTTTTTTGTATTGTATTCAACCGAAAAGCGCAACATAGCTTTCCAACTAATCTATTCTAAGAATGGGCATGAAAACTTGATCATTAAAAATGATTTTTTAGTATTTTTGAACTAATAGCACTGAATAATAAAAATAATTAAACATGAAGAGACAAAAGGCTCGAAAAGCAGTTTTGTTGATATTTTTAACAGTGATAGTAAGTATTTTGGGAGAAATATTTTCAGAACATAAAACATCTGTAATTGCATTACCTCCCAAGGTAGATATTGCAGAAGAAATATTACGAACAGAAATTATCGTAGAAGCGCGATCACCAATTGATGGAAAACCTCTAAGTCCGGCAGAATATGCTCAATTACAAGCCGAACTAAAAGTACGCCCCTACCCTGCCCAACTCAGTCCTAAAATTCGAGATACCGTCTTCCTGTTGCGTTTACGCAAGATATTGAAAACGCTTTTTCCTTTTATAAATTTTTGATTAAATATTGGGAATAGGATGTTCATGTCAAAGGTGTTTATGTCATAACTTGTCCTCTCATCGCCCCATCTCCTTTTTATTTCTCAAGAAGCGTACAAAAACTACAAATAAATGTAAAGAATATATATAGATAGATATACAAAAAATAGATTCAGTTATCCATAAGATTTAGCGTAATTAGCTCCATGTCTATGACCACTATTGCCCCAGAACAAGTTAACAGCATTATTCGGAACCAACATCAAGACCCTTTTGAAATACTTGGTTTTCATCAGATACAAAAGGATGGCAAAAACGTCTGGGTTGTGCGGGCTTACCTTCCCAATGCTAGTGCAGCTTGGGTAGTTCTTCCAGAAGAACGGAAAGAGCAACAAATGCAGAGCGTACATGACCCCCATTTTTTTGAATGTATTATAGATACTCAAGAACTAACGAACTATCAGCTCAAGGTTAAAGAAGGAGACAGCGAACGAGTATTTTACGATCCTTACGCTTTCCGTTCTCCCAAACTCACAGAATTTGATATACACCTGTTTAACGAAGGTAATCATCACCGAATTTACGAAAAATTAGGAGCCCATTTAACTGAAGTTAAAGGTGTAAAAGGTGTTTATTTTGCCGTTTGGGCTCCGAATGCACGCAATGTCTCGGTGCTGGGTGATTTCAATAATTGGGATGGACGTAAACATCAAATGCGTAAAAGTTCTGATGTTGGAGTTTGGGAATTATTCATTCCCGAATTACAAGTAGGAGAACATTACAAATACGAAATCAAGAATTCTGCTGGACATATTTACGAAAAATCCGACCCCTACGGTTTTGCTCAAGAAGTTCGTCCCAAAACAGCCTCTATCGTCACTGATTTGAATACTTATCAGTGGAGCGATCGCAATTGGATGGAAAAACGTCGTCATACTGACCAATTAAGTCAACCCATTTCAGTTTATGAAGTACATTTGGGTTCTTGGCTGCACGCTGGCACGAACGAACCACATCAGTTACCCAATGGTGAATATGAGCCTGTGGTACCAGTTTCGGAACTGAAAACTGGCGCACGCTTTTTAACTTATCGGGAATTAGCCGAAAAACTGATTCCCTATGTCAAAGAATTAGGCTACACCCATATTGAAATGCTGCCAATTGCCGAACATCCTTTTGATGGTTCTTGGGGATATCAGGTAACTGGTTATTATGCTCCTACTTCCCGTTTTGGTAGTCCTCAAGACTTCATGTACTTTGTTGATCAGTGTCATCAAAACGAAATTGGCGTAATCGTAGATTGGGTTCCCGGTCACTTTCCTAAAGATGGACACGGTTTAGCGTTCTTTGATGGTACTCATTTATACGAACATGCAGACCCCCGCAAAGGCGAACATAAAGAGTGGGGAACTTTGGTGTTTAATTATTCACGTCATGAAGTACGTAATTTTTTGACAGCCAACGCTTTATTTTGGTTTGATAAATACCATATTGATGGTATTCGTGTTGATGCAGTAGCTTCAATGCTTTATCTCGATTACTGCCGCGAACCAGGAGAATGGGTTACTAACCAATATGGCGGTCGAGAAAATTTAGAAGCTGTAGAATTTATTCGTAGTGTAAATCACCTAATATTTAGTTATTTTCCCGGTTCTCTTTCCATAGCCGAAGAATCGACTTCATGGCCGATGGTCTCGTGGCCAACATATACCGGCGGATTGGGCTTTAACCTGAAGTGGAACATGGGCTGGATGCACGATATGCTCGATTATTTCAGCATGGACCCTTGGTTTCGTCAGTTTCATCAAAATAATCTGACCTTTAGTATGTGGTATCACCACAGCGAAAACTTCATGTTGGCGCTGTCCCATGATGAAGTGGTGCATGGTAAAAGTAACATTATCGGCAAGATGCCCGGAGATAGATGGCAAAAACTAGCCAACGTGCGCTGTTTGTTTGGCTTTATGTTCGCTCATCCCGGCAAGAAAACCATGTTTATGAGCATGGAATTTGGACAGTGGAGCGAATGGAATGTTTGGGCAGATTTAGAATGGAACTTGTTGCAATTTGAGCCACATCAGCAACTAAAAACATTCTTCCAAGATTTAAATCAACTTTACCGTAGTGAACCCTCCTTATACACTCAAGACTTTGAAGAACCTGGGTTTGAGTGGATTGACTGTAGCGATAATCGTCACAGCGTAGTTTCATTTATCCGTCGCGATCAAAATTCCGATGATTTTGTGGTTGCTGTTTGTAATTTCACTCCCCAGCCCCATTCTCACTATCGTATCGGTGTACCGCAACCCGGATTTTATACCGAATTATTTAACAGTGATGCACGAGAATACGGTGGTAGTAATATGGGTAATTTAGGCGGCAAATGGACGGATAATTGGTCAATGCACAATCAACAATACTCTTTGGATTTATGTTTACCACCATTAGGAGTATTAATTTTGAAATTAGATCGGAATAAAACTGCTGAGGTGATGAAAGAAGAGTAATTTAACTTTCCTCGGCTGAGAATTCGGGTTTTGATTGGAAATATCTCTTATTCAAGATAATCATCCTCGAAACCCGACTCCTGATTTGTACACAAAAAGAATTTTGACGCAAATCCGGTACCCGGATTATGTGATAATAACCAAGCTATTCGCTTTTCCTTAAACTTTAATTGCCGTGCACTCAACCGATAATATCAATGAACTGGTTGAAGCCTTACAACAGCCAGCAGATTTGGCTTTTCAGCTACCCGATCCCGAAGATGAAGCAATTCCAGAAACAGATTTTCTTCAACAATTAGACGTAGCTTGGCAGGTATGCGATAAATTTGATTTACAAACTGATATTTGGCGAGGAAGAATTTTACGCGCTATTCGCGATCGCGAAAAAAAAGGAGGAGATGGACGCGGTACCGGCTTTCTCAAATGGCTTAAAGAACGAGAAATTAGTAAAAGCCATGCTTATAGTTTGATTGAGTTAGCAAACAGCGCCGATACTCTTTTGGAATCCGGTAAACTCGAAGTAAAATCTATCAACAATTTTAGTAAACGAGCTTTTGTCGAAACCGCTAAAGCATCACCAGAAGTGCAGGTAATGGTAAGTGAAGCAGCCCAAAATGGCGATCGCATTACTAGACGAGAAGTAAAACAACTTTCTGAAGAATGGACTGCGATGTCTTCAGAATTATTACCAGAATCAGTTAAACAGAAAGCAGCGGATAATACCCTTCCACCTCGATATCTCGCACCCCTGGTAAAAGAGATGGAAAAATTACCACAACTCCATCAAGCAGTCATTCAAGATGAAATTACCGCTAATCCAGATGTTGAAACCCTCAAGCAGGCTACAACTGATGCGCGTTATCTAGCAAAATATCTCAAAGCTGCCGTACAAGTACAAGCCCTTTCTTCCCAAGAAATCGATATCGAAACAGCCTTAGAAGAAGCCCAAAGAGTTGGATGCATGAATATAGCTGCGGATTTAGTGAATCAAGCATCCCAGATCGAGCAAACCATCGCTAAGTTATATATGACTTGGAAACGCATAGCGAATTTATCAGATCGGCTTTACGTCGATACAGGTGCTTCTACACCCCATTTGAGGTCACTACTTGATTGTTTAGAACCCCTCGGTGGTGAAGTCATGGAATTACAGATTAGCGGTACTACCGAACGTACAGTCCGCTTGCAAATCCAAGAAACCGAGTAATCACCCACAAAATCCCATCCGACTCCCTGCTCTATAAGAAGTCTCTAACCAGACATCATCATAATCGCTCAATTATCATCAATTAGAAATATTGCTCCACGTAGTTGTAGGTTTAGCTTTGCAGCCTTGTTGAGTCCTTTGTTATATCCAAATAAAGTGTTTTCTACGTTTGCACCATTAAGGTCAGTATGCATTAAATTAGCACCAACTAAATAAGCACTACTTAAATTCGCAGCAGCTAAAAATGCATTGCGAAAGTTTGTATAGCTGAAATTAGAATTAACTAAATTGGCATAGCGCAAATCCGCACCGGATAAATTAACACAGCTAAGATTGGCATTACTGATATCAGTACCGCGTAAGTCAGCATTTTTTAATATAGCATCGCGCAAGTCAGCGCCAGCTAAGTCAGCCTCACTTACATTTGAAATACTCAAGTTAGCTTCTCGTAAATCCGCGCCCACTAACTGAATTCCATTTAGCAAAGTTTGGCTAAGATTAGTATTCCGCATATTCGCACCTGCTAAATAAGCATATTGCAGATGAACTCGACTCAAATCAGCACTGCTAAGATTAGCACGAGTTAAATTGGCACCATTTAATCTGCTACCAGGAAAATCTCTTTCTCCTGCTGCGTAACGTTGAAGTAGTTCAGTTGAACTCGATGCCATTAATACAGCAGGTAATTTCTCATCATCCACGTGATTCATTTGACTGCTTACGCTTGTATTCAATTTAAAGCTTAATTCAAAAGTCTTTAAATATTACTCTTTAATGATGACAGTTTATTTTACTGTCTCAAAAACATTACCTCTAAAGGCAATTGTCTTGGCACCGAGTTATTACGGATATATGACACTTCATCCAGTGGCATAGGGGGGATGGGTAATGGGTAATCGGTAATGGGGGATGGGGAAAATAATTAATCACGAGGGAGTTTTGATGGGCAGGCTACGCCATCGCCCTTGAAGGGTACCTGCCGATCGCACTTTCAACTATAGCAATCCTAAATTAGTTGTGAGAAATTTATAAATAAACTGGGGCTTTATTACTGCCACTACAGAAGCGAAGTCCACCGCTAGCGTGGACTATTGAATTGATATATAAACCCGTGCAGACGGCTGTCGGTTTGTTTAGCTGCGACTTCTAATCGCCAGGTAGAAATAAAATTTTACTTTTCAATTCCCGATTACACTTAGGTATTTTTTCAAGTTTAAATTAGGATTGCTACATATACTTCAATTACCAATTACCAATTCACAATTACCAATTCTTAATTCTTAATTCCCGTTGTTGCAATACCGCGTATAAATTGCCGCTGTCCGATCAGGAATAGTAGCATTACAGGTATAGTGGCAATAGTGACTGCTGCCATTAATAAAGGCCAATTATTGGTAAATTGCTCTTGAAATTCAGCTAAAGCCAGTTGTACCGTTCTTAATTCCGGTTTAGTTGTAAATACTAAGGGCTTAAATAAATCGTTCCATTCACCAATAAAAGTAAATAAAAACAGCGTTACCAATGCCGGACGGGCTAAAGGTAACATTACTTGCCACAATATTTGTAATCTATTTGCTCCGTCTATAGCTGCCGCCTCTTCTAATTCTACGGGAATACTTTGAAAATACTGCCGCAGCAAGAAAATACCGAAACCATTCGCAGCAGTGGGTAAAATCAGCGCCCAGTAGGTATTTATTAAATGTCCCCACTTGAGTACTAAGAATACAGGAATCACCAGTAATTGAAAGGGAATTACCAGAGTCGCTAAAACAATCAATAGTAATAGCGAGCGTCCTTTAAACTTCAACCTTGCCAATGCGTAACCTGCCAATGCGGAAGTTATAATTTGAAAAGAGGTTACGCAAACAGCGACTAAGCTAGAGTTAGCAAACGCTAGTAAAAACTTACCTCGCCCCCATGCATCCCGGTAATTGCTTACATTCCAGCCATTATTCGGTAACACATCTTGAGTCGTCCCGGTGGTTGCGAATGATGTTAGGAACACCACAATTAGCGGTAATAGGATAATCACCGCCATCAGCAATAGTACTCCTAGCGTCAAAAAATTACCGTATTCTCGCCTCCGGCTTGGTTTAAACATAAATAATTCCTTATCCAAGCATTAGTTTTTCTGTTACTAGAGCAATCGCCCCCAGCAACAGCTAATCTATAACATAGTGGCTTATTAAGTAAAATTAAACCACGTAAATTCCGTTGATGAAGGATAAACCATGAAGCGCAAAACTTAACCTAACTGATGCTGGTTATTAACATAAAGCAATTTATACCTCTAATTTCAGATCCGTAAAAGGTTGGTTTGTGGTAAATCTAATAACTTCATTCAAACTTCATCATTTTTTTGTATCAAATACTTTCATATTAGGAGGGAAAGCAAGATGCAGGAGCTTATAGCCCCATCTGAACTAGATTATCGCAGCGAAACCTATAAAGACGCTTTTAGCCGCATTAATGCCATTGTGGTTGAGGGAGAACAAGAGGCATACGATAATTATTTATCACTCGCGCAATTGCTGCCAGATAAAAAAGATGATTTAGTTCGTCTTTCAAAAATGGAGATGCGTCACAAAAAAGGTTTTCAAGCTTGTGCTAAAAATCTTGAAGTCACTGCTGATATGGAATTTGCCAAGAAATTTTTTGCTCAACTGCATCAAAATTTCCAAGACGCAGCAGCACAAGAAAAAGTTGTTACCTGTCTGCTAATTCAATCTTTGATTATTGAATGCTTTGCGATCGCCGCTTACCATATTTTTATTCCAGTTGCGGATGACTTTTCTCGTAAAATTACTGAGGGTGTTGTTCAAGATGAATATACTCACCTCAACTTTGGAGAAGTTTGGCTAAAGGAACATTTTGAAGAATCTAAAGCTGAACTAGAACAAGCCAACGCCCAAAATCTCCCTATTATCTGGAGAATGCTTAATGAAGTAGAAGAGGATGCCGAAAATATGGCAATGGGTAAAGATGCTTTAGTAGAAGACTTTATGATTCAATACGGTGACGCTTTGAGTAATATTGGCTTCACAACTCGTGATATCATGCGTCTTTCTGCATACGGACTCCGAGCCGTATAAATTGCAGTCGCCTGTCTTGTTTAACAACAGGAAAATTAGCCATTTGATTGCTCCTCGGCTTTTCTGACCCTAAATAATCGGGTACCGTTTACGATTTTCCAGAGGAGCAGTTCTTATGGTGTTTATTTATATTCCACACCTTTAATCCTTTCACAAAGCATAAGCCGAAATTAACAGTTCATGTTTGGTTTAATCGGACATCTCACAAGTTTAGAACACGCGCAAAGAGTAGCTAAAGAATTAGGTTACCCAGAATATGCCGACCAGGGGTTAGATTTTTGGTGTAGCGCTCCACCCCAAATAGTAGATAATATTACGGTAACAAGTGTAACCGGACAGAAAATCGAAGGGCGGTATGTAGAATCTTGTTTTTTACCGGAAATGCTAGCTTCTCGCCGTATGAAGGCTGCCACTCGCAAAATACTAAATGCAATGGCTCATGCCCAAAAGCATGGTATAAATATCACTGCTTTAGGTGGTTTTTCTTCGATTATTTTTGAGAATTTTAAGTTAGAACAAATTCCTCAAATCCGCAACATCAAATTAGAATTTGAACGGTTTACTACAGGAAATACTCATACTGCTTACATTATTTGTCGGCAAGTAGAGCAAGCCTCAAAAAAACTTGGGATAGAACTAAGTAATGCGACAGTTGCAGTATGTGGAGCTACAGGAGATATTGGTAGCGCCGTTTGTCGTTGGTTGGATGCAAAGACAAATGTCAAAGAACTATTGTTGATAGCGCGTAACGTCGAACGCCTTTCATCCTTGCAATCTGACCTCGGTCGTGGAAAAATAATCGGTTTAGAGGAAGCGTTGCCCCTAGCAGACATTATTGTTTGGGTGGCTAGTATGCCCAAAGGTGTGGAAATTGACCCCACGATGTTGAAAAAACCTTGCTTGTTAATTGATGGCGGCTATCCTAAAAATTTAGGAACCAAAATTCAACATCCCGAAGTATACGTACTCAACGGTGGCATTGTCGAGCATTCCCTAGACATTGACTGGAAAATCATGAACATTGTCAACATGGATGTTCCAGCACGTCAACTTTTTGCTTGTTTTGCCGAGTCAATGTTGCTTGAATTTGAAAAGTTGTACACTAACTTTTCTTGGGGACGCAATCAGATTACCGTAGAGAAAATGGAGCAGATTGGTCAAGTGTCCGTTAAGCACGGATTTCGACCGCTGCTAGTGTGACGGTTAACAGTTAACAAAGGGGCTACAAAAAATCATTTCGATTTGACAAGCCGCTATTATTGCCTGCTCAACAAAGGATATTTTTGCTGACGGGGTTCTCTAGTAGTTAACGGTTAACGGTTGATAGTTATGAGTTAAGGGTCTGAATTTATTCATATATTTTCTCAACTCATAACTCATAACGTTCATAACTGATAACTCACAACTAATTATTTAAACAATGGCTACAACACAAGAGCGTAAACCGCTACTTTTGGACTTTGAAAAGCCCCTTGCAGAACTGGCAAGCCGAATTGAGCAGATTCGTAAACTTGCTGAAGAAAATGGCGTTGATGTGACTAATCAGATCCATCAATTAGAAGCACGGGCTATGCAATTACGAGAAGAAATTTTCAGCAGTCTATCTCCTACCCAACGCCTGCAAGTTGCTCGTCATCCCCGTCGTCCTAGTACTCTCGATTATATTCAAGCAATTACTGATGAATGGATCGAACTACATGGCGATCGCTGTGGTTCCGATGATCCGGCTTTAGTCGGTGGAGTCGCACGTTTGTTAAATCAATCTGTAGTAATTTTAGGGCATCAAAAAGGACGAGATACCAAAGATAACATTGCCCGTAATTTTGGTATGGCTTCTCCTGGAGGATACCGCAAAGCATTACGGTTGATGGAACACGCTAACAAATTTGGTATGCCGATAATCACCTTTATCGATACTCCCGGTGCCTTACCTACCGTTATTGCTGAGCAGCAGGGTCAAGGTGAAGCAATTGCTTATAATTTACGAGAAATGTTTTCTTTCGACGTTCCCATTATCTGTACCGTTATCGGTGAAGGTGGTTCCGGAGGAGCGCTTGGTATTGGAATTGGCGATCGCGTGATGATGTTTGAACATTCCGTATACACCGTGGCAACTCCTGAAGCTTGTGCGGCGATTTTATGGAAGGATTCAGGGAAGGCACCACAAGCAACGGCTGCTTTAAAAATAATTTCCCACGACCTCAAAAATTTGGGCATTATCGACCAAATATTAGCAGAACCTATTGGTGGCGCTCATTCCGATCCTTTGCAAGCCGCTCGCACTCTCAAAGCCGCGTTATTAGAAAACTTGGAAATACTCAATGCTTTTACCAACGAAGAAAGAAAAGAAATGCGCTACCAACGATTCCGCAAAATGGGAATTTTAACCGAAGCTGAACAGTTATAGTTTTCTCCGGATTGCCATTGACTGCGGCAATGTTATAATTGCCTATGTTGCTTAACAGTTATTCACAATAATCTTTGTTTTGTCATAGGCAAACAGAAATTAATGTCATAGGCAATTGGGATTGATGGCTTCTGGTCATCTGAGAGTTAATAATAGCTGACATTCGCGTTAACGGAACGTCTTTGAAAGAGATAGCCATGCCAAAGCCTTATCGTCGAGAAATTACTATTTAACATTTAGTTAAAATCTTGACCGTTAAGGACTATTATTTTGTTGTGAAAAAAAACAGCCCTTTGTAAAAAAAAGTTTTAGTAAACGAATTTACCTTGTTAATAGAGCATCGCTGTTTTTGGTTTGCTTAATCTATATCAATTAAACATGAGTTAGATGATGATTCCATAAAACTTTGATTTGATAAAGAGGGATATTCATCCGAAAAACCCGACTTCTATAAAACGGTATTCACCTTATTTAAACAGTTTGATTGTGGAGTAATTCTTTTGATCAATAGGACAAAACAACCAATGATTTCAAAAAAACGGTATGGTTGAACATCAAAAACGTGCCTTGATTACTGGTGCAAGCAGCGGTATTGGTAAACAAACAGCTTTAGCTTTTGCATCTGCGGGAATAGATGTTGCCTTATTAGGTCGTTCTACCGATAAATTAGCAGCAGTAGAAAATGCTGCGATTAAAGCTGGAGTCAAAGCTAAAAGTTATGCAATGGATTTAGCAAACTTATCGAAAGTCCAAGAATATATATCTCAAGTAGCCTTGGATTTTGGTAAAATAGATATTCTTGTGAATAATGCTGGTATGGGTTATACCGCCACATTAAGCCAAACATCTTTAGCTGACTGGCAAAAAGTAATCGATTTGAATCTTACCAGCGTCTTTGAATGTATTAAGGGAATTTTACCCTCAATGCGCCAACAGCATAGAGGCACAATTATTAATGTAGCTTCCATTGCGGGCAAACAGGCATTTGCTAACTGGGGAGTCTACAGCGTTAGCAAGGCTGGTGTAATTGCTCTTTCTCAAGCCCTCGCTCAAGAAGAACGGAAGAATGGAATTCGTGTAACAGCGATCTGTCCCGGTGCAGTAAACACAGAAATTTGGGATTCAGAAACCGTAAATGCGGACTTTGACCGTTCAAATATGCTTACACCAGAGATTGTTGCTCAATCGATTCTCCACACCGCATTATTACCAAGACAAGCTGTTGTTGATGAATTAATTTTAATGCCTAGCGCCGGGGTTTTATAAATTATCAGTTGTCAACTATTCTTCGATTGGTCATCAATTACCAGTCACGATAATAATTCACAATTAATAGCACAATTACTAGTTCGCGATACGTAATTATTTCCCCATCAACTACTTTTATCAGTTTGATACCAGGATTAATTACGTGGTCTCGCATTGGGTGAATACAACATTCACTGCAATTGCGAATTATCTCGTCACTGTAAATTGTAATTGTTCACACCTTGATTTATCACTCATTCGCCCCCATTTTAATTAAGACTGACATCATGACTATTGCTAGTTCTAACGGTTCCAATACTTCACAATCTCCTCTGATTCCGAACTTAGAAGATGCCGTAAATCCCAGACCAGATCGCAATACTAAAGCTGGCTCGCAACCTAATTTACACCCTCCCTCAGAGGAACAGATGGAGCAGATGAAGGATGCTGTCAGAACGATGCTTTTAGGAGTTGGAGAAGATCCAGAAAGAGAAGGGTTACTCAAAACACCCAAGCGGGTAGCAGAAGCAATGCGATTTCTGACCAGTGGTTACAGTCAATCTTTGGAAGACTTAGTTAATGGGGCTATATTTGACGAAGGTCACAACGAAATGGTATTAGTTCGCGATATCAACTTTTTTAGTTTGTGCGAACACCATATGTTACCGTTCATGGGTAAAGCCCATGTTGCTTATATTCCCAATCAGAAAGTTGTGGGACTAAGCAAACTTGCTCGAATTGTAGAAATGTATTCTCGTCGTTTACAAGTACAAGAACGTTTAAATCGACAAATTGCCGAAGCTATTCAAGAAATTCTCGAACCACAAGGCGTTGCCGTAGTCATGGAAGCTACACATATGTGCATGGTAATGCGGGGAGTTCAGAAACCCGGTTCTTGGACTGTAACCAGTGCTATGTTAGGAGTTTTCGAGCAAGAACAGAAAACTCGCGAAGAATTTTTTAGTTTGATTCGTCACCAACCAAGTTTCTTTTAAAGGTGGTAATTGGTAATTGGTAATTGGTAATTGAAGTATATAGTTGAACGTGAAGCGCTTACCGTGTCCGTCAAAACTCCCTGATTATTAATTATTTCCCCTATCCCCCATTACCGATTACCGATTACCCATTACCCCTACCTCCTTAGTTTCTCAAAGAGCTGACTAACTTTATCTAAATCCTTATCTCCAGGTGATAATTCTACGCCGCTTGATAAATCAATGCCGTTGGGTTTTACTTTATTTAGGGCTTCTAACACATTTTGGGGGGTTAATCCTCCAGCCAGAAACCAGGGACAGTCGGGGTTAAATTGTTGTAGCATATCCCAATTTAATGTTTTACCTGTACCTCCCAATTGTTCGGGATGATAAGCATCGAGTAATAAGGTATCTACATATTTTGTGTAGGTTTTTGCTAGTTCAAAATCATCGACAGTCTTGATTCGTAAAGCTTTGATGATTTCTACATCTGGTAAATAATCACGCAGTTGTTGACAAAAATCAACGGATTCGTCTCCGTGGAGTTGCACCCCTGTTAATCCAGTTTCTGCGGCAGTTTGAGCGATTTCTTCTTTACTAGAGTTCACGAAAACACCGATTTTATCGGTTTGCTGCGGTAACTGATCGATTATCGCTTTTATTTGCTCTGAGTTGACATACCTCGGTGATGAAGGTACACAAATAAATCCTAATGCTGTCGCCCCAAGAGAAGCAATGGTTTTACCCTGGTGTGGTTGAGTGATTCCGCAGATTTTGACTCGCATATAATTATGAATAGGAATATGAATATTTGTAGCGAAACTTAAAAAAATTGTAAATTCTTACGACATATTTAGGTTATTTTCTCAGTAATTTTTATAATTTTGATGGCTTATATTTTTTGTCTCTTCATTTTAGGAGAAGAAGCTTTGATTTCATCAATATTATTAGCAGTTCAACCAACAGTTCCCTCCACACCTAGTTGGAATCCTACTGTAGGAATAATCATTAGCGTTTGCTGTTTGATTACAGTTTTGCTAGCTCCCAAGATTATTAGCTATCCCCAGGTAGGACCCAAATTTCCCGGTTTACCTCTGCCTTTGAGTGTACCAGCATTTGTTGGCGCTATGTGTTTTGGTCACCTTCTCGGTGTAGGTATTGTTTTAGGATTGACTAATATCGGTCGTTTGTAGGAATGTAGAGACGCGATATATCGCGTCTCTGCAAATCTGTAATCTGGATGCCATCATACAGCCTTTTTCATCCGAGTCAGGTACACATTATATCGGTATAAGGCAGGGGGCTCTTAGCAGGGAGAATGTACCGGAGCGTACTTGCAAAGCGCTGTATTATAAATTTGCTTCAAGACTCGACATTTTCATCTTGATGATGAGTTTCACTTTTATCACGTTTAAGGGCTTCTTCTAAAGCTTGAATTTGTTCTCTACGTGCTTCCAATTCTAAAGTGCGACGCGCCAAATCTTGATTTTGTAAAGTTAAGTTTTGTCTCCAATATTCTGCACGTTCGGCTTCTTGATGGAGAAATTCTGGAGAAATTCCGGTAGTAAGATATTTTTGGACTATTTCTAATACCCAGTTACTTGCATCTTCGATTTTTTCAATTTCCCCTGTAGCAGAAAGTTCTACTAAAACAAGCAATTTTTCGGTTAAATGTTTACCTTTCCCCAAAAGAATAACAGCTTCTTCTGGAATCATTGCCCACATATTGTCAGTTTCTTGACGCGCTAACAATCGTAACTCTGATTGAACTAAAAATTCATTTTTATGCACCTGGGCTAGATATAACATGATTTTAAAAAGATGGTTGATGGTTGATAGTTGAGAGTGGTTAGTTGATAGTTGATGGTTGATAGTTGATAGTTGATAGTTGATAGTTGATAGTTGATAGTTGATGGTTGATGGTTGATGGTTGTTTTATTAACTCCTAACTCCTAACTCCTAACTCCTAACTCCTAACTCCTAACTTTATTTAATCCGTTTAAGGCGATCGCGCAAAATTTCGGCTTGTTTTTCCGCTTCACTCAAAGCATCTCTCGCTCCTTGTACCACGTCTGCGGGTGCTTTATCAACAAATTTAGGGTTGCTCAATCTACCAGTTAAAGATTGTACTTCCGCTTCTATCTTACTGAGATTTTTCTCTAGTTTGCCACGCAAGACTTCCATGTCTATTACACCTTCGAGAGGAAGGAGTATTTGTACTGTACCAACAACGCCCGTTGCGACTTCCCCTAATTCGGAGGGTTCAGATGATTCTACTTGAGCGAGATTGGATTTGGAAGATGATTTGAAGAATCTTTCTCGCAATTCTTGTCTTTTTTGACTAGAAAGTAGGTATATTATGATGAACCATAGGGAATAACCAAGTCCTACAAGTTGAAAAAATGTTCCGAAGAAAGGAATGTTATCTATGGTAATTGCTACAGCATAAGCTACTCTGGCTAAGGTAATTGTCAGCAAACCTAAGATAATTAATCTTAAAGCAGTTTGAGGTTTCTTCTTCGTTACTTTATCGCTCCACAGTTTGTCAGCAATAGTTAAATTCTCTACTTTTGCTAAATCTTTAATATAAGATGCTCCAGTATGAAGAATTTGACGTTCTTTTATGCTTTCGCTTTGTAAATTAACGGTAACTTTTACCGAAGGTTTAACGTCTGCTTCTGCTCGTAAGTTGCGAATGGTGCGAATTGTTCCAATTAACAATTCAAATTCTGCTTCTAATTCGGAGTCAATTAATTTTGCATCTGCTTCGGGATAGCTTTGTAATGATAAACTTAAATTGGAATATGTTCCTTGTTGAGTCAAAGTATGCCAAATTTCTTCGGTAATATGAGGCATAAAAGGACTGAGAAGTTTTAAAATACCATTCAATACATATGCTAAAGTTTGTTGTGCTACTCGTCGCGATGTTGGCTCTGCATCTTCTTGCAAGCGAGATTTTACCAGTTCGATGTACCAATCACAAAAGTCACCCCAGATAAATTCGTAAAGTCCCTTCGCAGCTTCTCCCATGCCATATTTGTCCATGTAAGTGTTGGTTTCTTGGACAACTTGATGGTAGCGAGACAAAATCCATTTATCGCTTAATTCTGTTGCTGTAGGTTCTCCTAATTGCTGCGGTGTTTGTTCGTCCAAATTCATCATCACAAATCTGGCTGCATTCCACAACTTATTGGCAAAATTGCGCGATGCTTCTATAGATGCTGATTCATCAGTTTTACGGTTGTAGTCTAAACGGATATCTTGTCCGACACCAATAACTTCCTTAACTAAGGTGTAGCGTACAGCATCGGTACCGTATTTATCAATTAATAATAATGGGTCAATACCATTTCCTTTGGACTTGGACATTTTTTTACCGTTTTCATCCAGTATCAAGCCGTGGATGTAAACATCTTTAAACGGCATTTCTCCGGTAAAATGACTACCCATCATAGTCATTCTTGCTACCCAGAAAAAGATAATGTCGAAGCCAGTGACTAAAACACTGGTAGGATAATATTTCTTTAAATCTTCAGTTTCTTCGGGCCATCCCAAGGTAGAAAAAGGCCACAAACCGGAAGAAAACCAAGTATCAAGTACGTCGGCATCTCTTTCTAATTGGACGTTTTCACCAAATTGCGCTTTGGCTTTTTCCCAAGCGTCTGTTTCATTTGTTGCGACTATAAACGGTGTATTATCCGTAATTTCACCATTAGTTTGACTAACAGCGTACCAAGCGGGAATTTGATGTCCCCACCATAACTGACGGGAAATACACCAATCTTTCAACTTCACCAACCAATCGCGATAAACTTTTTGCCAACGTTCGGGATAAAATTCTGGAGACTGTTTCTGATCGAGAAATTCCAGCGCTTTATCAGCCATCGGACGAATTTTAACGAACCATTGAGTAGAAAGTAACGGTTCTACTGGAACTTTACCACGTTCGCTGTAGGGAACGGTATGTTTATAGTCTTCAATTTTAACTAAAACACCGTCCGCTTCCAACCTTGCAATTACATTCTTACGAGCAACAAAACGGTCTTGTCCTTGAAATTCCCCGGCATTTTCATTCATCGTGCCGTCTTTATTCATAATATTGATAAACGGCAAATCGTGACGCTTACCCATTTCAAAATCATTGGGGTCGTGAGCAGGTGTAACTTTTACACAACCTGTACCGAAAGTGGGGTCTACCAATTCATCAGCAATAATTGGGATTTCGCGGTTCATTATTGGTAAAGTCAATGTTTTCCCAATTAAATGCTTATAACGTTCATCATTGGGATTAACAGCAACTCCAGTATCTCCCAACATCGTTTCCGGACGAGTCGTAGCTACTTCCATATACCCGGAACCGTCGGTGAGAGGATAGCGGAAATGCCAAAGTTTACCGTCAACTTCCTTCTGGTCAACTTCCAAATCCGAAACCGCCGATTGAGAAGCCGGACACCAGTTAACTAAGTAATTTCCACGATAAATTAACCCTTGATCATAAAGACGGACAAAAGCTTCAAGAACAGCTTTGGATAAACCTTCATCCATTGTAAAGCGTTCTCGCGTCCAATCCACCGATACACCCAAACGCCGTAACTGATTGACAATTGTCCCTCCCGATTCCTTTTTCCACTCCCAAGCACGTTCCAAAAACTTCTCACGTCCGACATCGAAGCGAGTCTTACCTTCTTCCTTAAGTTGGTTGTCCAGGATTGTTTGTACCGCGATACTCGCGTGGTCAGTTCCGGGAAGATACAGCGCATTGCATCCCTTCATCCGGTGATAGCGTACCAAACAATCAATCAAAGTATTATCAAAAGCGTGACCTAGATGTAATTTTCCGGTAACATTGGGTGGCGGGATTACGATAGTGTAAGGTTCACCGTTGTGATTTAGGTCAGCTTTGTACAAAAGTTTTTCTTCCCAAAACTTCTGCCATTTAGCTTCAGTGGAAAAAGGCTCGTAAAGACTTGGAAGGTTGGTAGTCATGTTGGGAAAACTCTAATATGGGTGGACTCTATAAACTTTAATAAATTTTGCCACAAGCTAGCCTTTATCTTGACAAAATCGTTAAAAATCTAATTTACTTATCGTGGTTGAGTGGAATGCTGGAGGGATAAGAAGAATAGGTTAAAATTTTTCCTTAAATCCAGTTATCCAATTAAAATTACTCCTATCCTGCTCTCGGATTACCTATCTCTTTTTACTTCTTTGCTCTGCGCTCTCCGCGTCTCTGCGGTTTTTTACTCCGTAATCTTTTAATTGGAAAAGAGTAGTTGCGGCTTATTTAATACAACATAGTTCCCAATCAAATTTCTCGTATAGTTTCGTATAGTTGTATAAACAAATCTTGACTAAAAAATACAATTATGCGAAGAATACCATCAATATCTAAGTAATTGGCGGTAATAAATTCTAAGGATTATTTTTAATTCATAACAGGAAACCGATTTTGTAGTGTAGATTTGCTGTACTTTACTCAGAATTACGGCAACAAGCTATCTTCAAATTACGTCTCTCTAAAATCACATCTCTTTCCATCGTACACATAGTAATTAAAAATTCAATAACTGCAACTATGACCACTCAAACTGAAAAACCGATAAGTAAATTTATTTCACCTTGGGCTTACATTCCCAGCCTTTATTTTGCTGAAGGGATGCCGTATATGATTATCAATGCGGTATCTGTAGTATTTTATAAAAATGTAGGAATTGATAATGCTCAAATCACATTTTGGACAAGCATAATTAACCTTCCTTGGGTTATTAAAATGTTTTGGGGTCCAGCAGTTGATATTTATTCAACCAAAAGAAGATGGCTGCTGACTATGCAATTTGCCATGTGTATATGCTTGGCTATATTAGCTTTATCTTTTCAACTACCAAGACCAAGCTTTTTTTCTCTTTCTTTAGCAATACTATTAGTTGGTGCTTTTATTTCTGCAACTTATGATATTGCCACAGATGGGTTTTATATGTTGGCATTAACTGAAAAAAAACAAGCTTTTTTTGTGGGAATTCGCACCCTATCTTATCGATTAGCAATTATCTTTAGTACGGGATTTTTAGTTTATTTAGCAGGAACTTTAGAAAAGTCCAGCCAAAATATTCCTTTAAGTTGGAGTATTACTCTTGGATTCGCATCTTTGATTTTTGCCATACTTTTTATATTTCATCTTTTTATTCTGCCGCAACCGGAGTCAGGAAGAATAATCAATCAGCAATCCACACAAAATGATATCCCTTTTATAACAGTAATTCGCGCGTATTTTGCTCAACGTAATATCATTCCTATTTTAGCGTTTATATTACTTTACCGATTTGGTGAAGCAATGCTATTAAAAATAGCGACTTTATTTTTATTAGATGAAAGAACTTCTGGAGGTTTGGGCTTAACGACATCAGAATACGGTTTAGTATATGGAACTTTTGGCGTAATTTCCTTAATTAGCGGTGGTATTTTAGGTGGATTATTAATTGCTAAATATGGATTAAAAAAATGCCTCTTACCAATGGCTTTAGCATTAAATTTACCAGATTTATTTTATGTTTATATGGCTTATGTTAAACCACCATTAGAATTAGTTTATCCTTTAGTTTCTTTAGAACAATTTGGTTATGGTTTAGGATTTACAGCTTTCACAGTATACTTAATGTACATTTGCAAAGGCGAATATAAAACCTCCCATTTTGCAATTTCTACAGGATTAATGGCATTAGGTTTAATGCTTCCCGGTGCAGTTAGCGGTGGGATTCAAGAACAAATTGGATATCCAGTATTTTTTATTTTGGTCTGTTTGTTAACTATTCCTGGCATGGCAACTATCTTTTTTATTCCTTTGGATGAGGAACCAAATCGTCAAAAAAGTTAATATTATTGACTATTTTGTAAAGTGCGTTATGGATAATAGGACTTACGCAAAGGTAACGTAACTGCGTCATTACGAGCGATAGCGACGTAATCGCCAGAATCCTGCGATGAACCGCACCCGAAGGATGAATGCTTCCCTACACTCCGTTTCGGTCGCAATGACAATTTCAGTTTGCGTAAGTCCTGGATAAATTAGCGCATTTTTTGTATATATTTGTTTATAGTTGCGTTTTAGCGCTATTAAATAAATTCCAAATAAGATGGTTTATGTTTTAGGAATAGATGGTGGTGGAAGTAAAACTATTTGCGTCTTAATGGATGATAAACGTCAAATTTTGGGACGTGGTGAAGCTGGTTCATCTAATTATCAGAGTGTGGGAATCGAAGCAGCAAAATATTCGATAGAATCTGCAATTAGTAAAGCAATAGTTGAAATAGAAAATATTCAAATACAAGGAATTTGTTTGGGATTAGCGGGTGTTGGGCGTTCAAGTGATATTGAATTAATCAAAAATATAATTAAAAATATACCCATAATTAGTAATATAAAACCACAAAATATAATTATTTCTCACGATGCATTAATTGCTTTAGTAGGTGGAATTGGTAACGATGTGGGAATTGTAGTTGCTGCGGGAACTGGTTCGATAGTTTTCGGTAGAAATATCAAAGGAGAAACCAAAAGAGTCGGTGGTTGGGGATATATTTTGGGTGATGAAGGTGGAGCTTATCAAATCGCAGTTGCGGGAATGCAAGCGGCTTTACAAGCTTATGATGGTAGGGAAATTCATACAAGTTTAATAGCAGATTTTCAAAATCATCTTGGTTTAAAGAATATAGAAGAATTAATCGAAGTAGTTTATCGAAGAGGATGGGGTGTAAAGGAAATAGCTGCTTTAGCTCCAGTTGTTGATAATGCAGCAGTAGCAGGTGATGAAGTGGCTAATAAGATTATTGATCATGCTGTTGATGAATTGGTGAAAGCTACGGTAACTGTTATTGATGAAATTTTTGTGGAGAGAGATTTTTTAGAGCTAGTTACTACGGGAAGTGTTTGGAAAAGTAGGTGCAAAATGTGGGAGAGGTTTGTAAGTTGTATTAATGGGAAGTTTGGGGAAGTTAAGGTGATTTTACCAAGGTTTGAAGCTGTTTATGGTGCTGGTTTGTTGGCTTTGAAAAGTTTGGGGAGAGGGTGATTTTTGGGTTGGGGTGGGAATAATGGAGGAAGAGTAAAAAACCGCAGAGGCACAGAGAGCGCAGAGGAAGAAAATGAGAGAGTTTGATGGGTTGGAGCAGTTGACTTATGGTGTGATTGGAGCTGCTATCGAGGTGCATCGGATTTTGGAAGCGGGTTTTTTGGAGTCAGTTTATCAAGAAGCTTTGGCTATAGAATTTTCGCAACGCAAAATACCTTATCGCGATCAATTTCTTATAGCTGTAAGTTATAAAGGACATCCCGTTGGTGAAGGAAGATTAGATTTTTTAGTTAATGTTGTCTTAGTTGTGGAATTGAAAGCGGTAGAAAATTTAGCTCCGAAACATGAAGCTCAAGTTATTTCTTACCTGAAAATGACTAAAAAACCTTTGGGTTTATTAATAAACTTCAATGTTCCCGTTTTAAAACAAGGGATAAAACGCATCATCCTCTGCTCCTAACTCTTTCCTCTGCGCTCTCTGCGTCTCTGCGGTTTAATAAATTCTTTTCAACCGTATTACCAGTATCAAATTCACCGAATATTTTTAGGTATTATTTTACAAGATATAATTTCTGAGTTATAACTCAGGAAAAATACTTACGAGTAGAAACAGGCTACTTGTCAATGAAAGTTGTAAAAAAGACGGTTAGTCTGCTGGTATTAAGTGATTTAAAAGAGGTAAGAAATCGCAGGAAATTTTCTTTTCGTTTACTAATTATCAATTTATTTATGATGGCAGGATTTTTTTGGATTCTGTCTGGTGCTGATAATCTAAAAGTCAAGCTAAGTTTAATCTTGTTTACTTTATTTTTATTAATTCCTGGCATATTATTAATTCGTTTTGATACTAGCGAATCTAATTATTTTGCAATCAATACTAGTGTTAATAAGTTTATTCATAAACGTATAGAACTATTTGCTAACAAAGTATATATCGCTGAATATTCTTTAAAAAACATTAGATTTATCGCTATTAAAAGAACTAGTATTCATCGTGATGATGAAAAAAATTATTTAGTTAGACTATATTTTAAATCTAATAAATATATAAATATAGGTTATTTTGCAACATCAAAAAAATCTTTTATCGTTGCAAAAACTATATCTAAATTCTTGAAAATACCTTTGAAGTATTAATGTATAAAAAATCTTTTTTACTCATGGATTTCTCAATTAGACGTAGCATTGCTAGGTCTCTACTTCTGCACTTTTTAACCCTCGCATTGCTAATAAAGCAGTACCATAAGCGGCTTCTGTATTTATCGAAGAAACTACTGGAACTCCTAAATATTGCTTTCTAATCTCGCTCCAAACAGGATTTTTGGCACCACCACCAGCCGTATAAACACAATTTAAATTATCCGCACCAAATTCTTGTAATAACTCATATCCTCGCGCTTCAATTCGAGCCATACTTTCTAATAACCCATGTAGAAATTCTACAGAATTATCGGGACGTGGTTCTAATTGGGGTGGTAAATTAGGGTTATTAATTGGAAAACGTTCTCCGGGTTTTAATAATGGATAATAATCTAAACCACTTGTTTTTTTTACATCTATTTCATAACTAATTTTTTCTAATTCCTCATTCGTAAAAAATTTCTTTAATACAGCACCTCCTGTATTAGAAGCACCCCCAGTTAACCATAAATCTCCAAAACGATGGCTGTAAATTCCGTATTGAAAATTATCTACACGAGTACGGCTCAACAGTTTTAAAACTAATGTAGAACCTAAAGAAGTTACCGCTAACCCTGGAGAATTTGCACCACTAGCAAGAAATGCCGCAATACTATCTGTCGTACCTGCACACACGAAACAATCTTTAGGAAAGTTGTATTTATCAGCAATATCGGAACGCAATTCACCGATCGGATTTCCCGGAATTGTTACTTTTGGTAGATGAATCGATATCTCTAATTTGTTAAACCATTCCGGATATTCCAAGGCTTCTACGTCATAACCCAGTTTTAAAGCATTGTGATAATCGCTAATACCCAACTTCCCATGCAAGAGAAATCCCAACCAATCTGCTTGATGTAAAAAATATTTAGCTTTTGCAAAAGAAGGTAATTCCATCATCCACAACAGCTTTACAAGGCTAGAAGTAGCGCTTAATACAGTATGATTTGCTGGTACAATGCCTTTTAATTTTTCTTGCATCACTGCTCCCCGTGCATCGTTGTAGAGTAAAGGTACATCCACGGGATTTCCCACAGCATCGCACAGTAACACTGTCGAAGAAGTACCGTTAATGGCAATCCGGGTAATTTCTCGCCGTAATTCTTTGTTAATTTCCTCTAGAAGAGTAAATAAAGCAGTTTGCCAGCAATTTGTTAAATCACTCTCGCAACACACATTAAAAGGGAATCTAACCTCTGCTACGATATTTCCCGCAAAGTCGATCACAATACCCCTAGCACCAGAAGTTCCGAAATCTATACCTAAATACATTTTTTCAGGTCAAAGGTTAAAGGCAAGAGGCAAGAGGCAAGAGGCAAGAGGCAAGAGATAAGAAATCTGCATATTAACTGTCAACTGTCAACTGTCAACTCCTAACTCCTAACTTTTCCCCATTCCCCATTTCAATTGTTGCATCTTGTTACAACTTATTTCCCAATTTGGGTAAAACAGTGAAAAGTAGAAAATGAATTATTCTGTCGTTTATTGAGATTAGGAGATTTCTAATATGTCAATTTCAGACACTCAAGTTTATATCGCTTTAGTTGTAGCACTAATTCCAGGTGTTTTGGCTTGGCGTTTAGCAACTGAACTCTACAAGTAATTAATTATTAATTCTTAAAACGAATGTAGAGTTTGTAATCCTGGCAACATTAAGTGTATTTTCCGGAAGCTTGTAACTTTTGCTTGTAAGCTACTTAAGAAAACCCACTTAGAAATGCCAGGGTTATTTTTTTTCGCTATCTCTAGGTGTAGCAGTTTGAAAAAAATGAAGTAAGATGGCAGCACATGAAAACCGTAAATAGCCGATATTAGATATTTACGAAAATTTCGTTCTTTTTAAGGAGATTAAGTCTATTATCATGAATGCAATTCAACCGTCTCACCCGGAACTACAGCCGATACAGCGGCGCAGGAATGTTGCTAGACCCCATCGTCATCTACGGCGACGTTCTTATCAAATAATGGCACTGGAAACAACAGTAAAAATAGGAGTTAATCTAGCGATTTCGGCAGCAGCAGTATCCGCTTTAACTCAACTTTTACCTAATCATTGGACTGGACAAGAAAAGTTACGACAATTACGTACCGAAGTTAACACCACTCAAGAACGTGTGAATAATTTAAGGGCAGAATTTAATAAAACTTTTGATTTTCGTCAAGCTAATAGCGTGATGCAACAGCAGGGAAATCTGATACCCCTTAATCAAAAAAGAATTGTTTTGACACACGAGACAACACCTGCTGAAGTTAGAGAATCTACACCTTAATAGTTAGAGGAAATATTATTTTTGAGTAGAAGAAAAATTTTTCCTCTTTATCCCTATATAATGAGTTCAAAAAGAGTTGTTTTTACTAACAGCTAATAGTTAATAACTAGTCGCTAATTATCAAGTTTCTTTGCTACATAGTTATCATCTATTAGCTATTAGCCACTTCAAATAATCAAGTATTATGGAATATTAAAAATTTCGTTGTATTTATTCTCAAATTTCCCATTCCGGATGCATGGGAAGCAACAGTTGATTTAACCAGCCTTCTATTTGTAAACGCAAGTTAAATGTTAAATTATCGGTTTTATTAGTTCTAGGTGGTAATTGCTCTAAAGCACGATAATAATCGGCGATCGCAACATTCCATTCGCCCCACATCTGGTAAGTTCTGCCTCTTTCAGCTAAAATGTGACTTTGTAATTTTCCAAAAAATAACGCTGTTTCAAAATTATCAATAGCTTCTGTATATTCTCCTAACTCGCGCAAGGTGATACCACGATTAATCCAGGCTCTAACATGACTGGGATCTAAATCTAAAGCTTTTTCGTAATCGCCTAATGCAGCTTCTAAATCTCCAATCGCAGCATAATAATTGGCTCGATTGTTGTAAGCACTAGCCAAGGTAGGATTTAGTTGTAACGCTTTGTTAAAATCGCGAACCGCTTTTTGTTCTTCACCGCTTTGAAAATAAACCAATCCCCGATTGTTGTAATCGATGGCGTTGTCAGGATGACGCTCAATTAATTGACTAAAAACAGCGATCGCCACATAAAAATCACCTTTTTTGGCTGACTTTAAACCACGAGAGCGTAAATCTTTATCTTCATAACTGTCGTATAATTTAGTATTATTATCCTCATGGCGATGGTCATGAGCAGTAAACTTTGCAGTATTCGCTCGAACGATATTATCTTGCTTGTCACCGAATGTTGAAAATAAGTGAATCTTCATATCATCCTGCCTGAGTTGGTAATTTTATAAAATAGACTGATAGTAGGTTCGCGTTTTTTGTGATGCCCCCGTATTCGGATTAATTATCCGTAATTGCCAACGCCCAACTATCCAAAACATATAGTTGACGCTGAAACCCCCCAACTACAGCATAATTACGCTGTCTTTGTGCAAATTAATCATAGATACCAACTCTTCAGTGTCAATTCCAGAAAATGACAAATAATTGCGATTTGAAAACTATCGGACAACACTGCGATCGCAACTGGTACAATGCCTTCAAGCAATACATATTTTTAGACAGCGATTCATTGACGGTTCACAAAAAAGAGAAAAGCAACAAAATGGTAAATACAACTTCTTATTCCAATGCTCCCGATTTAACCCCAGATGATTACATAGTCATCGGTTTAGCTACCTGCTTCATTAAAGAAGAAGGTGAAGTACATGAAGTTGACGTAATTGAACCCATCCCCTCAGCTTCCTTAGAATCGCTGTTCAAAGGTATTCCCACTTCCTACAAATCAGCTGTCGCAACAACATTAGGAAGCGTCTTAGATGGCGAAACAGCCCGTAAACCGGCACAATTGGATAACTCTGCTCAAATAGTTGACGACTTTGGCGAAAGAGCATTTGCAGCAGCACGCACCTACAAACGTAAAGAATCGGCACAATCTTTAATTCCTTTGGGTGGAACCTACAGCGACTTTCAATACTCCGTAGAGAAAAAACGAGTATTAAACGCTCAAAGAGTAGTTAGTAAAGATGACAACGTGAAGCAACATTCCCATACTCATAAAATTTTGTAATTGGGAATTGGGAATTGGGAATTGGGAATTGGGCATGGGGCAATTCCTCGTTCCTTAATTGATTTTTGTAGGGTGCTGTGACGGTTACGAAAAGTTCCTAAGCAAAACGTAATAAATTGGTATTACCGTCACGCACCAACGATAAATGTGAGTACCGACGGGCAGGGATGCCCGTACCACAAGAGTTTAAAAAT
>JAYKJL010000129.1:0-9204 GCA_035285725.1 Nostocales cyanobacterium 94392 | reverse complement strand
CAGGACTTACGCAATTGTCACAATACACGGGTGGTGCGTGACACCACAAACTTGATTGTTTCGTTCAAAATCACTCGAAGTGTCACACACCCGTTGCAAAAAAAATGTGCCAGTTACGTAAGTCCTAAAACTATGAGAATTATCAATTTTTAATGATAAATTCCCGAAACTACTCGTTTTTGTAAATTTAATTGAGTGCGATCGCCGCTTTTTGGTTCGAGTATTTGGGCTGAAATATTGTGTTGTTGTAAGAGGGTACGAAAATCTGCAACGGTTCCCTCTGGCTTAATTAAATTCATCAACAACCCTTCAAACGTGACATCACCACCTGCGGCTGTAGGTAACATTATTTGAGGTTCCAACCATTTAGCAAGTTCCAAAGCTTTTTCTTTACCTTTAATAATTGGTCCGATCAAAGGTAAACATAAATCTATCAATGGGGTGATGACAACATCTACAGGAGCAGATTTTTTCAATAATTCAGAATGATAACCATGAGGTTCGTAGTAAACAGTAAAACCGCTTTCCAGTTCCTTGAGAAGATATCCGTTTTCTAACAAATTCGGACCAATGGGAGAACCAGGAGTAGCTGTAATTTCCACGCTACCATTAAGAGTAAAACTTTCACCGTGAGCCAGAGTATTTACTTGCTGATAGTTTAATTCATTTACCACTTTCGCCGCATTTACTGAAGCGACAACCGGAATATTGCGATCAAGTTGCTTTAAAGTTGGTGGATGAGCGTGGTCTTCCAAACCTTGAGATAGTAAAATCAGGTCAATTTTTTCCGGTATGGCACGTTCTTGAGAACGAGAACCTTTAAACAGCCAATCTAAATTAGCGAAAGTCAACGAACCAACCAGCCAAGGGTCAATCAATATATTTTGACCGCCAATTTCCACCAGCCAGCTATTGCTGTCTAAATAAGTTAAGTACATCGTCTTTGTGGGAGTGAGCTTTTATTCATTATGAAGTATATCTGGGCATGGGGATGTGGGGAGTTTGGCTGGACGAAAGCTGCATCGAGAAGCCATCCCAACCTGTTGTTGTTAAGCCCAGAAAAATACCGCGATCAATTCCCGAACGATAGTTTTTTTCCATACTCACGCCCGAATCACAGTAATCCTACGTTGATTTTCCGTCACCACAACCTGGGTTGATAACCGTTCCTCAATTGGTAGGGCATTTTTCCGCCGATCAAACACAAATAGCCAACCTTCCTCCAAGCCCAACCGCGCTAAATAGGATTCTAATTGCTCAATTCCCGACTCTTGGGGGTCACGCTTTTTCTCACGCCATACTTTTAATTCGATTCCTAATGTAACGCTTTCGTAGCGTAAACATAAATCCATTCTGTCACTACCAATTGCATATTCTCGTTCCAAGGTTCCACCACCGTTGACAACACGATGCAAGAAAGCCATTAATACGATGTGGGGGGCAATTTCATGATACCCAGTGCTACCTAATAACGGTTCTCCATGCTGTCGCCAAAATTTGATAAACGCTTCAAGTAAAGCAGCTTTATTTAATTCCCCTTTTGGAGTCAACCAACTGGGACTGATGTGGGGTAAACTGTCCTGAGTTCCCTGCACTAAAACACGGGGAATAACTTCACGGTAAATCGGGTTAGCAATCACCAGTCCCCCCGCAGGATCGCGTCTTAATAATCCTAAATCGAGTAAATATTGACGGTCATCGTTGGGGGTATCGGGCAATGCTTGTCCTGATAAAATCGGCTCAATGATGTTTTTAACTCTTTGTTCTCTGAGTTTTTCTGCTAAAGAATCCAAATGAGTATCTTGACGCGCAATTAATATTTCCTTGGCTTGTAAAATATCTTTTTTGGTAATCGCAATATTTCTATCCTTAACCATTTTTTCTACAACTTCCTTCCCTAAAGCATTAACTAACCAAGGTTGTCCTTGGGTTAAATCAAAGGTTGTTGCTGTAGCTTCCGGAGTAAAAATTTGTCCCGTTTCCTGAGTATGTTGTTGGTATAGTTGTGCAACTTCTGCGGCGTTAAAGTTTCTCAGGGTGATGGAACTAACTTTAATGTTAAAAGGACTGGATGTATTTAATCTATCACTACCACCGGATGCAACTTTATAATCTCGGACATCGTGCAAACCGATTAATCCTACCGATGAAGGGAAATTTTCTGGACGATTGGGAAAACCATCTCGTAACTGCCGCAGCACCGAAATTAGGGTTTCATCTTGTAAAGAATCAATTTCATCAATAAATACCACCAAAGGTCGAGCCGAAGACTGTGCCCAAGTTTGTAAACTAGCTTTAATCCTTTGTCCTGGTTCCTCATACTCCCAAGCAGTTGGTTGTAAATCTTTGGGTAAGCGTATGGCTATTGTATTTCGCCAAGTTCCCAAAATCGCTAATTCTGCGGCACTGGGGTCATGATTAAATGCACTACCTACCTCCACTGATACCATTACTGCTGCATAGCGTCCAGTTGCAGTTAATTGTTTAGCAAGGGCTAGCATTGCCGTGGTTTTACCCGTTTGTCGCGGTGCATGAACGACAAAATAACTTTCTTGTTCAATCAACATTGACAAATCGGGGAGACGACTGGTAGCGGGTAGCATATAGTGTTTTTCTGGTTTACACGGACCTGCAATATTGAACCAGCGAGACATGGGATAAGGGAGATAGCGGACACTTTGAGTTTAGACGATTTTGGGGTTGCGGATTTTTGTTTGTTTAAGCTTTGTGGAAGTCAACTAGTACTCCACCACATTAATTTTAAGGGGTAACAAAGGTTCGTAGTAGCGCTAAAGTTGTCTGCGGCGGGTGATCGTGGACGTTAGCTTGCTCCCGTTATACAGGAGTTTACCGAGATTTTGACGAAAAAGCGTCACATGGTTAAGCCGAACGAGGATTGAAATAAAGTAATGAGTCAGTAATTAAGCAGCAGGAAGCGATTTTTTCTTCAACATAACTCTCCGGAATCGCCAATGAAATCAAGTGTCACAAAGTTATGAAGCAAGCGGCTAGGCGATCTTCCTGCATCAGATAAAGCCTACTGTCATTGCCATTATTAAGTACGATTGTTCTACCATAACAACAGTAAGGATAGTATTATTAATGATTGTCCCTTGCCGCCCTCACTCCCTGCTGATATGTCAGAAAATAAGTTAGCTGCATCCTTAAATGGACAACTTCCTAAATCTAATAATCAAAATACAATCCGTATTCGCGGTGCTAGGCAGCATAATTTAAAAAATGTTGATTTAGAAATACCTGCGCGTCAGTTAATTGTTTTTACGGGGGTTTCTGGTTCTGGTAAGTCTTCTTTGGCTTTTGATACCATTTTCGCTGAAGGACAGCGCCGTTATGTTGAGTCCCTGAGTTCCTATGCGCGGCAATTTTTGGGACAAATGGATAAGCCGGATGTGGAAGCAATTGAAGGTTTAAGTCCGGCAATTTCTATTGACCAAAAGTCAACTTCTCATAACCCACGTTCTACTGTGGGAACCGTTACAGAAATTTACGATTATCTGCGGCTGTTGTTTGGTCGGGCTGGTGAACCCCATTGTCCCATATGCGATCGGTCTATTGCTCCTCAAACCATAGATGAAATGGTCGATAAAATCATGGAGTTGCCGGAACGTACCAAGTTCCAAATTCTTGCTCCGGTGGTGCGTGGTAAAAAAGGTACTCATGCTAAGTTATTATCTAGTCTTGCTTCTCAAGGTTTTGTTCGGGTTCGTATTGATGGAGAGGTGCGAGAACTTTCTGACTCGATTGAATTAGATAAAAAATATACTCATACTATAGAAGTTGTTATCGACCGCTTGATTAAAAAAGATGGTATTGAAGAGCGTTTGGTTGATTCACTTTCTACGTGCTTAAAACAGTCCAACGGTATTGCAGTAGTTATATATACTCAATTTGCTGATGATAAGGAATCAACTAATCAAGACCAAGAATTAGTATTTTCCGAAAACTTCGCTTGTCCTGAACATGGTGCGGTAATGGAAGAATTATCGCCGCGTTTATTTTCGTTTAATTCACCTTATGGTGCTTGTCCCAATTGTCATGGAATCGGTACATTAAAACGATTTTCTGCGGATTTAGTAGTACCCGACCCTCAAGTACCATTATATGCTGCGATCGCGCCGTGGTCGGATAAGGATAATTCCTATTATTTGGAACTACTTTACTCTCTGGGACAGGATTACGGTTTCGAGCTACAGACGCAGTGGCAAAATTTGACTCCGGAACAGCAGGAGATAATTTTACAAGGAGAAGAGAAAGCACCGGAATCGGAACGAACCAAGAAATTTAAAGGTGTGTTACCGATTTTACAGCGGCAGTATGAAGGTGGTTCGGAGTTAATCAAGCAAAAATTAGAACAATATATCATCGATCAACCTTGTCCGGTATGCGATGGCAAAAAGTTGAAACCGGAAGCTTTAGCGGTAAGATTGGGACAGTACAGAATTTTAGATTTAACCGGAGTTTCGATTCGGGATACTCAAGAAAGAATTAATAATTTGCAGTTGAGTCAGCGTCAATTCCAAATTGCAGACTTGGTATTACGGGAAATCAAAGCGCGGTTGCAGTTTCTCTTGGATGTTGGTTTGGATTACCTGACTTTAAATCGTACTGCGATGACGCTTTCGGGTGGTGAAGCGCAGAGAATTCGGCTAGCAACGCAAATTGGTTCCGGGTTAACTGGGGTACTGTATGTACTGGATGAGCCGAGTATCGGTTTGCACCAGCGCGACAACGGCAGATTACTACAAACTTTATTTAGATTGCGGGATTTGGGCAACACTTTGATTGTGGTAGAACACGATGAAGAAACCATCCGGGCTGCCGATCATGTTGTTGATATCGGTCCGGGTGCGGGTATTCACGGAGGACACATTGTCGCTCAAGGTGATTTACAAGCATTATTAGATGCAGAAAATTCCTTAACTGGTGCTTATCTATCGGGAAGAAGAGTAATTGCAACTCCTGCACAGAGAAGAGAAGGAAATGGGATAAATTTAGTTATTCAAAACGCCCATCTAAATAACTTGCGTAATATAGATGTAGAAATTCCTTTGGGTAAATTAGTTACAGTAACGGGTGTTTCGGGTTCGGGTAAATCAACATTGGTTAACGAATTACTTTACCCCGCACTGCAACACCATCTGAGTAAAAAAGTGCCGATGCCCAAAGAAATCGATGGTATAAAGGGATTGAAAGCGGTTGATAAAGCAATTGTAATTGACCAATCTCCCATCGGTAGAACTCCTCGTTCCAACCCAGCGACTTATACAGGAATATTCGACGTAATACGGACGGTATTTTCCGAAACCATCGAAGCCAAAGCGCGGGGTTACAAACCAGGACAATTTTCGTTTAACGTAAAAGGTGGACGTTGCGAAGCTTGTGCGGGACAAGGTGTCAACGTAATCGAAATGAATTTTTTACCTGACGTTTACGTACAATGTGAAGTATGTAAAGGTGCTAGATATAACCGGGAAACGTTGCAGGTTAAATATAAAGACAAATCGATTTCCGATGTTCTCAACATGACAGTTGAAGAAGCATTAGAATTTTTTACCAATATTCCTAAAGCTGCAAACAAGCTGCAAACATTGGTAGATGTGGGTTTGGGATACGTACAACTCGGACAACCAGCCACAACTTTATCCGGTGGTGAAGCACAGCGAGTCAAATTAGCCACAGAATTATCCCGTCGTGCTACCGGGAAAACGCTTTATTTAATCGATGAACCGACAACGGGGTTATCTTTCTACGACGTACATAAATTATTAGATATACTCCAAAGGTTAGTAGATAAAGGTAATTCAATATTAGTTATTGAACACAACTTAGATGTAATTCGTTGTGCGGATTGGGTAATAGATTTAGGTCCCGAAGGTGGGGATAAAGGAGGAGAAGTTGTTGCTGTGGGGACTCCGGAAGAAGTTGCGAAGAATGAAAAATCTTATACGGGGAGGTATTTGAAGCAGGTTTTACAGCAGTATCCGGTGAGTGGTAAGGCTGGGTAGAGGGTTTAAACTTTTAAACTATTTAATATTTTCTAACTTGATCAATATCTAATTCAGTAATATCAGCACCTCGCCAAATTCCTCTCAACGATTGCCGTGGTTTGGGTTGAATATTTGTTAATTATTTTTCAATTTGAGGTGCAATTTGTTCGATTAAGCGTACTTTATCTATCAGTGAAAGTTGCGTTACCAGTTCTAAGATTGCTTCTAAAGTTACTATTTTTTCCATTTTTTATGACCCTAGCACTTTTGAAAAGTCTATCATATTTCCATTTTAATTGAGTGGCGCATAGAAAGAACAAATAAAGATGCTTTCGGCTAATTCTCATTCATGTTCTTATATTTTTAGACTTAGCTTTGTGCTGATTGAGTAATAAATTTAGGTCTCGAAGAAGGAGATAATGGTTACTCCAGAAGATGTTACCAATAATGAAAATCGCTATACGGGGAGGTTTTGAAACAGGTTTTGCAGCAGTATCCCGTGAGTAGTAAGGTGGCGTAGGAATGGACTCGTAATTATTATATATCGGCTGTATAATGCTTACTGATTATCGCCAAAATTGAATACAAGCTGTCTAGGCTCTAATTGAGGAATTGCTGTACTTTCAATATATTCAATGATTGAATTAGCAATATACTCGGCTAATTTGACTGGTACTGCATTACCAATCATTTGTTCTAAATCTGTTTTTGATTGATTTTTAATATCAAAATTAAAGTTTTTAGGGAATGTTTGTATATAGCTTCTTTCAATTGTCGTCAGGGGTCGAATTTCCTTGATTAAAGAACTTGCATCTGCTTGATGTAACTTATATGTTTTTGGTATCGGTCGATTAACACCCCTGATAGTTGGACTTGGTTCATCAATACTAAAAATGCCTCTCCTAGCATAAGTTCTAGGATGTCTATAGTAATATTCTATTCCTAAACTATCTCCTAAATAATCTCTCACCGACATAGGATTTTCAGCTAAATTTTTATTGATATATGGTAATAGTTCATCATCTTTACCATTCATTTTACCTATACAGATATATCTTTTTCTATTCTGAGGAACACCACAAAGACTTGCTTTAATTACTATTTCAGTTAAACCATAGTTATTTGCTTTAAATATATCTACTACCTGACATCTTTTTGCGCTTTTTTTATATCTTTCCACATTTTCCATTACAAACCATTGAGGTTTAATAAGAGTAATTATTTTAGCGAAAATAATACTTAAATCACCTCTACCCAAATTTTCATTCCTTTTACCTGCACTGGAAAAATCTTGACAAGGTGGTCCTCCAATTACTATATCGCAATCAATTTTGTCAAACATAGAGTAATCATCGTTTAAATTGCTTAAATCACAGTTATATATCGGATGAGAAAAATTTTTCTGATAAACTTGAATCGCAGGTTCCCAATTATCAAAAGCAGCTATTATTGTAAATCCAGCATTTTCAAATCCAAGGGATAAACCTCCACACCCTGCAAAAATATCAATTGCTTTTAAGTTTAATAATTTTCTGTCAATACGAGATTGCATAATGGTATTTTCTAAATATCTTTCAACGATTCATCAAAAATTTCTGGATTACTTAAAACAATAGCGTCAAAACGTCTTTCAGGACTTAAATAATTTTGTCCTCCACCAAGAATAATATTTTTTATCTCTTCTTTTTTAATTCTCGGTGTTCTTAGCTCAGGAGATGCCATATAAGTATAAGTGCTTACTCCATTAATTGCAAAAGCCTTATCATTTTTAGTATTGTAAGTGTAGTTATCTATTATTAATTGATGATTAAATTTCCCATTATTTCCAAAATCATATAACATTTTTACCAACCAAATTACAGTCCTTGTATATCTGTTTATTGATTCTTCACTTTTAAACTTTTTCTTAGCCACATCAAAAAATAATCTAGTAAATGCAAAATCACTCCATATAAACATATCTAAACAATTTGTAAATAATTTGGAAGTTTTGCCCAAAGTTTTCCATATTGGCTGCATCACTAAAGGCGATTGTAAATCTATATAATTTAAAAGTAAATTATCCATTGCACTTATAATTTCAGGAATTTTAGGAAGAACACAGCTAATTTTCGTCAAGTCTTCTATATGAAAAAATGCCGATTCTAAATATTGAATAACATTTTGTCTATCATTTTGGAGCTTACTTGCAATACTTAAAGCTAAATAAACGATAGTATCTGGTCTTACAACTATTTCACAGCCATACTTATCTTCACTAAATTTGTATGTATAATTATCGGGTAAAGCTGTTAATTTAATCTCAATACTTGCTAAGCATGAGTCTTCCGGTGTAATACTTTGTGTAACTAAATCAACTCTTGGTAGCTTTCCAATAATTAACTTTCGATATGGTAAATAATCGCTTTCAAATGCAAAAAACAAGTTTTCCGATAATGGTATTTCTCCAAAAACTTCTGCAATATTAATTTTTTCATGTGTTGTTTTCAAAGATGAATCAAGTTTAATGTATACAGGTTTTACTCCGCAGGAATACATATAGCAGGCTAATGAAGCTGGAAAAGAGCAATTAAACTGATTTTTTCCCCAACATTCTTTCTGGCTAAAATCTCTATTAGACTTAGAAAGACCAAATAAGGATGCTTTAGGCTGATTTTCGTTCATGTTCTTTAATTAATACTTGTATTCTTAATCCATTTTACTGGATTTGTATTTTTAGATTAGGCTTTAATACTCCAGATCAATATTTAATAAAATAATCTGTAATTAGGTTGTCAGACTATTTAAAAAAATCGCAATACAATTTCGTTTACTGCATATCTTACTTTATTTATTTTTTAAAATTCTCTTTACATCTTTAATTCCGATACGGAAAGTAGTAAAATGAAACTATATAACTAAACAACAAATTATTAGCCCAAAGTTAGATTTTACTTTCAATAAATAAGATAATGCGATTTAACTCTAACCTCAAAAAAATTTTACTAGCAACTTTATTGGTAATTATTCTATATTTAATAATGGCATTCGTCTTACAAAATATAGGTTTAGATAATGCTCAACAGTTTATCAAGCAAACTGGAGTATTGTCTCCTATCGTATTTATAGGTTTATGCGCTTTAAGCTTAATTATTGCACCTTTAAGTGGAAGTTCCTTATTTGTTGTTGGTGGAACGTTATTTGGTAAACATAATGC
>JAYKJL010000128.1:0-49180 GCA_035285725.1 Nostocales cyanobacterium 94392 | reverse complement strand
AAGGTCAAAGGTTAAAGGTCAAAGGTTAAAGGTCAAAGGTTAAAGGTCAAAGGTTAAAGGTCAAAGGTTAAAGGTCAAAGGTTAAAGGTCAAAGGTTAAAGGTCAAAGGTTAAAGGTCAAAGGTAAGAGGTAACTGTCAACTGTCAACTGCTTCAGGTAGTATTAACATGGCATCACCGAAGGAATAAAAGCGATATCGAGATTTGATTGCTTCTTGATATACACTCAATAATCTTTGCCTCCCAATCAAAGCACTTACTAACATCAGTAAACTCGAACGTGGTAAATGAAAGTTGGTAATCAAACCTTGTACTACTCGCCATTTATAACCAGGATATATAAATAAGTTGGTTTCACCACAAAATGGCTGTAATTCTCCTTCTTTTGCTGCTGCTTCTAATGCACGTACTACCGTTGTTCCAACCGCAATAATTCTTCCACCTTTGGCTTTGGTAGCACGAATTTGCTCTACTGTTTCGACTGGTACTTCAATCCATTCTTTATGCATTTCGTGAGTGGTGACATCCTCTACTTCTACAGGACGAAATGTACCTACTCCCACGTGTAAAGTGATAAAAGCTCGATTAATTCCGCTTTGTTGCAATGTTTCTAATAATTGGGGAGTAAAATGCAGTCCCGCTGTGGGTGCTGCAACTGCTCCAGGATGTTCAGCGTAAACTGTTTGATACTGTTGGCTGGCGGCATTACTCGCCGTAATATAAGGCGGTAAGGGTATTTCTCCAAATATATCTAATAGCTGCAATAAAGACGTTTGGGGAGGTAAATCAAATTCTAGCAATCTTCCTCCTGTCGCTTCATCTGTCTGCAAAACTTTTGCAACTAATTTTTGACAAGGTTCTAAACTATCTTTTCTCGACTCAAAAATAATCTCGCTACCTTGTTTGAACCGCTTTCCCGGTTTGACTAATGCTAACCAACAATTGTGTTGCAATTCCTCCAACAGCAAAACTTCTATTTCTGCTCCCGTAGATTTACGTCCGTAGAGCCTCGCTGGTATGACTTTTGTATCATTCATTACTAGTAAATCCTGGGGACGAAGAATTACTGGTAAATCGCAAAAAATCCGATTTTGAGGTATTTTTTGTATCCCAGTATTAAGTGAATCTACGACTAACAACCGGGAACTATCTCTGGGAACAACGGGGTTTTGAGCAATTAATTGGGGAGGCAAATCATAGTCGTATCCATCGAGCGAACGGTCTAGATTAACGTCTGTAGTAATTTGACTTGAAGGGTAAATCCCTTGAGACAAGTAGGTTTCCGACTCAGAAGAATTGGGTTTTCCCGTAAAAGATGGTTGCTGCATTAATATTTATAGTTTTTTCAGATCAAAAATCTAAATTATAGTTTATAAAAGAAATCTATATTATTAACCCTAAGTGATATTAAGCATATTAGGAATTAGAGTATATTTAAGTAATACGGAAAATAGAAGATAAAAATTGGGTAAACCTCCCCATCTAAAAACGGGGACTTTTACCCTACCGGAGTTGGGGGTCTATATATCAATAATAGAAATGTAGAGATGTAAAGTTGGCTTTGATCCCAAGCACTAAGATGGAATACTTGTATTACCTGGCAAATGCCAGTTTAACTTTAAGGGTAGTTCAATATTTGCACGCTAGACCCCCGATACCCGTTTCCTTCATCACCGTAATCCATCAGATAGATGGTTGGGTGGTTAGAGTTAAACTTGACTACCAGATTTCTCCAGATTTAGATGGTGATATCCGATCTTTCTTGAACGAGTTAGGAATTCGTTACGAACCTCCAATGCGAGTACAAATGGCACTTTGGAGTTTGGAAGCGAAACAAAATCCGGTTGAGGTGATGCGTCGTTATCAAGTCGCAATTGTTTCTCACGGTAGCCCCGACAAAGAAGAAATTGAAGCATTCCGGCAACAATTTGTCAGAGGATTGGGATACTGTCCGGAAACCCTAGCATGATAATTGTTGCTATATGTAACTTTTACAGCTAACTGGCTATTAATTGATAATCAGTAATTTATTTATTTGTATTTATCACGAATATTACTCATTGTCAATTGAATATTCAAATGCTGCGGGAATGTACTCTTCTAAAGTTAAATAATATGCCGATACCAATAAACTGGCTAAAAAATTTGTTTGACTTATTTTTCTCTGACAACAAACAATAGCCACATCAAATTGACAAAGATAGTCTGCTTTTTCAGGAAACTTTGTCAGAAACATCGCAGCAGTGCGGCAAAGTTTAACTTGTTTTGTTCGTGCGATCGCCATTCTTCCTTGAACATCCCAACTGCCCGGAGAGCGGGTTTTAACTTCGACGAATGCTAAGGTAACAGTACCCGAAGAATCTACCCTTTCGGCAATAATATCAATTTCTCCCCAACGACAGTGCCAGCGACGATGTAGAATTATCCAACCTGTAGATTTGAGCCATTGGGTTGTTAGGTCTTCACCTAAAGCACCGATATCGGGATAATGAGAAGAGGAATGGTTTGTCATGAGCAGCTAAATTATCATGATTGTTAATAAAAGCAACTGGATTAAAGTAAGTATACTTAGTTTATTGTTTTGGGGAATGGTTTGTATTTTGCCGTCAAATCTAGCTCCCCAGGCTTTTGCATTGGATTACAACAAAGAAATATTAATCGAGGCAGATTTTTCCAATCGCGATTTAACTGATTCTAGTTTTACCAAAGCGAATCTTCGTGATAGCAACTTTAGTAATTCTAATTTGCAGGGTGTAAGATTTTTCGCGACTAATTTGGAGTCAGCAAATTTAAGGAATACCAACCTCAGATATGCGACTTTAGATTCAGCACGTTTAGTAAAAGCAGATTTGACAAATGCAGTCTTAGAAGGTGCATTTGCATCCAACGCTAGATTTGACGGTGCGATTATTGATGGTGCTGATTTTACCGATGTGTTATTACGTAAGGATGAGCAAGATAAATTGTGTAAATTAGCTAAAGGTACTAATCCCACTACAGGGCGCAATACTCGTGATACTTTATATTGTCCAGGGAATAGGGAATAATAATTACTCCTAAATAGGTCTGACTATTCACCCTTCTTAATTATTGCCGTTGCGTGACACTTTGAACAATGTTGAACTTTACATTCAAAATCAAGACTCTCCGATAGAAAAGCATCGTTGTTGATCTAATTCTTTCAAACGTTTTTTTTCAGCCATAAAAGCTTGATAATAAGATTGATATTGTTCTGGTTGAGTTTCTGCATTGGTTTGCTCCCAAAGTTCGTAAAAGTGACGGAAGCGTTTTTCTCTTAATACTTTTTCCATGCTCAGAGTTGCTCTTAAAATTTGCAGGGGAGTGCGAATTATTTGCTGTTGGGCTGTTTCATTTAAGTGGAATAAATGAGAGACTAATTCCATTTGTTCGGGGAATTCTAAATATATATCTTGCAGAGTTGAGATTAATTCTGTGGAATAATTTGGATTAGAAATATCTGGTGATTGAATTTCGACAATTTTTTGCCACAAAAATCTATGATGAGACAAGCTGAATTGTAAATTTTTTTCTTCTAAAGTTTCAACAATTATTTTTCGGTATTCTGGAGAATGTAAATAAATTAGTAATAATAAACTTTCTGCTTCTTCTAAAAGACTGTATTCTTTAGGAATTGATTTCAGAGCATTCCCAGAATTATCTTTACCTTCGCGGTTTAAAGATGGAGATATATAACTTTTATTTTTATAATTTCCTCCTGCTGATTTATGATGAGGAGAAATTTGAGTTAATAAATTTTCTACTCGTAATGGAGTAAGTCTGGAGTCTCCCAAACTGAGTATTTCTGCACAACGAGAAACATAATAATCTCGCGTATCAGTATTATCTATATTCTTTAATAATTTAACCATTTGCTGACAGACTTTTTGAAAATCTGTAGCTTGTTTCAAATCGCAATCTTTAGTAATTTGTTCAATCTGCCAATCCAACCATAAAGGTGCATTTGCTAACAGTTGGCGATAATCTTCTGAAGAATGAGTAAACAAGTATTCATCAGCATCTTTACCATCAGGAATATTGAGAATTTTCAGATGAACTTCACCTTTATAAGCTAAATCTGCCACTTGACCAATTGCTCTTTCTGCTGCAAGAGTACCAGCTTTATCAGCATCAAAATTGAGGATTAACTGTTTAGAATCGCTGTAACGCATTACCCAATGTACTTGTTCAATACTCAAAGCAGTACCCAACGAAGCGACAACATTGGTAATGCCAACTGCATGAAGAGCGATAACATCAAAATAGCCTTCCACTACCACAGCTTGGTCAAATTGGGAAATACCAGATTTCGCTTTATCTAATCCAAATAACGTTCTACCTTTATGAAAAACTTCGGTTTCCGGTGAATTTAAATATTTTGGTTGTTCATCATCTAAACTTCTACCACCAAAAGCAATTACTTTCCCGGTAATATCGTGAATAGGAATCATTAAACGGTTGCGAAAAGCATCATAAGAACCCCTACCTTCTGCACGAGACTTAATTAATCCTGCTTTCTCCAATAACTGTACTGGATACCGTTTATCTTCCACTAAATAGCGATACAAAATATCCCAACCAACCGGAGCATAACCTAACTCAAACTTTTTTATAGTTTCATCTGTTAACTTGCGCTGTTGTTGAAGATATTCTAAAGCAACTTCCCCACTTGGTTGCCATAAAGCGTGTTGATAAAAACGCGAAGCCACCTCAAGAACCGAGTATATTTGTTTACGTTCCGATAATTGACGCTGTAATTCTTGTCGCTGCTCGGGTTCTAAAGTTTGTACGGGTACCTGATAGCGTCGTGCTAAATCTAAGACAACTTCAGCAAAAGACCTTTTATCCAACTCCATCATGAATTTGATTACATTCCCTCCAGCTTGACAGCCAAAACAGTAATACATCTGTTTGCTAGGACTTACACTGAAACTAGGAGTTTTTTCATTGTGGAAAGGACATAATCCTAAAAAATCTTTACCACGCTTGCGTAAAACAACTCGTTCTGATATGACATCAACAATATCAGCCCGTTGTTTGACTTCTTCAATCGTATCTTGGTGCAAGCGGGGGATTTGCATAATTTGATGGTTGTTAGTTGATGGTTGTTAGTTGATGGTTGATGGTTGATGGTTGATAGTTGTTAGTTGATGGTTGATGGTTGTTGGTTGATGGTTGTTAGTTGATGGTTGTTAGTTGATGGTTGATGGTTGCCTCTTGCCTTTAACCTCTAACCTTTGACCTATAACCTTTAACCTTTATATCCTTGTCCCCAGTACCAGAATGGTGTAAACAATCTTTTACGATAACTTTTAATCAGAGGAAATACTGAAGATGGGACGTATTTTTATTTCAGCAGGTCACGGAGGTAAGGAAACAGGAGGTATAGATCCAGGTTTTATTGCGGGTGGGACAACTGAAGCCAAGGAAATGATTTTACTACGAGATTTAATTTTAACGGAATTAAGGGCGCGTGGGTTTGAAGTTCTTTCGGTTCCAGATTCTTTGAGTGCTAGAGCGAGTATTGAGTGGATAAATTCTCGTGGTAATCGTAATGATGTCGCCTTGGAAATTCATGCCGATTCAGCTTCTAGTCCTGCTGTAAACGGCGCTAGCGTCTATTATATTGCTAATAACGAAGAACGTAAAAGCAATGCCGAAACTCTGTTGATGGGGCTGCTACGTCGGGTTCCGCAGTTAAATAGTCGGGGGGTGAAGCCGGATACTGCAACTGGGATGGGACAGTTGACGTTTACTCGTCAAGTTGCGATCGCGTCTTTGTTGATGCAAGTTATTTTCTTGAGTAGTCCCCAAGACCGTGCTTTATTACAAACCCGTCGTCGAGAATTTGCGGTGGGAATCGCTGATGGAATGGTAGCATGGAGTCGCGTAATTGATCCAGGTTCAACTCCGGCACCGGAACCAACTTATCCAGCAATTAATATTAAAATTAACGGTCAAATTTATTCAGAACAAGGAATATTAGTTAACGGTAATGCCTATATTCCCATAGATTTAGTTGACCGTTTGCAAATTGACTTATCAAAACTTACTAATGTGCGTCGTCTGAGCTACCGCAGAATAGTTTATGTCAAAGCAGTAGAATTACGAGAATTTAATATATCAATCGGTTGGGATGCTGTGAATCGTACCGTAATTTTAAAGTCAAATTTGGCAATTTGTCCCAACCAAATTAGTCAAATAATATCTCGTGGTGTAACTTCAGAAGTACAGTTACAAATATTTTTGAGAGACAATAATCAAGATGCTTTGGTGAAATTTCCCGACATACCGAAACTGTATCGAGAAGAAGCAGCAATTGAGGGAGTAAATCACGATATTGCTTTTTGTCAAATGTGTTTGGAAACCGGATTTTTACGTTTTGGGGATGATATACAACCGCAACAAAATAACTTTGCCGGATTAGGAACTATCGGTGGTGGAAGCGAAACAGCATCATTTCCTAGTGCGAGAATTGGAGTCTGCGCTCATATTCAACATTTAAAAGCTTACGCCAGTTTAGAACCTTTATCACAGGAAGTTGTAGACCCCAGATTTCGCTTTGTGACACGGGGTATTGCACCGTTAGTAACAGATTTATCGGGTAGATGGGAGGCTGATTTGAACTATGGAGATAAGATTATAGCATTGGTGAAGCGGTTGTATGAATCGGCAGGGTTGTTGTAGGGTTATTGGTTTGAGGATATGTCAAGCCAAACTTATTACCAAAAGGTTGTCATTATGAGTCCAGAACAAGATTTATTAGCAAAGTGGCGTTCTTTACCCAAAGAAAAGCAAGAAGAAGTTTTAGATTTTGTTGAATTTCTTTACGATAAAAATTCTGTCAATAAAGCTTCTTTGGGAGAACGTTTAAGAAAAATTCGTACAAAAATAGTTGCGAATGGTAAACCTTTATTAGATGAAGAAGGAATAGCAAAAGAACTTGCTAGTCGTAGAGGTGGTTTACAGGGTAGAGAGGAATGATTTTAACTTATATTGATTCTTTTAATTAATTTTTCAGGGTGCGCTTAAAAAATATCCACAACGCACCCGGATGCGCTGAAGCGAAACTAGGAACCAAATTCTACTTTTTCAATTCCCAAAGTCTTCACCAAAAAAGCCCACTTATCCGCAGCTTCTTCAATAATCTTTGTTGTCGGTTTACCTACACCATGTCCAGCTTTTGTTTCAATTATTATTAATACTGGTGCATCTCCATTATGAGCGGGATACAATTTTTTGATTTCAGGAATAGCCGCTCACGCAACCGCACTAACCCGGGTGAATGTCACAATAACCCGTTGATGCGTGACACTACAAAGCGGTTTAACATAAATATCGCTCTCCACAGTAAAATTGGGATAGGAATCATATTTTTGAAGATTTATCGTTATAGCGTCCTCGCATCGAAAATTATCGAGAAATAGATCATGTTTTATGAAAATAAAAACTATGACGAAAGAAGTACAAACAGTCAAACGCTTCTACACTCCGGAAGAATATTTAGAACTAGAAGAACAAGCAGAATTTAAGAGCGAGTACCGCGACGGAGAAATTATACCAATGACGGGTGGGACTACCAATCACAATCAAATTGCTCTAAATTTGGCTGCTTCTTTAAAAATTGCCACCAAAAAGCAAAATTGTCGGATTTATATAGCCGATGTGCGTTTATGGATACCTAAATATCGTCAGCATACTTATCCTGATGTGATGCTAATAGAGGGACAACCTGTTTACACAGGAAACAACACAACTACCGTGATGAATCCTTCATTAATTGCAGAAGTTTTATCAAAATCAACACAAAATTACGACCAAGGAAATAAGTTTTTATATTATCGTTCGATTCCAGAATTTAAAGAATATATTTTAATAGATCAATATCAATATCATGTAATGCATTATGTGAAAACTGCCAATGGTAAATGGGTTTTTGATGAAATGGAAGGAGAATCTGCCTTATTTTCGTTAGAAACTGTTGATTTTCAACTTACATTAAGTGACCTTTATGAACAAGTTGACTTTGTAGCAAATGACTCGGAGTGATTATATCTTGGTTGCTAGATTAGTCAGTAGGTTGGGTTAGACACTCAAACAAATTGTATGGGTAAAAAAATTATATTAATCGTGTCGTAGCCCAACATTAAGTTTGTGGATAAACAATATTTTAGTGGATTTAAGATATTGCGGTATACCGATAATAAATGTTGGGTTACGGCACAATACGGACTTTACTCGTTTAAATTATTATCTTTTTTGTGCCTAACCCAACCTACTAGCTTAAGTTAGTAGGTTGGGTTAGACATTAAAACAAATTGTATGGGTAAAAAAATTATATTAATCGTGTCGTAACCCAACATTACGTCTGTGGATAAACGATATTTTATTGGATTTAAGATCTTGCGGTATACCGATAATAAATGTTGGGTTACGGCACAATACGGACTTTACTCGTTCAAATTATTATCTTTTTTGTGCCTAACCCAACCTACTAGCTACGAACTAAAACTTCACTCCTTCAATTCCCAAAGTCTTCACCAAAAAAGCCCACTTATCCGCAGCTTCTTCAATAATCTTTGTTGTCGGTTTACCTGCACCATGTCCAGCTTTTGTTTCAATTCTTATTAATACTGGTGCATCTCCATCATGAGCTGCTTGTAATGCAGCGGCAAATTTGAAACTATGAGCCGGTACTACTCGATCATCATGATCTGCCGTAGTTATCAACGTTGCTGGATAAGCTTTCCCCACTTTCAAATTATGCAAAGGTGAATAAGCATAAAGGGTTTTGAAATCTTCGGGATTTTCCGAGGAACCGTATTCGGGAACCCAAGCCCAACCGATGGTAAACTTATGGAAACGCAACATATCCATTACCCCTACTGCTGGCAAAGCCGCAGCGAATAAATCCGGACGCTGCGTCATGCAGGCACCTACTAATAATCCACCATTACTACCACCGGCGATCGCCAATTGATCAGATTTAGTATAACCATTGTCTATCAACCATTCCGCAGCAGCGATAAAGTCATCAAAAACGTTTTGTTTTTTATCTTTAATTCCTGCTTGATGCCATGCTTCGCCGTATTCGCCACCGCCGCGTATATTAGGCATAGCGTAAACTCCGCCCATTTCCATCCATATCAAGCTACTAACTGAAAAGGTTGGTGTTAAAGATACGTTAAAACCGCCGTAACCGTAAAGATATGTCGGATTATTTCCATCTAATTTAATTCCCTTTTTATGGGTAATAAACATTGGTATTTGAGTACCATCTTTGCTTTTGTAAAATATCTGTTTGGTTGCGTAATTATCAGCATTGAAATCTACTTTTGGCTCGCGAAAAATAGTACTTTCACCCGTTATCATATCGTAGCGATAGATAGTTCCGGGTGCAGTAAAACTGGTGAATAAATAAAAAGTTTCCGTGTCACTGCTTTTACCATTAAAACCACCTACAGAACCGATACCAGGTAATTCGATTTCTCTAACAAAATTACCATTAATTTCAAAAATTTTAATTTGACTGCGAGCATCTTTAAGATATTCCGCAACAAATTGATGATTAATAGTACCAACACTTCCTAAAGTTTCTGTAGCTTCAGGAATTATTTCTTGCCAATTTTTAGATTCCGGTTTTTTCGTATCAATAGCAATCACTTTTCCTCGTGATGCATTTAAATCAGTTTGAAAATAAAAGATATTTTCATCATTATCAATAAAACTATAAGAGGATTCAAATTTATTGATTAATTCGATAACTTGACTGTTAGGATTAGTTAAATCCTGATAAAAAACTAAGTTTTTAGAATCAGTTCCCAACCAAACCGAAATAATCAAATAACATCCATCTTCGGTAACACTACCGTTGAAACCCCACTCTTTTTGGTCAGAACGTTGATAAATTAAAGTATCTGATGATTGAGGTTGACCTAATTGATGATAATAAAGCTTTTGATAGTAATTAACATCTTCTAACTTGGTTTTTTCATTAGGTTCATCATAAGCACTATAGAAAAAACCTTTACTATCATTAGTCCAAGAAGCTCCAGAAAATTTAATCCATCGTAAATGGTCTTTTAAATCTTCACCAGTTTCAATATTTCTCACCTTCCATTCTTGCCAATCGGAACCAGCAACTGATATACCATAAGCTAAATATTCACCGTTTTCACTAATAGATATACCAGAAAGAGCAACAGTACCATCTTCGGAAAGTTTATTTGGATCTAATAAAACAGTTGGTTTATCGTCAAGGGTTTTCAAAGTATATAAAACACTTTGATTTTGTAAACCGTCATTCTTGAAATAAAAATAACGATTCCCCTCTTTGAAAGGAACACCATATTTTTCATAATCCCATAACTTCGTCAGACGTTTCTTGATATCCTCTCTCTGAGGAATTTTTTCTAAATAACCAAAAGTAACTTTGTTTTGCGCTTCCACCCAAGATTTAGTTTCCTTAGAATCGGGATTTTCCAACCAACGGTAAGGATCTGCAACCTCAGTACCGTGGTAATTATCAACTTGTTGGCTTTTGCTAGTTGCTGGATAGTTTAAGTTGTGTACAGTAGTCATGTTTTTCTGGGAAGAAGATACTTTTATATAGTACAAAAATGTACAAATAATAACTATTGTCAAAAAGATAAGTAAAAACTTGGGTAGAAGCGAAAACAATTTTTTCATTCAGGCTTAGCATTGAATTTTCAATGTATGCAAAAAGCGCGTTAGCGTGCATCACGTTTTTCAATAATATACATATGAAATTCAATTTTTACGCATTTTTTGATTTATTCCAGAAATATTTGGGTAATTTAAGGCTATATAGAATTTTTTATTTTCGTCCATTGAATGGAGATGAGTGATGTTTGAATGGTTTGATGAATTTAAAGCTAGTGTGGAAGCAGGAATCAAGTGATATTATGTCCGGTTAAACACTCCGGTATTTCTGTGAGGGCTGGTAATGGGTAATTGGTAATGGGTTTTGGATAAATGCGTTGAGTCATATAGTACGCAATTACTCCCTTCCCGTTAAAAGATTAGGGGAAAAAACCGCAGAGACGCTAAGAGCGCTGAGGAAAGAGATAAAGAGAAATCGCTAATTTTCTAGCGGGATAGTAGTAACCGGACTTCATCTCAGGTATTGAATCGAGGATTGACTGTCTGGGGGTGAGAAGTCGGGTTTTTACGATGATTGTTCGATACTACAGATATTGCAGCTAAAAAACCCGACTTCTTAATACTACTAACAACTAACAACTAACAACCAACAACTAACCACTAACTACTAACTTTTCACCTTTGAGCATCCTCACAGCAGCTTCCAGCAAAGCTTCTTCTAAATAAGGCTTAGTAAAATACCCACTTGCACCTAATTGAATCGCCATTTGCCTGTGCTTATCGGCACCACGGGAAGTTAACATGGCAATCGGTAAATTGTTCAAATCGGGGTTTTTCTGAATGCGCGATAATAATTCTAATCCGTCACAACGGGGCATTTCAATGTCACAGAAGACAATATCGCAAGGTAAACCGGAGCGTAATTTATCCCAGGCTTCTTGTCCATCACGGGCTTGTTCTACACGATAACCAGCTTTAGTAAAGGTAAGAGAAAGTAACTCTCGTACTGTAATTGAATCATCAACAATCAGGACTGTGGGGTCAATTTTAGCATCCGCAGGCTCTACAGGTATGAGAGTATCTTTTTGCTCCCAAAGACTAATGCTACTTTGTTTCGATGTCCGACCTTCAAAAATATCGATTAATTCCAAAACATCAACAATTGGCATAATTCGACCATCCCCAAGGATGGTAGCACCTGCTACACCAATGGGTTTTGGTGCTGGTCCTTCAAATTGCTTAATCACAATTTCCTGTTCGTTCAAAACTTGGTCAACTTGCAGCGCAATCATCGTATTCCCTGAACGCACTGCAATTACAGAAACCATATCATCATCTCTGTTACCACCGTAAACGATGCCGCGACTCAACAGACGATTAAATGTTAACAACTCTTTAAGAGGACGGAAGGGTAGTTTTGTATCGCGCCACAGGATATATTTTTTACCATCGGCATCTTCGCGAATGTTTTTAACCGGCATATCCATGGTATCTTCCACACCATCCATGGGGAAAGCAATTCGACCTTTATCCGAAACGCAACACAAAGCTTTACAAATACTTAGAGTTAGCGGTAAACGAATCGTAAATTTAGTTCCTTTACCCAAACTGGAATCAGTACTAATTGTGCCTCGAATTTCACTGATTGAAGTCCGAACTACATCCATCCCCACACCACGTCCAGCAAGTTGATCTGCTTCATCTTTGGTGCTAAAACCAGAATGGAATAATAGTTCGTATACTTCCATTCGGGACATAGTTTTTGCTTGTTCTGGGGTAATTAAACCAACCTTGACCGCTTTTTTCTTGACTTTTTCAGCATCAATACCGGCACCATCATCGCTTACGGAAATCACTGTTTGATTACCTTGGTGGAAAGCGCGGATTTTGATTGTTCCTTGAGCAGGTTTACCTCTGGATTCTCTTTCTTCTGGGGTTTCAATCCCGTGAACAATGGCATTATTTAATAAATGAGTCAAAGGATCGCTCAGATACTGAAGAATCATTTTATCAACTAAAGTATCCTGACCTTCGATGATCAAATTCACTTGCTTACCACACTTAATCGAATTATCTCGTACTCCTCGTTCCAAACGAGTTGTTACCTGAGAAAACGCTTCCATTCGCGATCGCGTTATTCCTTCTTGCAATTGTGAAGTAACTTGACGAAATTGACGGGCTACTCTTTCGTTATCTTCAACAACAAAGTCAATATCACTCGCTGATTCTCGTACTCGGACAATCAATTCAATCATTTCTTGGGATAGGGTATGAAAAGGAGTAAATCGATCCATTTCTAATTCGCTGAAACCCCTATCTGTATTAAAATTATAATTGCTTTTACCGTTGTCTTTACGAGCCGCGAGTAAAGATGCTTCCAATAATGAACGTTCGTAAAGTTCCTGCATTCTCGCACCCACATCGGAAAGATTGTGTATTTGAACAAGCAAGTTATCAAGGGATTGTCGCATTCTTTCTTGGTCTTGTTCCAATGTGTTACGATTGACTACCAATTCCCCAACCAGATTGCTCAAGTTATCCAAATGCTTCACCGGAACCCGCATCAATTGTTCGCCTTTGGTGCTACGAGTATTTTTAGGAGAAGTGGAATTGGTTTGACTTGTACGGGGTATGGATGTGTTAGCTTGCTTAAGTAGGTTTTCTAAGTCGCTGAATTCATCATTAATGGTTGAAGCATCTTCGGTATTTACTGTCTCAGATGTATCGTTTTCTGCTGGTTGTTGCTGATTGTCGAGGATAAGTAAATCTTCTAAAGCCGCAAATTCTGCATCTGGGAATTCTTGCTGTTCGAGTAAGGATTCTAAGTCAGAAAAATCATCAAATTTTAGTTCTTCTTCCTCATTTGACTCAGAATTAAAAGGTAAGAAAGTAATTTTTTCTTCTTTTGAAGTTGCTTGTAAAGTGATTTCATCATCAAAAGTAATGTCTTGAGAAAACAAATCATCAATTAATTGTGCTTCGGAATTAGTTGTAATATATTGCAAATCTTCTGATGAATCGCTATTGAGACTTACTTCTTCTGGAATTTCTAAATCAAAAGATGATTCTAAAGATTGTGAGAAGTCGCTGTAATTTTTTTGTGGAGATACTTCTGTAAAAGGATTATCTTGTTCGGAAAAAGTTGTAAATAAATCTTGTTCTACGGATAATTTTTCAACTTCATTTTCATCAACTTCGAGTAAATTATCTTGCTCTAAGAAAGTTGTAAATAAATCTGCTTCTACACTAGATAATTGTGGAACATTATCGTCATCTACTTTCAGTAAACTTAAATTATTTTCTTCTCCAGTTGCAAATAAATCGGATTCCACACCAGGGAATAATTCGTCATGATTAGGATTATTAAAAACTTCTTCTTCACCACTCAGCATTAATTCAAATAAATCATCTACAGCATCCTCTGAAAATGTTGAATTATTAAAACTGTTGTCTAAATCTTGCAATTCAAAATCTGCAATTACAGGTTCAGGTATCTGACAATTGGTAGCTTCCAATAAATTCTCTTCTAATATTTTTGCGACATCTTCATGAGGTATAATTTCGGTTTTTTCCCAGACATTACCCAAATTCTCCATAACTTCCGCTGAAGAATCATCAAATAAATCACCATAATCGTTTTCTTCACTTGGTTTTTCAAATTCACCAAATAAAGTATTTAAACCGACTTGCTCAAAGCTTGGTAAATTGAATATTTCCTCTTGTGCTGTAATCTCTGAGACTTCATTTACCGTAGCTTCTGTAAATAAATCCTCAAAATCAACCGTATCTTCGGCAGATTGTTCGCTATAAGCAGTATTTTCATCGAAAAGCGAATTTAATTCATTTTCATCAGTATAGAGATGGTTATCATCAAAACTAAGTTCGAGTAAATCCTTAACTTCTTGCTCATCATCAAACTCTTTGCTACCAGTATCTTGAAAATTTTCTAATTCGGGAAAATCTTCACCAAACAACTGCATTATGGTCATTTCTTCCTTAGCAGTTGTTGACTCATCTTGAGAAACCTTCTGTTCAAGCGAGAGAAAATCTGCAAATTCGCTATCGGTATCTTTAGCTTGATCAATATTGGCTTCTACATCGCCATCGCGTTTTCGGGATTTATCGGGCTTTGTATGAATAATTTGCTCTTGTTGCCAATTTTCATCAAGTTCAGAAGATTCTCCTCCAAATAGATCAGCTAGAGTATTTAATTCAGATACTCCTACTTCTGGACCGTGAATATTTAATTCATGAACTACAGTCGCTGCATCACGATCAACATTATCGTCCAATTGGTCAGACAACTCAAATAAACTGTTAATATTGTCTTCTGTTTCAACCCTATCGACTGTTAATTGAATATCTTCGGTTTGATGATTGTGATCTGTTAAATACAAACCCTCCACAGCCGCAACTTCTGAATAATTATCTACTTGTGAATTTACTAGTAATTCCGTGTCGGGTTCATCAAACTCTAAATTACTCATATCTAACAATTCCACATCAGCAGCCGGGATTAATGCTTGTAATTGCTCACTAATGACAATTTCATTTTCCCGATTTGCTAAAACTAGCTCTAACGCTTGTTTAATCTCAGTAATTGCAATTTTGGCTAAACTTAAATAAGTATTTTCTTCTGTTGCGATCGCCCTTGTCATCGAACGGCATAAATGGCTCCAACCATGCAAGTTAAGTTTATCACCTAGACCTGCCAAATAATCAGTACATTCCCGTAGCTTATCTCGATTTTCAGGAGTGGCTGGCTGTTTAAATAACTGCAACATCTGCCGAAGTTTATTCAATACTTCTGTTTGCAGCTCGTTATAATTATTTCCAGTAAATACTGCGTTATTTTCTGTGTTTATTTGTAACTTATTATTCTCAGTAGTAGACGAAACCCTATTGTCAGCAGTAGACTGTTGAACGAGTTTTTCTAAATGTTCGTGGAGCCAAGTAAATACTGGTTCAGCTTCAGCCATTAAAGTATTGGCAGTTTCCTCCGTCAAACCAAAAGGTCCACTCAAATGTTCTAAGAGTACTTTGAGAGTATCGGAAACCCCAAGAAACAAAGATTCTAGCTTTTGATCGATTTTGACCGGGCTATCCTTGAGAACTTTAAAGCAGTCTTCAAGACGGTGAGAAGTACGCTGAATGCTACTCAAACCAAGCATTGCCGCTCCCCCTTTAATCGAGTGAGCAGCCCGGAAAACTTCGTTAATTAAATCCGGGTCATTAAGAGTACTCTGAAGATTTAACAACCCCTGCTCGATAGTATTCAGGTGGTCAGTTGCTTCCTCAATAAAGTATCCTAAAATGCGTTGTTGTTGTTCCGGTAGCATAATATAACCGTCTTGGTGAGTTAGGAGTTATAAGTTAGGAGTTAGGAGTTAGGAGTTAGGAGTTAGGAGTTATGAGTTATAACCTTTGACCTTTGACCTGTGACCTTTGACCTGTAACATTTTTATCTAGATTCGGCAGTTTCGACTCGGAAACGTTCTACAGAAGAAATCAAATCACGGGACACACCGACTAAATGCTGTAAAGCTCCGGAGACTCTTTGAGCTTCTTGAGAAGTTTCTTGTGCAGTTAGTTCTACCGATTGCATTACTTGAGCTACAGCACGGGATGTTTCCGTTTGTTCCACAGTATCTGTAGTAATAGAACGTACTAGTATGTCAATTCTATTGGCAACTTGAATGATATTTTCCAAAGAACGTTTAGCTTCTTCAGCCAATTTAGTACCTTTAATCACCTGTTGCGTACCTTCTTCCATTGCAGTCATTACAGAGCCGGTTTCGCTTTGAATTTGCATGACGATTTGTTCGATTTCCTTTAATGATTTGGCAGATTTGTCGGCAAGTTGACGAACTTCATCGGCAACAATGGCAAATCCCCGTCCCGATTCTCCCGCACGAGCAGCTTCAATACTGGCATTAAGAGCTAATAAGTTAGTTCTTGAAGCAATTTGAGAAATCAAAGCGACAATTTTAGAAATTTCTTGGGAAGATTCTGCCAATCGTTTGACTTTTCGAGTGGTTTCAGCAACAGTTTCTCGAATTTCGAGAATACCTGCTACAGTATTTTCCACAGCTTCTCCACCTTTAAGAGCAATTTCGCTCGCATCACGGGCTACTGCTTCGGCTTCTCTGGCTGCTTCGGCTACCCTTTGAATCGAATCAGTCATTACCTGTACAGAATTGAGCGTTACGGCTAATTCTTCCGCTTGTCGCAAAGCATCACTAGATAAAGCTCTGGCAAAAGTTTCGGAATTTGTCGCTCCTTTGGTGACTTCTCTGGCTGCGACTTTTACCTGTTGCACGATATCCCGGAGATTTTGAATCGTCAGGTTGAAAGCATCGGCAACTGCTCCGAGTACATCGGCTGTAACTTCCGCTTGTACCGTTAAATCTCCTCTGGCTGCTCCTTCCACATCATCAAGTAAACGAATTACCTGACGCTGCAAATTTTCTTTCGCTTCTTCCTGCTCCTGAGCCTTGCGTGTAGCTTCATGGGTTGTTGTAAAAATCACCCGTGCCATTTCATTAAAGCCAGCAGCTAACTGCCCAAATTCATCTTCCGAATACACCGTAGCTTGTGCGTTTAAATTACCCTTACGTACAGAATCAAACTGAGTTTGTAAATCCTTGGTAGTACGACGAACTTGTTTGATAGTCAGATGTCCCATTGTTCCCGCAGTCACAAAACCAGCGATTCCGGCAGCTAAAGACATTGCCCAACCTGTATTGCGTATAGATTCCCGCTGATTGGGAGCAGAAAAACTTGTAGCTCCGAAACTGACAACTGCTACTACTACAGAAGAGATAATTCCCACCATTCCCGCAGTTAGCCATTGTTTTGTTTCCAATGGAGCATTTTCTAAAACTGCAAAAACGCCTTGTTCAACATTGACTTGCGGTTCGATTTTATTGCGATCGTTCTGAGTAAAAACTGGAACCGCTTCTTGGGAATTGGAAATACTAAAGAGTTCTGCATCCCGTTGCTGTAAAGGAGCATTATCGCTTTCGATACTGTCTCCAAATTCATGATCGGAAATAGTAGGATGACTAATTTGAGCAGAATTTGAGCTTTGTAAATGGTTAATGCTCAAATTGCCATTAGTTTGCAGCGAACCAGAATGAGGGAGTATATCAGAAAATGTTGGATCTCCTGCTGATAAATCGAATGCTGAAATATTCCCTAAATCATCAAATTCATCAAATTCGTCTAAATATTCAATGTTATTGCTATGATTACGACTGCTGCTATCGCTGGGTTTAACAATACTCTTTGTCTCTTCATTATTAGTCGCAAAATCGTCAGTACCAAAAACTTCTTCAAATGCTTCTAAGTCAAAACTGTCGCCCTGTTGCTGCTGTTGATTTTGTAAGTTTTCTGGAGATTCCGGAAATTCCTGTGATTGTATCTGAGAAAAATCATCATTAAAAAACTTGCTGGGTAAGCTAAAACTTTCACTATCTTCAACGGGATTATCCTCAAAAAAGAAATCTTCCTCTTGTAAACTATTGCTTGGTGGTAGTTCACTTTGTACAAATGGATTTTGCTTAGAATTCGTTTCAGGTTCTAAATCTAAAAAAGTCGAATCAGACGAGGAATCTGTTGAAATCTCTTCCCTTATATCTTCCTGCCAAAAAGAAGGTAATTCAAGTTCGGGTTTTGAAATTTCTCCATTCTTTTGATTAATATCTGCTTCTACAACTTCGCTTTGAGCAAAAGGATTATCACTCAAATTATCTGCTTTCAAATTCGGTATTGTATCAAATACCTGACTATGCTCGCCTAGCTCAAATGGACTAGTTAAAGCCGGTTCGTTGAGTAAATCTGTAACTTCTTCATTTTGATCTTGATTAAAAGCAGAAAAAGCAAAGTTATTACTATCCGAATTGCTATTAGTATCGTAATCTAAAAAATTATCAACGGGCTTTTCTTCCTTGGGGAAAAAATCCGATAAATTTATATCCTCATTTCCATCATCAACTGCGTGACTTTGGACATCTGGCTTGATTTGATTTTGATAATTATTGATATTTTCCAGACCATTACGAGCAAAATCAACAATCTCGGAGTCATTTGTTAAATTTAATACCGCCTGATATTCTGCTTGTGCAACATCGTACTTTTGTAAAACATAATATATGTGACCCCTGAGTAAATGGGTATTTGGGTCATCAGTCAAATGCTGTACTACCTGGTCAATGAGTTCAGCCGCCAATTGATAATCTTTCTGTACATAGGCTTTATAAGCCTGCTGATATATTTGTGTATAATCTATACTTGATGATGCCATTTATTGCCTCCTTTCGGTCATCCAGCCCACCGGGCACTCCGTAAAATTGCCATTTGGTCGAGCAACCGCAGACACCGAGGAATTTCGGTATCTATTAACCATTCTCCCTTTAAAAAAGGAGCCATAGTATCCGGCACGTTGGTAGGTCTTAGATGCTGTACATCAAGCCAGTCCATACCTCCGATTTCTTCAACGGCCAAACCGACTATCGTGTCTTGTTCTTCGATCGCAATCACTGAAATTTCTGCCCTATCGGTATTCAATGGAGTTGTTTCTCCAAGAAACTGACCCAAGTCAGCGACCCAAATGACACGACCTCTTAAATTTAGAGTACCCAAAAGTAAAGGTGAAACATTAGGAATCGGAGTCATTCTGTCAGGACTTAATTCAATTACCTCCCTGATACCAGTTGCTGGTAATGCAAACTCCTGATGCGAGGGAATGAAAAACCGTAGATGTAATTCCCCGTCCTTACTTTCGACGTTTAATTCAGGACGGAGATGATCTTGTCCGACACCTCCTAAAAAATCCGGTTTGTGTTCCATATTGCTTTGATCCTTATCCTCGCAGCAGTTGTTTGACTGTCCCAACCAATTCCGTGGGTTGAAAAGGTTTGGCAATATAAGCATCAGCCCCTTGCTTCATTCCCCAATAACGGTCGAATTCTTCCCCTTTAGAGGAACACATCACAACCGGCACATTTTGAGTTTTGGGGTCGGACTTTAACCGACGGCAAACTTCATAACCATTCATCCGAGGCATGACGATATCCAACACTACTAAATCGGGACAAATATTTTGAATTGTCTGTAGTGCTTCTAGTCCGTCCGAAGCGTGAGTGACCGACAAACCACTCGCTCTGAGTAGGTCTGTAATCATCTCCCTTTGTGCAATGCTATCTTCCACGATCAGAACTGTACTCATAAATGTCTCATTACCTCCCGATGTAGATGTCCCTTTATTAGGAACATTCCCTAGTCTCCCCGAATTATGCTGTATTAAAAAAATGATTTATTCACCGTTCTAGTAACTATTTTGATAATTAGCTTGATTTGGAGTTAGTGATAATATTTTTACTCTATCTTTGCTTAAATCAACAAGTGCTGCTTTCTGCGACATCGGCGATCGCCAATTAGTTTTGAGCAAGATATTTTCTAATTAACAATAGCAATTCGGTTTGCTCGAAAGGCTTTGTCAAATAATCTGTAGCCCCCACCATATTTGCTCTAACTCTATCGATATAGCTACTTTTGCCGCTGACCATGATAATCGGAACGAGTCGGAATGCGCTAGAATGTCGCAGCATTGCACAAAGTTCGTAACCATCCAAACCGGGCATAACAATATCGCATAAAATCAAATGCGGCTGTAGTTTAAAAACCCAATTGAGTGCCTCCAAAGGATTAGTAAAGGCGATTGCATTATAGCCTTGTAGTTCTAAAATAGACTTTACACTTTCGCAAATAGCGGCTGTATCATCAATACATACTATTGCTTGTTGGTTTTTCTGGGAGTGCCGTAGAGTTTCTTGTTCATGGGTTAAAGATAGCACGGTATCCTGGGATACTATATGTATTAAACCTTGTTGTACGTAAGGATATATTGCTTTTGCTAATGTCAAAACATCTCGATTTAGATAGCGAGCCAGTTGACGCAGGGAAGTTTTACCATCAGTCCAATGCTGTAATTTTTCCACGGTAGAAGAAGCCAAAGAGGAACGCAGACGGTGAATGTCAGTCAAAAAAGGACATTGATCTGGAGACTGAATATAGGGATATAACTGCTTCCACTCCTGTAACTGCTTGAAAACTTTGCTAACAAGAGGAGCAATTTCCAAAGTAGTCAGTTGGGGGGCTAAAGGTTGATCCGACTCAAAAATAAAATTGCCTTGACGCAAACTCAATAAATCAAAAAAAGTCTCATGTACCAACCCATGTATGATGCTACGAGCCTGAATCGGATTAATGATATCTTGCTCCAATAGTCTCCATAAATAGCCGTATTCGGGTGCAGACAATGACTGCTCAGAATCGGTATTTGAAAATGTTTCCTCTCCTTGCAGTTTAATTCGGTAGTAGCGTAAGTAATCGCGAAGACGGAATACAGTACTATTACCTTCTTGAGAGTAGATTATTTGACCGTTGAGGAAAAAAACAAACCAAGTCCGGGGCAAGGATTCTTCAGTATAACCGTAAGCAAACTTACTACTGTTACACGAATCATCAGCTTCAATAAACAGTGACCCAGTTCGCTGTCCCAACTCAATCAATTGCAGGATACTGCGTACATCAATCTCACTTAAATTTCCCTGCATTTAGCAATTAGGCGCTCCTTGTTATCCAGTTTACATTCTTTGTTCATTGTGTCCAATTTTTTCCAGTGTTCACAGAAATATTTGAATAATTAGCAAAAAAAAGATCAAAATACAGATGAAAACATTTTTAGCAGATTTATAATTTTTATTTATAACTCAACAAAGATCAAAATTTAGGATTTGCAAAAAAAGATTGCCATCCCCATAGACAAGTTTCTAATTTGTTTGTATTTTTATTCAAGAGAAGGGAAATATTCCTTAATAATCCTGTTGATTGTGAGTAATAATACGGTAGCCATCCACCACTTCATAAGTACAAAATGTACAGATACGATGGAAGTCGATTATATAAAAAATCAATATGTGATTATTTAACACGCATATGACATTTACAGTTGTATTATTTCGCCGATTTGAAGTGAAATAAAGCATTAATGTCGTGATCTATCGTTTTAAGAAACAATTATTCAAGTACATCAATAAGGGTTTGCGGTGTGCTGTATTTAGCGGAAGTACAAAAACAAAAGGGTGGTTTACTCGGTGGTGGTGCCAAAACCGAATTAAAACTGCTAGCTTGTCAACGAAAAGACCAGAATTGGAGTACGGTAAACGAGGAAGTAATTGCGGCTGAAGAAGCCAGCAAACTAAATGATGGTGCGCTTGTGTTAGCTGAACTGAATCCAACTCGTCAGGTACAGCGATTGCAAGAAGCTGGTCGTCCACTAGTAACCATTTTGCAAAATTTTTCTCGTCAACTGGAAAAATTTAAAGTCAAGGAAGAGGAAATAGATCAGTGGAAAGAATCGTTAACATTTCAAGGACAGGAATTAAGCCGTCGTGAAATGGATTTGGAAGCACGAGAAGAACATATACAACAAATCGAACGAGAAGCGCAGCAGGTAGATGCAAAACTTCAAGAAGTTGAAAATTCTCGCGAGGAGATTCAACGATTACAAGAAGAAATCGAGCGCAACCGTCAAGAGCTTGCAGGTGCTTGGGAGCATTTACGCGGTGAACAGCGTCGCTTGGAAGAAATCAGCGCTGAAGTTAACCAGGGAGCGGTTTTAGATCAGGAGCAAGCTCGGTTAATCAGCGATTTATTAGAAAAACTCTCTAATAATATTACTCATCCCTCAATAGTTCGCGAACATCTCGATCATGCATTCGAGATGCTAGAAACTCAACAATCTATCCTGAATCCTCATTTTCAACAATTAGAAAAGCAAAAAGCCGAAGCTAATGAACATTTGACAGAAGTTGAACGTTTATCGGCATTGTTGCAAACAACTAATTCTTCTTTGCAGCAAGTTCAAGATTCTTTGTACGAAAACAAATTAGAGTTAAAGTCAAATACGGCTACTCTTGAAAGCAAGCAAGAATGTTTGCAGATGCTACAAGAGCAATTGCAGGAACGACAAAAATTACACGAGCAGCTTAACTCGTTGAATGAAAATTATAATTATTCTAGTCAGTCCAATTTAACTGTCAATTTTGATGTCGGGCTTGTAGAATCTTTATCTATAGAAGAACTCAAACAAACAGTTCAAGATTTGCAGCATAAATTAAATATTGACTCCAGTTTTGTTGAGGAACAGGAACAAGAACTTAATTACAAGCAACAAACAATAGATGAATTGCAAGAAAAGATCAACTCAGTTTCTGGAGAGCAACGTTCTGCACTAGAAGAAGAACTTTCTGATGAAAAAGACAGCTATCAGATGCTCAACGAAACTTTAGTCGGTCAGCGTCGTAGCTTGGTAGAGCGTCAGGAATCACTCACGCAGCACCAAACACTACTGTCTCACAAAGAAGGAAATCAAGGAAGTCAACAAGGTGAACAATTAGATTTAAGTCCGATAGTAAATCAAGTTGAACGAGAGCAACAAAAGTATTCCCAACAACTGGAAAAGTTACAAGCTGAAATTGAGCAAATCCGTAATAGCATTCAAGCAGCAAAGGAGATAATTGACGTTCAAACCGAAGAACAGGATACTAAACGTCAAGAATTGCAGACAATCGAGGCAAATTTGTTGGCGCTACAAACTGCAAACGCTCAAATCTGGGCTAGAGTTAATCTTTATGAAGAAACCCTCCAACCAATACAGGAATCCTTGAATGGTTTGCGACACAAATTGCAAGCTATTAGTGAAGCTTTGACACAATTAAACGAAAGTGGCGATTCTCAACTGCAAATGATTACACAGATGCGTTCCTCTATGGAAAACTTAATGCCTGATTAGACATCTCTGAGAATCTAGAGACGCATTATATCGCGTCTCTACCAGGTTTCTGAATGACGCATATTTAATTTCCCCAGATGGTAAAAAACAAATTCAAGCCTACTGAAATTTCCAGAAATATGCAATTTAATTGTCGTAACAGTTAATACACCAAGCTTTCAACCGTATTTGCCTTTATCCCACCTTGATTTCATCAACTATTAATTGCTAAGCTATTATAAGTAATCTCTCAAAACTCTTAAAGAAAATTTACCCCATATTTTAATTTTAATTAGTTGTACTTTTCTCGTGACATTTGACACTAAAAGTTTTAGTTTATATATATAGAATTGATTGTGCGCTAATATACTCAAGTTGATTTAGCACTTTTTAAACAAAGCGATTAAAATTATTTAGCGGTCGAGTTGACCATGCAGCAATATTCCAGCTTACCAGAGCAGAACTCACAACTAGATGCCGATTCATCGACAGTTTTAACAACCATCGAGCAACTTCGAGTAGAGTTGTGGCTGGAACGCAGTTTGAATCAACTGCAAAATCGTCTTAACAATTGTCAGAGTTTAGCTCTTACTAAAGATAAACAAGAAATCATTACAGCAGAAATTTTTCAAACAGTAGTAACCGAACTTGCAATTGCAATTAATTCCAGCATAGTCGCGATCGCCTTGGAAGGGCGCGTACCGAAAGCCATTATCGAACCCCAACAATCTGCCTATAAGATTTGCTATATTTCTAGCGATTCAACAACTTCGATTCCAGCTTCATCGTTAGCTGTAACATTAAATAAAAGTCAACAAAACAAGTTGACGCTGAATTCAGAAATAAAGTTGCCGCAATTACAGCAACTAGAAGAAGCGCAAACTGCTTGGTGTCTGAATAATGATATTCTTGGGACTGTTGGCTGGTTAATTATTTCTGGAAAATCTTCGATAGATTCTTGTTCATCTGTAGGTGTTAGCGAACAAATACCAAAATTAATGGAAAAAGCTGCACAAATGTGTATGGTAGCTTTAACCCAAGTTAAACAAATCGAATCGTTACAGCAACAAGCACAGCAACTAAATAATGGTAATCAAGAGCTACAGCGTACTAATCAACTGAAAAACCAATTTTTAGCAAATACGAGCCATGAGATTCGCACCCCTTTGAGTTCGATTATTGGTTTTACTCATTTGCTGTTAGCTCAGGGTTATGACCCAAATAGGCAGCGTCATCATGAATATTTAAACATTATTCAGTCTAGCGGTAAACATCTTCTGGCTTTAATTAACGATATCCTTGACTTATCTAAAATTGAAGCGAACCAGTTAGAAGTTAATTGGGAAAATATTGATGTACCACAACTATGTCGTAATGTATTAGCACTGATCAAGGAAAAAGCTGCCAATAAAGGTTTACAAATGCGTCTGGAAATAGACGATAATGTGACAAATATAGTAGCTGATCCGTTGCGACTCAAGCAAATACTTTTAAATTTACTTTTTAATGCAGTCAAGTTTACTAAAACCGGAACAGTTGGTTTAGAAGTTAAGCCCCACAATGGCCAAAATGAATTTATACGTTTTACCGTTTGGGACACTGGAATTGGGATTTCCGAAGAACATCAGAGTGAACTGTTTCAGCCATATTTTCAAGTTTTTAACGATAAAGACGCTTCAAGTCAAGAAGGTACAGGTTTAGGTTTAACCGTCACTCGTAAACTTGTTGAAATCCACGGTGGTTCGGTTGAAGTAAAATCTGTTGTCGGGAAAGGTTCGTATTTTACGGTTATGCTTCCCGTAACTCAAAATCAAGTTGCACAAGTGAGTGATACCGTCAAAGAATGTCAAACCCAAAAAACGAGATCAAAAAAACCCCATAGAATAACATATACAAGAGAAAAATCTTCAAATATCTTACTCGTGGAAGATGACATACCTAATGCTCAATTAATCAAAACTTTTCTAGAAAGATTGCAATATCAAGTAACTTGGGTCAAAACCGCAGCTGAAATGTGGGATGCTTTGAAGCAGCAAGATTACTTCCTGATTTTAATGGATATTGTTTTACCAGATGCCAATGGTCTGGCATTAGTAAAGCAGTTGCGAGAAAATCCAGAATATTCTCACATCCCCATTGTGGCTCAAACTGCAATGGCAATGAAAGGCGATCGCGATACTTGTATGACCGCAGGAGTAAATGATTATATATCTAAACCGATTGATTTAGCGCTTTTAGAAAAAATTGTATCTCAATATATTGAAACAATTGTGGGGTAAGAAGTCGGGTTTTTGTGAGTGTTTTGTGGTGTTAGAGATAATTTAGGTAAAAACCCGACTTCTATTGCATTAGTTATATTTCTCTTAAAATAAAAGAAATAAAATGGTAGAATTTTGCCCTTGGAATGGGAAATGATGTATATAGAAAAACTAGAGCAATTAAAAGCTTTATTCAAAGACATGGAACAGGCTCTAATTGCTTATTCCGGTGGGGTTGATAGTACTTTAGTCGCTAAAATTGCTTATGATGTCTTAGAAGATAAGGCTTTAGCAGTAACTGCTGTTTCACCGAGTTTATTACCAGAAGAGTTAGAAGATGCCAAAATCCAAGCAGCAATAATTGGGATTCCTCATCAAGTCGTGGAAACCCATGAAATGAAAAATCCTAATTACACGTCTAACCCCGTCAACCGTTGCTATTTTTGCAAAAGCGAATTACATGATACACTTAAACCTCTAGCCCAAAAATGGGGTTATCCTTACGTCATAGATGGAGTAAATGCAGACGATTTGCACGATTATCGTCCAGGTATTCAAGCTGCCAAAGAAAGAGGTGCGCGTTCTCCTTTAGCAGAAGTTAATGTAAGTAAAGCAGAAGTTCGTCAAATTTCCCAATATTTAAATTTACCTTGGTGGGACAAACCAGCACAACCTTGTTTGAGTTCTCGTTTTCCCTATGGTGAAGAGATTACTGTAAGTAAATTACAACGAGTCGGTAGAGCGGAAGTGTATTTACGTAAATTAGGATGGAAAAATTTACGAGTTCGTTCTCAAGATGATACAGCACGTATCGAATTACCACCAGAACAAATTCAGAATTTCATCCTGAATACAGATTTAAAATCAATCGTATCAGCATTTCAAGAATTTGGTTTTATGTATGTAACTTTAGATTTAGAAGGTTATCGTAGCGGTAAATTAAATCAAGTTTTAACTCAAGAATCCTTGGAAGTGGTAAAAAATTAATCATAAACAATAAATACTCTCTCCTCATCATTGGTAAATCAGATGAATCAAAAGAATTCTTATCCCCAATCCACTCCCCCATTTGCTTATACAAACGAAGATACACCGGAAATGGGTGGAGGTTTATCTGTAATTGGGTATTGGGCTGAACATACGCTTTCACCGGAAGGGACTAAACTTTGGAAAACTTTACTACATAAAAGCGCTTGTTTATCTTGTGCTTGGGGAACTGGTGGACAAAAAGGTGGTTTTAGTAATGAGTCAGGAGAAAAGTTACAGCGCTGTATGAAAAGTGTTGAGTCAATCTCAGCAGAAATTAAACCAGGGATTCCCCGGCAATTTTTTGAACAACACAGTATTAATCAGCTTCAACAACTCAGTTCACGAGCAGCCGATGGACTTGGGAGATGGAGCTTCCCTGTAATTTTACGTTATAAAAAGTTGCATTACGAACATATAGGGTGGGATGAAATTTATCAAATTGCACAGAAAGCTTTGACTAAAACCCCTGAAAAAGTAGCTTCTTACAGTTCGGGACGTTCTTCTAATGAAGCAGCATTTTTATTACAGTTGATGATGAGAACTCTCGGTTCTAATAATTTAGCTGATTGTTCCGATTTGTGTCACGCACCGTCTACTTTTGGGTTGAAACAAGCTATTGGAACTGGTACTTCTGTTGTGAGTTTAGAAAGTTTAAAACAGTCTGATTGCGTTGTTTTAGCTGGTTCTAATGCTGCTTATAATCATCCCCGATTGATGAATGAGTTGATTAAATTAAGGGAACGGAATGGTAAGGTAATTGTAATTAATCCGATGATGGAAGTCGGTTTAGTCAAATTTGCTTCCCCTGCTTTTCCTGTTAAGTCGCTGTTCACAGGTTCCGATATTGCTTCTGTTTACTTACAACCGATACCCGGTAGCGATGTCGCATTATTTACGGGTATCCAAAAAGCGTTGTTGGAAAGTGGCAAGATTCAACATGAGTTTTTACAAGCATATACAGAAAATTGGCAAGCGGTAATTAATCACGTTGAAAATACATCTTGGGAAATAATTACTACAACTTGTGGTGTATCTCAACCAGAAATTGAAACTGCGGCAAAATTAATCACAAATTCCCAAAAAGTTGTATTTGCTTGGGCTATGGGTATCACCCAACATCAAAATGGTGTTGATAATATTTATAGTATCCTCAATACTGCCTTAATGACTGGTAACATTGGTAAAGACGGAACCGGAGTTATGCCAATACGGGGACATTCCAATGTCCAAGGTTTTGGTTCAATGGGGGTAACGGTACGGCTCAAACAAGAAATTCAACAAGCATTAGAAAAATTATTAGGTCGTTCCTTGAGTAAAGTTCAAGGATATGATACCCATGCTTTAATCGAAGCTGCTGACTCTGGAAAGGTAGACACGTTGATTTGCGTTGGTGGTAATTTATATGCAGCTAATCCCGATTCTGAGAAAGTTAAAAGAGCTTTAAATAAAATTGAAACTATTATTTATTTAGCAACCAAACCAAATCTCGGTCATTTCCACGGATTAGCCAATCAAAATACGATTATTATTCCCGTATTTAATCGTTTTGAAAATCCCCATAAAACCACTGTAGAATCGGGTAACAACTTTGTCCGTCTCAATGACGAAGGAGAAACCCATCTGGAAAAAGCCGATTTGATTGCAGAAGTAGATTTTTTAACCGAATTAGCCCATCGCATACATGGTGAATATCCAGTCAACTGGCGTAAATTGCAAGATACCAAATACGTCAGAGAGTTGATAGCTCAAACAATTCCCGGATACGAAAAAATGGCGACAATTGACGAAACTCAAGAAGAATTTACCATTAACGGGCGAATTCTCAACACTCCTCAATTTCCCACACCTTCCGGTAAAGCCAAAATGTTTGTTACACCATTACCACAGTTAAAGCTTCCAGAAATCAAAGACTTTAACGTTGCCGATGGTACTCAGGGTATAGTTGTGGCATTAATGACTGGACGCAGTTATGCTCAACATAATACAGTGGTTTATCAAAATCAGGATAAATATCGAGGAATCCCCCATCGTAACTGTATTTTAATGAATAAAAATGACGTTGAAAAAGCTGGTTTTAAACAACATCAGCTCGTGACAGTACGGGGAAATGTTGGTGAATTACAAAACGTCGAAATTATTTATGGAGCAGTACGTGAAGGTGCGGGAGTAATGTTTTATCCGGAAGTGAATGTTATTTTTCGAGCAGAAGTTGAACAACGTTGTGGCACACCAGCTTTTAAAAGAGTTCCAGTTTTGGTTTATGAACAATGATACGTGGGGGTATCCCAGAAATGTGAACTTCACCGTTCTTGTTAGAGGGGTGCAAGCAATATCAACAATCTGCAAATCAAGTAACCGAGTGTGAAAGTAGAAGCGGTTATAGTTCCTCAGAGCAGATGTCTAACGCCGATGCTCACCTCTAACCAGATAGCCAGCAAGGGCGACAAGTTAGAAGGTAATGCCTGAATCCCTGTCTATTTATAGCGCGGTTTGGCTCAATATAAACTAACAACAAAAAAGCAGAGAAATTCCCCTCTAAACAGAGCTAGCCTCACTTTTTAATTCGACATTAAGCGTGCATAACTCCAATTTTAACTCTTTTTTGATATTCACAAACCATTTCATGAATTAAAGAAATATTACAAACTACTATAAATTTTATTATAAAAAATATAGAAACGTAAAGCTTAGTTGAAATAACTACTATCTTGGCTATACCCAATCCCCGACTTACTCAACCACTTCATTGACTGGGAACCGATCAATTAACTGAATGGCACGTTGAGCATTACGCTTGATATCTTGTGGTAAATGGGGAACGTGGGGAATTTGCGATAATAGATCTAAGGTACGACGTAAAATTCTCACCACATCTCCTTCATCTAAGGTCGTATTTTCACATAGTTCTACCCAGTCCATTCCTAATGCCCATTTTTCCACTAAGGCAATTAATTCAAACTCCAACCATACGGGTAAAGCTACACCATATCTATGCTGTAATTGAAACACCTTCCGACGAATTGAACGTAATGAAGCTAAACCATCGGCTACTTCACTGCTAAGCTCAAAAAACACTCTACTGTCAGGACGAGAAGTTTCTGTTACTAAAGCCGCGATCGCAGTGGCAAAATGATGTGGATCTAATTCATTCAACTTACCACTGTTGAGGACTAAACCCAACCATAATTCATTTTCTCCGCGAATTGCAGCCGCCATTTGTCCTAATTGGGTAGGTACTAAATTATCCAAACATTCAAAATATTGGAGAATTTCGATTAATTTAATAAATTCTTCCCAATGATGTTCGGACTGTTCTTCTACTTGTAATTGTAATTCTTGAATTTCGGCTTCTAACTCAGCAGCGCGGGTTTGACGTTTATATACACTAGCCGCATTCCCCAACTCATGTAGGGGATTACTTTCCATTTGCTCTTGCAAACTTGTAACCAAACGCATCTGTTCTACCACTTCCGGAGCCATCGAAAAATCCGCAGCGGCTTGGGGAATTTGTGCGGCGATCGCGGCTGTTGTTTGATTTCCAAGACAAGATTGTCCGGGTCTCAACGATAATGTAGACGGTGGCAATAAATCGGGGGGTACATCAATGCGGGGTAAATGAGCGTACAAATCGATTGCATCATCAACATTGGTTACATACCAACAGTTATCCTGCCCCAAAGATACCAAGAAAGGGGTTTGTCCAGAACCTTGTGTTTTGCCGATTAATACAGCGGTTACGGGGGTAGAAACTTCGACATTTTCACCATATAAACTCAACAGCGTTCCGGAAACCGCAAAACTCAGCATCATGCTCAATTCTTCTTTTCGGGATTCTGCGGCTTGTTCTTGCAAAGTTTTTAGTAATTTCCGCTCTACTTTCAAGCGCTGACGTAACTTTTCATACTGTGCCACTTCATCATCGCTGACTTGAGCAATTTGCGCCTGAATTTCTGCTGATTGCTGTTTTGCCTCAGAAATCTTTTTATACTGCGGCTGCAAATGTAGATTCGCTAAGTATTGCCCGAAACTGCGTTCTACTAATTCTTTGGCTTCTGCTAATGTATGGGTTTGTAATAAATTCAACACCATGCCGTAACTTGGTGTAAATTGACTTACCAATGGGTCTGGTTGTGAGGTCGCTAAATACCCAGCTTCTTTAGCACCTTCAAAAGGAGTTTGCAGCGTTACCACATGACCGACTTCATCCATACCCCGACGACCGGCTCTTCCAGCCATCTGTAAAAATTCGGAAGGATTTAATAAACGATGTCCGTTATCAGTCCGTTTAGAAAGTGTGGAAATTACGGTTGTCCTTGCCGGCATATTAATACCAGCAGCTAAAGTTTCCGTTGCAAATACCACCTTAATTAAACCCTGCTGAAATAGTTCTTCAACTAAACCTTTCCAAGCGGGTAGAATTCCGGCATGGTGAGCAGCAATTCCTCGATACAACGGAGCTACGTGTCCGGCACGACCTGCGTCGGGATTGCGAGTGAGAAATTCATCAATTTGAGGTCGTAATCTTTGGGCTTCATCTCCATTCACCAGCCATAAATCCCCCACATCAGCTACAGCGCGATCGCAACCCCGGCGGCTGAAAATAAAGTAAATTGCTGGTAACATATCTCTAGAACGTAAATGCTCCAAAATATAACTGATACTGGGAGATTCTTGTCTAGCAACGTGTTTGCTTCTTTCCCCCTTCCTTTTCCTAGGGACGAGACGAGGATTTAATTGAGTTTTCTCTTTATTAAGTAAAGGAAACAGCCCCCGACTATTACCAAAATGAAATTGTAAAGGAACCGGACGAAAATCGGAATAAATCAAATCAGTCGGACCGTGAACCTGGTTCAACCAATCAGTCAACTGACCGCTATTGTCAACCGTCGCACTCAGAGCTACAAGTTGAATTGATTCCGGACAGTAAATAATTGACTCTTCCCAGACCGTCCCTCGTTGACGGTCATTCATATAATGGCATTCATCTAACACCACCGCTTCCACATCTATTAAAGAAGTTCCAACTTGTCCGATTGGTGTACCGTAGAGCATATTACGGAAAATTTCCGTAGTCATCACCAAAATTGGAGCATCTCGGTTGACAGAAACATCTCCAGTCAACAGACCTACCGCATCAAAACCAAATTCTGAACGGAAATCGCGTAATTTTTGATTCGACAGCGCTTTGAGAGGAGTAGTATAAAATACTCGCTTGCCTCGTGCTAAAGCGCGATATATCGCATATTCCCCCACTAAAGTTTTACCAGAACCAGTGGGCGCACACACGACAACGGAACGTCCAGCATTCAGAGAAGCTATCGCATCATTTTGGAATTGATCGAGTTCAAAAGGAAAAACGGAACTCGGGTCAACATCTGGGGTTAAAGCAGGATAATTCACTCAAATTTTAATTGCATCCAAACTGATTTTCAACTACGTGATTCAAATCGCATTAAGCACGAATCAATCAAGCTCTCTTGCGCGGCTTACACGTATTATACTTATACCGCATTCAATTTGAATCACTTTCTCGACATTTCGTAAAAAACCAGGTAATTGGTAATTGGTAATTGGTAATTGGTAATTGGTAATTGGTAATTGGTAATTGGTAATTAAAATCCGTGTAATCATTTTTAATCCATGATTAGAATTGGGAAATAGTTCTCGAAGTGAGAATTAATAAGTGATAAATTTATTGCTCGCGGTTCCCCATTACCCATTACCCATTACCCATTACCCATTCCCAATTCTTGAGAGCGCTTAGTCGCGGCTTTGACAGCTTCAATTAATGCTGAACGAAATGCGGCTTGTTCTAATTGAGTAATGCCGGCAATTGTCGTACCTCCGGGGCTGGTAACTTTATCTTTCAATACTGCTGGGTGCATTTTGCTTTCTTGTAACAATTGTGCTGTTCCCAATACTGTTTGTAATGCTAGTTGGCTGGCGATCGCTCTTGATAAACCTGCGGCAACTCCACCATCAGCAAGGGCTTCGACCATTAATGCCACATAAGCTGGACCACTACCAGAAAGCCCGGTAACTGCATCCATCAGATGTTCGGGTACTTCTACTACTTCCCCTACTGCTGTAAATAGTTGTTTTGCTATCTCCGTATCTTTGGTTTTAGTGTAAGCACCATTACAAATTGCAGTCATTCCTGCACCGACTGTAGCGGGTGTGTTTGGCATGGCTCTAATCACTGGAAAACCGGGGAAAGCTGCTTCTAATTTATGTAATGTGACTCCTGCCAAAATAGAAACTATTAATGGTTTACTTCCACTTTCCATTACCCCTGCTAACTCTTGAGCAATTGCACTGAAAATCTGAGGCTTTATTGCTAAAAATACTACCTCTGTGGCTTGAGCAAATGCCATGCTGCTATCGGCGATCGCCAAAATTTTGTATTCTTGCTCTAAATAAGCCCGACGTTCGGAAAGTGGTTCGCTGACAATAAATTCTGATGGTTGATATATTCCACAACTGATCAGACGGGATAATAATGCTTCACCCATTACCCCGCCACCAATTAAGCCAAATTTTTTATTCGTCATTGCCCCGAAAGGTAATTGATCATTTGTCATTGGTCATCAGACAACAAAGCGCACTAATGACTAATGACTAATGACTAGTTTATCCTTATTGTGCCATGTGATTCGGTTCGTTTCCCCAAGCTTGACTCGCTGGATTGGTACGAGTACGCACTGGTGGTTGAGGAACTTCGTGAAGTACTCCACCAGTAGTGCTGACTTGTACGCAACTAGGGGTGAACAAAAATATACTTTCGCCAATGCGCTCTTGATGTCCATCAAGGGCGTAAGTTCCTCCTGCAACAAAATCTACTGCACGCTGAGCTTGGTCTGGGTCCATGATTGTTAAATTTAACACCACTGACTTGCGTTCGCGCAATGCTTGAATGGCTTGAGGCATTTCTTCAAAAGTACGTGGTTCTAACACCAATACTTCCGAAATACCGTTTAATACTCCTGGCATACCAATAACATTATTCATAGATTTTGCAGTGGAAGGGGATGGGACATCGCTTCCCATTGTAGGCATCCCTTCGCGCCAACGTCGATTAACTGCAACACTTTCTGGTTGAGGAGGTGGTGCTTGATTTTGCTCCTGATACAGATTGGAGTAACCGTCTGTATCTGGTTCTTCTTCGTAATATTCATACTCTACTGGCTCGTTTAATCCAACAAAGTCTCTCAATCTGGAAAATATATTCATTGTTACGCTCCTGGTGCCAATCATCTTTCATTGAGAAGGTAAAAATTGCTTTTGTCAACTTTTACCGCTACAAACAGAAAATAATTGTCATAATTTCTCGCCATTTGTAGCATATTTTACGGGCTTTTGGATTATTACAACGTCATCATCACGTTGTTGCCTCAAACACGTACAATAATGAGTCAAGATTATATCCTAGTAATTATGCAATGGAAAGTTGTTTTTACCCCTTATTTTATTTTCTTATACTTTTGTAGATACTATATCTTTTGTTGCTTTTGCAACTAGCGTATTCAATAATTATTCTGTATCAAATGATAATACTTTTTATCCTGCTATCAAATAGAATATCTGCCCTAGGATAGACATTCGCCAGTTTTAATCCTACTGCTGGCGAATCGCGGCTGGTCTATCAAAAGGTAGATTTATTGTCAATTGGGCAGATTTTTCTTCTCCCAGCTTAAAACCTATTCATATCAAGGTTTTTGGCTTTTTCTGCCTAAATGTTCTGACTTATACAGAACGTTCTCCAAACAAAATTGTCCCTAAACGTATCATGGTTGCACCACATTCGATTGCTAGCTGATAATCTCCTGACATTCCCATGGAAAGCTGGTTGATTTTGATGTTTGGCAAGTTGCGATCGCCAATTTCTGCCATCAGTTGTCGTGTTCGATTAAACACCTGGAGAATCTCTGAACTATCTAATCCTAACGGTGGAATTGTCATCAAACCTTGAATTTGTAAATTTTTGCATCGGTCAAGTTCAACTAAATCGTCTAAAAGTTGCTGCATTGTCCAGCCAGATTTATCTGGATCGGGGAGAATTTTGACTTGCAAGCAAATTAAGGGATTAACTCCTAACTCGTGTGCCAAAAGGTTCAAACGTTGTGCTAATTTCAGGCTATCTACGGAATGAATCCATTGAAAATAACAAAGAGCTTGTTTGGCTTTATTGCTTTGTAGATGTCCAATAAAGTGCCAGGTAATACCCGATAAATCTTGCAGCGCGTCAATTTTGCTTGCAGCTTCTTGAATACGGCTTTCGCCAAAATCTCGGATACCAGCGTCATATGCTTCACGCATAGCTGCAATTGAGACTTTCTTACTCACAGCAATCAATTTTACAGACTCCGGAAGCGAATTTTGAACGGTGCGGATACGTTGTGCGATCGAACTAGTCATTGGAATGTGCGTTTAAAGATACTAGTGAGTTGATCGTACTCAATAGATTGTCCGCTGCGACGCAGGTTACGCAAACGATTTTCCAGCATCATTCTCGCTTCGGTACGTCCTACTGGTTGGAACTTAACACCTTTTTCATCATGTGCGACAAGGAAAAATAGACGTTGAGCATAGAGTGTGGTAAAAAGTTCTTGGCTTTGATCCACCATACAGATTCTGTATAGTAATCCCCAAGTTGGATGATTCAAGTAAGTTTCCGAATGTTCTGAGTTCATTTATTAGTCAAGGTACGAGTACATATATCTTTTCGTGATTAAAAACAAAAACTCGGACTTTCTCTAATAAGATATTGCCGAAAAATTTGTTTTCGATGTTTAGGATAAAGGCAGGCGCGGTATTTATTTGCACAAGAATAAATCTATGTGCTGTAGAACGGCAAATGAAATAGTAAATGGCTGCGACTTTCTTTTCATTTCAGAAAAAAGTCTTTATTATATCAATTCTGCCATAATTATTAAATTAATTAGCTGTTTTTTGTACAAAAAAATAACAACAAATTAACAATTTATCACAGTTTCACTGTAAGACTAGTAACAGTTAACTGTTCACAGTTAACTGTGAAACTTGTTGAAGTGCCGCCAAAAGTGCTTGCGCTTTGTGCAGAGATTCGTACCATTCCTTTCGAGGATTGCTATCTGCGACAATTCCGGCTCCAACTTGTCCCCAAACAGAATTAAGAATTGGGTAATGTCGATTTAGTCCGGATGATTGAGGATTGACCTCTGGTATGGAACTAGATAAATGATATGGTGTAATCTCAGATGTAACAAGAGAGTTGAAAGACTTATTTGCTTGTGGAGCCAGTAATAAAGTGCGAATCAAAATATTTAAATCTAGATTCCCACTTCGATCTAAATAGCCGCAGGAACCATAAAATAAACTGCGTCTTACAGGTTCGAGTTCTTCGATAATTTCCATACAGCGAACTTTGGGACAACCAGTAATCGTACCACCAGGAAACATTGCACGAATCAGATCGATTGAATGGATTTCCTTAAAGTTGTTGCATCTTAAAATCCCTGTGATATTGCTAACCAAATGCATCACATGACTATAACGCTCAATCGTCAGTAATTCATCTACCTTTACGCTTCCCCATTCACAAACTCGTCCCAAATCATTGCGCTCCAAATCCACAAGCATAATATGCTCGGCTTGTTCTTTACTGTTACTAAACAATTCTTGTGCTAGTTGTAAATCTTCTTCAGGAGTTTTACCCCGCTGACGTGTACCCGCAATTGGTCGAGTTTGAGCAAATCCTTCATATAATTTAACTAATCTTTCCGGGGAACAGCTAACAACTTCACCCCAAGGAGTTTTAAAATAACTAGCAAAAGGAGAAGGATTGATTTTTTGTAAAGCTTGATAAATTTGCCATCCCGAAGCAGATGTTTGAGTTTCAAAGCGGACAGATAAATTAGTTTGAAAAATATCTCCTGCTTGAATATATTTTTTTGCTTGCAAAACAGCCGCTTCATAATCAGCTTGAGAAGTAAGTAACCGCAGGGTGGATATATCCGGGATTGAACCTGGAGAATTGGAAGAATTGGGTTTTTTTTGTTGAAGTCGATCAATTAGATCATCAAGTTGATTTGTACTACTTGCAGCTAACCATAAAACTTGTTCCCAATGATCCAAAACAGCAAAACATTCTGGTTCGTACCAAAAAGTAACTGGAAACGGTAAAGTATCAGATTTGAGCTTGGGTAGCGTTTCAATTTCCCCAGCAACATCATAACCCAACCAACCCAACCAACCCCCAGTAAACGGAAGAGGGGGAGAAAAGCAATCAGCTTCAGTTTGTTTTATGAGTAATTGTTCAAGAAAAGGTAATACTCCACCTAAATCAGGTGTCCACAACTGAGGAACACCATCAATTATCCGGGCATTACCAGCACAAATAGAATAGCGAGCTAATTGGGGGTTTTCTTGAGGTATTGGGTAAGGACTTTCTAAAAGAGTCGCTATATCGCAATCAGAAACAAATAAACTCGCAAAAACATCACTACCAGTACGCTGCTCCAAAGGAAGTTTTTGCCAATACCAAGGTTCGAGTTCACTCATCATTTAGGTTAAAGATTAAAGGTTAAAGGTCAAAAGTCAAAAGTCAACTAACAACCATCAACCAACCACTATCAACTAACAACTAACAACTAACAACTAACAACCAACCACTATCAACTAACAACTAACAACTAACAACCATCAACCAACCACTATCAACTAACAACTAACAACCATCAACCAACCACTATCAACTAACAACTAACAACCATCAACCAACCACTATCAACTAACCATTGCATCAATTAACTTCATTGCCAATCGTAAACCGCATTCCCCAAAATATAATTAATCCTAAAATTGCTAACCAGTCAAAAATTTTCAAACGTAAATTATGCCATTGAACTCGATGCTTATTCGGACCAGTGAAACCCCGTACTACAATACCATTAGCCATTTGCTCCGCTCGCAAAAGTAAATTTTGTAACAACCGCTCAGCAATGGTCATCCAAACTTTGACTGCTCCTTTCAAACCCAGTTTTTTCCAATTAATTGCCCTAGTCATTACCGAGCGAACTAAATTTTGGATTTCTTCTAAAACCAAAGGAATAAAGCGCAAAGACAAAGTTAAAGTTAAGGCAATTTCGGTAACTGGTACTTTAAATCGTCTTAAGGGCTGCATCAAAGTTTCTATCCCGGCTGTAATTTCTTCCGGTGCAGTTGTCAGTAAATATAAGGTAGTACTGTATAGAATAGTAAAAAAAATACTACTCAAACGTAATGCTAAATCAAAGGAATGCCGTGTTACTCTTACAGGTCCTTTAGCGAACAATACATAATTATATTGTTGAGAATTTTGAGGATTAAATATCGATAAAGTTGGATTTGTCGTACTATCAGAATTTGATGGTTTATTTACTACTTGCTGATTTTCCGGTAAGCGTCGTTGATAATCAATTCCCATGCCATCAGGACTTAAAGATGCAATAATTAAAACCATAAAGCAAACTGTTAGCAAATAACCCATTTGTTTCTGCCACACTCGCCGAGGAATACCAGAAATTAATGTAGTAAAAATTAGCAAAACAACCAATATTATCCGCCATAAAGTACTAGCAAAAATGTAAGTACTCAATAAACTCATCAACCATATGAGCTTAACTCGCGGGTCGAGTTTATGCAGCCAAGTTATGGGTTGTTCTAAATAAAGTCCTAGTGGTAGGGAACGCAGTAAATCCATTTGGGAGTTAGGAGTTATAAGATTTTAGATTTTAGATTTTGGATTTTGAATTTTAGATTTTGGATTAAATAATTAATTATTTGATTTGGTGTAATATCAAATCTCTGAAACTAAAAAAATATAATGTACTTAATCCTGATTATTTCTTAAGCACTCACTATACAAAGGGTGACTAATTAACAATTTAACGGTCAATCCAAAATCTAAAATCCAAAATTTAAAATTGGTTGACCTTTAATCTGCTTAAACCTTAGTCGCTCTATTAGCAGTGACATTTTCCATTTCGCGAGTTTTCTTACTGCGCCATAAAAGACGAATGGGAGTACCTCTAAAGCCTAATTGATCTCGGAATTGACGCTCAATGTAACGGCGATAATTGTCGTTGAAACGTTTGGAATCGTTGACAAATAAAGCAATGGTCGGAGGTTCGGTACTCACTTGAGTTCCATAATAAATTCTCCCTTGTTTTCCACTACGACTAGCTGGTGGAGAATGCCACCGGACGGCTTCTTCTAATACTTCGTTAATTACTGAAGTACTTACCCGACGTTTGTGCTGTTCTACGGCTTGATTAACTAAATCTAATATTTTGATTACACGCTGTCCTGTTAAAGCACTGACAAAAATTGTTTCTGACCATTCGGAAAAATGCAGTCTACCTGATAGGTGTTTTTCGTATTCGTAAATGGTATAAGAATCTTTTTCAATTGCATCCCATTTATTCACAACTGTGATGCAAGCTTTACCTTCATCAATTATTCTTCCAGCTAACTTTTGGTCTTGATCGGTGATTCCATCAAGGGCATCTATTACAAATAAAACCACGTTGGAACGCCGAATTGCTTTAAAAGCACGGTTAATACTAAAGAATTCGGTTCCGTAATCAATATTTTTCTTTCTTCTAATACCTGCTGTATCAATTAAGCGATAAACTTGCCCATTTTCTTCGATAAAGGTATCGATCGCATCGCGAGTAGTTCCGGAAATTGGACTGACGATTGCTCTTTCACTGCCAACAAAAGCATTTAATAAACTTGATTTCCCTACATTTGGTCGTCCAATAATTGCAACTTTGATCTCGTTGTTGTTTACAATTTCGGAACTTAATGGCAGATGATTAACTAATTCATCTAGTAATTCTCCTGTACCATTCCCATGAATTCCCGATACAGGATAAGGTTCACCTAATCCTAATTGCCAAAAATCGGCGGCTTGCAGCAATCCCTGTTCTGGAGATTCGCATTTATTCACAGCAACCAATACTGGTACTGACTGATGCCGTAACCATTCTGCAATTTCTTCATCAGCATCTGTTGCACCAGTTTGTCCATCTACTACAAAAATAGCCGCACTAGCTTCAGCCAAGGCAATCATTGCTTGTTGACGAATAAACGGTAAAAATTCTGTATCGTCGTTGAATATCAAACCACCCGTATCAACTACCAAAAATTCGCGATCGCCCCAAAATGCATTTAAGTAAGTCCGATCTCGCGTAACTCCGGGTTCATCATGAACAATAGCCGATTGCTGTTTGGCTAAACGATTAACTATAGTCGATTTCCCCACGTTCGGGCGACCAATAATAGCTACTATAGGAAGACTCATTACACCTGATACTCCTCAAGCTGCAAACTTCTATTGTAACTATAAAGTAATTAATTATAAATTACCCAGTAAGGGGTATTCCCAAAAAGGCAGACAATATGAAAAATTTTCATCACTATAGATATAGGATTACTATTTGAACACTGTTAGCGTAGCGTGTCCGCAGGACATACAAAACTCAGTATAGGAACGAACGAACGAACTACTTCCTAATCCCTACTCCCGAACGAACTAATCTCAAGTGATTAATTCAAAAATCAAACCGGATTCCCATATATTAATTATGAGTTATAAAACCATGCAATCAGCTTTACGTGTCACAACCAAAGTTTTACCAGGAAACAAAATCGAAATCCCTGAAGCTGAGATTGGGGATAGCGTTGATGTATTTGTAATTTTACCAAAGAAAACTCAAACCAAAAAGCGTTCAGTAGTAGATATTCTAGAAGAAGTTCATCGCAAACGTTCTCGAAGAAGCGCTGAAAAAATAGATCGACAACTGCAAGAGGAACGCTCATCATGGGATTAGTACTCCCTACTTCGAGTAGAATCTACATAGATACAGTAGTAGCAATCTATAGTATCCGATATTACAGAGATTTCTCTTAAAAAACCCGACTTCTTATAAATCAAAATTATGGCACAGGGTACATCCGATAAATCTGCTCTCAAATTCGTTGTGATGCTGGGTATAGTCAGCCTCTGTGCGGATGCTACCTATGAAGGTGCGCGGAGTATTACTGGTGCTTATTTAGGTCTTTTAGGTGCTAGTGGCTTTGTTGTTGGACTGGTAGCAGGTTTAGGAGAATTAATCGGTTATTGTTTCCGTCTTTTTATTGGTTATCTCAGCGACCAAACCCGTAAATATTGGCGGATTACTACTATTGGTTATGCTCTCAATACTGTAGTTGTTCCCATGCTAGCCTTAGCGGGGACTTGGCAAATAGCAGCTTTATTGATGTTGGGTGAGCGTACTGGTAAAGCTATTCGTACTCCACCCAGGGATGTGTTACTGTCTCACGCTGCTTTAAGATTGGGAGGGGGTTTTGGATTTGGGTTGCACGAAGCACTCGACCAAATCGGTGCTGTTGCTGGTCCATTGGCTGTTGCGATGATGGTTTCTCTCACAGGTGAGTATCGGGGTGGTTTTAGCATTCTGCTTGTACCTGCGGTGGTGGGGATGGTGGTGTTGCTAATCGGACAGAGAATTTATCCCAATCCCCGTGATTTTGAACACCACACCGTTTCTCTAGATTCTCAGGGATTATCTCGTAAATTCTGGATCTATTTAGGGGCTGTAGCATTTATGGCTGCGGGTTTTGCGGATTTTCCCCTAATTGCCTATCATTTTCAAACTCAAGCGATCGCCACAGGTAATACAATTCCCCTATTATACGCTTTGGCAATGGGTGTAGATGGAATTGCCGCTTTGATATTTGGACGTTTATTTGACCGCTTTGGTATATCGATTTTAATTGTTGCAGTTGTTTTATCTTCTTTATTTGCACCCCTAGTGTTTTTTGGCAGTATCAATCTAGCCGTATTAGGGATTGTATTATGGGGTATAGGTATGGGAGCACAGGAATCAATAGTAAAAGCCGCAGTTGCAGCAATGGTTCCTCCGGAAAAACGTGGTTCTGCCTTTGGTATATTTAATACTGGTTATGGTCTGTCATGGTTTCTAGGTAGTGTTTTGATGGGGATTTTCTACGACAGAACAGTGAATATTTTGATTATTTTTTCCGTGCTGATTCAGCTTTGTGCTGTGCCGATTTTATTGGTTGTAAATAGGGGTGAGTCAAGAAATTAAAAATCTTGATTAAAAAAACTGCTTAACTAAATGGTTATAAAAATTTTTCCAAAGTCAGAATAATTTACCGACACAAATAGAACCTATAAATTGGAAATATAATCTCAATGACTATAAATTTTACCCATATTCTTGGGATTCACTTCCCAAAAATTCATCAAAATTAGCAACTAGAAGCACAGGGTAACTCGATGATAAATTCTGTTCCTTTTCCTAAAACTGATTCACACCAGAGTTTACCACCGTGTTTTTCGGTGATGATTTGATGGCTAATCGATAATCCTAACCCTGTTCCTTTACCTATCGGTTTAGTTGTAAACAAATTATCAAAGATTTTGTCTAAATTTTCTTTCGTAATACCAATTCCGTTGTCACCAATTCGGATTATTATTGATTTATTATCTTCCCTAAGATAAGTTTTAATAGTGATACAATTGGGATTAGTTTTTATTTGCAAAAAACTCCGATTTTGATTAGTTTCTTCTAAAGCATCAATAGCATTAGATAACAGATTCATAAATACTTGACTAATTTTTCCCGGATAGCCGACAAATAATGGTAAATCTCCATAATATTGAGCAACTTCAATGCCAGGACGATGTTTATTTACTTTGAGTCGATGTTTGAGAATTAATAAAGTATTATCTATCGATTGATGAATATCAAAAGCTATTTTAGTGCTGGTATCTCCTCGTGCAAAATTGGTCAGGGAATCACTAATATCCCGAATTATTTCTGTTCCATGTTGCATAGAAAGCAGTAACTTGGGTAAATCTTCCATCAAATAATCTAAGTCGATTTCCTCCATTTTTTCTGCAATTTTGTTTCCCGGATAAGGAAACTGCTCTTGATATAAATTGAATATTTCAAAAATATCTTTGATATATTCTGCGGCATATATTAAGTTAGTGGAAATATTTCCTAAAGGATTATTTATTTCATGGGCTACTTCTGCAATTAATTTTCCTAATGATGACATTTTTTCATTTTGAATTAATTGCTCTTGAACTTGTTGCAATTTTTGTTGATTATCTTTAGTTTGTTGAACAAATTCTAAAGTTTTTTTGACGATTTTTTCTAAATCTTGCAAATTGATGGGCTTGATTAATAAATCAAAAGCCCCTGCATTCATGGCTTTTCGCATATTTTGCATACCTCCACCAGAGATAACAATTGTTTTGAAATCTGGTTTTAATTCCTTAATTTTTGTTAGTAATGTTAAGCCATTCATACCTGGCATATTGATATCAGTGATAACTAAATCTAAATCAGGATGCTCAGATATAATTTCTAGTGCCTCAATACCGTTTAATGCAAAATATATTTGATATTCTCCATGACGAATTTGTTTACGAAATTTTTGGCAAATTAATTCCCGAAGGTCAGGTTCATCATCAACAAATAATAGTTTATATCCCATAGATATTTATTTTAATTTCCCCAAAAATTCACTTAACAAAACTGAGAACTTTAGTTTTTAAATTACTAAATTCTATAGGTTTATTGATATAATCATCTGCACCATAAGCAATAGCAGTTTGATGATTTTTATCGTCTCCATAGGCAGTAATCATAAAGACTTTGAGATGGGGATATTCGTTTTTGATGATTTTTAATAATTCCAAACCATTCATTCCTGGCATATTAATATCCGAGAGAATTAGAACTAAAGAAGCCATATCCTCAGTCTGGAGATAATTTATAGCTTCTTCTCCTGAAAAAGCAAAATGAAATTTGACTTGTTTAGCTTTAATTTCCTTTCTAAATTGTTGTTTAAATAAGAGTTGAACATCAACTTCATCATCTACAACTAAAACTAAAATCATACTTATTTCTTCCTAGGAATGGGATAGATTATTTTGGCAGGGTAAAGTAATGATAAATTCAGCGTAATCTCCGGGTTGAGATTCCACTTCTAAGGTGCCTTGATGCTGTTGGGTGATAATTTCATAAGTGAGGGATAATCCCAAACCTGTACCCTCTCCAGTTGGCTTGGTAGTAAAAAAATGTTCAAAAATGCGATCGCGCACTTCTGGTGTCATTCCTAACCCATTATCCCGAATCCGAATTTCGATTTTTTCTCCGAGATTTTTTGTCCTGATTTTAATCACTGGTGCAAATTTTGTATCCAGTTGTTGTTGTTTCTGTTGTACTGCATAGCAAGCATTACTAATAATATTTATAAATGCCCTGCTAATATCTTGAGGTACAACTGTAATTTCATTAATACTTTCATCATAATCAGTGTCAAAATTAACTTTAAATGAAGTATCTTTAGCACGCATCCCATGATATGCAAGATTAACTGTTTCGTCCAGTAATTCATTCAAATTCGGCTTTTCCCAGTTCTGTTGTTCGCTACTTCGAGCATGAAGCAGCATATTTGCCACAATCTTTTCTGCGCGTTTACCGTGATGTTCGATTTTACTAACATTTGTTTGTAAAATATCAATTGTATCTGTAATCGATTCAGCTACTTCTGGCTCTAATTGTTCGATTTGCTCTTTAATTTCCAATAATAACTCTTCAGTTAATTCCACAGAAAGTTGAGCAAAATTATTCACAAAATTAAGAGGATTACGGATTTCATGAGCAATTCCTGCTGTCAATGAACCTAAAGAAGCAAGCTTTTCTTGAGCTATCATTTGTTTTTGGGTTGTTTTCAGCTTTTCGTTAATTTGTTGTAGTTCTTCTGCTCTTTGTTCCTTTTCTAATAAAAGTGTTTTTACACGCTGAATCATTTGGTTAAACGAGTTTGCAAGGGTACCAATTTCATCTTGACTAGTCACGGGAGCTAACAGTTCAAAGTTATTATTTTCGGTTACTTTTAGCGCGACATTTGTTACTGATTTGAGCGGACGTGAAATGGCTCTGCTGGTTAAAGTTGCTAACAAAATAGCAGATATAAATGAGAAAATAGCGCTTGCTAAAAATATTTGGAAACGCAACTTTTGAGCAACAGCAAACTCAGCTTCTGCTTTTTCATAACCTTCATACATTTCTTGAGATAAAGACAGGGATTCCCTCGCAAAATCTTCGATTTTTATAGATAATGGTGCGTTATTAAATTTATCCAGTTCGGCTTTAGTGGTTTTAATATTTGTTGCTTGAATCTCACTCAATTCTAAGCTTTTAATCAGTTGTTCGACTTGCTGTATATAATTTATTGGAAATTGGTCATAGGTTTTTAAAAATTGCTGAATTGAAATATTGTTTGCAATAATTGTTTCTTCTTCTTTTGTATCTTGAAATTTAGATTTAAATTTCAGCCAAATTTCCTTAAATTCTCTTTTATGTGTTAACAGAGAAACGTATTGTTTTTTGAGAAGTTCTGGGTCATCTAATATAGTCGGTAATTCTAACAAATCAAGACGTATCAGAAGAGCTTTATTCTGTAAATTATTAACTAGCGTGTATGCATTCAAATAGCTTTCTTCTTTTTCCAAAGCTTCTTTATGATGACTATCTCCAATTAAAAATCCAGCAGTTGTCCCGAAAACCGCAACAACCACCGCTAATCCATAACCTAAGCCAATTTTTTGTCCTACTTGCAAAAAACCCAGCCATTGCTTTACATCCTGTGATTGTGATTGATCGAATTTATCAGTTGATGATACTTTCATATTTGTATGACTTTGATAATTTTCATATATCGATGGTTTGTGATTATTCAAGATATAAACAAACAAAAATCCTACAGCTATAGTTCCCTGGAAGCTGGATAGACTATCATCTATGTATGAAAATTTAATCAATTACTGGGAAAAACCGAAATCAATTATCAGTTAGTAAGTTGGGTTGAGGTAGTGATCTGAGTCAAAATAAAGGTTGATACCACTCTACAAATAAGTACCGTTGCCCGGTATGATATGTAATCAGCCCTATTTTTAAGAATCGTTTAAAACTACATATGACCCAAAACTACCGCATTACCCTACTTCCTGGTGATGGTATTGGACCTGAAATTATGGCAGTAGCGGTAGATGTACTCAAAGTCGTAGGAAAGAAATTTGACATCCGGTTTGAGTTTCAAGAAGCTTTAATTGGTGGTGCTGCCATTGATCAAACAGGTGAACCTTTACCAGAAACTACATTAAAAACCTGTCGTAGTAGCGATGCTGTTTTACTTGCTGCCATCGGTGGTTACAAATGGGATAAATTACCATCCAATCAGCGTCCCGAAGCTGGTTTATTGGGATTACGGGCTGGTTTAGAATTATTTGCTAATTTGCGTCCAGCGAAAATCATACCCCAATTAATTGACGCTTCAACTTTGAAAAAAGAAGTTGTCGAAGGCGTTGATATTATGGTAGTGCGGGAGCTGACTGGTGGAATTTACTTTGGTAAACCCAAAGGAATTTTTGAGACGGAAACTGGGGAAAAGCGCGGAATAAATACAATGGTGTATAGTGAAGCGGAAATCGAACGTATTGGTCGAGTCGCTTTTGAAACAGCCCGCAAACGAGGAGGTAAACTTTGTTCTGTAGATAAAGCCAATGTTTTGGAAGTATCTCAACTGTGGCGCAATAAAATTACTCAACTTGCTCAAGAATATCCAGATATAGAATTATCTCATCTTTATGTAGATAATGCAGCTATGCAGTTGGTTCGCGCTCCCAAACAGTTTGACACTATCGTCACCGGAAATTTATTCGGCGATATTCTCTCCGATGCAGCAGCCATGCTTACCGGCAGTATTGGTATGTTACCATCTGCTAGCCTAGGGGCATCCTCTCCCGGAGTATTTGAACCAGTCCATGGTTCAGCTCCTGATATCGCAGGAGAAGATAAAGCCAATCCCCTAGCACAAATCCTCAGCGCAGCCATGATGCTACGTTACGGTTTAAATCAAACCGATGCAGCCAACCACATAGAACAAGCTGTGTTGCAAGTTTTACAAAATGGTTCTCGTACTGGGGATATAATGTCCGCAGGAATGAATCAAGTGGGTTGCCGAGCTATGGGTGAAGCAATGATTCAAACTTTAGAGAAATAATTATAAATAATAGTTTTAAATTACTTTTCTAATTCTCATCCTGACGAAAGATTTTAACTTCCATTGTTAAAACTTTCGGATAAACTTAATTGAAAACCTAGCCAAACAACAAAAGTAATTCGTGTACGCATTACGACAAGGGCAGCAAAATTTTACGAATCCCGTGACACAATCTCCGTTGATTGACTCTTCTCTCATCAGGTCTGCGGGTCAAATATATTACACTTACTGCGAGGTGCATCCAGAAATGGCAGGACAAGCTTCAGGAGTCGCGATTAATCGCGGAAATCATCGAGGAAAGGTAATTTTTACTCTCCAACCAGTACTTTTACCACAAGAGTGTTTCGTTCCCTTGAGTCAAATTGAATCTCATATGTATTAATCGTTGATAGTGGTTAGTTGATGGTTGATAGTGGTTAGTTGATAGTGGTTGGTTGATGGTTGATGGTTGATAGTTGATACTTATTATTTATTTCCCCCCATCTCCCCATCCCCTTGTCCCCTTGTCCCCCCATCCTCTTGTCCCCCCATCAAGTCATTATTTAAGGGTAATTACGAATTACGGATTACGAATTACGAATTACTTTGGATAAATCCCTTTGGAATAACTTGATGGATGAGTGGATTTTCGTACCGGCGAGTATAATTGTATTCGCCTTGGGTGCATCGATTGGCAGTTTTGTCAATGTTGTAGTTTATCGGCTACCTGCTGGTTTGTCGATTCTTTATCCTCCTTCACGATGTCCCCATTGTTTAAATCGTTTAAAGGCTTACGATAATGTTCCGGTATTAGGCTGGTTTTGGTTGCGTGGTCGTTGTCGTTATTGTAAAAGTCCCATCTCTCCTCGCTACCCAATTGTTGAAGCCGCAACGGGTTTATTATTTGTAATAGTTTTCCTGATATTTAAATTTTCACCGTTGACGATAGGTTATTGGTTATTTTGCAGTTGGTTATTAGCACTATCGATAATTGATATAGATACAATGACTTTACCCAGCGAACTAACCAAATCGGGGTTAGTGCTGGGTATTTTGTTTCAAATGATATTAGGATTTATAATCCAATCTAGCTTGTTGGGATTGGTAAACCAGATGATGCTAGCAATTGCAGCAGCAGTATTTGGATTATGGATGTTTGATATCATTGCTCGCATTGGTACAATTGTTTTCCGTAAAGATGCAATGGGTGCGGGAGATGCAAAATTAGCAGCAATGATGGGAGCTTGGTTAGGTTGGAAGTATTTACTCTTAGCGAGCTTTATCGCTTGTATTGCAGGGGTATTTGTCGAAGGTTGCCGTACCATACCACAGAAAGGCTTAAAACAAAATCAACCATTTCCTTTTGGACCTTATTTAGCTTTCGGTTCTGCGATCGCGCTTTTTTGTGGTGAGGCTATTTTATCAAGTTATTTTCGATTATTTTTTCCCAGATAAGCCCACCCTGCCCTCAATAACTAATGCTCTTGATAGCTGCACGCTGCACGTACAAAAGCATCCTGCAATCATTCTCGGTAGGGATTCGAGGCAGGTTCTCCCGCACCATTAGTCCAAATGTCGTCTAGCACAGATCGATTGCGGTGACAAACCCGATCAAGCTCAGGATATGTGATTGTGTCTATTGCCGCTCGGGTACCGACTACCAGGCATCGCGTTGCTTTGGCACTACGATTCTCAAGACAGTGACCTACTGGCACTCCTGCTTGAAAAGTTGCAGCATCGCCAAGACGTAGTACAGTTTCCGTGTCCCCTTCGATGAGCGTGATCTCACCTTCGAGGACATAGACCATTTCATCTTCATCACTATGCCAATGTTTGATCGATGAACGAGAGCCAGGTTGTAGGACTTCGATGAACGCACCGAACTGGGTAAGCCCCCCTGCTTCGCTAATCCACAGTGTACGATCTGGTTCCTGGGCGGTGTGAGAAGGGCTTTCTTCCACGACGAGATGATCAGGAGTGATAATAGTCATATTGGCACCTATGGGAATTCCGGGGCAATAGCTATTCTATTGTATTTGATGTAAGTCTCCCAAAAGTGCAAGAATTTTGAGCCTCCAGAGACTATAAACTTGCACTTGTTTAGTAAAAAAAGCCTAAAACCCCATTTATCCTTGTATTTTTAGGACTTTGAACTAAGATTACAAACGTAGATATTTAGTAGGACTTACGTAACTGGCACATTTTTTTTGCAACGGGTGTGTGACACTTCGAGTGATTTTGAACGAAACAATCAAGTTTGTGGTGTCACGCACCACCCGTGTATTGTGACAATTGCGTAAGTCCTG
>JAYKJL010000127.1:0-7968 GCA_035285725.1 Nostocales cyanobacterium 94392 | reverse complement strand
ATATCCAAGTTTGAAACGGAACTGAGTAAGGTGCAGCAAGACTTGAATGCATTCCTAGTACGAAGCGAGGAATGGTCACTTAAAGTGGGATTTTCCAGCCCCAGCAAACTCTGTGCTAAGTTCGACGAATGTTTCAATATTTCAGGCTGGGCGCGATACCACAAGGTGTAAAAATGTGGGTGTATCGCTTCGCAGTTGGCAATTCAGGGTGATAAGTTGCGATCGCGGCAGGAAGGGAATGGGTTTTGGGAGAATGATAATTTTTATTCCGGAATCACCAAACTTGGAGGTGTAGTCCGAGCCGAGTTTTAATTAATACCATGTCGTTAAAATTATGGCTTATATCAATCGTCGCAGCTTACAAATCAATCCGGACACAACAACCCGCGTGGCGCGTTGTGTAATTGAAGGCGATATCATTTTTACCGACTACGAATTAAACGAAATTGGTGAAGGATTAGAATTTACCCTAGTCTGCGAATTATGGGGAGCCGACCAAATTTTGATTGAGCAGCCTGGGCTATATCCCGACCCAATTTTACGTCAAGCGCCTTCGCATGATGATTTTCTGATCCGTGTGGGTTCTATGCGAATCAACCGCAGTATGGTGTCGGGTAATCCAGTACCGTTTCGCTTTGAAAGGAACGTTAGTTTTGACATATTAAACGAAGACCGTGGTACTAGAGAAGGTTCTTATATCATCAGCGAAACCGATGAAATTTATGCCAAACTGACTTTAACTAAAACCTATACCCTTATTCAAACACAAGGTAGCACCAATCGTTATAACTATCGCTTTTAGAAGCTGGTTTACCACAAAGACAATTGCCCCGGCGAAACGTTACACTTACCACCTCTATGGTATAAAAGATGACATCCAGGGCAAAGTGCTGCAAGGTTACTTTTGGAATTATTAGATGGATTCCTGTCCCAGTGATGAGTTTGTAGAGTGCGTTTCATGCGTTCGGAGCGGGTAAGTTTAGAAGTGTCTTCGCCGGGTCGTATACACTGTAATTGGCACTTCTGACACCGCCATTTTGCGGAACTTTTAATCGATGTGGCGATGTCCGTCCAATCCGGGGGGTATAGCGAATGGGTAAAGGTCATCTTTGAGCAAGGTTATATAGCTTAATAAATTTTACCATCTGGAAGGCGATCGCCGTCCTGGCGGAGCGAAAGTTCCGGAACATCGGAATCTTCTGGCATAGTCTTATCAGTTCAAGTTGGAGTTGTCGGAATGTGTGGGAAAATTCAATTCGGTTTTGACGAGCCAACGGTCAATGATTTGATAGATTTGGTCAATCTGCTCGTTCGTATAGCCATTTGCCAACATCCAGGTTTTAAACGGATTAGCGCCAGATAAAACTTGTTGCCACATTGCATCAAATTCCGATTCGGAAATACCCATCGCCACCAGAAAATCAGCTTGATTTGAGGGAATAATACCGTCAGCCATTAGTTGCATGATTGGGTGTTGGTTTTCTTGCGCTATTACCAATAAAAAATCACGAATTTCCCTTTGGCGTTCCACAGCTAAACGTTGTCCTTCCATTTGGCGGTCGAGTTGAAGTTGAACGCGACTAACACCACCACTAGTCAACCAACTTCTAATATCATCGATAGCGCTTGATGTGGGGCGAAATCGATCTGTTTGCAGCAGGGAAATCGCTCCTTCAAAACTCCTACGAAGAACGGAGCGCCAATTATCATGTTCTAGATATTCAATTAGTGCCATGCTTGGTGGTATTAGATAATTGGGAATATTTCATCTTTCTTGATTGTAATATGGATCGTGCGATACGCGAAGCGTCGCCCTTTAGGGCTATCGCACCGTCCCGGTGTCGGCTAAGCCGCACAGTAAGGTGAACGCAAGAATCGCTGTAAATCAAATGAACTACAAAGGGAAATACGGATAGTTTCTATAATAAAGATATTAATAGTGTTTCTCTGGATGGGACAAAATGAAAATCAATACTTTTGGTTCGTTTTTCTGCATCTCTGGAGTGATTGCATTTTTTATTATTGGTACAACAGATAGAGCTTTTGCACAAAGTAATGTACCATCAATTAATCAATCTGTCTTAAATGGTTTGTATTCACCAAGAGCGTCTGAAAAATTCTTTGAAGAAGGAAACCGCAAAATAGAAAGAGAAATACAAATCTTACAAAATCCAGAACGTTATAAGCATAAAGATATTCTACAAAACAACGCAGTTGATATCAAAACAATTGAAAAAAAACAAACTATACCAACTTTTAATGATTACTACAAACAGCTATATGGTAATCAACCATAAATTATCACTCCTGTTGAAATTAAGGAGAGAATATTAGTAAATATTCGCGATCGCAGTTCTGTTGTCGGCTAAGATTTTCATTTATGGTGGTATTAGCACAGCTTGCCCGCAAGAGATAATTTTTTCATTAAGACTGCCCTTTGTCTTATTTGTAACTTTCATGAGTGACAATATACTTATTAAACTGTAATATATACGTATATGAGCGATAAACGTTCACCGGAACGGTGTATTGCTAATTGCTGAAAATTATTTTTTAAATTTTATGAAAAGAAAAGTATTGCTACTAAGCTTTATATTGGCTGTGATTTTTTCATTTATACCCAGAATATCAATTGCACAAGAAATACCAAACCTTAGACAAAATATGCCTTATTCAAAAGCCAGAGATATATTAATAAATTCTGGTTGGCAAGCAGTATTTAATTTAGAACAGATTAATAATCCTAACAGAAGCGCACCAGTTAACTATTTTATTAATAAAGGATATACCGAAATTGGAGACTGTGCTGGCTCAGGACTAGGGCTTTGTTTTTTTGAATTTCGGAATGCCTATGGAAAAACATTGAGTGTTACAACTGCAAACAATGGTGAAAATAAAGAAACTGTTTTTGGTTGGCAAATTGAAGAACCATCACCTACAACAGTAAATACAGATTGTGTGCCACAAGATAATAAATAAGAATTTTATCTAGTGCGAAACCAAACGATATTTATCCTAATTAGATCGCGATCGCAAGAAGGCGACTTGATCGGCGTATCGCACTCAATTAAATAATTGTTTGTTAAAGTAATTAACTAGCAAGCATATAGTTTCCTTGCATAAAGGTGTTCCCTTTTTAATCATAATCTGCGGTTCTGTAAGAGGTACTAAACCTTCAATCTCGCTTATATATTCAGAACTATTCCATCTATCAAGCACAAGAGTTTTATGTGTAACACCATCACCATCAATATACAAATTACCTATCCGCAATAAAACATGAAGATAAGACTTTCTTTTACGATGCTTTACTATCCCTACAAGGGCATATATCTCACCCTTGTTAAGAACTTCTTTTAACGCAAGAGCAACCATTAAACACCCTCCATCTATTGCCCCGCATCCCCATTTGCCAAGTAAATTAAAAAATTCATTTGTTTGGCAAGCCTCTCTAATAAGAGGTGAAAATGAACGAATGCCTGAACTAGATTTCATGGACACAAATGTTACATATCATATCACCACAACGACAACTGCCCTGGCGAAACGTTAGACTTACCACCTTGATGGTATAAAAGATGGCAGCTACTGCAAAGCGCTGCAAGGTTACTTATAGAATTATTTGATGGGTTTCTATCCCAATGATGGGTTTGTAGCGTGCGTTTCATCCGTTCGGAGCGGGTAAGTTTAGATGTGTCTTCACCGGGGCGTATGCATTGTAATTGACACTTCTGACACCGCCAACCTACAGAACTTTTAATCGATGTGGCGATGTCCGTCCAATCCGGGGGGTAAAGCGAATGGGTAAAGGTCATCTTTAACTAAGGTTATATAGCTTCATGAATTTTACCATCTGGAAGAGCGATCGCATTATTGAGAGCGCAAAAAGTATTTATTTACAGCAAAATAAACAGTACTTAGAAAAAAGCATCGAACGCAGCAAGTTTAGCTTGAGCAAGGCTTTTGTACCATACGGTTCCCTTATATTCTGTAGTTTTAAATTCGCAATGTAACGGATTAACTGGAGCAAAGGGGCTAGGGTCATCTACTTGATATCTCGGCTCCTCGACTGTTGCCATAAAGTTCCATTGTCCGTATTTAGATTTAACAATAACAATGTGATATCTCGCGCCCCGATGACGAAATTTTAGATAGGAGTTGCCATTGCGCGATACTTTCCAGATACGCTCAAGCCAGCGATCGCGGCGACTAGTTCTATTTCTAGTTTCTCTTTCAAGACGCTTAGCTTCTTCAATATCTATTTATTTTGTAATTTGTATATTAAATTACTAGTTAACCTAATTAAAGTTTGATTTAATATTACTTTATATACATAGGTAATTTATGATAGATAAACTTTATAACGCAACTAATCTTGATAAAGAAGAAACACAATACAAAATTTATTTTGAGCAATTAGTAACTGAATTTGGCGCTGAGAATGAAATTTTTATTAGGAAAGAAGATTTTAACAGAATGCTAGCAGCAGGTATAGTCAATCGTCATTCACAAGTAGCTGTAACAATTTATCTTAAATATGGTTGTATAGATATTCCTAATCCACTTAACCTAACTGTGATTGAAACAGCGAGAAATCATTTAATATCATCAACATCAACGGATTTAAAACTCAACTGCCCGAATTAAAAAAAATTCATTAATATTCAGCTTGGCATGAAGTTTTTTATTATCCTTATTTAACAAGCAATCGGTCGGAGGTCTTTGTTACAACTGCGTTAAATATATAAGAGCGATCAGCACGCGCCCTTGAAGAGCGATTTGCTTGCCTTACTCGCTCTCGTTCCAAGGGGACACGAGAGGCGCGAACGTGTAAGTTCGCGCATAAATTGAAAATGTCGCACATAAGATGAAAACGAGTGGCTGTAACCCTTGTTTTTTCATGGCACGAACGTAGTAATGCCATCTGGAATATTGCAGAAATTTTCAACTTATGCGCGAATTGTGCCGGAATTTTTCAATTTATGCGCGACAACGTGAGCCAGAATCCCTATAAATTCGTTAAGAAATTTTCAACTTATGTGCGAACCTACAGCTATCGCACTTGTTCCACTATTGTGTCAAAATAAGTCTCTAGAACCTAATTTCTGAAACCCTTTCACTGAAAGCATTTTATCTGAGTTATAGCAAGATTTACACCATACTTGTATGTTACTTACTGCATAAGTTGATTTTCTTATTACCCATATAAAGAAAGAGTTCAAACTCAGCATTTACCTTAAGGTGAATGCATAAGTTGATTGAACCAAATCTGATGAGAACAGGGCTACGTCATCAGACATTTTGTTCGCATTAGCTCAATTGAAAAATAGTAACTCTATCAAAAAAATATACTAGGAGTTGAACAACATGACTAACGACATTACAACCAATTTGAGTATGACCGATGACAGCGAAGGGGTGCAGGCATCTCAAGAAGAATCACTCTCAACCCGTAGTGCTAGCGTAGGCGTAAACATAGATGTAAATGTAGTGGACTTGATAGAACTCATCGGTAGGTCAATCGAGGATGGTTCAGTCGAAGGTCGTCGTGCATTTGTCATGTCTTTGAGAGACAAGATCAACAGTGAGACTCAGGGTAAGGCTAATATCATGATTTTCAATAGAAGGCAGATTTGCCACTTTAACCCCAACTGGGAAACAACGAGATACAGCGAAGCACCCTTTAAAGGCATCCTCTATGGTGCATGGATTTTTACTGGTGGTGGAACTTTTGTGAGCGAAGGTGAATATGGCTATGAGAACTGGGGTTTCTATGGGTGGTTTGACTACGATAAGCCGAATAAGACTGTGCATTTTCGCCAAGTTTAAAATCTATGCTAATTTCCTTCGCACCTTCTGGTAAGGGGATTAAGGTCGGCTAACCCTGTCACCGGGTTTTAGTGTTGTACTTTTTTCAATTTTTACAACACTAACTCGGCAGCGGGGTTTAACTAGGGGTAAACCTAGCGAGCTTGTTACCAGGGGCAAGTAGTACAAAATCTGAGTTTGTAGTATGAAAGAACATGGCTAAAACCCTTATTCTTTCGTTCCATCTTGTGGTAACTTGGGCAGATGAACGCGAACTATGTCTAGACAATTCAATAGAAACCGATAACTGAAAAGGATATACGGCAAGACTTTCAGTCTATCTTGCCCCTTGTAACAAGCTCCCTAGATTTACCCCTACTTAGCATTACCATTCATAAGTGATACTCAGATCGCACTCCCCACTCCCGCTCCTCACACCAAATCCGCCAATATATCGGTCATTTGCTTCTGTAACTTAGAGCGATTATCATCATATTTCATCACCGTATCTGGTTTAGCATGGCGGCTAAATCGTTGCGTTGCCCTATAATTCCCGTTATTTTTATCCAACACCGTAGTAATAGAACTATGCCTAATCCGGTGTGGTGACATTTGTTTAGTAATCCCAGCTTGCTTACACAAAGAAGAAACTAACCTACGAATTGCTTCCCCGCTCAAACGCTGACCGTTACCGTTATAAGCAATCACTGTAAATAGCGGCTGCTTTAACTTATGCGATTTTTTACTAACAATTACCCAGTCCGCGATCGCTTCCACAGTCTTCCGGCTCAGATCGATCGCAGTTTTTTGAGTACCTTTCCCCTTACCTAATATTGATAAAGTACTTGCTTGGGCGTTGAAATCCCGAAAGTCCAAGTTACATATTTCACTACGCCGCAGCGCGTTATCCCACAGCAGCCGTAAAATAGCGTAGTCGCGTTTACCTTTAATTGTGGTTCTATCAACCAACGCCAATACCTTAGCAAAATCTGTAGGAGGAATCCCCGTAGTATCGCGGTAAGATTCAATATGCTCGCCTTTAACATCTTCTAAAGTATAATTACAAGCTCCCAACTTACGCCCCATCGCTGTCAAAGACTTGATTGCACTCAACCGCCGATTAACCGTTGCTTCTGCAAGTCTTTTAAAATGAACCAAATGCGCTTTGTACTTCAACACTACCGCGACGGCGTGGCGCTGCTCCAGGTGCAAAAATTCCAACACTAATTCTTGATTGGGCAACTGTCCCGATATAAATAAGAAAAAATCTTTTAAATCTTTTTCATAAGCCCGCTTGGTATTGGGACTGCGCGTATCGGCTAGCAACTGTTCGATAACTTGGGGGTCTTCGTCAATACAAAAATCATCCCCAATCGTTAAAGTATACGCGGTTTCTAAGATATTTATATTGCTTGATGGGTGTGTATTCATATTATATCTTCGTTCGGGGGTAATTCTGGGTTATGGGAGATGGTTTGATAATGGCTGTTTCTGCACTATCTATTTTACCCATACAATGCGAGCTGATTGTTAACAATTGCACATCAGTTATTTTACTGGGTGGTAAAGCCCATCTTTTTCGTTAAATTGCCAAGTATATTTACCCCTATCCCTATTCTTGCTCCACTCTTCAAACTCCTTCTTATCAAGAGTTTCATGTTTTTCTTTGAGCGTGGGAATATTAACGTTAAGACGTAGCGCTAACTTTTGTTCGTCTAGGGCTTCAATTTGGGGTGGTCGTCCGCTTTGATTGTAGGGATTGCCCGAATATTTGTACCGCTGCTGATTATTTGATCCGCTTCCATTACGAGAAATAGCGCTCATTGCTCCTTCTAGTTTAGATACGCGATCGCTAAATGTTTCAAGTTTTTCTTCAATCTTTGTTAACCTTTCTTCGGTTCGAGAATCAGTTGGGGTAGTTTGAGTTTGGGATGTATTACCATGCTCGTTGATGCTGTGAGCCAAGTAATATAAGTCTTCTTCTATTTGCTGCAACCGGATTTCTGTACTCACTTCTACACCCGGCACGCTACCTAATATTTGGTGCAGTCCTTGAATTACTAAATCGGTTGCTGTGGTGTTGCGTTCCTTTGCAGCTGCGCGGAGTGCATCAGCTAAGGATTTGGGGAGTTTGAAGTTAATGGACTCGCGCTCTACTCG
>JAYKJL010000126.1:0-5532 GCA_035285725.1 Nostocales cyanobacterium 94392 | reverse complement strand
TATATATCAGCATATATTTGCATGGTACTATTTATCCAAATCGTGTGGACTATGTACTATAGCGTTTTCATTTGAAATGGAAACAGTAGTACATTGGCGCAGCGTGCCATCCGGTGGAGCGTCTTACTTGCTAGATGGCTCTGGTTGATCGACGACTGTTTAATCTGAGTAACAATAATTCAAATATGATACAAGTTAGTTTATCGACCTCAACAACCTTTGATGGCGATTTCAATGCTTTGGTTGAAAATCAACGCACAGCACTCACGGTTCGTTTTGACCTTGATGAACCTGCACCTGCGGGTGGACTGAAAGTTTATCTTGATAGCGAGGTAGAACAAATTGTTAATCGTTTAGATTTAGCCGGATTTGGATTTCGTCCAATTACAGAAAATATTGACCCATCCTCAATTGATACCAACTCTGATGGTTCTGGCTTTTTTCTAACGGTTGATGAAGGGGCAACGATGGGGAGCTTTACAATTAGTGTACTCGACAACCTCGAACCGGATAGATTTTTGCCAGAAATTCTTGATGGCTTAGTCGAATCCGAGTTTTCACTGGTTACTCCAGATGGGGTGGCTTCTGAAGATGTAGAGTTTGTGGGTGAACTCGGTGACTACACCATTGACCCGCTGCCGGATGCGGCATCTTCTATGGTGTTATTTGCCGACGATGAAAGTCAGATATCCATCTTTCCTCAACTCAATCCGGGTTATGATGAAGCGGTGAGTGGAGATATTTCTAACGACCCCACCAACCCGTTAGAGCTGCCCTTATCGGTAGGAATCACCCCTCTATCGGTGACTACAGGCGACAGAGATCAAGAATACGTTACCATCACCATTCCCGAAGGCTTGCAACTCGACACTTTGGTACTTCCATCCTTTTCTGAGAGTAATCTTGCTTTTATCGGAGTGCAGGAAGGCGATACCTTTACCGAACCTCTAAATGATTCTGCGGTTCGAGGAAACATCTTAGGCTACGCTTTGTTTGGCGAACCTCGACAGGTGGGAACAGATATCCTCGATAACATTGCACGGGGATGGGGGGCAATTGGCTTCGAGGATGCATTACCCAGTGGAGTCTACACGTTTGCACTCCAACAAATCGGAATCTCTAGTGACTACACCTTAGCTTTCAATGTTTCTGAATCCCCAGTAGAACCAACACTGGTCGGTTAGGGGGAAATAAGAAACGCAGTAACTCCTGCGATACCGCGTTTCTGGCGGGAATAATTTTTCTGGCGGAAGGAATTCAGACTTATTTAGGGCTTGCTGAATAAATAGAAAAAGGTGATGTAGCATTCCCCATATCTCAGCTTATGAAATAGCAAGCACATTCTTAGAGGAAAATGCAAGCCTTTATTGCGATCGCTATTATCTTTTTGCCGGACGGCGATGAGCGTTCACGTAGTGTCCCCGAAGGGGAAAGCTCTACCGTAGGTATCGCTTTTATAGAAGTGACGAAGCTAAATTAGCATCATACGAAACAACACACGCTCAAGCTTACCTTTCATACGCTTTGCACCCCATAATACAAAGTAAATATTTGAACTTGAGTATAAAAAATATCATTAATATAATCTAGATCGCACTCGTGCGATGAGTGATGCCTTTATGCGACCACTTCGTGGTATCGCTTAGCGTGTAAATAAACATAGAGACGATTATTTTGTTAAATCAAATAGGGCATGATATGAAATTAAAAAATCTTTTAAACTTGGCGATTATCTTTGTATTCTTAGGAAACACAAGCGCTTACGCTCAAAGTAAAAGGTTAATGTATGAAGGATTCCGCCAAGGCACTTCTTGGAAAGTATATTTACTTAATAAAAAACTAGCCCAAGAAATCAAACTTGGTGGTGAAACGCGGAGATTATATTTAGTCGATTTAGAAAGGGAGCAACGCGATTTTGTGAAAGCCAGTGCGATCGCCACACGTATACTTAAGTAGTAAAACTTTAAAATTACATTTAGCCTATGTATAAATACATAATCAGGATGAATAAGGAGTTGCAGCAAAGCTGCAACTCCTTATTCATTAAGAGCAAAAAAAGGTAAGATTCCCTATGATAAAGGGTTTTATGGCTCAAAACTCTCTACTCACAGGGTGCTTACCTTTTAGGTATAAAATATATGCAACTTTAGATTTAAACAAATCTCTGGAGGAATTTAAAGAGAATGTTACGAAAATTTTAGAATTGACCGATATTGAAAATTGGAATGGAGTAAAAATAAAAAATAAAGAAGAGGAAATAAGAAATATCGCTCTAATTTTAGCGGGGCAGTGTATTGCAATTCTATTATATAATCTTTCTGATAATGCAGTTGCTATTAATACAGCAAATAAGAAGACACAAGCATGGTGGCGCACGAAAACAAAAAATCATGGATACAAAAAACGTCAAATATTAACTGTAGGAAATGTAGAATTAACTCTCAAATTACCTTATGTCGTGGAACGTAATAACAAGAAGAATAAAACAAGTAAGATTTTAAATCAGGGGTTTTGTCCATTTCTGAGATGGTTAGGTATGGAAGAAGGAGTTACGCCATTAGTATGGTCAAATATTGCAAAGTATGGCGCAATAAGTTCATCATTTGAAGCTGCACGTAAAACATTAATAGATTGGGGTATTACTATTAGTTTAAAACGTGTAGAACGGCTTACTTATTGTTTTGGTAAAATAGGATTAAGCCTACGTGAATCAAAAATATTTAATCTTAGTATTGGCAATTTACAACCAGGTGATACATTAAAAGGTCAACGGGTAGTTATAGCTGCTGATGGTGGAAGAACTAGAATTCGTATTGATAAAAAAGGTCGTAAAAATTCTAAAACAAATAGACATAGCTTTAGTGGAGAATGGATTGAGCCTAAACTCTTGACTATTTATGTCGTAGATGAAAATGGTAAAAAAATTAAAAATAGTGATATTCCAATTATAAACGATGGAACTTATGAAGATTATCAAGGATTTTTAAAAATACTTGAAATGTATCTTGTTAGTTTAGGAATAAATCAAGCGAAACAGGTTTTATTAATCGCTGACGGAGCAGAATGGATATGGAAGCATATTCCTCCTCTTCTTGAAAAAGTAAATTGTCCATTAGAAACTTACCAATTATTAGACTTTTATCACGCTACAGAACATTTACAAGTATTTGCAGATAATGCTTTTTCCACATAAACAGAACGGAAACAATGGTTTAAACAAACTCGTTCTGCATTAAAAAAAGGTAAAATAAATTCTATTCTTCAAGATATGAATAAAATTCGTTTAGAATTTAGTGGTGAGCGTCTTAAAAATTTAGATAGAGAAATAAATTATTTTCTCAAAGGTAATAAAGAAGGACGTTTCAACTATCATAGAATTTCAAAGATTAAACTACCTATAGGTAGTGGTGCAGTCGAAAGTTTAATTAGACAAGCTGTTAACTTACGCATGAAAGGAAACAGCAAATTTTGGCTAAAAAATAATGCTGAAATTATGTTACACGCTCGTTGTCAATGGATTGCTGGATGCTGGAATAAATTCTGTGATTCTATTTTAACTGCGCTGGTTAAGCCGATACAGATTGCCTAAATTATACCAAACTTTCTTTTTTAATTAAAAAAATATAACAATAAGCACCTCTATCGTAGGGTATGAGCGTGCTGACTTTATTTATATCAATAGAAGTGGTGTACCGCTGCGCGGCACACCACTGGTTTAAAAATATGTATTTTTACTAGTATTGAATGTAAAATTTAGTTTAGGATACATAAAATTTTTTTGTGGCGATCGCAATATTTGGGGTATGGTTCACAAAATCGCGTTGCTCCCATTTAGAAATTAATAATAGTTACAGTGGTATTAAAAGAAGAACGGATTTAGTACAATGCTCCGCTTCAGCACCATTTGTAGCATTTAAAGACGATTATTCTCCGCAAATGGCAAATACTGCATTATATCAACCCTGGTGGAGAATGGGCTGGTTACAACCAAGATAGCCATCTACAATATTGGGTAATTTGTCATGAACTATGGAAACCGTTTGATTACGATTTAAAAACTAAAGCCAAACAATTTGGATATTCAACGCAACTTGAAAGTATGCAACTAGAAATTCCATATGGGTTAATGGATAAATTGAAATAAAAATATTTGCTCGCAGAGGGCGATCGCACTCCCGCCGACACCTTATGGAGGAACGAGGCTCACCTAGCGTGTGTGCTATGCCGACGAAGATCGCCTAAAAATTGAAATAAAAAATACGCCTATTTGCAGATTGCATAATAAGCGTATCGGGTTCGCGACAATATAATTCGTTGGTTAATTAGGTATCATTTCGATCGGTAGCAACGTTGTACTTCTCTCCAAGGGTAGGGAGTATTTTGATCGTACTCACGAAGCTGACAGTAGAAATGCTTGAATAGTTTGGTGTAATTTACTCAAATCGGTCTAAGTGACGAGATAGTATCGTTATCGATACCACCAGGATTTATTGCAATATTAGGATATTCGGTACCTGGTTCAAGTACTGTACTAGCTCCGCGAAAGTCGGTATGCTCATAAACTATCCATCTACCTTCGTGTACTTTAGCTGATGTAATTTTGTCGTTCCAAAAATCTCCGACATTTGCTACAGAATCCGTAATAGTACGAGATTCTCCACCAAACCAGCCATCATTAAATACTTCAATTCTAGCCATTGTTTTTTTCCTTAAATAATTGATTTTTGTTGTTTTGAGTTTTTGTGAATAAGCAGAGTGGTTTTTTTCACCATCGCTGTTAAAACATAGTTGTCGCTAATTTTGACTTATGCAGTTTTGAAATTAGCTAACTTTGGTATTTGGTATTTACCATCGCTGTTAAAACATAGTTGTCGCTAATTTTGACTTATGCAGTTTTGAGGGTGGCAGTAGGGTCGAGGAACCGTCTTTTTTAGGAATTGGGTGGCAACCGAGAGTCATCTTCTTCATCTTCATTCGACCATGTAATTTTCAATACCTCTAAAGCCGTTTTTAAACTTTATGGGCGGGGCTAAAGTCGGCATCTTCGGAAGTTAACGCCAATTCGACAAAATTGGCGATGCCGGGAGCAGCTTTATACGGCATTGAGCCGAGATATGTGTTTTTCCTGCTGTCCGGGTCTGAAAGCCCTTATCCTATCTAGGACAGGAAAATTTGCTACATTAGAGTCAAAAAGCCTTTTGTACAACGAAAAATCAAGCATGAGTGAGGGCCGGACAGCAGGTTTTTACAGCCATCTCGGTGCAATGCCCTGTCCACTCCCTTCATAAACCAAGCTATCTGCTATACCATAGCCAAAACCCCCAATAACTTTTCCTCTAACTCTGTCAAATAAGCTCGCTTTAACTCCCCCAAGCTTTTCAATACTGCAAGTCCTGCTGCTTCCATATCCGGTGAATAAAGTTGATTAATGCGATAGCGAAGCGAGTAAGGCTGTAGGCGATCGCACGCGCCGTATTAAGGGCGATCGCTAAATTAATTATGAAAAAGTCTTACTTCCCAAAAAGTAAATAA
>JAYKJL010000125.1:0-4633 GCA_035285725.1 Nostocales cyanobacterium 94392 | reverse complement strand
TTAATAATAAACTGAAACTAATAAAACGAAGTGGATTTGGCTTTAGAAATTTTCGTAATTTTGAAATTAGAGCTTTACTTTCTTGGCACTATAATATTAATTTAGCACGCTAAGTACGCAAGAACCGCAATCTCGACAATTTAGAATTGCAGCGATGCAGGGTTCAGGAATTGTTTTCTTAGGTAATTTTGCTGGAATGGTAGCGGGATTAGTATTATCTCCTCCATCGTCAACAAATGTATCCAAAACTGTTGGTGGTTCTTTATTTATCTACCGCACCACACCTACATTTTGAGGTGCAGCTTAATGATAAGCCAGTTAACCCTCGTCCCTATTTGAAGTAGGAGAGAAGAACCATGATTCGTCCTTGTCACATTACAATTTTATCTTTATCAATCTTATTTTTTTCTTTATTAGGAATGTCAGCTAAAGGCTTTAACTACTCAAATTCAAATAATACTAATGTTGTTGAAGAGTTATTCACGAATATTGATAGTCCAGGAAATATTGCAATTTGTAAAGCGGAAGGGAATTGTGACGATAATGGTAAGTTTACTTCACTTTATTACGGTCATATCGACCCATCAAAATTAGGCGGCAAGCGAGTATTGAATCAGGGATTTTGTAGCGATTATGGAAAGAGCAAAGCGGGTGATATTGATGGTGCTAATCGCGGTTGTTTGAGAAGAATTCAATCAAGGCTGCCACGACTAACAAAATTATTTCAACACCAAAATATTAATATAGCGCAACACAAAACTGCATTTATTAATGCTGTAGATTTGTGGAATCAAGCTTCCCCTAGAGTAAGCGATAGTTTTCCTAAAGTTTATGCAGATAATATTAGCAAGGGATTATCTATTGATAATGCTATCCGTCGCTCGCGAACTGATGCATTTAATTTAAGTGCAAATGGCTTATTTAATATTTGTGTGAGGGAGCCATTTTATATAAATAAGCTTAAGGGAATTCCTCAATATTCAACGCAGTGGAAGCGCAACTGTATTGACATAGATCAAAACCGCAGACGTTTGGCTATTAATTCTGTATTAATAAATCGTGAGGTTAAATAATGGAATTGATTCGTGATGCTATTATACACGCTCATAATCAAGGAATAAAAAAAGAAGAAATATTAGAAACAACTTTTGCTAATTTGCCACAAGATTTGCATAATAATACGATTGAGATTATTAATAGTTTAGGTATTGATGATAAATTTTTCAATAATTTACCAGAATTATTTAATTATATATTTTATTTAGTTAGCCAAAATCAGAGCGATGAAGCGATATTAAATCAATTATCTAGTAGCTGTAATTTGGAGCAGTTTGAATTTGCTAAATACGCGCTGCGCTACATAAATATCAATCGCATTCCTTCTGTGTGGGAATTAGAGAATATACAGAATGAGTTAAACTTGCTTAGTCTTGAGGAGTTAATTAAAAGATGCGATGGGATTAAAAATTTTGCATATAAAGAAATTGCTTATCGGACAATATTGCAGCACCTTTATAGAGCATTTTGCTCCCGTAAACCAATCAAATGGTTTATTGATATTGCCCATTCTACTAGTGACGAAAGGATAATTAAGTATTGCGATCGCGTAGCAGTGATGGTATCGCAAGCTCAAGGTACTGAACCAGTAGCATTAGAAGCTGCATCTAACATTGAGCCGATATCAACCACTTTGGAGGGAAAGTTAATTGTAGATACTTTAGCTGAGTTTAAGATAGCAGCCGAATATCTCGATGCTCAAATAGGTCCTACGTTTAACCGAATCAAAATCAAGCTAGGGAAAGGAGTGTCATTTAAAAAAATTCAAGATTTTGGTAACGACTTTGTACAGCAACTTGGAGATGTTTTGAATATGGATAATGCACCAATGGTGTCAGTTGTTCCCGGTAGTGTTGCGATCGATATCCCCCGCAGCGATCAAGAAATCGTTTATTTCAAAGATTACGTTAATTTCTCATCACCTGTGGATATACATAACATTGTCATCCCTGGTGGTGTGGGTGTTGATGGTAAATACGTGCAAATTCCGCTATTCGATGAAAACGTAACACATATTCTTGGTGGTGGGAGAACCCGTGGGGGTAAATCACAATTTGAAAAAGCAGCGATACTTTACTTAGCACGTCGCTACCCTCCATCAGTAGTTCGATTGGCTTTATCAGATGTCAAGCGAGTAACGTTTAGCAAATTCTCGAAACTACCCCATTTAATTGCACCCGTAGCTAAAGATGCTGAATCTAGCGCCAAATTATTTAGTTTGCTGGTAGAGCATATGGAAGCCCGATATCGGGAGTTTGAGAAGGTAGGTGTAGAGACGATAGCCGAATTCAATCGCAAGCATTACCCAGATTTAATTATGACTCGGATAGCGACATGGGCAGACGAATGTTTTGACTTGCTAACTGACAAAGTTCATTGCGACTTTATTAACTCGATGATGATGAAACTTTTAGCTAAAGCTGGGGGTGCGGGTATTCACATAATGCTTTACACCCAACGTCCAGACAAAAACGTTATTAATCCTTTAATTCGGAGTAATTTTCCTGCCAAAACCGCATTTGCGACTACCCGCCCAGAAGATAGCTGCATTATCTTAGGCGACGATAATACCTTAGCTGCTAACTTGTTGGGCTATGGAGATTTTTTATATAAAACTTCTACTAAAATTGTACGACTTCAAGCTCTTTATGTTGGCGATGCAGAAGAACCGGAATATTTTGAAAAGCTTTTGGAAGAAGCAATAGATCAAGAAGATATTTATAATGCGTGGAAACCAGAAGATATTGAAGAGTTTACTTTTCCTAAAAATATAAACTCCAGTCATAAAGATGATAAAGCAAAATTTGATAATAGCTTTGGCTTTGAGATCAAGCTCGATGATGAATCCAAGAACTCGATATTAAATTTATATAGAAGGAGTTATCGTGTTGATGAGATAGTCAAAGCAATATTTAATATTTCTCGATATGACGGTAAATCGTACAAAAAATATCGAACTGTTGTAGAAAAATTTTTAATTAGTCAGGGGTGTGAGTATAATTCGTAATTCCTAATACCCTTCGGGAACACAGAAATGTGAACGTAATTCGTAATTAATTCTCCATAATGAATAAATTAGCAACTGATACTTTAGATAAAATTGATGGCTGTTTTAAACGAAGCACCCGGTATCTCTGGTGAGTAAAAGCAAGTTCGATTCTTGCTATTGCCATTGGGAGCTTTTAAGGATGCCGAACTCGAATTAATTGCTATTAAAAATACCGCACTTTTAGTAGATAGTAGGTTTTACTTAAAAGTTTTCATATCCTGCGTTGTGCGGGGCTAATGAATATTAGTGAGACCACTCGGCGGTGTCAGTTTCTGTCCCGTCGAAGTGGCGAACCCGGAGGGTGAAACACAATGTATGGAGGTTCATATGTTACGAAGAAGATTATCAAGTTTTTTGGATGAAGCTAGCTGTTTTCTTGGCGCATCTTGTCTGATTGCTGTATTTAGTGGCTGTATTACCGCAGTTGTTGCTGTAGGAGGATACTCACTGCAAAAATGCGGTGTTGTTCGGCAAGGAAATACTTGGAATCATGTGTGGCGTTTCGCTTTAATCTCATCTACGGTTGGCGTGGGAGGTATTAGCTCCGCTTTCGCATTAGCATCAGTTTCAAAAAAGTTGCATGAGGAATTGAGATCGGAAGAAGTATCAAGTAATCAACTGTTATCATTTAGAAGCCTTAAACTAGCAAGTGAACCTGAAGAAAAGGTGCAAAAGCCTTGCGTTTACACCTATTATTTTGTGGAAATCAAAGGGAATCCATCAATTAACAGGTTGATGGTTGCTCCTCGTTTAATTTGTAATTACTGTATATAAAACTAGCAAGATAGATAAATACTGGAGAGTAGAATTAAGATTACAGACGAAGAACCTGGAAACGACGAATTTTCATCAAGCTATTCAAATTTCCTCTCTATCAAAATTAGCTAAAATATCTATAATTTCATTGGCAGTAATATCTTCTCGGTCGGATTTGGAATAAATTGTTAATAATAAAATACTTGTAAGTGACTCAACTTGATAAATTAATCGATATCCAGCACTTTTACCTTTTTGGATATTGCTGTTGCGAATCCTTACCTTATAAACCACATACTCTTCACCAATACCCCCAATTCTATCTCCCAAAATATTTCCTTGCTGTAACTGCTCAATAAGCGGTTGAACATCAGAGCGAATATTGCGGAATCTCTTAGAAAGTCTGTAAAGCTCCTCTTCAAACTCATGGGAAAAGCGAATAGAAACTGCATGATTATTCTGCATCAATCCTGTCCCATAACTCACTAATAGGTCTAGTTTGACCTGTTTTCGCTTGATGTAAAGCTCTTTTCAAGCTAGCTTTAATCTCCTCAACTGGTGTATCATCGGGGTCAATATCTTCTGCGTCTTCTGGAACCAACACAATCACCCGCACTTGATGGGGATAAGTTGTTCCTTGAATGGGTTCATCCAAAATAAGGTTTCCCCGATCATCAATTTTGCCAGTAACTTCGATCGCTTTCATTTTTTTACCTTTTTGTTGAATATCCTAGCATTCGGCACAAGCGATCGCACTCCCAAAAAACCCTC
>JAYKJL010000124.1:0-26269 GCA_035285725.1 Nostocales cyanobacterium 94392 | reverse complement strand
TACAATTACAACAATCATTCCAATCTAAACATCCGTTAGGTCGTTTACTAGAAAAAAATAATGAAATATTCAAATCTCATCATTGTTTATGTCCCTGTTACAAAACAGCCAGAGATTGGTTAATATTTTATAGTGTCAATGTTGATGATTGGCTAGAAAATTTACGTGAGAATATTTATATATCTAAACAAACTATGCTTAAAGTGATTAATGATAGATTATTCGCTAAAGTTAGAAAAACTTTGCAGGCTGACATTAATTTTCTGATAGCAAAAGAATGTCTCAAATCTAAAACTTCTTTATATAGAAAACAAAACTTAATCTATCGAGTTGAGAAGCTACCGGATTGGATATTTATAAGATTATCAACACAATCAAATAATTGTGCTGAAATTCTTACAGAATTGAATTTTACGGAACTTGCTGATTTAGCTCAAGCATTAAAAATGCTAAATTTCCTCGACCCAAAATTAGCACCTATTGCCGATAAGATTTCTTCAAAAGCATACGGAACTCGGCGAGTCTTTTTATCTGTAGATTATATTTTACCGGAAGAGATTCAGATTAATGTTGATGATTTGCAAGATAAATTACAAGGAAATTGGCAAAATAGGGAGATTAAACCAATATTTTTTCATTATACCAGCGCTCGTTTAGGTGATAAAAAATGCTTGGTTTATCCAGTGTGTATTTATTATCTACAGCGAGCAAAATATCTTTGTGCTTATGGTCTAAATCCCAATGGTAAAGTTGATTGGTATAATTATCGTTTGGAACGGATTAAGTCATTATCTTTTATTGATTGGTCAGATGAAAGCATACCTTTAGAAGTTTTGGATAAATATCTGAAAAATCAACTACCAGAGCCTGAAGACGTACAGCAGGAAATTATAAATACTTGGGGATTTGAAATAAATAAACCTTCTCGCTTAATGCTACTCAGGTTTAATCGCGATTATGATAAACGTTATATTCAAGACACCTTTCGTCACCATACATTTAAGCCGATAAAATCACCAGAACAGGTTGCACAAGTTATTTACCAATATGCAAATAATCCCCAAGAAGAAATATTTTTAAACAAAATTTTAGATAAACATCCCGACGATGCATATTACACGGTGAGGTATCGCGATAATGACAATAATATAATTATGCGCTTACTGGCTTGGGGTGCGAATGTAGAGGTTTTATTACCAATGGTATTACGAGAACGAATCGCTAGAAGTATTCGGGAGACACATCAATTTTATCAGCCTGTAGAGACGTAGCAGTGCTACGTCTCTAAACAGTTTCAGGAATAAACAAGCCAATCACATGATGTCCGTTTAAACAACTGTCATTGCGAGCGAAGCGTGTCCGTCAAGACTCAGCATTCACCCTTCCGGGTGGGGTTCATCGCAAGGTGTTGGGATTGCTTCGTTTCACTTTGTTCCACTCGCAATGACATATTGTGGGTAATTTTCCGGACATCATATCAAAATATTTTTTGAAATAAAGTTACTTCAAATAAAGTCCTCGTCTCAAAGCTTCTATCCTTTTGTGAATCGGTGGGTGACTCTGTTTCAACCAATGAAAAGCCCCCGTGTCGTCTTTGCTTGTTACTCGCATCCATAATGTTGACATCTGTTCGCGGCTTTTTTTGCGTCGTTGAAAGGGAAGACGGTCAAGTGTCGCGAGTGCTGATACAATTGCGTCAACGCTGGTTAATCTCGCAGCGACTGCATCCGCATGATATTCGCCTTTCCGACTATGAAAAAAGGTTAATGATATGACTAGAAATTGAGTAACTGATGGTAACAGCAGCAGCAAAACCCAAATTGTTACACCAGTAAAATACCCGGTTGCATATTCCCAATTTCCCAAAAAACCGTAGATTAAACCCGCAACCAACATTAATAAAGCTACAAATTTTCCTAAATACCACACCACGAACAGCAAAGGTGTAAACAGTATCATCATTACCCCATCCCAGGAAGCGGAGAGTAAAGTTTTTGCGATGGTATCTAAGTTGATAATGTGACCAATTTCATGAGCTATGACTGCTGCAATCTGCTCGTGATTTAAGTGTTTGATTAAGCCCTTAGTTACTACTACCATTGAGTTTGAGCGGGTTGCACCTACAGAATAAGCGTTGGGAATATTATCGGATTGTTCAACTCCGACTACAGGAGTCTTAGAAATTTTTTTGGCGATCGCAATATCTCGCATTGCGGTACATAACCATTTCTCTGTATTAGAATATAGTCCTTCTTCATCAACAAGAAATGGATTGATTACCCGTATGTTTCTTTGTTTAATGCAGGTAGGAACGGCAGAAATAAATCTGTAACCTGTGGATATAGCCCAGTAAAGGCTGGGTAAACCAATACAAATCAAGAAAAACAAACCAATAATAAAATAAAATGCGCCTTGTTGAATAATAATTAATCCATAAAAGCTAGTAAATAAACCATAAAGAAAAACACCCAAACAAAATGAACCCATAATCGCAATTACAAGTAAATTCCCTTTAGTACTTTTTAATTTCATCGCTGCACCTCGTGTGGATAAATGATTGTTATTTAGTTAAAAGTCAAGATTTATTCTGCAATTTATCATCCACGCGGAAACAGGCTTTTCCAAAGTTAAAAGTACACACAATCCGGGGGTTGAAAACCCTCCGCAGTCGCTACAACGGGGGGAACCCCCGCAACGCGCTGCTCTCCGTCTAATAGCTTAAGTCGTCTAAAGACGACTATTAATTAGTCCTATTTATAGGACTTTTGCTATTAGACTGGGACTTGCAGTCCCAGACGGTTATTTGGAAAAGTGCCTTTCCAACAAAGAGCTAAACTGAAATCCGAAAATTACATAACCTTTTATGGAAATAATTATTAGGGAATTTCTTGCTTTACACAACTTTCAACGTGCTTGGCAAAAAGTGGCAGATAAACGTGGATGTGCGGGTGTTGATAAAGAAACTATCGATGCTTTTGCTCACAATCAAGCAGTGAATATTTATCAATTACGCGATGCTGTAGCTAATGGTAGCTACGAACCTCAACCTTGTAGACAAGTAATAATTCCTAAAAAAAATGGCAAATTAAGAGAGTTAAAAATACCAACAGTCCGGGATAGAATCGTTCAGCAAGCACTATTAAATGTGTTTTATCCCATTATGGAAGAGAAATTTTCTAGCGCAAGTTTTGCTTATCGTCCTAATTTATCTTATTTAAACGCAGTCGAAAAAATCGCCGATTTTCGCGATGAAGGTTACAACTGGGTGTTTGATGCGGATATTGTCAAATTTTTTGATAACATCGAACATTCTCGATTATTACAACAAATTAGAATATATCTCGAACATCCAGGAATTTTATGTTTAATAAAATCTTGGATATCAGTTGGTGTTTTAACCGATGATGGTTTAGTTATCTCGCAAAAAGGTATTCCTCAAGGTGCAGTCATTTCGCCAATTTTAGCCAATATTTATCTACATAAATTCGATGAATTTGTGACTGAAAGCAATTTAAAATTAGTACGCTATGCAGATGATTTTTTAGTTTTAGCTACTACTCAAGCAGAAATTTTACAAGCTCAAACAGAAATCATCAACTTTTTGGATTCTATGGGATTAGAAATTAATTTAGAAAAAACTCAAATCACCAATTTTGAACGCGGATTTTGTTTTCTCGGTCATGGTTTTTTAGAAAATGCTATTTTTCCTGTAGATACTAAAAAACCAAAAATTAAATCTGAGAACGTTCAACAATCAAAGCAAAATCAACGTAAAAAAAAACTTCCACAATCACAGCGAGGAAACAGGAAACGGAAATCGAGATATTAACTATAGAAGAAGATACGGAAGAAAACACACAGCAAGAAATACAAGGGTTTTTAGAAAAAGAATTAGAAAAACAACTCTCGCAACAGCAACCTAATATTGCATTTTTACATCAACCTTTTCTCCCAGAAACAGAAGCTACATCCGAAGATAGCGATGATAAAAATAATCCCCTACAAAAAAATATCTGGAATTCCGAAATGGCTGCAATATATCTAATCGAACAAGGAACAAACATTTATAAAGACCACTTACGTTTTATTATTCATGTCAGCGAAAAGCCAAAACTAGAAATACCGATTCGAGAAGTTGAACAAATCATGATTTTCGGTAATATACAACTCTCAACTCCCGTAATTCAGACTTGTTTAAAAGAAAAAATTGCCGTACTATTTCTCAACCAATCCGGTCAATATAACGGACATTTATTTAGCGAAGAGTCAACAAATCTGGATACTCATTTAACTCAAGTAGAAAGACGTAACAATGATTATTTTCAATTTAGTGTATGTAAAGCAATTGTGTATGGAAAATTAATTAATTCAAAGCAATTGTTAATGCGATTTAACCGTAAACGTAAAATCGCAGCAGTTGAAAATGCAATCTATGGTATTAGCCAAGATATTGATGCTCTAGATTTGGTTGAAGAATTAGATTCTTTGCGGGGTTATGAAGGTATTACCGCAGCCAGGTATTTTCCCGCTTTTGGTCAGTTAATTACTAATCCCAATTTTGAATTTTCCCTACGCAATCGTCAACCACCAACTGACCCGATAAATTCTCTATTAAGCTTCGGATATACTCTTTTATTTAACAACGTTATGAGTTTTATTATTGCTGAAGGTATTACTCCTTATATTGGTAACTTTCACTATGGAGAAAGACAAAAACCTTATTTAGCTTTTGATTTAATGGAAGAGTTTAGGTCTGTGATTGTAGATAGTTTAGTGTTAAAAATTATTAATAATTCTATATTCAAAGTCACGGATTTTGAATTTAACCCCACCACGGGAGGAGTGTATTTACATCAGTCAGCTAGAAGAATTTTTCTCAAAAGGTTTGAAAGCAGAATGAATGAAGAAACGTCCCATCCAGATTTACAATCTAAAATCACCTATCGCCATGCAATTCAATTACAGATTAGACGATACAAGCGCTGTTTATTATCGGGAACTCCCTATGAAGCATTTTTAAGACCGGCTTGATTAATGGATTTGCATTGGAGAAGCACTTTCATTAACTTTAGATTATCAATTATAAAAATAAAAATTAGAGATGCGGTCTTATCGCATCTTTATTTTTTTAGGAATAAAATTTAACAAAAAATAATAGATAAATTATCTGGAAAATAAATTATATTTTTATTAATTTATACAATTTAGCTCTTTAAATGTTAGTCGTAGTGGTATATGATATTCCTGATGATAAAAGACGCACTAAATTATCTAATTTTTTAGAAGGCTATGGACGCAGAGTCCAGTTTTCTGTATTTGAATGTTTTTTAAGTTTGGAGGAAATGCGACAGCTTTATGGAAAAGTTAAAAAGCTAGTTAAACCTGTAGAAGACAACGTGCGCTTTTATTGGATATCCGAAGAAGCTGCTAAAAGGGTGTTAACTATTGGAGGCGAATCACCTCAACCACCACCAAACTATTATGTAATCTAGGTTTCAGGCAATTTAGAAGATGACTTTTTCAAGCTCATCTACACACCTCGTCAAATCGCTGAAACCCTATATTTTTCGTTGAGGTGTGTCGATTGCTTACTGTATAAGGGTTTGAGCTATGTGTTTTACTCAATTTTTTACAAGATTTACTATGTTTTTCAGAGGTGTGTCGATTTGTCGTCTGAAATCCTTGCCCAGTAAGGGCTGGTAGACGAACTCCCCACCGATTGGGTTAATTCGGAATAGTTGGAAACGAGATCAAATTCAGCGATTTTGCTATTTTCTTCACACCCCACCGATTGGGTTAATTCGGAATAGTTGGAAACCTGGGTCTCGGTTTCTGACAACAGTCAAATTCTCGTCCCCACCGATTGGGTTAATTCGGAATAGTTGGAAACTTAAAGCCGCAGAAATAATTGTTCTTTTCATCGAAACCCCACCGATTGGGTTAATTCGGAATAGTTGGAAACATGGAGTTAAAAAAAGTCAGGAATTAATTAGCGAAACCCCACCGATTGGGTTAATTCGGAATAGTTGGAAACTCTTTTATATTTGCAAAATCGTATTCTTTAATTAAAACCCCCACCGATTGGGTTAATTCGGAATAATTGGAAACCCGATTGTTCTTGCTAACTCGTTCTCGGAGTTTTTTGTCCCCACCGATTGGGTTAATTCGGAATAATTGGAAACGCACAACCGACTTTGACCAAGACTATGACTTGCCCCAAGCCCCACCGATTGGGTTAATTCGGAATAATTGGAAACCCTTCATTATTCATCTCTTTTAGAGATGAATATAATTGTCCCCACCGATTGGGTTAATTCGGAATAATTGGAAACTCTTTCATGCCACACTGTTGTATGGCTCTTAAAATATTCCCCACCGATTGGGTTAATTCGGAATAATTGGAAACTTGCATCTTCACTGATTGTGAAGATGTGTAATCAACCCCACCGATTGGGTTAATTCGGAATAATTGGAAACTTATAAAACAGATGTTCGAGCGTTCTTTGACTGCTTAGGCAGTCCCCTTGGAAACCTTGGAAACGAAGAGAAATATGACACTGTACAGTTAAGTAACTTTTAACATTGATGGGTAACCAAAACAACGACCCAGGAAGCGGTCACGGCTGGCTAGGCGTGTTACACAATCTCTATGGTCTGTTTGAGTCATCGAATCAGTTTAAGCACGCTTGGGAAGCTTTTGAGAATGGAGAATACTTCAAGCAAACAGGACATTTATTCTTAGGCGGTTTGATGTGTTATCTGTGTGCTGTGGTTTTGTTTCTCTTAACAATTACTGCACCACTTGTTCCATTCGTTGCTGGATTCGGCTTTTTAGTGATTGCTGTTTCTATAGTGGAGTTTGTCGGCTTGTGCATTATCCGTACAGTTCAATTCTTCCTCAACTAGCATAAATCCCCAGTGATTGGGTTAATTCAGAATAATTGGAAATTTCAATATTTCCCTTGAAAATGATGAATCTGAAAAAGGATATTCATTCCATATAAACATTAGCCGTACTTAGAGTACGATTTTTTCAATTTCCTATGTCTGAACATAATGAAAACAACTGGAAAGAAGCTGCTGTAAACACCGCTGTTGCTGGTGCAGCTTTTGCTCTTGGAGCATTAGTTGATGAAGTAGTAAAAGCTGAAACAGGAAAAAAATCAGAGTCCGGAAAATTAGCTGCTGCTGGATTTCTTGCTGCGCTTCATCTCAATGAAGCTTCTGATATTATCGAAAGATGGACTCGTGGTTAAAATCCCGATGTCAACTTTTGAGATTTAAACCTCACCGATTAGGTCAATTCGGAATAATTGGAAACTAAGAAAAATATCCCCAAATTATTTAATTAATCGGGGATATTTTTTTATAAAAACCGATTAACTTTGCAAATTAGAAACACTATGCGCGGAATATAATTAAACGTTCTGCACTCCGCCATATTTACGGAAACGCCCGTTTCCAAGCATGGGTTTAAATAAATCATATACAAATACAAAACCTTTTCTTGAAGGAAAAACCTATGTTAAGAAACCGTCGCGTCTTAGTTTTTGCAGATAGCGATAATACTTACCTAGCAGCACAAAGCTTCAACCGAAAAATAGACTGGCAACAAATCTGTCACTATCTCGCAGACCCAAAAGAAGGCAGAGAATTGATTGAGATGGTGATTTATGTGGGTCTACCCCCAGCCAGAGAAAGATTTGAAGAACAACGAAAAGCTAAAGAAAAATTTGTTTATTGGGCTAGAAATAATGGCTTTTTAGTTGTCACTAAAGAAGGAAAAGCTAAAGGCGAAGAATACGAAAGCAATATTGATGTTGTAATGGCAATGGATGCAATTGAATTAGCCTTAGAAGTAAAACCCGATATCGTTGTTTTGGTAACTGGAGATTCGGATTTTGCTTATTTAGCCGAAAAACTCAGAAGAAGAGGAATGCGAGTTGAAGTTGCATCGGTAGAACAATCTTTAGGTAGTGAGTTAAAGAATGCAGCTAATAGCGTTGTCGATTTAATTGAAATATTTGATTCATTCAATTCTCAAAATGGGAATCAAACATTTCATCGAATCGGTAATGCAAGCATATTTGATTAATTGATAGTAACAATCAAGAGTTTGTAACTATGAGGTGATAAAAATGATGCGAACAAATAACGGAAAATTGATTGTTCAAGGACAACAGGAGCTAGAATCAGAAATCATCAATATTAGCCAAAAACAAGACCAGAAATATACACAAGAAATTGATGGGATTAAACATCGTCTTACACAATTAGATAAAAAATGTATTCTGCTCGAAGAATCATTAAGTAAACAGTTTAATCAATTTGTGATTATAAATGTTTGTAGTGTTTTAGGATTATTATTCCTATTATCTTCAATGCAAACCAATAATCAACAAAGTAATCAAGAAGTGAGTCAAGTTGTTTCTTCGGAGAATCAAATTAGAACTATATAAATTCAACACAAAATTACATCATAATCAAGTCATAAAGGAGATAAAATGAGAGCAGTTGTTAACGGAAAATTAGTAGATTTACCACAAGGAATAACAGTAGAACAATTGAGAAAAAAATTACCAGAAATTGGTAACGACGATGTGATGGAAGAAGGTTTTGGTGGAACTAAACCGATGAAAAATAATGAAGCACTCAAAGAAGGTTCAAAAGTCTGGACTGTACCCAAAATAGTCAAAGGTTCGGAGAATTAAATATTTTGAGTTATTGAATTACAACTAATCCAAAATCCTTGCACAAACACATCCATCGTTAAAAACTAAAACCAAGATGACTATTACAATTAGCCAAGATAAATACGAATTTCAACCAACTTCGAGACTAATCGCAGAACTTAAACTATTAGAAAAAGTCGCAAAACACGTTGTTGTTGGAAGTAAAACATTCGAGGGTGTCAGATATACAGCAATTTTAATTAAAGGAATGCCTTTATCTTCTCAGAAGTTCACGGTATCCAATACCGATGTTTTGTTTTTATTACCTCCCGATTATCCCCAACTACCACCCATCGGTTGCTATCTCAACTACCCTTGGAACACCACTGGAGAAGGAGATCATCATTTTACCAGACAGAGTTACTACGGAGCGCCGTTTTTAAGTGACGAAGGATGGTATTGGTACTGCGTGGGTTTGGGAGGAGGATTTAATCGAGAGGTGTGGTTAAATTCATGGAAGCCGAGCCATCACGTAAACCAAGGGCATAATTTAGCCACACTATTTGTTACTGCACGTCATGCAATTAATAGTGATGATTAATATCTAGAACTTACGCAATTAGTAGTCTGTCCCATTAGGTGTTGGGTTTCACTCCGTTCAACCCAACCTACAAATTTACTGTGCTTCAAAAATAATCAACGAAAGGTAAAATCAGATGATATATCATAATGAATTAACAGAATATCGCTTACATATACCACCAAAGATGTGGCAAGAATTCCGTCAAAATATGTTAGATTGTCGGGATATTAACGAAGAGGTTATTGGTTTTTTCTTCTGCAAGCGTCATCAAGTCTCGAAAAAGAAAATTCGCTATATTCCTAAAGCTTGGATTGTTCCTTTTCCAGATTGTTACGAAATGCAATCTACAAGCGGATTAGTGTTAACCCAGCAGTTCCATTCTTATTTATTAAAAAAGTACGTAAGACAAGGATTGCATGTAGTTCATATCCATACTCATGTTGGTGATATCGCACCAGAATTCTCTTCAGTTGATGATTATTATGAGTCAGAATATTCTCGTTTTCTTGCCCAGAATTTTCAGAAAAAACCCCGTTTAATTTCTGGAGTATTTAATCAGTCATTACAAAAATCTAAATTCCGCATATGGAATAGAAAAGGTAACAATTTTGATGATGTGATATTTTCCAATTCATATCTAGAAATGATTGATATTGATGCTGAAACTGTTACAGAACATCAGGACACACCTATAATTCAGCATTATGGAATAATAAATCCGACACAACCTGCATTAGACAGTCAAAATCAAATGTTTACTAGACAGAAAATATTCGGCGAAACTTGCCAAAAACAACTCAATCAACTCAAAGTAAGTCTAATTGGTTGTGGTGGTATAGGTTCAATATTTGCCGAATTATTAGGTAGATTGGGCGTAAAAAATTGGGTATTAATTGACCCAGATAAATTAGAAACAGTCAACCTTAATCGTATGCCAGGAGCCACACAAAAAATGATTGAGCAACAATGGAATAAAGTTGATTATGTAAAACATTTAATTAAAAAGATTTATCAGACAGGTTCTTGCGTACATGCTATACCAACACAAATTGATTGTGAAAATGCCGCTTCAGAAATAGCCACATCAGATTTAATAGTAGTAGCCACAGATAATCATCTTTCTCGGAAGATAGCCCAGGAATTAGCATTAGAATACATGCGTCCCTTGGTTTGTCTTGGTACTCACATAGACATTAACCCAGTAGATAATAAACCACGTATGTTTTGTCGCATCACCGTACCTCCTTTAGGTGGTGGCTGGTGTTTGATGTGCGGGAATATTATTAGTTTGCAAAAAGCCGCTGTAGAATCCGCACCAATGCAAATCAATCAAATGGTTGCCAAAGCTGGTTATATAGATGGAGTTAATGACCCAGCAGTATTTTGGTTAAATAGTATTTGTGCTAGCACCGGAGTTGGTGTAATTCATGGAATGGTGAGCGGTTTTTTGGATATTACTGCTGGAATTGATTGGATTTACGAATTTCCGAGAGCAGTTTGGCATCAGACAAATACTAAGCATTTAGAAACACCATCATGTTATTTTTGCTCTCACTCGGATGATTTAGAACCAGCTACAGAAGAATTTTCGATAGAAAGCGATTTTGAGATTATTGATTATTGGTAATAGTTATGAAAGTGCTGCTCGACGATCGCGAGTAACTCCGTTGCCGCTCGGTATTCCTGCGGGGATGTCCAGCCGATTGGCACACCGGAAAAACTTTGTTGCAATCTCTCTTTACAAAACGAGTCGGTTTCACATAGTCCGCATAGTTGAATTTTTCCTGTGATAATTCCCGATAGGGGGAAACCTGCTCCAATTCCGCTGCACAAATCAAGCTGTCGGAGTTTTCTTGTTCCCATTTCTCCCAAGCCTCCTCGTATTCAGTTAAGGTGTCATAGTCATCCGGTTCTGGTGGCTCGATGCTGTCATCCCAAAAAATCATCGGATTGCCATCTGAATCGAGTTTACGCGCCATTTCGCCGAAATGTGCCGGATTCCAACAGTCAGACGAAGAAATTTCTTTCACTTTCATTCTCCCCAGAGCGTTTTATTCTGAAACGGATGCACCCATCGAAACTTTTTGATACAATAAGTAAAAGCTCAGTTAACCGAGTAAGACATATCTCGCCATCGACGCAGCTGATGATATATCTCAATTTCATGAAAGGCTCGGTTTTCCCATATTAACGTACCTGGAAGTTTGATTTCATACACCCCTGAAGCTATCTCCTTATATTCTTCTATTACACCCTCTTTCTTGGCTTTATTTAATACCTTGACACTATCCGGAGTAATATCAATCACCCTCCGTTTTTGCTCAATACACAGAGCATTCCAGGCTTCTCCTTTAACTTCTGGATACTGGTTAAATATGATTCTAATATCTTCCCAATCTCCTTGTATTAGCACATCGATTGCTTTGTCGAGAGGTGTCGGTTCCAACTCTAAATCCGACTCTTCGGCTTCCTCTAAATATTCTTGTGCTTCTGAAGCGCTAGTATAAGTCCTAAACCTACTTGTTTCTTCGACTACTTCTAACTCGCTCCAATGGAAATAATTATTGAAACCATCAACTTTAACCAGGATGGGAGTGATATTTTCCCCATTTAATCCGATAACCTTACCTTGTCTGTTCTGAAGATTCCCTGTTTTAATTTCTACAGTAGCAGGTATATCGAATCCCATTGATACGAGAGCGTCATTCCGAATGTTGGTGTCTACCCAAGTCAACTCTTGCTCGAAGTTGTGATAATTTGCAAGAGTCGTACCCCAAGTTTCTCTCCATTGGGGATTGTGGTTGACGGCATAATTTGAAAGATGCTTGAGGGATGTTCCATCATGCCGAACTATATTCGATATGGCATTCCATCTTTTATCTTGGGGAACCGCTGCTTCCCATCGCTGGCAATTCTCCGCGATTAAGTTGCCCGTTTGACGATCAAGGAAGCCAATATCATCAACATCAGCTTGCAGTTGTTCGCTCAATTCTTGCCACTTATCTTTGACGGTTGGGATTTGATTGACTGGTGGGATTGGTTCACTACAATGATTATCATCATTCACTCTCACACCAACACCATTCACATCACGGGCAGCACTTTCTTCTTGTTGCCCTTCCGTAATCTTCTGATATAAATCAGCAACTGCCTCTCTGAGTATTGCTTGGGGTATTAGCCCGTACTCATCCATTAGCTTTTGAGTTAATACTCCCGTCCGCTGGTCATCTTCATATACGGGTGGAAACTGCGCGTAGCGTTCACCCCGGCAATTTCTGCGCCATATTGAAGGTTTTTCTGGTAACTCCAATTCCTTCTCTTTCTTGAGTTGTTCTTGCCTTTCTTTGATTAAATTAAGAACGCGATCGCAAGTTATATCATCCTCATCAAGTTGGTTTAATTCTTCGATTATCGGCTTGTATTTCTCTGAGCATAATCTCAATAATGTCGTAACGGGGATTTGAATTAGAGCATGGGGACGATAGGCAAAATCTTGGAAATGTTCTGCTAACTTGAGCGCCCGTCTTTCTTCTGAACTCCCCTTATCCCAACCGTACCCGTCGAGTAGTTCTCGATATTCTCGTTTGCTGTACGCTCTCTTGTACTCCCAGAGCAGAAAACTAACGTGGAGATATTCTATGGTGCTACCTTCCAGATGCTTTACGGGGTCGGCATCTATATTATGAGTTTCGCAGTAGGTTGATTTTTGTAGTAGTTGCATGGTATTAATAAATTCTGATTTTGTTGTTTGGTCTTCCTTTAAGACCAACTTTTATTTATTTGACCAACTCGAATATTAAGCAGCGCTTTGTTTTGCACTAGTTTGCTGTCTTTTTTTATAGACTGCGATCGCGTAGGCAAGAGTATGCTGGTAATGTCGGGGCATATCGCGCAACTCCATGTCACGCCCCCATTCGTATAACCTGCGCTTAGATATGTTTAAAGTTTCGGACAATAACGTAAAACATTGCCCGCGAAATTTAGTGGAACTAATTACTTTCAATCTTTCCGATGGCGATAATCCCAGTAAAAGTATCTCCTCTATAAATTCCATCGCGCTTACTGCTGGCGCTTCATAATCGTGATAAATAATTCTGTTTAATTCTTCCTTTGATATTGCTGCTTGCGCGTAGCTACAAGTAACTTTGGCGTAATGAGGCATACCTTCAAAGTTGGGATTTTCACCCCATTCACGAATCGTCTTTCTCTTCATTCCTAATATCTTGGATAACAATCTAACGCTTCTGGAGCAGTAATCGAAGCTGGTTTCTTCTTCTATAATCTCTTCTAACGAAAGCTGATCGATGTTAAAGCAATAACGTAAGAAATTGCGGGGTTCGATGCTTTCGGGCAAGGCTTGAAAAATTTGGTAGTTGTTCATTTTCTATGCAATGAGTATTTTTTCATGAAAATATAATAGCATCTGTTTACTATATGTGTACTACCTGTATTTATATATGTATACTAACCTAGTATTAAGCTAGATAGTAAAACGCATACATTACAAAAAGATTTAAAAATGACTAACAATCTTGACTCAGGGGAAGATAACATAGGTTGTACACCTGTAGTAAATGAAAAAATGCCTAGTTTTTCAGTTGGAACAGTTCCTCTCGGCGACCACGATCAAGATTGGTTTGTGGTGATGACGAAACTTGCTAACAAATCTTTACGAGCAAATGTTGCTAATGTCTTATCTTTCTACGTCCGTAGGAGAAAAGAGGAATACAGGGAAATACTTGAATATACTGCAAAAAAATACGGTATTACACCTGAAGAATGTTTTGAGCGGCTAAAAAACGGAGAAGACTTAGATAGTCTTGCAAAAGGAAAATGACAGACATTAAAAAACATTATGGCGATCAATCCTCATAACAGAATATTTCCGTTGAAGAATTAGAAGAAAGATGGGAAGAAGAAGACAACAAATTATAGGTAAAGATATATTGAGCTTATTAAGCCAAAATTAATTACTTTGACAAAAATTATGTTTTATGAATTATTATCAAAGTTTTCAGTTGCTTTACCGGGTCGGCATCTATGTTTATAGATTTTTTGGTAGCTAATTGATTTTTGTAGTCATTGCATGGTATTGTACCCATTCGTCAAGTGTAGTCGAGTCTTTTTTTAGACCGACTTTTTCCTCTTTAAGTTAACCGACACCGATAAGGGTATTAGATTCGTGTCAAGAATAGTCGCAGACCATCTTGACCGTTTGTGGGAACCGCTTTATGCTTCTCAAGTAGTAGCCGACGATTTTGAAAATTGGTAAGGAGTAAAACATGGTACAGGCACCACAACAAATTACAGAATTTACAAAAGAAAAGGTACAACAAGCTGTAGATGCAATTCTTGACGTTCTTGGGGAACCAGAAACCGAGCTGCATCAAGAAGCAAGTGACGCTTTTGTTCAAGGCGATTATGCTAGGGTAAAGCGATTAGCTTCCACTAATTTGTCAGACTATTACTGCAAATCCCTCGGATACCTTGGTGGCGCACTAAAGCTTACACCCAATACTGATACAATCCTTGCAGAATCTGCACGAGCGGCGGCAGATTTTAATAGAGAAAAGGTTTTATTTCAGCTTGGTAATGAGATAAAAAGCGCTTTGGGTTAATTTTTGTTTCAATCCTCGATTTTTCAATGTTTTCGCGGTTGTCGCAATTAATCTTTATTACCGATAATTTGCGATTAATTAGATATTAATACTTTGTGATGGTAAAGTCAACACGCTATGTAGAGAATAGCCACACATTTTTAGATTTTGTTGTTAAATTTCGTAAAGCTTGTGCAGTAACAGAATTAGAGATATATACTATTGATGCACCAAGACGATGGACGCAAACAACGTCTTTCTTTACTATGTAAAAAGCTTCGTGGTGATGAATCAGTGCGTTCTTTCACAAAAAAGCGTGCCAAAGAATTGGGAGGTATTAATTTTTCTACCTGGAGCGCTTGGGAAAGAGGTCAAGCAGATTTAAGTAAGGACTCTTTGGATAAATTAGTAAAATTTATTGGTTGTTCTCACGAAGCGCTTGGCGGATACTTAAATAAATTCATAGGCTTAGAAGAACTTTTTCAACCTTCTTCTAATAACTTTAAGCCAAATGAAGAATCAGATTTTTCCCCAGAAGTGACTACGGCATGGGTAAAATCGCTAGCTACACAAGATAAACTATTTGTCGCAACTCAAGGTTTACAAGCATTTCAAGAAGAATTTGATAAGTTTGTTGAAGCAAGAGCTAAAGAGAAAATAGAATTGCTATTAAATTTATTGTCCGGCAGCACCTATCCTGAAAATTCCAAAATTGAAGAAATTGCAACAAAGTTGGATCTGTCGGTAGAAGATTTGAGGAAGTTGTGCGATCGCGTTTTTAAATCGTGAAATTTTATACTGAATATTTTTTTCTTCCTCATTTTTTACATTTTGCTTCATTGAGCCGGAATAAAACCATATAAGTACTTGGGCAAATTTAATTGTGCATTTGTCATTGCGAGTTGAACAAAGCGAAACGAAGTAATCCCAGAGACTTGCGATTGCTTCGCTGTCGTAAGCGCTTGCGCGCACGCTTACGCGAACGCAATAACACAAATAATTTTGCATACCCAATTATCAGGCTGACCTGTTTCTTTATGAGCTTTTCTAGCTCGTTGAAACTCCTCAGATGTTCCAGATGCGCGACGTTTGGTAGGACTTGCAAAGTGGTTTTTCATAATTAGGATAAATAAGTCATATTCATCCATTTTTCCTATCTGCTCGTTTATAATTGCCTGAACATTGAATTGAGTGGCAATTTCAGAAGGCAGGGGTATGCGATCGCCATTCTCTTACCGTTACTATCTAAATGTCAGTTATAATATTAATTTTTTTCTCTTTTTTAGTACCTTTGTTCGCATGAGAGCATTTTTAAGAGATTATAAAAATATTACTCTGGCACACCGATCTGTTACAGACAGCTTGTAAAGTTGTAGAGTAAGATATTTTTTGCTTTATTACGTCCCGAATATTTCTTACAACTCTAACAAATGGGCTGTATTCGGCAGTTATCAGGAGTTATCGGGAGTTATGAGGGTTTGAAATACTAATTTAGACTTGATGTTATGTCCTATGTCAACAGCTCGCCATGTTATTGCGCTCTTAAAGAGCTACCTAGAAGGTGAGGAGCAGCAGTTTTTTTCTGTTGCTCTTCAAATGGCTGCACATGAAGCAAGGCAAGGACATACCAAAGTTGCTAAAGACATTCAAAGTCTAATTGATAAAGCAAAAGAACGCCAATCTGTTATCGAGCGCCAAGCTTCACCTCTTCCACTTGTTCAACCTAAAGGAGAACTACTACACCTTGTATCAGTTTGCGATTCAGATACAAGACTAAGTGATATGGTTCTTCCACTAGTTTTGGAACAACGGTTGAAGCGTATTCTTTTAGAACAAATTAAACGAAGTCGTTTAGCTGAGTACAACCTTAAACCCCGTCGCAAGATACTTCTAGTTGGTGTACCGGGTTCAGGTAAATCGATGACTGCGGCTGCTGTTGCTGGAGAATTAAAGCTTCCTCTTTTTACAGTTATGTACACTGGTTTAATCACAAAATTTATGGGAGAGACAGCTAATCAGCTTAAGCTCATTTTTGATGCAATGGTTGTTACGCGAGGTGTTTACTTTTTTGATGAGTTTGATGCCATTGGTTCGCAACGTTCTGCAAATAATGATGTTGGCGAGATTCGTCGGATTTTAAATTCCTTCTTGCAGTTACTAGATTCTGACGATAGTCAAAGTCTAATTATTGCAGCAACTAATCATGTTGAATTACTTGATAAGGCACTTTTTAGACGTTTTGATGATGTGATTGAATATAATTTACCGTCGGCAGAAGTCGTGTGTAAATTGCTTAAAACACGTTTAGCTTATTTTCATATTGAGTGGGAAAACTGGCAGCATATTATTGAGGCAGCAGAAGGTCTTAGTCAAGCGGAATTGGTAAGATCGGCAGATGAGGCTGCTAAAGTTGCTGTGCTTTCCGATCGGGATTCAATAACCAAAGAAACCATGATTTCTGCAATTTTAGAACGTAAAAGTACAGTTTTTAAATGATTGAGGTATCCTTCTAATAAGAGTGTGTTAAATATAACTTATAATCTCAATGCCAGATTATCAAAGGAATCTTGCCAACATTTATATTGCGGAAAATGGAAGTAGGGAAAAATACACATCACCTAAGAAAGGAGGTGCTAGTAAAAAACCCCCATCCCGCAATCGTCAAGAACATGCGGAAAAACTTAAGCTAGCTTTCGAGCAAGCCATTGAAGATTATAAAGAACAAAAATCATTACGCGAACCAGAATTAGCTGTTGGAGAATCAGGTTTTTACTTAGAGTTTCAAATAAACAAAAAAGAATTAGAAGCACTCGATAAGCTTGACGATCGTCGTAAAAAAATTGAATTAGTAGCGGTACGCGAATCTGAGGAATCAGATGAAAATATTTCTGCGACGGTATTTGTACCTGAGAAAGCTTCAGATACTTTACCATCAAAGGTAGAAGATTATCGTGATAAGGATACCGACAAAGGTAATCCGAAAAATGAATCCTTAATTACACGCTTAGAATATGTCAATTTGGGTACAGTTCGTGCGTTGTTTACAGATAAAACTGCTTCATTTCCATCAGAAAATCAAGTTGTTTGGTGGGAAGTATGGTTACGCAAGAATAGAATAGATGCTTTTAGGCAAGTAGCTGAAATACTTAATATTCGTACAACAAGGCATGAACTTAATTTTCCAGAAAGAGAAGTAGTTCTAGCATTGACAAATGTTACAACTTTATCGCGGATTATTGCGAATAATGACTTAATTGCCGAGCTTCGGCTTGCAAAAGATACACCATCTATGTTTTTTGAGATGGATATGCAAGAACAGGTAAGCTGGGTAAAAGACCTCACCGACCGTATTATTTCGTCTCCATCGAATAATAATATTGCTGTTTGTTTGTTAGATAGTGGCGTTAATCCCTCTCATACTCTAATTAAACCATTCCTTGCTTCTGACGATATGCTGACCTGCGATCCAAATTGGGGAGTCGAAGATAGTAAAAATTGGCGAGGACATGGTACTCAGATTGCAGGTATTGCACTGTACGGCGACCTGTTGAAAGCTCTTGCAACTTCAAAGAAAGTGCATTTGTCTCACTGTTTAGAATCGGTAAAAATGCTCTCAGAGCAAGGACAAAACGACCCTAAACTTTACGGAGCAATCACAAAAGATGCTGCTTACCGTGCAGAAATTAATAAACCGGAACGTCAGCGTGTGTTTTGTATGGCTGTTACAAGTTCAGTAGATACGAATGGAGGAACTCCTTCTTCTTGGTCAGCAGCAGTCGATCAAATTTGCTTTGAGTTTCAGCGATTGATGGTTGTTCCGGTCGGTAATATCCGGGAAACTATTACCTCTAATGATTATTTGGCAATAAATGAACTAAGTCAAGCAGAAAACCCATCTCAATCATGGAATGCACTTGTTGTAGGTGCTTATACAGATAAAGTTAATATTGTTGACTCAAAATATTCAGAATGGCAGCCAATCGCTTCTGCTGGGGATATTTCACCTCGAAGTAGAACTTCCGTTTTATGGGATGACCAATGGTCAATCCGACCAGATGTAACATTTGAAGGAGGTAATCTGGCCACTGATGGTAGTTGTTCGGGAACGGAAATTGATGATTTACAGCTTTTGACGACTTATTATCAACCGAATAATCGACAATTCAATACTTTTGGAGATACTAGCGCAGCAAATGCGATCGCCAGCCATATGGGAGCATGTATCTTCGCTAAACATCCGAATTACTGGGCTGAGACTGTTCGCGGACTCATAGTTCACTCCGCAGAATGGACTCCTGCAATGCTTGCTCATTTACCTAAAAAAGCTTCCCAAAGCAAAAAGGTATCAATACTTTTACGTAGATACGGTTATGGTGTTCCAAATTTGGAAAGGGCGTTGCTGAGTAGCAAAAGTGACTTAACAATGATTGTAGAAGGAGAATTCCAGCCTTTTTACAAAGATGACGGAGGAACAATCAAAACAAAAGAAATGAATCTTCATGTGCTTCCTTGGCCAAAAAAAGAGTTAGAAAAATTGCGTGAAGCAAAAGTAGAAATGCGAGTAACATTATCGTATTTTATCGAACCAAACCCAGGAGAACGAGGGTGGCAGCGCAAGCACTCTTATGCTTCTCATGGTTTGAGGTTCGGTGTCAAACGTTCGCTAGAAACTTTGGATGATTTTAGAAAGCGTATTAATAAGGAAGCGCGAGAAGTTGAAGAAAATTCAACATCTACAACAAGTAATGATAATGGGTGGTTCTTAGGAGCTAAAATATGGAATCGCGGTTCAATTCATTCTGATATTTGGCGAGGAACTGGAGCAGAATTAGCTCAAAAAGATGCTATTGGAATACATCCTGTTAATGGTTGGTGGAAATATAACCCAAACTTAGAAGGATGGAATAAGACTGCTAGATATGCCCTTATTGTTTCAATTCGCGTGCCAAATCAAGTTGACGTAGATATTTATACTCCTATTTATAATCAAATTCAGCAGGTTGTACCTATTAATATTGAGAGTTAAGTACAATATTTTTTTAAAAATTTTTGAATTTTAGTTAATGTAACTTAATTACGCTTCAAGCCAATACCAAATTTATTGATGAGCTTCGGGCATCTAAGGTAGATGGAAACAGTCATTTTTAATTGACTTATTCATTATTTAAAATCGCTTAGTCCCAAAACCAACTCAATAATCCCCCAACGCAGAACGATTCAACTCGTCCTTATAAAACCGCCAATTGGGCATAAATTTATTCATCAAAGCCACAAACCGCTCCCCATGACTTCTCTCCAATAAATGCACCATTTCATGGACTACAACATATTCCAAGCAATGCCGATCTTTTTTAGCGAGTTCAAGGTTTAACCAGATGCGTTTTGCTTGGATGTTACAGGTTCCCCATTTGGTTTTCATCTGCTTGACTCCCCAATCGTTCACTTCAACGTTGATAATTGGTTCCCATTTGGCGATTAATTGGGGAATATCTTGTTTTAATTGTTTGCGATACCAGGAAGTCATGGCGTTTTTACGTTGGGTTTCGTTGCTTCCTTCTTTGACATAAAGGTCAATATAGGTATTATTCCTAACTTCTACTTTAGAATTACCTTGGTGATAAATAACGTTTAGTAAGTAGCGCTTACCTTGAAAATAATGACTTTCACCAGATACGAATTCTCGTTTAGATTGACGCTCTTGAGTATTAAAGTTTGCTTGGTGTTTTTTTATCCAGGACAGTTTGGAGATGGCGAATAAACGCACGGCTTCGTCATCAATGTTTAATGGTGTGGCGATTCGTACCCGTCCGTCTGGTGGATATACTGCTAAATGCAAGTTTTTGATTTTCTTTCTGACAATATCTATGTTCAGTTCGCCGACTGTTATTTGATGCATTCTACTGATAATTAGGTAATATTCGCTAATATTCGCTTTGGCTTTTGACTATTTCAAAAATACTTTCTAAGTCTTCTGAGGATTCTAGATGCTTTTTAATGGCTTTTTTTACTTCCCTTTCTTTGATTTTGTTACCACGCCAACTATCTTTTTTGGTTTGATGAATTGCCGCATCTATCGCCAGAGCTATTTTTTCGTTTTGGTTGAGGTTATCGTATAAGGCTCTTTTGGCTGGAGTATTCAAGGTTTGGGGATATTGTGAGGAGTTGCTGGGTTGAGCGATTTGTTTGCTTAATAAAATTATTTCCTGTAGATAAGCTTGATATTCTTGAGATTGTGTTTTCCTGACTTGGATTAATCCATCGAGCAGTTGGGACATTTTATCAAAGTATTTGGGGTTGGTTGGTTGTTGCTCAATAATGAGTTTGCGGAGGTTGTTTTCGATGGTTTCTGCTACTGCTTCGGGGTTTGATTTGATGCTTTTGGGTAATTCTTCAATTGCGTCTTCACCACGTTGGACAATTAATTCAACCAGCGTCATGTCGTCAAAGTTAGAAATTACTTCGCTTTCTTCGGCTCCGATGTAGGTATCAATTAAATGACGCATGGCTGGTTCGTAAGCTTTGAGATCGATATAATCACCACTAGCTAGTTTTACCTCAGCCCGTACTTGTTCGTAATGTTTGACTTCTTGTTTAATTGTTTGGGTTTCTGTTGGGGTGTATCCCGCTTCTTCCATGTCGGTGGCTAGGTTTGCATATGCTCGGATTAAAGATGAGGTGTATTTATAAAGAGCGATGCGCTTTTGTTGGTTATTGATAATAGTTTCGGTGTCACCGATATCAGCAGCGCAGAAGTAGCGGATGTATGCGGGGGTATCTTGGGGTAGTGTTACGGGTTCGCATAAAGCTTTGATGGTTTCTCGGCTTTGTTCTAAACGTTCTCTACCTTTGGCTATGCGATCGCCTAACAATCCATCAACATCATCGTCGTCAAAATCGTCAAATACTTCTGAGGTGTAGTCTTTGACGGATTTGTCCAGGCTTTTAAATAAATCTTTGTAATCTATAATATAACCGTATTCTTTATCTTCCCCATCCAAGCGGTTGACGCGACAAATGGCTTGAAATAAACTGTGGTCGCGCATACTTTTATCAATATATAGATAAGTTGCAGATGGTGCGTCAAACCAATATCCAAACGCTGCAATAAATAAAGATAGAATAATATTTATATTGTGGGTGCAAAGTTGATTTGAGTATGGCTCGTGATTTATTTCATAATATTGTTAGAACTGCATTAGAAAAAGATGGTTGGATAATTACAGATGACCCCTTAAGTATCCGTTGTGGTGGGGTTGATATTCAAATTGATTTAGGTATAGAAAAAGTTATAGCAGCAGAAAAAGACAAAGAGAAAATTGCAGTTGAAATTAAAAACTTTGTTAGTGCTTCAAAGATTTCCGAGTTTCATACTGCATTGGGACAATTTATCAACTATCGCACAGCATTACGCTCAGAAGAACCAGAACGAGTTTTATATTTAGCAGTTCCATCGATAATCTATAATGACTTTTTTAGTTTACCTTTTACTCAAACAGTAGTTAATGAAAATCAGCTAAAAATTATGATTTATGATATCGATCAAGAGGAGATTATTCAATGGCTAAGTTAGAAGAATATCGAGAAAAAATTAAACAGATACTAAATAAATATGCTCAATATAAACCAAGTTATGGAGAAGTCGAAATTGAGAAATTTTTTGATATGGAGCGCGACCACTATCAGATTTTAACTGTTGGTTGGAATAATCAAAAACGAGTTTACGGTACCATGATGCACATGGATATTAAAAACGAGAAAATTTGGATTCAGCAAAATACAACAGAAGTTGATATTGCTAGCGAGTTAGTAGAGATGGGAGTACCAAAACAAGATATTGTAATTGGTTTTCATACTGCTAAAATGCGGCAATTAACAGATTTTGCTGTTGGATAAGTTAATTTAGGTGCGTTACTAAGCTTAATTAAAATTGTTGATGAAAATAAAGCTTTCACCACCGTCTAACGTACCCTATTAGCTTAATGTTTGTAACCAAGAAGCACTTGTGAGATTGCTATCGACTGTAGCTAATATAAAATTGTAGTGAACTGCTGTAGCTGCAATAAATCTATCGGCTGGATCTTGGTGCGGTAATTTTATCTGACGGCTTAAAATCGCAATTTGACGGATTAATGGAGCCTCACAAATTTCCAGGGTTTTTAATGCTGAATCAATCCATGTAACTGCATTTGGCTGTAAAAATATTCGTCCTTTTTCTGCTAAAACTAAAGTTTCCCAGATACTAATAGGACTGAGCCAAAGTTCGGTTGTTTCATCTGCGATCGCAGTTTGAAGCTGTGTAGATAGACGTTGATCTCCTTCTTAGATACCAAAGCCAGATATGGGTATCTAGTAAAAGCTTCACTGAAGTGCTTCCCAGGTGCTAGGGGGAACTGCTGGAGCAACTAAATCCCCCAAAATTTCGCCGCTTCCTTTCATTGCTCCAAAAGTTGGGCGTTTGGGTTGAGTTGTTGCTGGAGATATAATTACTAATGGTTTGCCTTCATGGATAACAGTTAAGGGTGTTTGAGTACGTTGTATTTCTGTAAATAGTTGCTGGAGGCTCTGTGGTAATTCGTTAGTACTAATTTGTGGCATTTTTTGGATCTTTTTTTGAATCTAACTGTAGGTCGATTGCTCGAAGTTAATTAGCTTGTGCTATTATCTTGTATTATCCGCTAACTATTCAATAATTTCTTCGTATTGATTGGTATCGTCGTCTTGCAATTGTTTGATTTCTCTAAATACATCATCTAAAGATTTGCCATCAAGCCATTGATGACGCTCTTGGGTATAGTCTCCACTTCCTTTGTCTTGTGTAATTTATAAATAATCTGTGGTCTGCAAAATACTTGAATAGCGCAAGCATAAAGTTTATGTGATAACTACCAAGCGGACGCAAACGATGTAATGTTTTTTGGTAGTAACATTCAGGAATTGGAGCCTCCCAAATCGCTGCACGACCAACTTCACCCCCTTCGCATACTAGTAAATCTCCCTGTTGCAAACGGTACCTATCTAAATCTTCTCGTGACATTAGGACTGTCGGTAAGTCATTAGTATCAATTCGACCCCATTGAACAGCTTTATTATTAAGGTAAAGTTTAGGAATACCAGTATTCTTTGCAGCATCAAGCATTTTACCCAACTTAATTTCAAACTCTTTTCCAATAGTTGAAACTTCCCAATCAACCGGAATCACCCCCACCGTACTCTTCTTAAAACCCTTCGGTATCTCCATTACCACACCAACCCCATCCATAGAGAAACCTTCAATTAACTTTCCTATTTCTAATCCGCTGGATGTCTTCCCAAAACTCTTCTCTTGTTACCTTATCCAGAATTTCTTTCCTTTCTTGAGTATAGTCACCACTTCCCCATCCAGCTTGTTGTAAAAAGCGAATAGCATCAACTTGTCCTAAATGCTCGACTAAAATCTCATAACCTTTTTTTCTCAAATCTACTGGTGTCATCATGGGTTTTTCCTCATAATTAAGATTGCAAAATATTTATCAACCAAATAACAGGATTCTCCACAGCTACTTTTAACACATCTTGATGTCGCAATGCGTTTTTAAGTAAACGGTCATCAGTGGAAAGAAAAATATCTACCTGTCCTACTTCCGCACAAGCAAGATGAAACGAATCATAAAGACCAAAACCAAGATTTTCTAATTGTTGCGAACGTAAATCAACCACTCGATCGATATTAATGCTTATGGTAGCGTCGGGAACCATTTATCATCCACTACCAAAGATTTAATTTCATCTTCGCTTAACTGACTATATTTCTTTAAAACCTGGTTATTCAATTCCTTAGTCGCTTCTGCAATTTCTTTATTAACCTTTGCTTCTGCTTCAATTAACTTGAAATAAGCCTTCAACACCTGCAATTCTTCACCACAATCAACATCATTTTTAATAACTTTGATGCGATTATTTACATTAGTCTTAGAAATCTTCCCGCTATCACCAGCGACTTCTTCCAGCAAACCCTCCTCACCACCATATTCTTCCTGCATTTCTTCTTGCTGACGGACAATTTCATCTTTCTTACTTTCCAAAGTTTCAATTGCGTCTTGCTCTGCTTGAAAATAGCGGTTAATCATTAACTCTTTGGGAATTAACTCACATACATAATTAATAACCTTCCCCTTCTGATTCACAACTTCCTTGATTTCTGCTTTCCAACCATCTTCTACCAAAATATAAACATCATCCTTCATAGTTTCCAGCCAATAAATCATTAAATGCTGGTAAACATCGTATTTATCAATCAAGCTTTTTCCGGTGAAGGATTGCAGCAGATTTTCCCCAAGTTGGTAAATAAGTTCTTTGGGTTTATCTCCCTTTTTAATACCCTTAAGCAAGCTAGCTTTAAGCAGCAGGGAACCACTTCCACAAGTAGGATCGTAAATCGTTTGATCTTGACTTTGAGCAGTATTTACCTTCAACCAAAATCATCCCTTCAAGAGGACTCTTGCCCTGCTCCAGATAACGATTTGGAAGCAATTATTCAAGCTAGGTTTGGCTGTAAAAAAGATGCGTCTCCTGATGAGCCACAAACTTCGTTTGAATGATTTGAGTACCGATACGAATAAAAGCGATGCGGCGAGTGTAAAGCCAATTTCTCCTAATTGGAAATATGCTTTCGGAACTTTGGTTTTATGTATGGCGATCGCAATTCCTCAATTTTCTGAATGGATAGAATCTCAAATCCCTATTCAACGACTTCAGCAAATTGGGAAAACGAAGGATGATGTGGCTGTACCTTCGGATTTAGCTTTTCCAACAGTTCCCGGTACACCGATCACAAGTGGTTTCGGTTGGAGAAACCATCCCCTTACTGGTGAAAGAAAGTTTCATTCTGGGATTGATTTTGCTGCTCCTGAAGGTACTCCAATTTATGCTTACCAAGCAGGATCAGTAGAGTTTGCCCAGTGGAAGGGTGGTTATGGAATAACTGCCATCATCGATCATGGTTTAGGTAAGAAGACTCTCTACGCTCATGCGAGTGAGCTTGTTGTGAAAGAAGGAGAAAGTGTTACTAAGGGACAAATGATTGGGAATGTAGGAAGTACAGGATTATCTACCGCACCACACTTACATTTTGAGGTGCAGCTTAATGATAAGCCAGTTAACCCTCGTCCCTATTTGAAGTAGGAGAGAAGAACCATGATTCGTCCTTGTCACATTACAATTTTATCTTTATCAATCTTATCTTTTTCTTTATTAGGAATGTCAGCTAAAGGCTTTAACTACTCAAATTCAAATAATACTAATGTTGTTGAAGAGTAACTATTCACATACCCCCAGTTGAATAGGTCAACTGGGGAATGCAAGAGAATGAAAATTAATCTGTTTTATGGCGCCGTAGCTGTTGGCTGCGCTGGATACAAATAAAACTCAACATGTATTAG
>JAYKJL010000123.1:0-4528 GCA_035285725.1 Nostocales cyanobacterium 94392 | reverse complement strand
AAGATCCAGAAGCAGACGTACAAGCAGCAGCAGCAGATTGTTTGGGAGGTTTAAAATTAGTCGCAGCTTTTGACGATTTACAACAACTTTATCAATCGACAAGTGAATGGATTGTCAAATTAAGCGTTATCGCAGCCTTGGGAGAATTAGGTGAACCACGGGGTTTTGAAATGCTTAAGCAAGCGCTTTCTGAGGAAAATGATTTGGTGAAAACTGCTGCTATTAGTTCTATGGGAGAATTAGGAAACTCCGAAGCAGTATCAGTATTAACACCTTATGCTACTAACTCAGATTGGCAAATCCGCTACAGAGTTGCTCAAGCTTTAAATCGCTTAGGTACCCCAGCAGCTAAATCTGTGTTAGAAAATTTGGCAAATGATCAAGTTGAAGCAGTTGCAGAAGAAGCCAAGAAAAGTAGTTGACAGTTAATGTCTGACAGTTGGCAGTGGATAGTGGATAGTGGATAGTAATTACTGTAAGAATTGATAACCAACAACCAACAACTATCAACCAACAACTATCAACCATCAACTAACAACTATTAACCAACAACTATCAACCATCAACTAACAACTATCAACCAACAATTCAACCACCACTTTGCTTCGATTTCAAATATTGACGCAAGCTAAATAAATTTACTGACTGACCTAAAGACAATGGTAACATAGATATCCCTTCTAGCCGAGACTGTACCCAACCGTCTCCCCAATACCACTCATGAAATCCGTCAATTCCTTGACTCAGTAATAAGCGTAAGCTATTGGGAGTTGCGACATCTACTTGATGATGAATTGATACGAGTCCAATACGAGTGGTAAACTCAAATCCAGTGGAGAGTTCTTCTGGCATTCCAGAAGGAAGGCTGGCAGTAGGTAACCATTTTTCTAATTGGGTTGGGTGTAAAAGGCTTTCACTAATTAGCTGTTGCGACGCATCTATTTCAATTCGCAGTTGACTCTTTTGAAAACTACCAAGCATTTTTTACCAAAATATTTGAGTTGATAATTTATAGTATGGCGAAAATTTGGTTGATGTTTCCGCATGAAAACAAAATTACGGCTTTATTTTACGAGTTTATTTATATTACACCGTCTAATGAGCATTTTAATAATATTGAAATCTCTTAAAACAAACATCTTACAATAGATAAAGTTTGTATTTTAAGAAATGTAAGGTTAGTCAATGGCGGATCAATTAATTCGCGCTACAGCAGCAGACGGTGGAATTCGTGCAGTAGGTGCTATTACTACAAAGTTAACCGCAGTTGCACGAGAGCGTCATAAACTTTCTTATGTAGCTACAGCTGCATTAGGTAGGACTATGACGGCAGGTTTATTGATGGCTTCTAGTATGAAGCGTGTTGACTCAAGGGTCAATATCCGAATTAAAGGCGATGGACCCTTGGGTGGTATATTGGTAGATGCAGGGTTAGATGGGACTGTACGCGGTTATGTAGGAAATCCAAGTGTTGAATTGCCTCCTAATGCTCAAGGAAAATTAGACGTTGGAGGTGCAGTTGGCAACGGATTTTTGTATGTAGTGCGCGATGTCGGTTACGGCTACCCTTATTCAAGTACGGTAGAACTAGTTTCTGGTGAAGTGGGAGAAGATGTAGCTCATTATTTAGTAACTTCGGAGCAAACACCTTCAGCTGTAGTCTTAGGCGTATTCGTGGGAGCGCAAGGAGTAACAGCAGCGGGAGGTTTACTATTGCAAATTTTACCTAAAGCTGCAAGAGATGAAGCCTTGGTAGAAACCTTAGAATCCCGTGTATCAGCGCTCCAGGGATTTACACCTCTGCTGCAATCGGGAAAAAATCTTACGGAAATTTTTCAAGATATTTTAGGCGACATGGGGCTGCATATTTTTCCAGAAACCCAGATGTTACGGTTTCATTGTAGCTGCTCTTTTGACAGAATGTTAGGAGCGTTAAAAATTTTGGGAGAAGCAGAATTAGAAGATATGATTGCCAAAGATGATGGTGCAGAAGCAACTTGTGATTTTTGTGGCGAGGTATACCAAGCCAATCGCGACCAATTAGCCCAGCTAATAGCCGATTTACAAGCAGAGTCTTCAGTATCGCAATAAAGTATAAAAAAATGCTGATAAAAACTAGGAAGTAATGGTATCTATGGAGATATTATGCTGTAAAGATAGCTTTTTTATAAAAAATTACAATTTTTTTTATAAATTAAAAGTTATTATAGCAACTACTTCGCTTCCTCGAATCAAAGAACACTTATTAATATAATGTGGTGTGAGAGATGGCAGAACGGGATATACCAGAAGACTGGTCATCAGCAAGAAGAACGCAGTCAGATGAGGTGACTCGATTATTCAAAACGGAACAATTGGCTAGTCGTAAGTCTGGTGTCCCGACTACTGGTTCTAGCGCTAATTCTGTGTCAAGTCAAAACAAAAGCAATTCAAAAAAATTGACTTTCAAAGAAGAAACGATTCCGGGTAAGAGTGATTCGAGAAAATTACCGCGCTGGCTTACGAATTGGGTTTTGTGGGCGTTTTTATTAGCGTTCATTCCCGGAACAATCGGATTTATGGCAATGGCAATTATGTTAAAGTTGCCTTCAGCACCCAACTGTCCTTCAATTTTCTGGCCTTTGGCTAGTGCTTCAGTACGAATGCACTGTGCGGAACTGGCTGCTTCTAAAGAAACGGTCAAAGATTTGCTACAAGCAATTGATTTGGTCAAAAATTTGCCAGAAAATCATCCATTACGTGCCGAAATTGACCGTTCTATGGAAGAATGGTCTCGCAGAGTACTAGATTTAGCCTCCGAAAGTTTCCAAGAAGGTAAATTAGAAGAAGCGATTGAAATTGCTCGTAAGTTGCCTAAAGATGTTGCTGTTTCAAAATTGGTAGATGAGCAAATTAACAGTTGGAGGTTAACTTGGTCAAAAGCTGAGGATATTTACAAAGAAGCAGAAGAAGAAATGCGCGAACAGCGTTGGAATCAAGCTTTCATGGTGTCGGCGAAATTGCTACGTTTGGATAATAGATTTTGGTCTAGTAGCAAGTACGAAGAATTAAATAACTTGATTGTTACAGCCAGGGAAGATGGTGAAAAATTAGCACAAGCTGAAAGTTTAGCTAAGAGTAAAGATGTAGATCAAATACTTAAAGCCATCAAAATAGCGCAATCGATTGGTAAAAGTAGCTACATTTATCAAAAAGCTCAAGAAGCAATTCCAGAATTTGGACTTAATATACTGGAATTAGCAGAGAGGAAATTAGAGCAAAGGGATGCAGACGAGGCTATTTACATTGCTCAAAAAATTCCCCCTATTTCTGGAATCGAAGCGGAAACCACAGATTTTATATCCTTAGCTGAAGCGCAACGAAATGCTTGGACTGGGACAATTTCTGGTTTAGAAGCTGCAATTGCTTCTGCACAACAAATTGATTCTAATCGACCAATTTATCAAAAAGCGCAGACATTGATTGCTAGTTGGCAATTGGAAATAGAAGATGTTACTCGTTTGGAAAAAGCGCGAACCCTGGCTTCTCAAGGTTCAATCGGAGATTTATCTGCTGCGATCGCCGAAGCAAGATTAATTCCTCAAAACAACCCCCGCGCTCAAGAAGCCAGAAAAGAAATTAACGATTGGTCAACTCAAGTACAGACTATTGAAGATAGACCATTTTTAGAACGTGCGGAAGAACTGGCTCTATTTGGAGATACTTCCTCCTTAAGAGCGGCGATCGCTGAAGCAAATAGAATTGGTCGGGGACGTGCCTTGTATCGAGAAGCACAGAAAAAAGTAGCGAATTGGAACAGTAAAGTTCAGCAAACAGAAGACCAGCCTTACTTAGACCAAGCGCGATCGCTTGCGAATAGCGGTGATTTGAATGCAGCAATTAGCACCGCTAGACAAATTAAGTCAGGAAGAGTACTATCACGACAAGCCCAAAGAGATATAAATGAATGGCAAGCTGAAGTTAGCGCTAGAGACAGTTGGAGGAGAGCGCGAGAAGTCGCATTAAGTGGAACTCCCAATGCTTTATCCCAAGCAATTAGACTGGCGCGGCGTGTACCTAGAGGTACGGCATTACGTTCTGATGCTAGAATTGCCATGGATCAGTGGAGTCAGCAATTATTAGACATCGCTCGCACTCAAGGTCAATCCGATATTATTCGTGCCATTGAAACAGCTAAATTGGTTCCCCAAGGTACACAAGCTTATAATGCAGCGCAAGACCAAATCCGTACTTGGCGCGATTTTCTCAATCCTCCCCAACCAGAACCACCAACATTTGAGCCTACAATTCCCGAACCCGAACCGGCAACTGGGAATACTTTGTAATTTGGTAATAGGTAATTGGGAATTGGTAATAGGTAATAGGTAATAGGTAATTGGTAGAAAATATTTGTTCTACTTGTTTAAATGCTAATTGAAGCCCTCTTTTATGGAGGGTTTTTTGTTTATAATATTTACCATTAAAATCCCTTCACAATTGATTTCAGTAACTTCTCTAATGTGCCAGCCCTCCTTCTCAGAGTAAAAAT
>JAYKJL010000122.1:0-18413 GCA_035285725.1 Nostocales cyanobacterium 94392 | reverse complement strand
GAACGTACCGAAGGTTGCCGAAGGCTAGAATCTAGGTTTTGCGGCGTAGTCGAGAGATGCTTCACGAAGAAGAAGCTTCGTTCAGCATGACAAATCGCGGTTTTTGCCGAATTTATAAACACCCTCTAAGGTTTTAGGACTTACGTACTGTACAAATTGATTATGGTATGCGTTCACCTAAGAAAGGTCATTTCAGGCTTTGATGATTTATGAGTATATAGTCATAATGGAGGGGTTTAACATTGCTAAACCCCTACGATAGATGTGGCTTTCTCCAGAAACATATTTTGTGTTTTCTGTCAATGCGTAAGTCCTAGGTTTGACGTAAAAAGTATCAAAAAATATGATTGATGATTCAATCCGATGGGGGCGAAAGCTCTAAAATCCAATCCTGTAAAATCGGATTTACTAATTCTGGAGCTTCATCCTGGGGACAATGACCTACCCCTTCTAAAGGAATAAACTTGGTTACTTGGGGAAATTCAGCCAGCTCTCTACCTAATTCTATTGGCTCCCAAGGGTCTGCTGTTCCCCATAAAATAATCGCCGGACAAGGTAGTATTGGCAACAGGTCGGATGCTAGTGGACCGCTCGAATAAGCTGTAAACGCTAAAAATACGGCTGCTGCACCTGGATCTTTGGCTGGAGCCATTAAAATATCGACTAATTCGTCAGTGACAGCTAAACCCAAAGGATAAGCTTGTAGCAGAATCGAACGCACGGTTTTGGGTTTAGCAATTTGATTAAAAAAGAATTCGCCAATAGGCTTGACAGAAAGTATGCTTTGTAGTAAGGGCGCTCCTATACGGCGATAATAAGGCAACTCGGCTTGTTTACGTTCATGTAAAAGTCGTAGAGAACAGTTAAGCAACGCTACACCCAATGCAATTTCTGGGTTATCGACTGCGGCTTGCATTGCGACTATACAACCGATAGAATTTCCTACCAAAAAAGCAGATTCACCCACAACTTGACGGCAAAAATCAGCGATCAACTGTCCCCAAGTTTCAAATGTATAAGCAATTTCTTCATTAGGTTTAGGTTTGGCTGAAGCCCCAAAACCAATCAAATCAATCGCATACACACGACAATTTTCTGCTAAAACAGGGATATTTTTTCGCCAATGTCCCCAAGAAGCTCCAAAGCCATGGATCAAAACAACGGCAGAGCCGGTAGTTCCTTGAGTTTGATAGCAAATTGGAAAACCTTGCCACATCCAGGTTTGTGTTGAACTAGATACCGGGGTAGAAATAGAAGTATTCATGGAATTATATATGTAAAAATAAAAGCAAAATAATATTACATTTGAGTTTTTTAATTTCCCCAGCCCCATTAATTATGATGGGTGATTTAAGGTTCGCCCTGGCGGTTTAGCGCTTTGTGTTCAAGATTATTAGCGATAAATCGCAACTACAAACTGATCAAAACTAATGAAATACACCACTATTACTTGTTTTCATTAAAATTGATGGGTGAGGACAAGGAGTGGGGGAGGGGGAGAGGGGGGGAGTGGGGGAAAATTATTTTTCAGCCTTTAGGTTATACCCCTCAAAATTAATGAAAAGGACTACTATTCGCTTGTCTCTAATCTGAGAAATCGAGTTGAGGTTTTGTTAATACATTAGAAGTTTAGAATAACTTGATGCTATAAATTATCTTCAGTATTTTTTCTGATGTCAGTTAAAGTATTTGTCAGTCCACTAATCAAGATTAATTTCAAACAAATGCTTTGTAAAGACAATAAATAATCAAATCTTTAATGTATAAAACAGTAAAATACGGCTGATAAACTCTTTTATAGCTAGATTATATTGATTATCGCAGCTTGAAACTGTTTATAAGCAAAAATCTAATCTTAAAAAAATCTAAAAATTACTAAAAATCATCCAAGACTATATTTCCAGATTTATTCAGTAGTTTTACAATTTACGACAATTAACGGTGAACTATAAAATTATTGGATATCAGTTAAGCATCTACACAAAGGGTGGCTTGAAATTGGACGTGGCAAGCCCACATGAAAAATGTGTTTTGCTGTTCCCAGTTCCTTCCAGCAACCAAAAATATGAGTGTACTAGAGACAATGGATACCCCCGTAGGAAAATACGCACCTGATTTTGAACTGCCAGGAATTGACAATCAAGTACACCATCTAGGACGTTATTTAGAAAGATTCCGTGCAGTTGGCGTAATTTCCATGTGCAACCGCTGCCCCTATGTAGAGTTGTATATAGACAAACTCAAACAACTACAGGCAGAATTTGGTCCACAAGGCTTTACGCTAATTGGTGTCAATGGCAATATTGCCCAAAACGATCCCAAGGAAAGCTTTGATAATATGAAAGCTTTTGCAAGACTTAATCAATTAAATTTCCCTTATTTATGGGACTCAACTCAAGACGTAACTCGTAGCTTCGGTGCCAATAAGACACCAATGGCATTTTTAATTGACGAAGATGGTATTGTGCGTTACAAAGGTCAAGTGGATAGCACCGCTCAGCAGCCCATTTCAACAGAAAAAGCTTATCTAAAGAATGCACTTGTTTCTTTATTAAAGCAAGAACAAATCCATATCGCCGAGACAGAAGCTCTAGGTAGTAGTTTGGTATGGCGAAACTAGAGACAGATAGTCATTCTACTGATATCTTAAATGGTACGGCAAATACAAATTTTGGATAAAGCTTAACTTCATGGGAACAGGTTACCGACGGGTTTTACTTAAACTGAGCGGTGAAGCCTTAATGGGCAGTATGGGCTACGGAATTGACCCCGAGGTGGTTAATTCCATAGCTTCAGAAGTAAAAGAGGTTGTAGCCACTGGCGTTCAGCTTGCCATAGTAGTAGGAGGCGGAAATATATTTCGCGGGATGAAAGCTGCATCGGCGGGTATGGATCGAGCCACTGCTGACTATATCGGCATGATTGCAACAGTGATGAATGCCATGACTTTGCAAGAATCCCTCGAACGAATAGGTGTACAAACGCGCCTACAAACCGCGATCGCTATGCAAGAAGTCGCCGAACCATATATACGTCGCAAAGCCATCCGTCATCTAGAATTAGGACTGGTGGTGATTTTTGGCGCGGGTTCTGGTAATCCCTTCTTTACAACTGATACTACTGCCGCTTTAAGAGCAGCTGAAATTGATGCGGAAGTGATTTTTAAAGCGACTAAAGTAGATGGAGTATACGATTGCGATCCACATACTAACAGCAACGCAAAGCGTTACAAATCACTAACATACGCACACGTTTTAAATCAGGACTTGCGAGTAATGGATAGTACTGCGATCGCCTTATGTAAAGAAAACAATATCCCTATTCTTGTCTTTGACTTGAATGTGCGAGGTAATATCCACCGCGCAGTCATGGGAGAATCTATTGGCACCATTGTGGGAGGTTCTTGTGAAATTAGCTGATGCTGAGAGTACAATGCAAAAGACTGTTGAAGCTACTCAACGTTCTTTTAATACAATTCGCACTGGTCGGGCTAATTCGAGTCTACTAGATAAGGTTATGGTTGAATATTATGGCGTAGATACAGCGTTGAAGTCTTTGGCGAATATCAGTACACCGGATGCTACCACCATCACAATTCAGCCCTATGACCAAAGCAGCTTGAATTCAATCGCAAAAGCGATTTCTCTTTCCGATGTGGGTTTAACTCCCAATAATGATGGTTCTATCATTAGGCTAAATATTCCGCCTTTGACTACCGAACGTCGTAAAGAGTTTGTCAAACTTGCTTCTAAGTATGCTGAAGAAGGGCGCGTTGCTATTCGCAATATTCGCCGAGATGCTTTAGATTTGATTCGCAAGCAGGAAAAGAATGCTGAAATTTCTGAAGATGAATCGCGAGATTTGCAGGACGAAGTGCAAAAGTTGACAAATAAGTACACAGCTAAAATAGACGATTTGTTCGGAGAGAAAGAAAAAGAAATCACAACTGTTTAAGATTGTGAATTGGCAAAGCGCAGAGTTGGAAGTTATAACCGTTAAGTTATAAGTTAACTTCTAGCTCTGGGCTTTTTATTTGAAATATCGAATTAAACAAACTCAAAATATTGTCTTTTTCTCACAAAGCGATTACTAATACTGAGTAATTTTATCGAAGATATATGGTCGCATTCATCTCAAATTTACTCAAACTTAACTAAATACCTGTAATATTTTACGAAAAGTTTTTAATTTACCTCTTGAGTTAATTGTAATTTATTAGCGGTTATGCCATCTCTAACTATGAAAATCGAGCGTCACAGAAGTCGGGTTTTTAGGAAAATTTTCTGATATTACGGATATTTATATCGTAAAAACTCGACATATACCCCACGAAAAATTCAGGTAAAAATATAATGTAAATTCAAATACATATAAGTAAATTAAAATTATGCAAGCAAAATAAGGGAATTTAAAAATTTATAATTAATAGTTATATTTACGGATGAACTTAGTTAGTTAAGAATAAATATTCAGATAAATAGAAATAGCGTAACTCTGAGTAAAATTTTTAGGAACTAAGTCGTAAAATCGGTAACAGTTTAGTTTGATAAGACGGTCATTCACATACACGATATATTGAGGAGCAAAAGTTTAATTATATGTACGATTGCATCATCGTCGGCGCGGGTCCTGCTGGTGGAACAGCTGCGTATCATTTAGCAAAGCAAGGACGTTCGGTACTTGTATTGGAAAGAGAATCCCTACCGAGGTATAAACCTTGCGGTGGTGGAGTGTCCCCCGCGATCGCTTCATGGTTTGACTTCGATTTTAGTCCTGTAATTTCTCTCAAGGTAGACACCATCCGGTTCACCTGGAAAAAAGGAGACCCAGTAGAAAGCAAAATCCAAACCATTGAACCAGTATGGATGGTACAGCGAGATGTTTTTGACCATTTCCTAGTGCAGCAAGCACAGAAGCAAGGCGCGGAACTCAAAGACAGTACTGAAGTCAAATCAATTGAGTTCAAAAGCGATTTTTGGCAGGTCAATACTGCTAATGGTAACTTTTCTGCACGCTATCTGATTGCAGCCGACGGTGCAACCGGACCAATGTCGAAATGGCTCGGTTTTAAAGAACCTAAGCGCCGTTTAGCAGGTGCTTTAGAAGCAAAAACCGCATCTGGACAAGATAAATCGAAGATTCAGTTTGAATTCGGCACAATTAAAAATGGTTACATCTGGAATTTTCCTAAAGCAGATGGTTTTTCTATTGGTGCTGCAAGTTTCCTTGGTGGAGAAATTCAAAATTTCAATAGCATTTTTGATGATTGTGCCTCGATGTTTGGTTTGGATGTTAATGCTTGTAAGCAGTACACTCACCCTTTGTGTTTGTGGAATGGAAATAAAACACTCCACACTCAAAATGCTGTCTTAGCTGGAGAAGCAGCTTGTGTCGTTGATCCAATGACAGCAGAAGGAATTCGTCCCTCAATTTTTAGCGGCATGAAAGCCGCTGAAGCTGTCAATCAAGCTTTGGGTGGAGATATTAATGCTTTAGAAAAATACACTCAAGTCATGACTGAAGAATGGGACTCTGATATGGCTTGGGCGCAAAAGCTCGCAGGTGCATTCTACCGCTTCCCTGGTGTTGGTTACAAAGCTGGTGTAAAACGTCCTACTGGTAGCCAAATTATGGGTCAGATTCTCTGCGGACAGTTACGTTATGGTGACGTTGTAGGTCGCGCTCTCAAACGTTTAGTTCCTTTCGGATAATTGGGATGAGAGAAGTCGGGTTTTAGTGAAAAACCCGACTTCTTTAGAACTGGGATGAGAAGTCGGGTTTTTTCACGAAGTCCTAACTAAATTTATTCATTACAAAATATAAAGCGACTGTGGCGATCGCCATACAAAATATTCCCGCAATACCTGCTAGGGGTTTTTGATTTTTACCTGTGATCCATTCAGATGTTTTAGCGGTGTAATTAACTAAACCTAGTGTATCAATAGTTGCTATTGACCAGACCCAACCCGCGTGCAGCCCCCAAGCTAAACCCAGGCTCCCACTATCGGTAAATCTTGCCAATACCAATACCATTCCCATTAACCAAAGTCCGGGTAGTTGGGGAATTGTTTCCTGTTGTTCCCAAACCAAATGCAGCAATGCAAAAATTAAGCTGGAAATTACTGCTGCGGTTAAAACTGAATAATCTTGTTCGAGTTGACTGAACAGAAAACCTCGAAATACCAATTCTTCAATACCACCCACTAATAACGCTATTAACATAATCGAAAATAGTGTCGATACTACGGATTTTAGATTTGATAGTTTCAGGCTGCATAAACCAAAACACAGCTGACAAGCAAATACAAAAGCTAAACTTACCACACCCAAGCTAAAACCGGAAAATAGTGAATATAAAATTGACAAATTTCCGTTCCAACCGTAACTTGAAAAAGATTTATCGGTAAGCCAGCTAGTTAACAGTAGGACAAAGGGAACTAGTAAATAAAGAGAAACTAATAAAGGAATTTTTTGTTGGGGTTGCAAAGGTTGCTGGGGTTTCCAATCGAGTACTTTTGTCAAAATAAATGCAATCGGTAACCAACATCCTATCCAACTAAGAAAAAAAGCCATTACCACAACTAAAGAAGGCGCATCTTTCCACAGGGACACGAAGTTGTTGGTTAATGGCTCAAATAAAGCTATCAAAATAAACGAAAGAAACACAACGAACTAATCTAATCGCTTTCAAGATGTTTTTTATTCAGTGAGAAAAAAGAAAAAGCTGGCTGAAAATATCGAGCGCTAAAAAAAGAGAAGCATTAATTGCATCAATACTTCTCTTTTTACTGCTTGACGACTTGCGATTGAATCGCTTTGCCTTTTTTTGCTCAATCTTATGCCAAAAAATTTCAGAGTAATGTAGTCATTTAGGCACATTTAGCTTGGTAAAAATTAATTAAAAATTTGCCAAAACAACTATTTTTCTACAATTGCACGGACAAGTTATGAAAAATGCTCTTCAAACTTATCCTCAACATAAGAAAAACTTACTCTTCTTCTTCTTCTTCTTCTTCTTCTTCGTCATCTTCAACAGAATCTTCGTCAACTTCTTTATTATCGCTGTCAACTTGAATTAAGTGAATATGCTTGTATCCCAACTTAATTTCAAACTCATCACCCGATTTTAAACCCATTGCTTTGGTATATGTAGCACCAATCACAATTTGACCGTTTTGATGAACGCTAACTCTGTAAGTCGGTTCGCGACCTCTACCATCTTTTGGTGTTTCCGGACTCAAGGGAATTCCCCTAGCCGATAACAAAGCGTCGTAAAAATCTGTGAGGTTAACTCTTACCTGACCATTCTTAGTAGTAGTGTAATAACCGCACTGCTTTGCTCTTTCTCGTCTTGGTAAAGTAGACAATTCTTTGACTTTTGCAAGCAGTGTTTTTCCTGTTAATGGCGCTGTTGCTGTTTCACTCATTACACTCAAATTTTCCTTAATCTGTGCTTTCGCGATCAATAATGCGGTTTTATGCCTGAGCTAAAGGCAATTTTTAGACATCCGAACATCAAGCTTCTTCGGACTTTCAACTAAGCTTCAATTCCTGCTTATATAATTCCCTGAGTCAATTTTTGTAGTATTCCACAATATTTTACTCATAAATTACGGTCTTTACGGGAATTAATTTTGGCTATTTTACACAGTTTTAGCCTATGTTTAGCATCAGAGATCAAAAATTTTTCTCTCACCAACTTTAAACCAAGCTAATTAACTGTAATTTGCTTTGACAAAACACACAAGTCTACTACTACAAAAAGTTGCAAACTCAAAAATGCAGCAAGCATTTTATTTTCAGCCAAAGTCTTTTAAACCTGAAGAGTTGTAGGATTTTCCCTAACATTACTCTGTGGGTCTAGACTGCATAGTATTAGCTAAGGGATTACAAGCATACACCCTTGAATACAGCCAATGGAGACAAAAAAAATTCCGTCCCTAGATTACGAATAAACAAAGCTATAGTTACCGCGCTTGTGCGGCAATTTATTATGGTTTTGTTACCTCGTAATTTTATATTAAATACTAACATGGACTAATAATAGCAAAATAATTGTTTAAGTTTTAATTATTTTTGCTGTTATGCTTTTATCTATTGTTCTGCCCTGAAGGGGCTAACTGAAGTCTAATAATTTCATAAAAATTCATTTAAGTTTGACAAGCTGTTTAAAGGTTTCATAGTTATATATCCCACTTTCACCGAATATTCCTTTATCCCTAACACTGGCTAATATACAAAACAGATGACAAGCAAATCCAATATCAGATATATTAATCAATTGCTTCAAGTCTTCTATAATAATCGGATAATCGATTGCAATATAAGTAAAATCAAGATTTTCCCCAATTGGTATATTTCGATAAATTTGGGAAAGTGCCATTCGGGTTTTGTGAATTATACTCTTGAAATGCGGGCTGACTCCTAACAACTCTCTGTTAAAGTTCGTCTAAAAGTAAACTTATATTAATGGATCTGCTTGATAATTTTTTTGCTATGGTTGGCAGAGTTGGAAGCAGTTGGGTGTTTGATAACAGAATTTTTACAGTTCTCCTTCAAACTATAATCAAGATTGTCTTTTATAATTAGTCATTGTTAAACAGCTATTTAAACTTGGTCAACAAGGTTATATAAGAATCTGGTTTGATTCCTGTTAGTTCTGGGGGTGGCGAGGCGATAATTACTCAACCAGGTGAGAGAATGGGGAGCAAAGAACAGGAAACATCAAAAGTGCTATAAAGGCATCCCGAGTTTTCTTCAAACTCACATATTACTCTTATAAATCCTCCTTGCGATCAAGTGCTGTATTCAGAATAATTTCCTTTCATGGACAAGGACAGTTAAATTCGGAACACGAGGTAAAATGCAAGTTAATTTTAAAGTTATTCGCCAAAATCAAAATACATCTCCTACTGTACAAACTTATCTTTTGGATGTAGAAGAGGGTAATACAATTCTTGATTGTCTCAATCGGATCAAATGGGAGCAAGATGGGACTTTAGCATTTCGCAAAAATTGCCGCAATACAATTTGCGGTAGTTGTGCTATGAGAATTAATGGACGTTCCGCTTTAGCTTGTAAAGAAAATATTGGTAGCGAAATTGCTCGATTTGCTTCATCTGTATCATTAGAAAATCAAGCAAATTCTATCCCTGAAATCGCGATCGCGCCATTGGGTAATATGCCTGTACTAAAAGATTTAATTGTTGATATGCAGGGTTTCTGGAACAGCTTAGAAAGTGTTTCTCCTTATATCAGCACTGCTGCAAGAAAGGTACCTGAACGAGAGTTTTTACAAACACCAGAAGAAAGGCAACAGTTAGAGGAAACTGGCAATTGTATTATGTGTGGTGCTTGTTACTCCGAGTGCAATGCATTAGAGGTAAATCCCGATTTTGTCGGTCCTCATGCCCTTGCGAAAGCTTATCGAATGGTGGAAGATCGACGCGACAATGAAACGCAAAGTCGTTTAGAACAATACAACGAAGGAACTAAAGGAGTTTGGGGTTGTACTCGTTGTTATTACTGCAATAGCGTTTGTCCAATGGGAGTCGCACCTTTAGATCAAATTAGTAAAATTAAGCAATCTCTTTTGGAAACTAAACAAGCAAGTGATAGTCGTTCAATTCGTCACCGCAAGGTATTGATTGACTTGGTAAAAGCAGGTGGTTGGATTGATGAGAGACAATTTGGTTTACAGGTTGTCGGGAATTACTTTAAAGATATTAAAGGTTTGCTAAGTATTGCACCTCTCGGTTTGAAAATGATGGCTAGAGGTAAATTTCCTTTGAGTTTTGAACCTTCCCAAGGAACTATGCAGGTGCGTTCTTTGATGGAAGCTGTGGAACGAGAAAATGTGAATCAAAATTAAGCGCAAAACAAAGTCAAAAATCTTCCCCAACTTTATATTTCTTCGCGGATGACGAAAGCAATCTACAACCATCCGCCAATTTTCTCATGGGATTTTCTAATCCATAACTAACAAAAAAAATAATAGTTACAATTTATACAGTGTTTTTTTTAATTTATAGTCAACCAAAAAAATCGATTGAATCAAAAATTTTATCTATTCTTTAGGAAAATTTTAAGTTTATTTACCAATCGGACAGGCGACAATAAAGAAAAGGATTTAATGGTAGTCAACAAGTTCTCATAAAGGTTACAATTGTTTACAATGTCAAAAATCAAATAAATGTTCAATTAACTACTTTTTATCTAACTGTAGGTACTTGTAAAGCATGGTTAAAATCTGCAAATATTAGCAATTAATAATCATAAATTTAAAAGTACTCTTATGGTATCTGCCAAATTCTTAGAGTGCTGGAGTTGCACTTAGAACAATCTGGGTTATCTACTTTTTAGAGATATACCCGGTCTATGAATTTATTTAATTGTGAACTTACCGCCAAAATTCATTTTAACCACCCTTTATGCCTAGTGCTATGAAGACCGCTCAGACACCCAAAGACCTCGTGCGGACTTATCTGCGTGAAATTGGTCGCGTACCACTTTTAACCCATGAGGAAGAAGTACTTTACGGCAAACAAGTACATAATGCAACAGTATTACAATCGGCAAGGGAATCCCTTGCTGTAGAATTAAAACGTCAACCAAGCTTAGAGGAATGGGCTTCATGTGCGAAGTTAGAGCCATCTGAATTAGAAGAAACAATAGAAAAAGGCGAAATAGCCAAGCGCAAAATGGTAGAAGCTAATTTGCGGCTTGTGGTTTCGGTTGCTAAAAAATATATAAAACGTAATGTTGATTTACTTGACTTGATTCAGGAAGGTAGTATCGGAATGCAGCGGGGTGTGGAAAAGTTCGACCCCACAAAAGGCTATAGATTTTCTACTTATGCTTATTGGTGGATTCGTCAAGCAATTACCCGCGCAATTGCCGAAAAAGGTCGTACAATTCGTCTGCCTATCCACATTACTGAAAAGTTAAATAAAATCAAGAAAGCGCAACGTCAACTATCTCAAAAATTAGGACGTGCTGCGACAGTTTCTGAATTGGCACAAGAGTTGGAGTTAACTCCCAAGCAGGTACGAGAGTATTTGGAAAAGGCACGGGTTCCTTTATCTTTGGATTTGCGTTTGGGAGATAATTACGATACCGAGTTAGGAGAGATGCTAGAAGATCCAAATGCTTCTCCAGAAGATTTTGTGATGCAATCTTCATTATCTTACGAATTAGAGTCATTGATTTCAGAACTTACTCCTCAGCAGCAACAGGTTATTACTTTGCGTTTTGGTTTAAATGATGGAAAAGCGATGACACTTGTAAAAATCGGTGAACAGCTAAATATTAGCCGTGAACGAGTACGGCAAATTGAGCGAGAAGCTTTAAATAAACTTCGCAAGTCGAAAGGTGATATGGATGAATATTTGGCGAGTTAAAAAGATATATAGTTATTGCCAGAATTAATCCAAAATCCCATTACTGTGAATTTAACTTTGTTTGCCAATATGCTTTGAAGCCTTTATTTTTCGTTGGGTGAGAAGTCGGGTTTTAACAACAGTTATGTTGTTTTACAGGTATTTAAGGCAAAACCCGACTTCTTAATCCTTCCAAATGAGTATATAAGCTGTTTTTTTTCAATCTTTAACCTGATGTCCAGGGTGAGAAAATACCCCGCTTTTGGTACGGTTACAACGACTTTTTTCCCATAACATATTTGTTACATTAATAGTACGCATAAAAGTCATAAATATTCTAAGTTTCAAAAGCCACACAGCAGAGAAAAAAGTTATTTATTATACTGGTGGTAATGAAAATATTAAAATATAAGGAGAAAAAGCGTGAGTAACCCATCCAATAATAGAGTTTCCGAGTTTTTTCATGGCGAATCCCATACTTCTAATTCATTGTGGCAGTATGTTACTTCTCTAAGTCCTGAAACAGTTACCCAATTATCTAAACCATCTTCTTCTGAAGTTTTTGGAGTAATAGAGCGTAATATTATAGGACTTCTGGGGAGTTTACCTTCAGAAGCTTTTCATGTAAGTATTACTACTAACCGTGAAAGTTTAGGTAAACTTTTAGCATCAGCAATGATTAGTGGTTATTTTTTACGCAACGCGGAACAAAGGATGAATTTTGAAATCGCTTTGCAAGATAGCCAAGTGAATCAACAAAGAAATCACGATTGCGATTAGTATTTAAAAGTGAATATTGTGAATGCACAATTATTAATCAAGGCTTTGGTGTACAGGGCGCAAAATATTTCACCAAGACATGATTTTAATATTAACAGAGAATTTTTTTCTTCCCCAAAATGGCATGACTGGGGAAGGAATATTATTTTTAGAAGCTATATTTTATATAGGACTTACGCAACTGGCACATTTTTGTTGCAACGGGTGTGTGACACTTTGAATAATTTTGAACGGGTAGGATAGGCTTCTTCTGTGTGACGCACCATCCGAGTCTTGTGACACGCAGCCTTAGTCCTGTTATAGACAAGTCGATTCAAAATTAAGATTTTACGATCAAAACCGAGCAATGAGCATCTTCTGTTACCTGAGAACTAACGGAACCTTGAACAATTCGCTTCATTCCTGTCAATCCACGACTACCAATTATAATTAGATCGGCTTGATAAATATTAGCAAGACGAGTGATTTCTTCGGCAGGGTCGCCCATTACTAATTCTACATCGGTTTTAACAGATAATTGTTGCTGATAGGATTCTAGTTGTTTTTCTATCTGTAGATAAGAAATTCCAGAGGTATTTTGAGGATAATCTGCGGGTAACTGCATTTCCGATTGGGGTGGAGGAAAGACATGACATAAAACGACTTTGCTCTCTTTTTGCAGTACCAATTGCCCTAAAAACTCAATTATTCGTTCGGTTATTTCCGAACCATCCAAAGCTGCCACAATCGTTTTTAGCACTGATGAGTATCTCCCGCAAGTAAACCCCTGACAAAATTAACACTTAGAAATCTAAGGCTACATAAATACTTCATGCTTATCTTGTATTTAATCAATTAATCAATTAAGCATTTTAGATTTGTAACCTCTAGATTTCAGTTTGACCTGCTCAATTAACTTTTATCAAAATTAGCAGAAAAAATTAATAATTAGGCAATGGGGACACCTGCGGGACAAACAAACCAAGAGGAAGAATTTAGGAGTTATGAATTTATTTCTCATCGCTATTTACCTTTAAACTTTGACCTCATAATCCTCCGATGTTAATTTATTGTTGTTTTTGTACTCGTCGTCTTACCGATTCAGCATGGGATGGTAAACCCTCTGCGGTGGCTAATAAATCGATTGCATCAGCGACTTTATCCAATGCAGTTTGAGAGTACTGAATAATACTAGAGTGTTTTAAGAAAGTTTCTACTCCTAATGCTGAAGCATACCTAGCAGCACCGGAAGTAGGTAAAGTATGATTTGGCCCAGCTAAGTAATCTCCTACGGCTTCTGGTGTAGAATGTCCTAAAAATATTGCCCCAGCATGACGAATCAAAGGTAATAATTTCCAAGGGTCCGATACTTCTAACTCTAAATGTTCAGGGGCAAACTGGTTAGATAATTCGGCGGCTACTTCCAAGGACTCTACTATTACTACTAAGCCATAGTGAGCTATAGCTTTTTCTGTATTTAACCGTCTTGGATGGTCAACTAATTGCCTTTCTAATGCTACCTGCACGTCTTTAGCTAAACTAGCATCGGTAGTTATTAGTATTGCTGCTGCTAATGGATCGTGTTCTGCTTGGGCTAATAAGTCTGTTGCAACGTGTACGGGATTTGCTGTGTTATCGGCAATAATTAGTACTTCACTCGGACCAGCTAATGAATCAATTCCAACGGTTCCGTAAACTAACTTTTTCGCCAAGGTGACGTAAATGTTTCCTGGTCCAGTAATCACGTTAACTTTGGGAATCGTTTGAGTTCCATAAGCTAAAGCGGCTATCGCTTGCGCCCCTCCTACACGATAAATCTCTTCGATTCCGGCTTCTCGTGCAGCGACTAATACTGCTGGATTAATTCCTTTTTCACCTCCTGGGGGTGTTGTCATGACTCGACGCGGGACTCCTGCCACTTTGGCTGGGATGGCGTTCATCAATACGGTACTTGGGTACGAAGCTCGACCACCTGGTACGTATAAACCCGCAATATCTACGGGAGTATATCTTTTGCCCAAAACAATTTCATCTTCACCGAAGTTTACCCAGCTTTTGGGAACTCGTTGCCGATGAAATGTTTCTATATTGTCGCAAGCCAACTTGATTGCTTCTAACAAATCCTTGGAGGTATTTTCGTAAGCTGCATCGATTTCCGACTCGCTTACTCGTAATTCTTCAGAGTTAAGGATTTGTCCATCAAATTCGGCAGTGTAATGTAATACTGCTTTATCACCTTGGCGCTTCACCGCTTGCAGTACTTCCCGCACCGTTGCTTCTTTGTGAAGCACCTGTTCGTCATTAGTGCGATCGCAGATACGTTGCAATTCTGCTGTAACGTCTGCCTGCTGATTAATAATTCGCAGCATGGAGTAAGGACTATGCTTTCCTAGAGACAATTCGGGGATTTGAGGAATGGGAGTATTGCTCTTTGCCTAGCCTAGATGTAGGTAAAGTGCGCCATCTCTCTCCTCTAGCTTAACCTGTATTTTTTTGATACTTCCACCCTTGATGGTGGGATGAAAAATAATTTAAGACGGCAACTCCTGGTGTTTATCCAACCTATTAGTCTAAATCATTAATTTTGGGGGGTAATTTGTAATTTGTAGTGCCTTGGCGTAGCCTGCCCCGGAGGAGCGTACTTCTAGCTCGTCCTTTGGCTAGCGAGCTAGAAGTATGTCCTTGCGGACACGCTACGCGAACGCACTACAAATATTTAACCGAGCAAAACTAATGCAATCTACTATTAGGCTTGGATTGACTCTAGCGAGGTCAAGTTTTGGAAAATTTATAGGGAAGCTAATTTGTAAATACTTCCCTAGAATATCTCGAACTTTAACCGATTGCCAGTGGTGGGGGCTGCCTGTGTACATCCACTTTTTTTCCCCTCCCTTCTCAAAACGTTCTATGGACTAAGTATAATTTTTGCTTATTTTCTAGCTTACTAACTCTTATCCGTACAGACACAATATAATTTTAAGTCTCTACATTTAAATTAACAAACTATTTTTAATTTATAGCTTTTAGTTGCCCAGAATATACACCGTTTACGATCCGGACTTATATCCAATAATTTTAATCAACACATAGTAACAGATGGCATAGATTAGACAATTTTGTGTATGTATTGTATATCGAATTTAATTTTAACTTATTTCTGAGTGGGAATGCACGTTTTTAGATTTTAGATTTTAGATTGGGAGAACGGGAGTTATATTCAGGAATAGCCGCGATTGTCACAATACTCGGATGGTGCGTGACTAGGGTGTTGACTTTGGGTGTTTTTTTGGGGTAAAAATTCATGCTAAATATTTAGTGACTTATTTGGTAAAAGCCTATGCTACATGGACTTTAGGTTTCTCTGGATACAAAAGTTGCATGAACTAAAAAACGGGAATTTTCATCAAAGTCAACACCCTAGTGCGTGACACCAAAAACCTGATTATTCCGTTAAAAATCAATCAAAGTGTCACAGCACCCTACGGGCAAAATGTGCCAGTTGCGGCTATTCCTAATATTATTACGTCCGGTTAATCAAGGGAACAGTTGACAGTTGACAGTTGATTTCTCCCCTTGTCTCCCCATCCCCTTGATTGGTATGAATTGGGGCTTGAGAAAAATGACACATCAGGGCATACTTCATGGTCGTGAGTAGTTTGTCAAATACTTAAATGATTAAAAATCCATCTTATACAATTCCTAACTGTACCTGGAGTCGTGCTATTGGTTTGGGTTGGGAACAGCCTTATACTGTTCGTAAAGCTAGTAATATTGATGATGGTCCTTGGCAGGGAATGCCTCTTGGTGGTTTTGGTGCTGGCTGTATTGGTCGTTCTCCACGGGGAGATTTTAATTTATGGCACATCGATGGTGGAGAACATACGTTCCAAAATATTCCCGGTTGTCAGTTTAGTATTTTTGAAAGTAGTAATCATCAAAATATTGCTTATGGGTTATCGACCGAACCTAGTCATGATGGTACTTTGTCAGCATGGAATTTTTATCCTCCATCTAAATCAGTAGCGGATTCTACTGGGACTTATCATGCTTTATATCCCCGCAGTTGGTTTGTATATGAAAATGTATTCCAAGCACAGTTAAGCTGCGAGCAATTTTCCCCGATTTGGGCTGATAATTATCAAGAATCTAGTTATCCGGTAGCGGTATTTGTTTGGAATGCTCATAATCCCACCAATGCGCCGATTACTCTGAGTATTATGCTGACTTGGCAAAATATGGTGGGATGGTTTACCAATACTGTGAAATCCCCTGAAGTGGAAATGCGGGATGATGGTAGTCCGGTTTATGATTATCAACCAAATATAGGCGATAGTAAAGATAATTTTAATAAGTTAATTACAAATTCTGAATACTTTGGTTGTTTGTTAGATAAAGTCGGTATTGTCGAACCAGTGGAGGGGATTGGTACTTGGTGTATTGCCACCCCAAAACATCCAAAAGTTGAAATATTTCATCATAATCGATGGAATCCAACCAGTACTGGTGAAGATATTTGGCAAAGCTTTGCTCGTGATGGCTCTTTGGCAAATATTACCGATGAAACTCCTGCAATTCAAAACGAACAAATAGCCGCTGCGATCGCGGTGCGTTTTACTCTTGAACCGGGAGAAACTCTTTCTATTCCTTTTGCGATCGCGTGGGATTTTCCAATCACAGAATTTGCATCTGGAATTACCTATAAGCGCAGATATACGGATTTTTTTGGCGTTAATGGTCAGAATGCTGCCAATATCGCGATTACTGCTCTTGAAGAATATCAAGGTTGGCTTGATCAAATTCAAGCTTGGCAAGAACCAATTATTCAACGTCAAGATTTGCCAGATTGGTTCAAAATGGCTTTGTTTAATGAACTTTATGACTTGACTGCTGGGGGTACTCTGTGGAGTGCGGCTTCAAATGGCGATCCGTTTGGTCAGTTTGCTGTACTTGAGTGCTTAGATTATCGCTGGTACGAAAGTTTGGATGTACGGCTTTATGGTTCCTTTGGTTTATTAATATTGTTCCCCGAATTGGAAAAAGCGGTAATTCGTGCTTTTGCGAGAGCAATTTCCGAGAGTGATCAAAATACTCGTGTAATCGGCTACTACTATACTATTGGTGCGGAAAGTCCTTTAGCAATTCGTAAATTAGCCGGTGCAACACCCCACGATTTGGGCGCACCCAATGAACACGTTTGGGAAAAGACAAATTATACTAGCTATCAAGATTGTAACCAGTGGAAAGATTTAGGTTGTGATTTTGTTTTACAGGTATATCGTGATTTTATCTATACAGGTAGTACGGATATCGAATTTCTCGCAGATTGTTGGAATGCGATTGTGGAAACCTTGAACTATCTCAAAGCCTTTGATCTTGATGGAGATGGTATTCCAGAAAATTCCGGAGCTCCAGACCAAACTTTTGACGATTGGCGGTTACAAGGTGTAAGTGCTTACTGTGGGGGATTATGGTTAGCAGCTTTAGAAGCGGCGATCGCCATTAGCGAAGTTTTATCAAGTCAAGCTGTAGAAATCGAGAATTTAGCCGCGCAAAAAGTAGTTTACCAAAATTGGTTAGAAAAATCTCGTCCTGTTTATCAAGGAAAGCTATGGAATGGCAAGTTCTACCGTCTTGATAGTGAAAGCGGTTCCGAGGTAGTAATGGCTGACCAATTATGCGGACAATTTTACGCTCGTTTGTTACAGCTACCGGATATTGTACCGAAAGAATGTACTATTTCAGCTTTAAATACGGTTTATGATGCTTGCTTCCTCAAATTTAACGAAGGTAAATTTGGTGCTGCAAACGGTTTACGTGTAGATGGTTCTCCAGAAAACCCCGATGCAACTCATCCGTTAGAAGTTTGGACAGGAATCAACTTTGGAATTGCGGCTTTTTTAGTACAGATGGGAATGAAGTCAGAAGCCTTTAAGTTGACAGAGGCTGTAGTCAATCAAATTTACGAAAACGGTTTGCAATTCCGCACTCCGGAAGCGATTACAGCCGTTGGTACATTCCGCGCTTGTGTTTACCTTAGAGCTATGGCAATTTGGGGAATTTATTTGATGCTAAACGCTAAATAGTTGGTTGATGGTGGTTGGTTGATAGTGGTTGGTTGATAGTGGTTGGTTGATGGTGGTTGGTTGATGGTGGTTGGTTGATGGCGGTTGGTGGTTGGTTGTCAACTGTCAACTGTCCACTGTTTTCTATTCATCAAATCTTGATGTTTAAAAAGCAAATGATATTAACTTTAACGATAACCATAGCTAATAAGTC
>JAYKJL010000121.1:0-10568 GCA_035285725.1 Nostocales cyanobacterium 94392 | reverse complement strand
AGAGGGTGTTTATAAATTCGGCAAAAACCGCGATTTGTCATGCTGAACGAAGCTTCTTCTTCGTGAAGCATCTCTCGACTACGCCGCAAAACCTAGATTCTAGCCTTCGGCAACCTTCGGTACGTTCCTCAGAATGACATAATTTTATTTATAAACACGCTCTTAGTTTGACGGAAGTAAAAACATATTATTTTTAATTATTGAACAACTAGAATGGCTTGATTATTGCAGAGATAATAAGTGCTTGCACGACCAGGGATGAAAACGAATTGCAGGTTTTAACTTGCTTTGATGGTAAAATGGCATTAAGAGGAAGGGTACTATCAGTTAACAATTAACAGTTAAAAGTTCCCGTCAGGACTGATAACTGCTAACTGATAACTGCTCATAACAATGGTATATCATTAGAAGAAGATTCTGGAGCAGAGCGTTGTTTCAACCAATCTTCACCCAGTTGAATGGTAATATCGGAATCAAGACTACCAGTACTTTCTACTCGTACTTCCCCAAATCCTAAAATACTACGAACTGATTCAGCGCTGGTTTCGTCTCCCTGTTGAGCAACAATGTGGGTTGATTTTAAAGGTTGAGTCCAGCTTTTTGTTAGGTAAATATTACTATAACCAGCTTTTTGTAACTTTCTGGTCAAGCGTTGGAAACTAACATCATCGCTGCCAGTACGATTTTGAATCGCAACTCGTAAAGATGCTGGTTCACCAGATTGAAATTGATTATCAGTTTCTATCCCAAAGTGCTGAGCCATCATAGTACTTATACGCTCAGGGCTTGGTATCCAGTAGCTAGCACTATACTCACTAGGACTGCTAAATCGACCGGGTACCATTAACATTTGCATATTAGAACGATTGGTTCTAACTCCAAAACCAACCAACGCTAATAATTCTTCTACTGTCAAGTTAGTATCAATATGTTCTTTGACTACGTTAAGAATTTTAGGTAATTGGGCTAAAGTTGCAGGGTTGAGGGCTTCATCCATCAATGCTCGCATCAGCACTTGCTGACGTTGAATCCGACCAATATCTCCCCTACCATCATTACGAAAGCGTAAAAGCTGGAGCGCTTTATCACCATCTAAATGCTGTTTACCGGCTTTTAAATTTATGTATAAATGCTGAGAATCATCTTGATACTTTAAATCTTCGGGAACGTTTACCGTTACTCCTCCCAAAGCATCAATTAACTTACCTACTCCCAGAACATTAATCCTTACATAGCGGTCGATCGCAACTCCTCCTAAAAGCTTGCTCGCGCTTTTAGCACTTAAAGCTGGACCACCCAGGACGTTAGAAGAATTGATTTTTTTAATCCCATATCCCTCAATTTCAGTACGAGTATCTCTGGGTATGGAAAGCATGGTGAGCTTTTTGGTCTGAGGATCGAATTTGACCAGTAGCATTACATCAGCAAGACCATCAAAAGAATTTACTTGAGGTAAGTATCCTAAACCTCTAACTTCAGATGGAGGATTTTCTACATCGTCGGGAAGTACGCTCATTCCCATAATTAAAACGTTTACGGGACGAGTTAATTCGGAAAACCTTAGTCCACCCCCAGCAATACTATCTTTATCGAATACAGCGGCTTCATCGGGGCTAAGATTGGCTTGCATTAAAGGGGTACTGCTCAAGGAAACTGCTAAAAATGCTCCTGCAGTAGCCGATATCATCGCAATACCACTCATGCCAACCCAAAACCACAACCACTTTCCCGATTTCGGCTTATTTTCTTTTTTGTCATTTGAGTTGGGAGGGGACGCAGAATGGCTATCTTGCGCCGAAGTTCTTTGAATGGTCACTGACTTCCTCACACTTATTGATAAAAATTCAAATTTCTGTTTTGCATTCGTAATTACGAATCAACCCATAATAGCTAACTCTTAATTATCAGTGCTAACGACACAACTTTCGTGTCAACCACAACACTTATAGCAGTATTTCTCCTATTTTTTTAGTTAATCCGGAGATGTTTAATAGTAGTATGGCAACTTGATACTAAATTTGGCTGTAAAATCATTAATAATCCTAGTGCAAGAAGGCTTGACAACAAATGTTTTTATTTCAAGAAATATAAATATCTAGACATTGATTGCATCAGCCAAATTGCTTTTATTATAGGCTTTTACGCTTTCTGCCTTGTGTCTTTTTTGGTAGTCGTTCCCGTACTAGTAATTTGTCCGCAAACTGGCTAAATGCCGGTAATCTTTGAGACTTACCTTGGACTGTGCGAATAATTAACCATACGCTGACCACAAAATAACCGCTGGTCACAAAACTGTTAAGAATATACAAACGCAAAGCAAAAAAATCCGAACTTGAAGCTCCAGTTCCTAAAAGTATGTACCCGATTATCCAAGTTAATGCTAATGTAATTGACAAACGGCAAGTTTTTAATTGCTCTCGGCTTGCTTCACCCCGATAAAGCGTCCATAAGGAAGGGAAAAAACCAATCACCGGAATTAGGTATATCAGCATTCCCATTAAAGAAATATCTTCTTTGTTTATTTTGCTGGAATCAGAAATACTTGAATTAGAAATAGATTTAAAATGCTTCATTAGTCTGAGTAAAATCCTAAACTAGGGGGATGAATGATTTGTCTGTAGTCGGGGATAATAAGCTTACAATCGAAGACTTAATTAGTTGTCCAACGGCAATCGGCTTTTTTTTATGCATAAACTTAAGCTCCTTAACTGGTGGCAAAGCTTAACACCAATAGCGCGAATCGGCGCGATCGCCGTTTTTGCTCCGCTGTTAGTAATTAATGGCTGGGCGTTTTCAGTAATTTTTGATTACTTCCACTCGTTGATAGTCATTTTAGCCGGAGCTTCGGTATTAGCCTTTCTGCTCAACTATCCCGTAACCTGGATGGAGCGTCAAGGTTTAAAACGAGAACCTATTGCAATTTTAGTATTTTTACTGAGCTTATCGATTTTATTAGCATTAGGTGTTACGCTTGTACCTCTAGCGCTTACTCAAGCTCAGCAATTGGTAGCTCGTTTACCGGAATTGATTGATTCGGGACGTTATCAGCTAATGATGCTCAACGAAAAAGCTGATAATTTAGGTTTACCAATCAACCTTGATGCTTTATTAGTACAAATTAATGACCGTGTTAAAGGACAATTACAAGCTATAGCCGGACAAGTTTTAAATTTAGCGGTAGTCACGGTAACCAGCTTGCTTGATATTCTCTTGACTATGGTTTTAACGTTTTATTTGTTACAACATGGAGGGGAACTTTGGCAAAGCTTGATTGGTTGGCTTCCCGATCGATTTAGCAAACCGTTTTCGGAAACAGTACGTCTTAGCTTTCAAAATTTCTTTATCACTCAACTAATTTTATCTGTTTGTATGGCATCAGCCTTGATTCCCACGTTTTTATGGCTGAAAGTACCTTTTGGTTTGCTTTTTGGCTTGACTATTGGAATTATGGCATTAATTCCCTTTGGTGGCTCTGTGGGTATCGCTCTAACAACGTCTTTGGTAGCACTGCAAGATTTCTGGATTGGAATGAGAGCATTATTGGCTGCTGTAATCGTTCAACAAATACTGGAAAATATCATTGCTCCACGCATTCTCGGTAGTTTTACAGGTTTAAATCCCGCTTGGGTGTTAATTTCTGTACTGACGGGAGCGAGAATTGGTGGGCTTTTAGGTGTGGTTGTCGCGGTTCCCAGTGCTGTTGTAATTAAAACGGCTTTAAGTTCTCTACGTCCTTCTATTGCTAAAAGCGATCGCGATGATGTTATCCTGGAAAAAAATGAAGATTGTCACCACAAAAAAACAGAACAAACAGAGGACACTAATTCGGAAATTAGCATCCCTTCCATTGATGTAGCTGCACCAAAAACATCTCCCCCCACTGCTTAATTAAATTATGATTTTTTTATTGTTTAATTAAGTAAGTGGTTCTACGATTGAACCCATAAATAAGATGCTTTGGGTTTCATTATCTCGAATAGCACAGAAAAATGGACGGTTAACAATCATATAAAATGGTTGTTCTGTAGGTAGTTGGGCTGACAACAATGCGATTCCTACTGAGGTTGTTGCAGCCGCCTCGGTTCCTTCTTCATTCACTTCTAAAAAAGTTTTATGCTTAACTTCGCTAATTTTCAGGTTATTTCCCATGGCAGAAAAATTAGCCCCATTGCCGAATGCTTCTGCCATTCCTAAAGCCGAAAGTGCATCATTTAATGTCGCTTCATAGTCCATTTGAAACCGGGGTAAACGGACATAACCTTCTCGCTTACGAAACTTAGATATCCATTTTTGCCAATTTTCTGCATTCAAGTTTTGGTAAAAAGAATTTAGATGAGAATTTTCTTTGGGCAAAAATATGTAAAAGCTGATTCTGCCACTTTCACCATAAGGTAAACTCACGGCTTGAAATTGCTCGTTTTCGTAATATCTATAATCACCCGATTGTGACATCATCGGATGTTGTTTCTCTTCTCCTGATAATAGGTAAAAAGGAAAATTGGCTGTTTTTTCTGCCTCAAACTGCTTCGTCCAATTCCCTTTAAAATAAATTGCATTCAGTAAAAACAATATTTGATTTGGGTCTATTTTTCCGACAATTTTTTCTATTTTACCTTGGGTATTTTCTTTGACCCAATTGTTAATTATATTCGGTGCTTGTGTTTCTCTAAAATCTAAATTTGTCACCTGAGCTTGATAAAAATCTTGATTTTTCTGAATAAAATCTGGTTTCAAGCTAGCATTTTTATCTACCCACAGTGAGTTAGCTATATTTAATCTTACTTCGGGGTCGGGGTTTTCTAAACTAGCTTTTAATTGTAGGTAATCGGAATTTATCTGTTGAAGATTCATTCCTTGCAATTCCAGTGCTTTAGCCATTGCTTGTTGAGTACTACCACTAGCCCCGTTGTAAGTCATGGCTAGAGCAAGAGCTATACTTGAAGGTGAAACAAATATATTTTTCTGATTATCTTGAATTAACAATTGAGAAAATAAATTGAACCCAAATTTAGTGTTCGCCGACACTAATTTTGTCTCCAGAAATGCAGCTTTTTCTGACACTGGTAATTCCGATTGCGGTAAAGGTGATTCAGCAAGGGCGCTATTACTAGTATTATTCAATTGAGAGCATCCAATCACACCCATAAGCATTACACCCGCAGCAGCTAGAACATAACGTCTTCCTAAACTCACCGCGTAACGTCTTTGTAAAAAGTTTTGCTGAGCGTTGCTTAATTTTCGCTTCATATGACTACAATTCTCACCATCCCAATTTACTCTGACTATGACATCTCAAATTGCAGAATACTTGGGTGGTTACAGTTTTGGCAACAGAATATTATTCTCAATTATCTATTCAATTTTTGATATCTAAATCTCAAAACTAAATCTTAAGATAAAAGTTATCTAGATTACAGATTTTACAATATTATCATATAATATCCTAAAGTTAGAGGTAATGAATGGTAAAGAAATATTATGTAAACTATTGTATGAAACCTACCCCCTTTAATTTTGTGGTGCAATGAGCGATAAAAATCATAGCTCTCCAAGTAACAATATTTCCTTTCAAGAAGTTTTAATGTTTGTTTCCAGTCTATTTATGGCTAAAACAGGCAAGCATCTTTCTAATATAGAGGTTTTAGTTTTACATGGTTCTTGGAAAGGTCAAAAATATAATCAAATTGCTGCGGAAGGTGGTTATACGGAGGAATATCTCAAAAATGATGTTGGACCAAAACTGTGGAAACGCTTGTCGCAAGCTTTAGAAAAAAAAATTAACAAAAATAATTTTAAAGCAATTCTCGAACAGCAGGTTTATCAGGCAGAACAAGGAAAAATAATTACCAAAGAATTAATTGCCCAAGAAACTTTTGTGAATAACCTCAAGTTTCCAGAAACATCTCAAAAAGTATATCACAATTTGCCATCACGAGATTATACAAGATTAATTGGTCGCGAAGCTGAAGCGAAAAGACTGTTGGAACTACTTTCTTTTGAATCTTTAATTCCTTGTGTAAGCGTTGAAGGAATCGGAGGTGTGGGAAAAACAACCTTAGCTTTAGATATCGCTTACCGTTGTTTACAAGCTAGTAAAGATATTTATTTAGAAAATACCTTAGTAGAAAATATTCCAACTTTTGAATTAATCGTCTTTGTTTCTGCAAAAACTCAATTTTTCACCTCTAGAGGAATTTTACCTCGTTTAAGAAGAGAAAAAACTTTAAGGGATATTTTCACAAGTATAATCCGCACAATTAGCTTTGATAATTCTCTCCCCACAAGTTTTGAACAAGCCTACGAGCAAATCTACAAATGCTTAGCAAATATGCGGACTTTGCTAATTATTGATAATTTAGATACTTTAGAAGAAATTCAGCAAGTACTCGGTTTTTTATACGAACTTCCACCAACAGTAAAAGCTTTAATTACTAGTCGAGAAAAAACTCCTTTCAATGCAATTCGTTTATCATCTTTGACTCAAATAGAAGCTTTAATATTAATTCAACAAAAAGCCACCGAAAAACAAGTAGACTTGAGTTTAAAGCAATATGTCCAGCTATATCAAACCACAGGAGGAATTCCGGCTGCAATCATTTACGCCATTGGACAATTAAATGCTGGTTACAGCTTCGAGAATGTCACTTCTTGCTTGATACCCGATCAAGGAGATTTCTGTCGATTTTACTTCGACAGTTCCGTACAGCCATTGAAGGGACAACCAGCTTACTACTTTTTAATGGCTTTGTCACTATTTGCTAAACCACCAATAACGTCAGCATTACGAGCCGTTGCGGGGATAGATGATCACTTGAAAGCCGCAGATGGTTTAGCTAAATTGCAACAACTTTCTTTAATAAATTATCGTCAAGAACGTTACGGGATGTTACCTTTAACTCGCGAATACGCGATCGCAGAAATGTCTTGCAATACTGAGTTTGAAATGAATGCCCGCGAGGGTTGGGTAAACTGGTATTTAGAGTTTGCTCAACAACACGGAAGTAAAGATTGGCGAGAATGGCAAGATTATCAGCATCTTGAACAAGAATGGGGTAACTTGACAGAAGTCATGGAATGGTGTATCAAAGATAATCGTTATGAAGATGTGTGCAAGCTTTGGCGGGATGTGAAATGCTATACATATTCCTTCGCTTATCGGCAAAATCGTTTAACTTATTGGGAAGGACCATTATTGTGGTTGGAATGGCTGACTCAAGCGGCTATTTCTCGTCAAGACTTGGCGATGGCGGCTGAAATACTTGGCGATCGCGCTTGGAAACTTACTTTAATGGGACAAGAAGAACATTTAACACTAGCCGATGGTTTATTTACTCAAGCTTGGGAATTGCACGAGCATTTAGCATTAGATATACAAGTGGATTTAGCGATTCATATTGGTGTATGGTATATTCAAAAGCAGCAATTTGTAAAAGCAATCCATTGGTTAAATGAAGCTCAAAATTTATTAGATAATTTAAATAATTCGCAAATTAATTCATCGATTAGGACTCGCTTATCCCTACATATTCTTTATTATCAAGGCGAGATTCATTATAAAACTGGAAATTATCAAGCAAGTAAAACATTATTTAAACGAATATTTGAACAAGCTCAATTAATTAATTGGCGACGTGCAAGTTTTCTTGCTAAAGACTTTTTAGCAGATATTGCAATCAAACAAGGAAAATTAAATCAAGCGCAAAGTTATTTAACAGAACTTTTGCAAATAGCAGAAAAAAATCAGGATAAATGCAGTAGAGCATATACAAAACGTTCTTTGGCTCGTTTAGAAGAAAAACTCGGTAATTTAAATATAGCAGAACGCTGGGTAAATGAAGCGATAAAAGATTTTGAAAATCTAGGTATGCACAAACAATTAGTAGAAGCTCAAGAATTACTACAAGCTATTCAGTCTTGATTATCGGGTATATGTTGGGTTTTTATGACTGTGAAAATGCTGTTACAGATATGAGTCGTAAAAACCCGACTTCTATGATTATCGTAAATCGTAAATAAATATAGAATTATAACCTCTAACCTTTAACCTTTAACCCAACTTTTTTTGTGAATAAAGTAAAATATCAGGTAGTTTTTCTCTATATTAATTACGACAATAACTACCTTTTACTTAACTTTTCCCTGCTGACAAATAGGAGATACTGCTTAACAATGTGAGCGTGTAATCTGCTTTCTGCCTATAAAGCAGTCTTCCTTGTTCAAGGTATACACAGTTGGAACACACTGATAGAGGTATTTAGCGTCAGGGTCATGCATCTTTTCTCACACTTATAACAACTTCAATCATCAGGGTCATACATAAAAAAATGCACTTACAGCGACTTAAAATATCGGGGCTATGCATCTATTTTTTCGATTCAAAGTTTTGACTTTGAGTTAGATTTTCTTTAATTAATGGTATTTGCAGAAGTATGTATCTTGATATAAATTTATGCTCTAAAATTACTTTCGATAATTGATAATTGGCTATTCATTAATTAAGACAGTCCTGAAAATGTTTTTTATTATTAAAGGGAGATGCTTTAAATATAAAAATAAAGGGAGCATCCTAAATGTTTAAAAATATAATTTGTTATTGCGGACGCTCCATTCGCAATGACAATAAATATTTTGGTAAATTTTCAAAATTGGGATGCTCCCAAAATGAAGAATCATCAATTGATAATTAATTTCATTAAAATCGTAATATTCAAAAAAATATTAGAGTGTAACTACTGAAAAATGAGTGAGAATAAAGTTCCGGCTTTAGTTGTTATAGACACATCTATTAAAGATTTTCATGTGTTAGAAGAGCGTATATCACAAGATATAATGCCTCAAGCAGAGGTAATGATATTGCAACCAAATAAGCAAGAAATTGACCAGATTACTTATGCCGTGCAAAAAAACTTTTCTCTTTCAGACATTCATATTATTTCTCGAGGTTCACCGGGTTGTTTGTATTTAGGTAATAGTAGTTTATCCGCCCATAATTTTAATTACTATGTTCCTCAATTGAGAAAATGGTCGGTTAACAACATTTTGTTATATGGATCTAACGTAGGTGCTGAAGAGATTGGCAAAAAATTTATCCTACGTTTATACAAAACAACCGGCGCAAAAATTTCTACTTTGGTAAATAAGCAAGCAACAAATACAAAATTAGGAGTTGGCGTTTGGACTACCAATCGATATATATCAATTGAACCAGAATTAGCAGGATTAAAGTATAGATGATTCTCGATAACTTTTAGTTGCACAAAACAGCATTTTCAACTCAATAATCACAAATCGTGAATGACATTATTTTGAAACATAAACAGTAATTCTCAAAAATATTCTATGTATAATGAACAGAAAGTCAGCTTTAACACCATCCGTACTTTAGTTTTTATTGACGATGCGGTGGAAGACTTTCAGAGTTTAGTTCAAGCTTTATTACCTTCTTCACAGATAATTATTATTCGGCCCAATCATCATGAGATTGAACAAATTACTCAAATTTTAAATAAATGTACCCATATCAAAAGTCTTCATATTATTTCTAACGGTTCTCCTGGTTGTTTATATTTGGGAAAGAGCAATTTTAACTTATTTAATCTCAAATATTATGCTTCTCAATTGAAAACTTGGTCTGTACCTAATTTGTTACTTTACGGATGCAATGTTGCGGCTGGAAACACAGGAAAAGAGTTTATTCGACGTTTGCATTTATTCACAGATGCTAATATTGGTGCGTCTGTATCGAAACTAGATGATACAGCGAAAGGAGTTTGCTTACAGTTAAACTATTTTCTCGGAGAAATCAACTCAAATTTGACCATATTACCTTCAAATTGGCAAACCAATATTAAAGTACTTCAAGATTGATTATTCGTCCATTATTCTTGTTCTCTATTCCATATTTAATCTTTAAAGGAGATAAATTGTTCAGCCTTACAACTCAAACAGAACCGACAAAAGAAACAGAATATACAAAAGTACTTACTTTCGCTGGACTTCCTGCCCATGAAAGTGTAGAACTTGATTTGTTGCTTGCGGTTATCGATTCTTGGGATAAACAATGCAATATTTATGCCAATATCAAAGTTGATGGAAATCCGATTATTAAAGAAGCGCTACTTCAAAAGATACCTCATTCTGCAAGCACTTTAACATTAGAATGGCTGGCAAAAAAGCATAATTTGTATGGCTGGAATGATTCTCAAACTATGACCATCGCAACTGTCGTGATCAATAATATTAAATACCCTCCCACGATCAAAAATATTATTCCCGATCAAACCATCCACGCTTACAGCAACTTTGATTTTACCTTGAATGCTTCGAGTAGTTCAAATTCCGATAAACACAGCTTAACTTTAAATGCTTATCTAGATAATGGTTTGCTAAAAGCAAGTTCGCAAAGTTTTGACCCCTCTACGCTCATTAAGCGGAACTTCAGGTATTAAGCTTCTCCGGTCTGAAGACACGGGGATTTCTGAAGAGTCCATAAAAGAACTTTCTTAGGTTGACTTAAACAACCTCTACTGATTCGAGCTAAATCAAATTTAGCTATCATCGCTACTTTA
>JAYKJL010000120.1:0-35875 GCA_035285725.1 Nostocales cyanobacterium 94392 | reverse complement strand
AACGTACCTTTCTGTTGCCGAAGGCTAGAATCCAGGTTTTGCGGCATAGTCGAAAGATGCTTCATTACGCTATCGCTTCATTCAGCATGACAAATCACAGTTTTTGCCGAATTAATAAACACCCTCTAAGCAATCAACAACCTTGCTCGATCGGCTTGTTCCTGTACAGTTTCTTTCAACCACTCACTAATAGATTTACCTAGTTTAATAGCAATTGTCGGGTCTTTTGTCAATGTTTCGTAGATTTTCTGTTGCAATTCCGGCTGTTTCTGACGTGCTAAATCGTTGATTCGAGTATCGGAAACAAATTTACGTATCCAACCGGGAATATCTGTTTCTTTAACTAATGATTGACCAGCAAAATAAGCAACAATCCCAATAATTGGAGCGATGATTCCAGCAAATATAATCACGTGGAATAAACCAGCGAGAACCACACCCACAATAATCGTAACCAGGTGTCCGATAAATACCGAAAGTCCGCTGAAATCATCGAATGATATGGATGTAGGAACTTTCCCAGTATGGTCTCCTAAATCAATAGTTTTACTTCCAAATGTACCCAAAGGTAAACCATATTTACTGCATATCGTATCAGTTTTTTCCCTCACTTCATCTTGGATCTTTCCCAACCATGCTAATAAACATTTAGTGACTTTACCGTTACCATCGCTTCCCGTTAACCAAGTTTTAGCTTGTTTTTCAATTTCTAATTCTAAGCTTTTCAAAGTAACAATTTCTCGATTTCGCCAAGATTTAACACAAGGTTTAACTACTTCTTCTACCAAACCAATTGCTAATTCTGCGGCTAATTTATCAAGGAAAGATGGTACATGATTTCCGACAATACTCGTTAATTCATCATCTAGAAATTTACTAATTTCATCCATAAAACCGGATGTCCGAATATACACTCTTCCCCAACGTGCTAAACCCCTAGCAATACATAATTCGGGTTCACCATCGCGTTTACAAGGTAAATTAGGAAATACTTCCTGACAAAGCTCGAAAACAAAACCCATTTTAGAAGCGCTACCAGTGAGTAAAATGGCGCTGGGTATAACAGCTTGTTCGTTTAATTTTTGTTTTACTATTTCTAGTTGACTTGCGAATGCATCACGCCAACTTTTATTCTCTAATTCTGGTAAAGGTTTATTGAGAATAGCATTAATAATCTTACCATTTACTAAAGGTGAAAATTTAAACTTTCTCTGAATATCTTCACTCCCAACATTCACTAAATCATCTTCATAGGTATCTTGATAATTAAAGTATTCTTCTTTAGCTTTTCGACAGCGAAGTTCACAACGATTTTTATATACTGGACTTTGTTTCAGAATTGTTTCTAATTTTTCTATTCCTTCTAATTTCCAAATCTCTTCATCATCAAGATATTTTCCTAATTTTAAAATATCTTCGCTTTTTTCGCGATATTGTCGATGTAATTCCAGAGTTTTCTTGAGGATTTCTTTTTCGATTAAAGATGCTCCTAAATCGTGCCCAAAATCTATAGGAGTATCGGACATACCCTTAACTAAAGTATAATCTGTCGTCGAAGAACCAATATCAATTACTAATACCGACTTTTCTAATTCTTGAATCGTAAAAATACCGCTTTCTTTAGCGTGCATCAAAGCCGCACGTGATTCTTTAACAATCGTTGAATTAGGTATGGTTTCTGAAAGTAATTGTTGATAAGTTTGAATTTCTTCTATCCACCATCCCGAAGGACAACCGACGAAAAAGTAATTAGTGTCTTCAGTTTGAATTTGATTTGTATTAATTAAATGTTGATAAATCGCGTTAACAAATTCCTTGATAGTTTTTTGGTAAGATAAATCGTCAAATTTTCTGCTTTTAAAAGCAATTTCTAAAACAGTTGCATCAGCTAGCTGACAAGCCATTTCCCCGATGATAATTCCCCGCTGTGGATGATGCGCGATCGCGGTGATTTGGCTTTTACGATTATTGATTAAAAAGCTTTGAGGAGCAGTTTCTTGATTGTCTGAACGTACCCAGGTTAATGCAGTTTCTCCATGTCCTAAATCAAAACCAATTATTCTTGTGTTGTGGTAATCTTGCATTTTTTTATATTATCTCCTAAACCATTTTTTAACTAATTAGATGATGCTGGTTCAATAACACTTCCTGGTAAAAGCACCCGTTCATCTTTGACAAAAGCGTGTTTTAGGGTCACATAATCAGTAATATTTGGGTCGATACTCGGTTCAAAATAGAACATATCCCAAGATTTTTCTGTGTCTAAAGAAGGCTGATAAATATGTGCTTCTATTCCATAATTTCTCAATATTGTCATTGCTTGTTCGATGCGTCTACGAACTGTAATAGGTAGTTGAGTTTGTTCATCTAGCGCATCAGCCATTAATTCTTGTAGATACTCTAATAAATCTAAATTATGTTCTAATCCGAGTTGTGGTAATTTTTCTTCTTTTGTACCGTAACCAGCAATTGTTTGGTCTATGGATTGAAAGTTTTGGTATAAATAAGCAAGTAGTTTATTAATATCTATAGTTATTTTTAGTTGATTTTTAATGGGTTGATTTTGATAATTAATCTCTGTATCAGTTGATTGCTTTGGTTTAACAACTTTACTAAATATAGCTCCTGTAATCAAACCGATGATTGCTCCTGCTAAACCCCAATTTATTCCTCCCTCTAAAGTACCTGCTAAACCTGCTGCAAGTAAACTACTAACAACTACACGACTTTTTTGTAATGGTTGTAAAAGTATCTGTTTATAATAATCAGGTGAAGTCCAATTTTGCACATTTTTTTGGGTTTGAATAGCTGTTGTCAAAGGAGAAATAATATTTTTACTTAACTCGGCTTGAATTTCGGAAATATGAAAAGATTGTTCAGGAATATCTACATTATTGAGATTTTGTAATTCCACCGAAGTTAATATTCTCAAATTATCCTTGATTCCCTGCAACATATTTCTCGCAAGCCGTGCTTGTGGTGGAGTCAATTCCTTTATATATTCACCATTCAAGTCTGTAAGTCTATCTATTTCATCTTGGACTATTTTAACTACCTCTTCAATTGTCTCGGCAGTTTCTAGAGAAGACTTCAGTTTTTCTTTTTGATTTTGATAATGGGATACAATATTTTTCATAATTAGATATACATGAGTTTTAATATTAGTTAATACTAAATTATATAATTTTGCTACTTTTTGTCACTTATTTAATCTATCCCCGACTATACATTTTGACATCATCCGATAGTATATTTAGTACCAGTTACTCCCTACCCTTAAAGACATATTGTTCAATGCTTATTTTTATAAGTATCTTGATTTTTCGTCTTTACCTAATTTTGGTTAACTAAAATACCATATTAATTCGCATCACTCATACTTTGACTCACAACATCAGTATAAGTAAAGTTTTATTATATACAGTTAATCGAATATTTATAGTTGCTATAATTCTTTTTACAAATAATTTTTAGTAATGGGTAATTGGTAATTGGTAATGGGTAATCGATAATTAAAATCCGTGTAATCAGTGTAATTCCTTTTAATCCGTGATTATAGTTGTTTCCTATTGCCTATTCCCTGTTCCCTGCTCCCTTTTTATAATTCCCCGTCAATTTTTTCATCAAAGAAGATATAAAACGATAACCCTTACGAATAAAATTTAATAAAAAAAGCGGTACTTTTAGCTTTATCGGATAAATCAAAGGAAGATATACGAAATAATATGCTTTCTTGAAACTATCCCACTTGGAACAATATTCTTCTTGGAGAAAATCGGATATATCTATAACTAATCCTCTACCTTCATACATCATTACATTGCGTGCATGGACATCATGAGGAAAAAGACCGCGACTGCGAGCGTAATCTAGAGCTTCGTCAATCTCTTTTATAACTCGCGGTGGAATCCGAATACCAAGTTGAATACAGTCCCATATAGTAACTCCATGCAGCCGTTTCAAAATTAAAAAACCATCTTTAGCGTAGAATAATTCCGAGAAAGCAGGATGTTTACCCAAGCGTTTGTAAACTTCTACTTCTTCCTCAAAACCATCTCTTCCCGGTGCATAAATCTTTACAACTACATCTGGAAAATCGGGATGATAAACTACCGCTGCATAATTTCCTGTACCAATAAGTATCCACGGTTCGGGTATGTGACGAACTTTTATCGGGTCATGGGGATTGACACTTTCTATATGAAGTTTAGCAAGCAAGTCAACATGAATATTCTCGACTAAGCGATTTATTTGTAAAATTTCCATTCTTAATAAACACCCCGATATCAGGATAAATGAGAATTTGCCTCGGACAAAAATTACAATCAAGTTACCATACAGTGACTATAAAATATAAGTCTTAACTACAACGAAATTAATAATTTATTTAATGGTAATTGATAATCTTAATTGGGAGCATAGGACTGATCATCTACAATTGACTCAGGTGAGGAATTCTCTGTATACGAAGGTTACACCTAAAATCTAAAATATAAAATCATGAATCCGATAATAGTAATTGGTGGTGGACTCGCTGGAACCGAAGCAGCATGGCAAATCGCTCGTGCTGGAATTCCAGTAATATTTTATGAAATGCGTCCGCAACGTTTCGGAGGAGCGCATCATACGGAACATTTAGCCGAGTTAGTATGTAGCAATTCCTTTGGAGCAATGGCAAGTGATAGAGCCTCTGGTTTGTTACACGAAGAATTACGCCGTCTCGGTTCCATTGTGATTTCCAAAGCCGATGAACATCAAGTTCCCGCTGGTGGAGCATTAGCGGTTGATAGAGGTGTGTTTAGTCAAGATTTAACGGAAACTCTGAGCAGTCATCCTTTAATTGACTTTCGCCGAGAAGAATTACGGAAAATTCCTGATGGTATTGTAGTTTTAGCAACAGGACCGTTAACTAGTCCCGATTTAACAGCAGATTTGAGTCGGTTTACCGGAATGGAATATCTCAGCTTTTTTGATGCAGCCAGTCCCATAGTTGTGGGAGAATCGATTAATTATGACGTTGCTTTCATGGCATCCCGCTATGACAAAGGTGAAGCAGCTTACCTCAACTGTCCCATGAATAAACAGCAATATCTGCGATTTTGGTCAGAATTGCGTCAAGCCGAACAAATTGAATTAAAAGGCTTTGAACGAGAAAACGCCAAATTTTTTGAAGCTTGTTTACCCATCGAAGAACAAGCACAACGGGGAGAAGATACCATGCGTTACGGTCCCCTCAAACCAGTAGGTTTGACTCCTCCTTCGACTGCGGGATGGGGTAATGATTCTCACCAAGGAACTCCAGAAGGAGAAGAAGTCAAAAAAGAGCGTCCTTACGCAGTCGTCCAGTTACGTCAAGAAGACAAAGCTGGGAAACTGTGGAACATGGTTGGATTTCAAACAAACCTGCGCTGGGGAGAACAAAAGCGGATATTCCAGATGATTCCCGGTTTAGAAAATGCCGAATTCGTGCGATTGGGAGTAATGCATCGTAACACCTTTATTAATGCACCCCAATTAATGATTCCTACACTGCAATTTAAATCACGTCCCACCTTACTAGCTGCTGGGCAAATTACTGGTACTGAAGGATATAGCGCTGCGTCTGCTGGAGGATGGTTAGCCGGAACAAACGCCGCCCGAATCGCTTTAGGAAAAGAACCCCTAACCATGCCCAACACAACAATGATGGGAGCGCTATTTGACTTCATTAGTACTGCTTCCCCCAAACACTTTCAACCAATGCCCCCAAACTTCGGTATATTACCGGACTTAGGAGTAAAAATAAAAAACAAACCCGAACGTTACGGGAAATATCGCGATCGCGCTTTAGAACAATTATCAATTATCAAGGAACAATTGTGAAAAGGTTAGAGGTTAGAGGTCAAAGGTCAAAGGTCAAAGGTCAAAGGTTAGAGATTAGAGGTTAAAGGTTAAAATTTTTCTTGTCCTGAAGGTTCCCCTCTCTTCCAAAATGAACGAATTTGAAAGCTATTTATTTGATTTACAAGGATTTTTAGTTGTTGAAGATGTTCTTAATAACCAAGAAATTGCTGTTTTGAAGGAATTGGTAGATGAGCAAGTTGCAATCAAAAATCAGCCAGAAGCAACTAAATTAAGGTTTGATAGTTTGCTTTCGTGGGGGAAACCTTTCCGCAATTTGATCGATAACCCCCGTATAACTCCTTATTTATCTGAGTTACTAGGAGGAAAATTTCGTTTAGATCACGATTATCTTCATATTATCCGTCAAGGGCTTGGTCCCATTGGCTGTTATTTGCATGGTGGGGGAACTCCCTACGACCCAACCCAGTATTACTCATTCCGCAATGGTAGAATATACAATGGTTTGCTAGCGGTTGCTTACGAATTAAATGATGTACATCCCGATGATGGGGGATTCGCTTGTATTCCCGGTAGTCACAAAAGTAATTTACCCTGTCCCCAATCATGGCTAAATTTAGAACTGCACAAAAGTTGCGTAAAATCAGTTACCGTTAAAGCTGGAAGCGCCATTATATTTACTGAAGCCTTAACTCACGGAACCCTTCCTTGGCAAGGAAAAAACGAGCGTAGAACATTATTTTATAAATATTCTCCTCATTCATATGCATGGTTGAGAAATTATTATAACCCCGATGATTTTACAGATTTAACTCCATTACAACAAGAAATTCTTAAAACACCCGGAGTTTACCCTTGAAAGGAGTTAGGAGTTAGGAGTTGTAGAGACGTAGCAATGCTACGTCTGTACGGGAGTTAGGAGTTAAGAGTGAGGAGTGAAGAGTTTTAGAAGTCGGGTTTTTACAATGATTGTCTTTTCTAAGAGATATTTAACCTAAAAACCCGACTTCTTACCCCCAAAGGTTAAAGGTTAAAGGTTAGAGGTTAGAGGTTAGAGGTTAGAGCTTGGTAATCAACAACTATCAACTATCAACTATCAACTAACTCCTAGTCAGATATTTTTCCATTGCGTAATTAATGAAATTTTCTCCTCTGCACTCTACTTGTTGTTTTTTAATGATAGAGAAGCCCATACGTTGAAAAAACGGTTTTGCGGTAATACTGGCTTCGGTATATAAACGACGTATTTCTAACTCCTCAGCTTTTGCTTCAATTGCATGGTAAATTTTACGCCCTATACCTATTCGCAGATAATCTTTATGACAGTAAAAACAATCTATATGTCCGTCAGCTTCTAGTTCGCCAAAACCTGCAATTGTACCGTTATCATCGGCTACATAAGTGAATTTTTGCGAACAAACATTTATCCAATCTCGAAAATAAATATCATCTGGAGCCCATGCTTTCACTTGCAAAAGTGAGTAATCGGTAATATTAACTTCACGTACTGTTTGATGAAATAATTTAGCGATTTGTTCAGCATCTTGTTGATTAAATAATCGTATTTTCATTGAGCTTGGGGGTTGCTTATGGGTCATGAATAGTTGATAGTTGACAGTTGACAGTTACCCATTGTAAATTACCCATTACCCATTACCAATTATCCATTACCCATTCTAATCACGGATTAAAAGGGATTACACGGATTACACGGATTTTAATTATCCATTACCAATTACCAATTACCAATTACCCATTACCCATTACCCATTACCCATTACCAATTACCCAAATAAAAAATCCCACACAACTTGAAATTGATAGGGATTTATACATAATCAGGACTTACGCGACTGGCACATTTTTCTTGTAGGGTGTATGACGCTATGAATAAATTTGAACCTAGCAATAAGGTTTGTAGGGTCACGCACCATCAACCATTTGTGACAATATCGTAAGTCCTGATAATAAATTATGGCAAAAATATTGTAAAAATATTAGTTATTTACAGAGTGCCATCTGATGTATTGTATTTCTGCCCAAGCTTGATTTTGGTGGAAAATTTGGGCAATTTTTGACCATGTTGTGCGTGAAGTATTAGCAAGATCGTATTTTTTTAAATCGCCAAATTTGCAGAACATTTTATATGACCAAGTTGGCTCGTATCCCATGAATCTTGCTATGGCAATCCAGTCTGCTAATGAAAATAATGAAATGTCAATTTCGGATTTATTCTTCAAGTCATCGGAACTGATAGTCTTAGCTAATAACATGGCATTCCTATTAAAAAATAATTGTCTACAAACAACCAGAACTGTATAGAAGTAGGATTACTTTTTTGGTTGCGAAAAATAAAATCCACCTCGGTTTTCACATATTTATATTGAAATGTCAAGTAAATTTAAATGCAATTTTTGCAAAATTTTATTGTGCTAATACAATTCCCGATAAATTGAGGATATATCTAGGAATCCGCGACTTCCGGAGTTTTCTTTAGTGGATGTTCTAAAATTATCCGACGGTTTAAACCGCTACTACACAAACCGGTATCCGCCGTAAGGCGGGTTCTAAATTAACTAGTCCACGCAGGTGGACTTTGGAAGGTGTAGCCAAGCCACTGCGTTGCGGAGAGAAGAAGCCTTGGGAGATGTTCTTTCCGGCAAACTGAGTCCTGCGGACACGCTACGCGAACGGGGGGAACCCAGGCGTCTTCCGCAAGTGGCGTGCGACTTCTAGTCGCCAAGTAAAGTATTAAATTAAACTTTCAAAACATCCTCTTAATCCCAATCGTCTTGATATACTTCCCCGTGGTAACTTTGGCATTGATTCAGAGTGTCTATTAATTACCACCCACTATCATTCGCTGATGGTGGCTTTTTGATTTTTTGATTTTTTTTGGGAATAATCAACATGGTATTACAGCCCAGAATACAATTAATCAGAAAATATGAGAGCATTATTTCCCCAACAGCAGAAAATCTACCTCCGCCTACGTATTGTATTTTGTGGCGTTTTATGCTTATTATTAATCTTAATTCCAGTATTCTCAGTTCGCGGTCAGGGAAGTTCAAAGCAAGCGATTGACCAACTTAAGCAACAGCGAAAACAAATTCAGCAAACTCATCAAACTACGGTTCAAGAAAAAAATCGTTTAAATAATTTACAGCAAGAAGCCGAAAAACGTCTTGATGGTTTACAAGAAAATTTACGAACAACTGATAGTCAAATTCAAGACAGCCAAAGGCGTTTGCAAATCGCAACCCAACGTCTTCAACAATTACAAGCAGATTTAGCAACAGCGGAAATATCCTACGCACAACGTCAGAAATCAACCGTTGCTAGACTTCAATTTTTACAACGTTCCGCTACTAGTCAAGGGTGGGCTGTTTTACTACAAAGCCGTAATTTAAATGATTTTCTCAGTCGTCGTCGTAATTTAAAATTGGTTTATCAAGCCGATCAGAAAGTTTTGGCAGAGTTAACCCAGGAAGCTAATCGCATAATCAAACAAAAAACCGATATTGAAGGGAAAAAGAACGAAATTATCTTGATTAGACAGCAATTACTAGCACAGAAAGCAGATTATCAAGGTCAATCAGAATTACAAACCGAATTAGTAGAGCGTTTAAATCGCGATCGCCTGGCATTAGATGCAGCTAGAATTCAATTAGAGAAAGATTCGCAATCGATCGCAATCTTGATTAATCAAAAAGTTGCAGAAGAACAAGCCAGAATTGCAGCAGCTAAAGCTCGTAGTCAACAGAGAGACTTCGTGAGTGGAAGCGGCATCATGGCATTACCCAGCAATGGTTACATCAGCAGTCCTTACGGTTGGCGATCGCACCCACTTCTTGGCTATCGTCGTTTACATACTGGTATGGATTTTGCTGCCGGTTATGGTAGTACAATTCGCGCCGCAGATTCGGGAACTGTTATCTATTCGGGTTGGTACGGTGGTTACGGCAAAACTGTAATTATCAACCACGGTAAAGGTATTACCACACTTTATGGACACAGTAGCCAATTATACGTACAAGAAGGAGAAAGCGTCAAACGAGGACAAGCTATATCCGCAATCGGTTCTACGGGGTTATCAACAGGTCCTCATTTACACTTTGAAGTCAGGAAAAACGGCACCCCAGTAAATCCCGCAGATTATCTTTAATAGAGTTAGTTGATAGTTGACAGTTGACAGTTGTTGATTATCAACCTTTAACCTTTAACCTTTGCCTTTAATCCTGTTTGAGCGGAATAAAAAACTCAATTTTAGGACGACGAGTCAAAGGATGGTCGCTACCGATTTGATTATTCGTAATTAGAGTGAGGTTATTGGCTTTTGAAGTCACTCCACCTTCAAAAACTAGTTCTCCTTTGAAAGTTTCACCGGAATTAATTTCAAAATGGGGATTCTCAGAGGGTAATTTCAAATCGTATTTATTCCCTAAATTATCCACAAGTACAACTCCTTTACCGTGTAAATTGAGATGAATAGTATAGAGCGAACCATTAGTTACAGCGATTTCGACAATAGTATTTTTTTTAGTAAAAGAAATATTCGTTAATCTTCCGACAGTTCCGTTAGGGTGGTCTGCTTTAACATTTAAAATTTTCTTTGTTTCGATTAAACTATTGCTATCCTTAATCAATAATTCAGTATCGGATGATTTTTTTACAGCATCAATATTTCCTTTTTCGGTGATTATTCTTTGTATTTGTTTGTTATTGAAAAGAAGTAACACACTAATACAAGCTATTAGCAAAATCCCAGAGATTATTCCTAATAGGAAACCAGCGTTGTTATTATCTATATCAGAAATATTATTAATTGGTTTCTTTCCTAAATAATTTTTAGTCATATAATATTACTTTTAATACTGCATGACTATAACGTAACGTTTTTCAGTATTTACATCAGTTGGCAAAGTAACTATTTGATGTGATTTATTGATATGATGACTAAAAAATCAGATAAATAATCATTATATTATCTAGTAGTCCACCACATAATTTATGAGAGATTTGTTCGTCTACCGACGTGCTGTAGAGACGTTATACATAACGTCTCTAGACAATTTTGGGAAAAACGAACCATTCATAATTAATGTGGCGGAGTACTAGCTGAGTGAATATTTTCTACCTAAACAAAATATTTCAGGAATAGCCGCAATTGTCACAATAGGCTGCTTGGTGCCGTACTCTCACTTTTATCTGATTGCGTTAAGAATCTGTCAGTGTACAAGCAACGGCAATAAAAGGGGGATATTATCTACACCCTTTTTTGCCTCCCCTAGGAGCGAAATATGCCTTTTTCACTAAGTCCTATATTGAATGAATTAAGGCATAAGTACTTATGTAGTCAAGAAAGCAAATAAAAGGTATACTAGTATTGCGAGGGCGCGTAGCTCAGTGGATAGAGCGGCAGATTCCGGTTCTGTAGGTCGGGGGTTCAAATCCCTCCGCGCTCGTTTTTGTCGATTAACAGATTAAATGTCGTTGTTAACAAATTAATGTCGCTTTAATTCCATCTAGGAGCAGGGGCAGCTGGATAGTTTGAAATACAAGGATTTTCTAAAAACCCAAGAAAGAATTTAAAATAAAACAGGACTTACGCGATTGTCACAAGACTCGGATGGTGCGTGACACCAAAAACCTTATTATTGCGTTAAAAATCAATCAAAGTGTCACAGCACCCTACAAAAAAATGTGCCAGTTACGTAAGTCCTATAAAAGTATGGAACTATAGATTCCTTGCATCCAAAATTACCTAAAGAGCTATGTTTTTTTATGGTTAATAGATAGACGGTTTAAATTCACTTCCATAATTTGCACCAGTTATACAGCCAAAAATCGGGAATGATTAATCAGAAACAAATTTTAAAATTACTAATATCACCTGCATATCTGTTAGTATCTCACGGAAGTAAAGACCCACGTCCCCAAGTTGGGATGGAAGAATTAGGGCGAAATTTACAAGATAAGTTGACTCAATCCAATAATCAACCAGGATATGTTAATTATATCGGTACGGCTTACTTAGAACTACATCCCCAACCGCTACACCAACAAATTATAGATTTTAGTAGAAAACTTATTGCTGACGGATGCCGTCATTTAAAGATAGTACCTTTATTTTTACTGCCAGGAGTTCACGTTACCGAAGATATTCCTGCTGAAGTAGAGTTAGCTCAACTTGCTCTGGGAGAAGATATTTTCATTGAGTTACAACCATACTTAGGTTCTGAGAAAGGTTTGCAAAAATTGCTGACCAGAAAAATAAATCCGTCGGTAGATGGCAGAATAATTGTAGCTCACGGTAGCCGTCGCGTCCAAGCAAATAACACCATTGAAGCAATGGCAATTTCTGTAAATGCGGTTGCTGCTTATTGGGCTGTTTCTCCAAGTTTAAAAGATATTGTTGCTCAGTTAGTAGCTGATGGGAAGAAAAGAATCGCCATTATACCTTATTTTTTATTTGCAGGTGGTATTACTGATGCCATTGTCGAATCTATAGAAGATTTAAAATTACACTTTCCTGGAGTAAGTTTTCAATTATACGAACCTTTAGGAGCAAACGGAGAATTAATCGATTTGATTTGGGATTTAATGCAACAATGAACCGGGAAAATATGCCAAATGCTGCGGGTAAAGTGTATTTAGTCGGTGCGGGACCCGGAGACCCTGGATTGATGACTATCAAGGGAAAAGCCTTATTAGAAAATGCGGACGTGGTAATATATGATGCTTTAGTCAGTCCGTCTATTCTCGCAATGATTAATCCCCGTGCTGAAAAAATTAATGCTGGTAAGCGACGGGGAAGGCATTCTTTATTACAAGAGCAAACAACTGAGTTATTAATTGAAAAAGTCCAAGATAATGCCATCGTAGTACGGCTCAAAGGAGGAGACCCCTTTGTTTTTGGTCGTGGTGGTGAAGAAATGCAGGATTTAATTAACGCTGGGGTCTCAGTAGAAGTAGTGCCGGGAATTACAGCCGGAATTGCCGCTCCTGCCTATGCTGGTATCCCCTTAACCCATCGTCTTTATAGCTCATCAGTTACATTTGTTACTGGACACGAATCAATCGGTAAGTATCGTCCCACAGTTAATTGGTTGGCGATCGCCAAAGGTTCGGAGACAATTGTGATTTACATGGGAATTCACAATTTAGCTTACATAGTCGAAGAATTATTAAAAGCGGGATTGAGTGCAGATACTCCCATTGGTTTAATCCGTTGGGGAACTCGCCCCTCTCAAGAGGAATTAATCGGGAAATTAGGGACAATTGTTGAAGAAGTTGAAAAAAGCGGGTTTGAAGCACCAGCGATTGTTGTCATTGGTGCGGTGGTGAATTTGCATTCGGTACTTTTCAAAGGTGCTTCCCATCGACAAATAGAAAATGATTTACGAGAATTATTCATGTATAGGGAGTAGAGACAAACAAGACCAAAAAAACCGCGTTTATGGAAAATTTTCGGGTTTCAAAACCTTGGTTTTTCCTTTAGGCATCTCCGGAAAAGATGTAGAGACGTAGCAATGCTACGTCTCTACAAAGGTTCTGGACAACGCATAATTAATTTTCGGAAATGTCTTTTAGAAACCCTATGTATAGTCTAGCTGGAATCAGGTACCTTAAGGCTTATTTATTTTCTCCAACTCGAACAATATATTTAGCAGCCGGGTTGTTGCTGTCAATTTGAGGTACTTTTCCTTGAGCAGCCATCGTTTGATAAACTAAAGCCGCTGTTTCTCCACGACTGATAGCTTGATTGGGATTGAGAATGTTTGGATTCGGATAATTCACTACTATATTGGATTTAGTGGCAGTGGCAACTTGGGGAATCGCATTTTCAGGAACTTGATCAGCATCTTTGTAAGCTTGTTGAACGATAGATGCTGGTGTTAATGGTGCTGTTGCTGTAGTCGTTGGTTGGGAATCAGTTGGCACTCTGGGAGTTCTAGCAGCATTAGCTCTTTGAATTAGTAAAGGCTGCATCAAAGAAGTAATCCCGATTGGTAACATCAAAGGCTTTCTTCGCCTCATAGCTGCTCTTCTTCTCATATAATATGGAGGAATAGTTGTTACCGGAGAAACTGAAGCTTGATAAGTTAAATCCAAACCTCTGGTTAAGGCATTTATTGCTTCTAGCTTACTAACTTCTTGACGGGGACGGAATAAATTTTGATCGCCCGATAAAAATCCTTGTTCTACAGAATCTTCAATTGCTTGACTTGCCCAATAACCTTGGGGAACATCTTTATATACAGAACCAGTTTCAATTTCTTTTTCTTGTTTTTGGTCAAAAGCTTTACGAATTATCGCCGCAAATTCATCTCTTTCTAAGGCTTGTTTTGGTCGATATGTGCCATCGGGATAACCAGTTATAATATTTCTTTCTGCTAAACCTCTGATAAATGGTTGCGCCCAATAATCATCTGGTACATCAGGAAACGTTGACTGTGGCGCAGTTTGAGCATTACTTACTAATGGAATCGCTCCACCAATTGCTAAACTTATAGTTGCCATAGATGCGCCGATTATTCGCAACCGTCCTAAGCTATTCATTAATAATATCCTTAAAAAATTATATTACCCTAATCTAGATACTAAGTTGTTGACTCTCAATGATTTATCCATCTGAAGATATAAAAGTTGAATTTGAATTTGAATTTTAATATTATTAATCTCCCGTCATTGTCGATGATTTCTTTTCGACTTCCAAATCCGGTAAACCTTCCAACTTTTCGGAAATTTTTTCCGCAGGTAACATTGGTACAATCACGCTTAAACCACCGGGAATACATTCTACTTCCAAAGGTGTATTACCAATCATTTCACCATCTAAAACAATTTTTTGTGGAGGATTTGTGGTAATTTTGACGCGCTTTGTTCGTAAATAACCGATGTCATCACGTTGTGCTGCATCTCCCCGTAAACCAGTTTGGAATAAGTGATAAGAAGCGGCGATCGCACTTGCCCAAGTATTCGATGAGATAATGGTAACATCAAGTAATCCATCATCGTAAAGAATACCTGCGGGTCCTTGAGCTAATATAGATGTGGGTGGTGCTGCATTTGCCACAGTTAAAGCACCAGCAGAAACCCGAATAATTTTGTCATCGGTTTCGATTTCAGCTTCAAATAATTCTAATTCCCGTAATTGCTGTATCCCCGAAACCAAGTAAGCCAAAGCACCCCAGCGTTGTTTGGCTTCTCGTGAAGCATTTTCTATAGTTTCGGCTTCAAAACCGATTCCAGCTAACAATGTCATTAATTTACCATTGCATCTGCCAATATCAATTCGACGAGTTTTACCCGATAAAATTGTTTCACAAGCTTGATCCAAAGTATCAGGAATCCCCAAAGCAGAAGCAAAAGCATTTGCAGTCCCCCTGGGAATTACTCCCAAAGGAATAGTTGTTTCTCCTAAGGCTCTAGCTGTCTCTGAAAGAGTACCATCACCACCAGCAGCAATTATAATTTCAAAATCTTTCTTTACTGCTTCTTCAGCTAATTTATCAGCGCTAATTTCTTCTGTAGTAAATTGAATATCCAATTCAAACTGAGAAGACAAGAGTTCTTTTATCCTTTCTAAATCTTGCTCGGAATTATTAGAACCAGCAACGGGGTTAAAAATTAGACAAGCTTTTCGGTGCATAGTAACCTGTGGCGGTTTAGATATTTTCAGATTTTTATTAATCTATAATAATTTTTTCCAAAAAACAATCTAGCTAAAGAAGTAATATTGCTTGGATAGAATCATAAAAAACTACTACATATAAAAGACTTTAGATATATATTAAGACTTACGCAATATATGACTAAAAAAGTTATTCTTGCCTAGTGGTAATTCATGAATTACCAGTACTTGTGTTGGATTTTGCGTCCTATATATGTCAAACTCTCAAAGTCAATCATCTGACGTTTTACTTAATGCTACTTCTTTTTATATAAAAAAATAATTTGATAATCTATCTAAGGATAAAGGCTTTATTCATCCCAGATAACTTAACATCAATAGGAGAGAAAAATTTCAACAGTTACCAGTTATCAGTTATCAGTTAAAAACTGTAAATCAATTGGGAGTCAGAGTCCCCCACTTCTAAAAGTGGTGTGTTTCATTCGGGGTTAAATCCCCGACTGAAACCGTGATAACTGATAACTGTTCACTGTTCACTGATTTAATTCAGTTCGTCTGTTTTATTTGATTAACTGAATTTTATAGATATTATCCGACAAAGAGAGGAATAAGAATACCCGATGTTTTTCCACAAAAAAGAACTGATTAATAAAGAAGTAAAAATTGACGAACCCAACCCTCGTTTCGCTCAACTTTTATTAGAGCAATTTGGTGGTGCAACTGGCGAACTTTCTGCGGCTTTACAGTACTGGGTACAATCTTTTCATACCGAAGATGCAGGTATTAAAGATATGCTGCAAGATATTGCCACCGAAGAGTTTAGTCATTTGGAAATGATTGGTAAACTGATCGAAATGCATACTAAGAATGTAGATCAAACTGATGCATTCAAAAGCACTTTATTCGCAGTACGAGGTCAGGGTCCTCACTTTTTAGATTCTCAAGGTTCTGCTTGGACTGCAACCTATCTGAATGAAGGAGGTAGCGTAGTTAGAGATTTACGAGCAAACATTGCAGCAGAAGCAGGTGCGCGGACTACATACGAATCCTTGATTTTATTAGCACCAGACCAAGGAACTAAAGACACTTTAGTACACTTGTTAACACGGGAAATTTCTCATACTAAAATGTTCATGAAAGCCCTAGATTCTATGGGTAAATTAACAGAGCCATTCTTCGGCAATATTCCACCGGATTCAACCGTAGACCTTTACTACAATTTATCAAGCAATGGTGGTAAAGATGAACGCGGTCCTTGGAATTCTGATGAAAATTTCCGCTACGTTGCTGATCCGATGAAAGAGAAAGTGTAATCTTTTATTGTGCAAGTTTGAGAAGTCGGGTTTTGATCAGGATTGTCTGTTCCTACAGATAAGATATTTATAGTAAAAACCCGACTTCTGAGGTGACGAGTTTTGAGAAGTCGGGTTTTTATGATGATTGTTTGTGATTACAGATATTTATGGTAAAAATCCGACTTCTTTTGATGATTTGTAGATAAATTAAACTATCAGGACTTACGCAAACCAAAATTGTCATTGCGACCGAAACGCAGTGTAGGGAAGCAATCTCACCGTGTCGGGAGATTACTATCTCCCTCCGGGAGACGCTACGCTAACGCGGTCACTCGTAATGACGCAATTTCGTCACTTTTGCGTAAGTCCGAACTATATTAATACTAAATTTCTATATTTATCAAAGAAGATGAAAAAATTTGATTATTCATTAGATTATAAAAATATAGATTTTCGTAAATTTCCCAAACTTTATATAGTAGGGAAAGGAGAGCAAGGAGTACTGTTAGTAGAACCATACAAGTCAGAAATTTTACCCTATTGGCGTTTTAAAACACCAGAAATAGCTTTAGAATCCAGCGATAAAATATATCAACTATTTCTTGAATATCTAAAACAAAATGATTTTGTCGGTGCGGATATGGCGCGAAAATTTTTACAAATGGGCTATACCCGTGCGCGCCGCTATGCTAATCATAAAAGCGGTAAAAAATATCGTAGCAATCCCCAAAAAGCAACTTCAAAAGAGGCAGAACAAAAATTACGACAAGATATTTTACCAAATCAAGAAGACCCTGTAAAAGCAGAATCAGCAGCGATATTTAAAGAAAAATGGCTGCAAGCAAAAAATAACGAAAAATATTTACAGCTTTTAGCAGAACATACATCAGTTAACAGTTATCAGTTATCAGTTGCCACGGTGTGTGGTCAAAAATAATGTAGGAAGCATATCAATAGATTATTGTTCAGTGATCACTGCTCACTAATTTAATTGCTACTATCTGAGGATATATATTTGTGTTAAATTATCTCATCCTTAAGGTAGAGAGCCAAATATATCTTTAGAATGAAATTACCAGATTAACGGTTGTTTTCAAGGCAGTTGTATAATTTTGCTTGATTATACTGATTAAATATTATAATTAAGTTGATTTTTTGTTAGTTTATTTTAATAATTAATATAACTATAGAACAAAAAAATAATCATGACCTTTATACTCTGTAGAAGCACCATTATTTATGGGGATATTAATTACGAATTACGTTACTCTAACGAGTCAGCAAGCTGAACGCGTAGCATCTCCCGGAGGGAGATATTACAAATTACGAATTATACTCACGCTCCTTGTGCTATTTTAGTTATTCAATAAGCAGAGGGAATGGCGATTAATTTAAAAAAAATCTACATCTACAGAATTACTCCATAACTGCACAATATCTATCACTCGAATGCTGTTTTCAACTTTTTTAAGTTATATTCTATTACATAGATAATAATTGGATACGGGTTGCAAACAAATTGAATATTACTGCTTTTGATAACTCAAGTTATTTTGATATGTTTAGCTTCTGTTAGAAATTTTCTCTATATCAGAAGCAACTCAAAAACAAGGTAAGCAGTATTTTGATGCATTAATTCCTAATTAATGGCTTATCGATAGCGGTCTAATTAGATTTGAAAATAGATAAAAGAATAGTAATGAAAACATCAATTCCAACTCGAGGACAAAGAGAAAGAGAACTTTCCCAGCGGATTCAAGCTTTATATTCCAATCAGTTAGGACATAGACCAACAAAGGTAACTTGTCAACTGTTTGATAATTCTTTAGCAATTGTCATGGAAGACTCAATTACTCCAGCAGAGCAATTATTAGTTGATCAAGGACAACAAGAGTTAGCAGAACAAGTACGTTCTGGTTTAGATGATGCAATAGAACCAAAACTCAAAGCACTGATTGAGGAAATTTTGGAAGTTAAAGTCTTAGATCTAATGGGTGATGCGACTTTACAAACTGGTAGGAGTGGTATTGTTGTCGTACTATCACATACACCCGAAGTTCGCAATCCAGATGCAATTCCAAAAGTGAAGTCTAAGACATTAAATAATAAAAATGAAAGCAATTCGATTAGTGAATAAATCCTACTAGGAAAAGGGTAAATGGAATACGGTAAATATTCAAATTTGGAATTTTAAAAAGCTGCTAGATCAGCTTTTTAAAATTCAATGTGTCCCAGTAATTTTTTAACCTGGTATAAGAAGAAAAGATTTTACCCTTTACAATGTAGTCAATGTAGAAGCTAATTTTCCTTGATTGAATAAAACCGACAAATTCCGAATGTCTTTAATGGGTATTACTTATGCATTCTCAAATTCCTCATTCTCAAAATATAGAAACAATTATCGCTGAACGCATACAATCTTTGTTTATCACTCAACTTGGACATAAACCGGAAGATGTGTATTGTCGTTTTTTAGATGATAAACTAACAGTTATTATTCAAAATGCTGTCACTAAACCAGAACAATTATTAATGGCAGCAGGTCATCAAGATGTAGTTAGAAAAGCAAGAGGTCGTATAGAGGAAATTTTACAACCTCAGTTACAAGAAATAATTGAGGAAGTTAGTAACTCTCAAGTTAAAGATATACTTTTTGCAACTCATCTTGATACGAATTATGTTAGTATAATTGCTTTATTTGCCGATAAATGCAATCTTACTTCCGAACAAAAACAAAAAGTTACTAAAAATTAACTTTTATGGTTGAGGTAACGGCAAATTACTTCTTCTATGTCTTCAAGCATATAAGGTTTGCTAACATAAGCGTCGAAACCAGCTTCGAGAATTTTCTGTCTTTCTTCGGCACTTGCTAAAGCTGTCACCGCAATCACAGGTATATGCTTTGTTAAACTATCTTGCCTTAAAAAATGAAAAAGGTCGATACCATTCACTTCTGGCAACATGATATCTAACAATATTAAATTTGGTTGAAACTCTCGTGCAATTAGTAATGTCTTCTTTCCGTCTGCTTCCCCGATAAATCGGTAGCTTAAAGAATCAACGATATAATTTACTATCAGTAAATTATCTTCGTTGTCTTCAATTGCCAGAATCAGAGGAGTCTCAGAAGTACAGTGCTGTTTCTCATTCTCATAAAGTTCCATCTTCATCGTCTGCTCCTAAAAAGCCTATCAACTACTTGCTTAAGCACAGACGAGACTTTTCTCCAGCAGCCGAAAGCGATTAAGTGGATGAATTGACTCGTATCTTGCTTTCTATCAGTTTACTAATGCTTTGCCGACTTGGTAGGGAAAGCAATTATTTAAGCTGATACAATGGAAATATTATTCCCATTATAAACTAAATTCTAGCCTCTTAAGCAACAAAAATATGGTACGGATAACTTTACTATTTTAAAGACATTTTATAACGTAATAATAGAAACTCTGTCTTGATTCCGTGTACCTTCGCGTACCTTGATGTTAAAAGACAAATAATTTCTTAGTTCCGGCTGATTAAGGTATTTCACATAACATCCAATACTTATTTAAAGTTGCCATTGTTTCGATAAATTGAGAAAAATTCACTGGTTTTAACAAATATCCGGCTACATTTAAATTATAAGCTTCGATTCTATCTCTATCTTCGTCAGAAGTTGTCAATATAATTACTGGGATTGATTTGAGTTCCGAATCTGCTCTTAACTGTTCAAGAAACTCTATTCCACCCATCTTAGGCATATTTAGGTCGAGTAAAATTATTCTTCGCTGTTTTGGAACGTTCAAAGAACTTTCATTTTCACCTCGTAACATTTTTAAAGCTTCAACACCATTAGAAGCAACGTAAAGAGGATTTGTAATCTTATTTTTTTTAAACGCTCTTTTGACGTTCATTACATCCACTTCATCATCTTCTACCAGCAGTAGATTTAAAATTTTTTCCTCCATTTTTATTTCCTAGTTTAATTTTATTCAACTCGTTTTCAGCTTTATTTGCAGGATACTAAATTTAGATTTTTATGGCTATATCTAATAGTAATAAATACACAATATTATTTCTTATTCTTAAGGAATAGATAAAGACGATGAATAACTATAGCAATCCTAATTGAATATTGAAAAAAAATCAGTACACTTATTACTCCCTACTCCTTACAACTTATTCAAAAATCAAAAAGGATTTCTATATTAATATCTCTGATTGTATATTATATTTCTGACATTCTTTGCTTGAGCCAGGTAAACCGGAAAGTTGTGCCTTTGCCAAGTTCTGATTCTAAGCTGATAGTTCCTCCAAGTTCGTTAACGATTCTTTTTACTATAGCTAGACCGATACCAGTATTTTCTCGTTTATCTCGTGATTCTAAGGTTTGAAATATCACAAATATTTTATTGTGATACTGTTCTGCAATCCCCATACCGTCATCTGAAACTGCAAATTCGTAAAAAATATCTTGTTCTTTGACTTCAATGGTGACTTTACCATCTTCGCGATCGTGATGTTTGACAGCATTACTAATTAAGTTACTAAAAACTTGTTGTAATGGAATTCTTTCTGTCACCAAGGTCGGCATTTGTCCGACAATCTCAATGGTAAACTCTTGAGGAGGGGCAATTGAGTCAATTATTTCTGCTAGAAGTTGACTAACATTGACAGTTTCCGGTTCGGTTTTGATTCTGCCGATGCGGGAGTATTTTAACAGTCCATTAATTAAAGCTTCCATACGATGAACTCTTCCCCGTAACAAGTTCATTTGTTTTTGTGTATCCGGGGTTATCACTTCTTGTAAATCTTCTTCAATCCACTCCGATAAATTCGCGATCGCTCTGAGGGGTGCTTTCAAATCGTGGGATGTCACATAAGCAAATTGGTCTAATTCTTTATTACGTTTTTCTAATTCTCTGGTGGTTTGCAACAATATCAAGTTAATTTGAGCTAATTCATCAGCTCTGGCTTGTAAAACGGCTTCGGTTTGTTTGCGTTCGGTAACATCATTGAGGGTACCATAAACACCAATTTGTTCACCATCGGAATTATTTTCCAATTGTGCGTACATTTCCAACCAACGGAAATTACCATTTTGAGTTATAATGCGAAATTCATATTGAAAATGTGGTTCTTCTCCGGAAATTACTGATGTCAATAATTCTCTACCCTTGACTTGTTCTTCTTCCCCGTACATTAAATCTGTAAAGGATTTGCCTAAACTTTCTTCTATACTAAAGCCAGTAATATCAATCCAAGCTGCACTCAGGAAAGTCCAAAAACCAGTTTTATTGATTTGAAAAACGACTTCTTTAACACTGTTAACTACATTCCGATATAAACGCTCACTTTCTGCTAAAGCTGTTTGCATTCGTTTACGTTCGGTAATATTATCAAAAGCCACACCCACTAAGTTACCTGGTAAAGGAAAAGCTGTGACTTCAAAAAACGAGGTAGAAATTCGTTGATCGCCGTAAGGAAATTCTCCCAAATGTTTAACTTGCTTGGTTTTAACTACTTGAGCATAAGTCTCTAACTCTATAAGATGTTCTTGATGTAAAATACTCGGAAAACATTCTTCGATTTGTTTGCCCAGATAATTTTGGATATCTAAACCTAACATTCGCGATGCCGCAGGATTTGTAGTTACCAATTCAAAACTGGTAATATCGTTTAGGTCATTCATCTGCCAAACACACAACCCAATTTGGATGTTTTTGACAATATCTTCATAAATTTTGACTTTTGCTCTTGCCGATTGCTCGCTTTTAATTAACTCATCTTTACGCCGATTTGATTGTTCTAACTGTGCTGTGCGTCGTTTTACTCGTGCTTCTAATTCTTGATTTAAACGTACAATTTCTGCCTGGGCTGCTTTATATTTGCTAATATCTTGATGAGAACCAATCATCCGAATTGCAACTCCAGCTTGATTCCACAAAGCCATACCACGAGCTAAAATCCATTTATAGCTACCATCTTTACAAAGTAAACGAAATTCAACCTGATACTCAGAAATTTCATGGTTCAGGTAAGCTTTCCAAGTTGCTTGTGTTAATTCAACATCTTCTGGATGAATCAGATTTTCCCATCCTTCGTAGCTGTTTTCTACTTCCTCATCTTCATAGCCCAGCATTTCTTTGTATCGAGTAGAGAAAAACGCTTCGTTAGTCGCAATATTCCAATCAAATATACCGTCTCCGGTACCCTGTAAAGCAAGTTGCCAACGCTCTTCGCTTTTTTGCAGCGCTTCAATCATGCGTTTTTTATCCGTAATATCACGACCTTCGGGAATCAATAATTCTACTTGTCCCTGGTCGTTAAATACTGGCTTCAGCGAAAAATCAATGGTAGTCACTTTATCCCCAGCCCCTAACAAATCAACTTCATAGCGAACAAACTCACCATTCGCAGCTTTTTTGATGGCTTGTTGTAATGAGTACTGTGTTTCCGGAGAAATCGTCCACCAATAACCTTCCCAAAATGGTCGATTGACTACATCCTCTTTAATTATTCCCCCGAAATCCAAAGCAGTTTGATTGACTTCGAGTAAGGTGCCATCCGGTTGTAACAAACCGATAAACTGAAACATGGAATTAAAAATTGCTCGAAATCGACGTTCGCTTTCTTGTAATTGTGCTTCCGCTCGTTTGCGATCGCTAATATCAACGCTGGTACCGACAATCCGATAAATTTTGTTTGCTTCGTCGTACAAAGGTTGTAAACTTGTCAACCACCAAGAATCTGCTTCTAAAGCATTAAACTTTAAACATTCTTCATAAGTAATGCTTTCCCCACTTGACAAGCATTGATTATAACGTTCTCGAACTGCTGTAGCAGATTTATTCGGGAGAACTTGTTCGGGAGTTTTTCCTTGAATTTGCTTTGAATTAATCCCCATTACTCTTTCAGTAACCGGATTAATACTTGTATAAATAAATTTGCTTTCTTGGGTAGTATCAACTACAAAAATTGCTTCTGTAACCCCTTCGTAAATACTACGTAAAAATTGCTCGTTTTGCTTTCTCGATTGAATTTCCGCTTGCAGTTTTTCCGGTGTTGGTAAAATTAAAATTTCCGGAATTAAATAAGTTAAAGCGATTGCCGTTATCAATGACACAATAGCAGTAATTGCTCTAATATAACCGGAAATCCAGTAATCCGGATGCCATAACGTCCAGATATCCATCAAATGTCCGGTACCGCAAAAAATAATAAAACTAGCAAACAACCAGAAAATTCCGTTGAAGGGGATATCTGCTCGTTGTCGAAGAATATATATAAGGGTTATGGGAATAGAAAAATAAGATAAAGCAGTAACAGCGTCGCTCACTAAATGCAATCCCACTAATCCTGATTTCCAAAGATAGCAGGTACCATGAGGCATAAAAGAAGCAGTTGCTAAAAAGTTCGCTGTAATTGGGAGCATTTTTTACCAAAAAATTACCAGATAATATATATATTTTTAACTATTATTTTTAACTATTTTTTAGTTTGTACCAAATTCATCTCATACAATCCACTTCTATTCCTTACTCTGCTTTCGTTTCATCCATTTTAATATTCTTGATTTGATTTGTGACAATATCGTAAGTCCTGTATTCAAAGCGAATAAATCGCCGTTGGCACTTCGTCCACTGCCTCAAACATAGTGGAAGAAGTGCCCTTCGGCGATTTATTTGTGAATATTTTGCGATCGCGATGTTTGTTCGTCTACCCACGCACTGTAGAGACGTTATACATAACGTCTCTAGACAATTTTGGGATAAAACTAACCATTCATCATTAATGTGGTCGAGTACTAGTAGTTCATTGATACTTGTCTGATAATACAGATATTCAAAGAAACCCGACTTATTCCAAATCCCTAGTTGAAAATACTTATCAAAAAAAACAAGTATATTAAAACCTTGAACTGCAAGCTTTTTAATAACTTTTTAATAAATTATTGCATTAAATGTTGTCCAGTTTACAGAGTATTAACATTAACTACTTTTGATATGGGTATTTCTACTTGCTCTTTAAGACCAAAATGCTTGTCCATCAAAGTAGATACTTGTTCTGCTTGAATTTTGCTGTAGCGAGTTTTATCTGGCATGATCAAGTTGGGTCCTGCTTTACAATTTTTCATGCAGCCCGTACCTTTGATTGCAACTTGGTCTTCTAAACCACGTTCGCTGAGCGAAGCTGCTAGAGCCTGACACAGCTTTTGACCACCGCGTTTCATGCAGCTAGATTTTTGACACACTAATATATTTTTTTTAGTCGATTTCTCTTTGGGCTTCTCAGTCGCGATAGTCTGTACCTCTTCTGGGATTTCCACTGACCTACTACGAGCAGCCATAACTCGCTCGGCTTTTAATTTGACTTCACCCGTTTTGGTATCATATTTTCTTTCACCCACAACCTGCAACCAAGTCCCAGGGAGCAAACGTAAATCGAACGCATCTCTCAAATGCTTGGCTAATTTAATGTAGCGTTCCCCTTCAGAAGTCGCTAACAATAAACCTTTGAGCTTATAACCATCCTTGATTATAAAATCTATAAATCGCCCTTCAAGACAAAATTCTGACACTTCACTACGCTGAGATTTGACCATGACTACTTAACCAATTTTGTACAACAATCAACAACTGATGCAAAGCTACTACTTTGCAAGGATTTACACCCAGATGACCCTCTCATTGTCTAATTACAACCAAATGCTCAAGAATTACAGATGTCTCGGACGATAATTCAAACATTCCTTAAGAGTAAGGATTAGTTCTTGACGGGACGCATTTAATTGCCGCATCACACTCCAAAGTTGAATCGCAGCAGCGGTATTAGCAATTTCAACTGTTAAAGGTTGATTAGGACTACACGAACAAGGAATGTGTAATTCCTCCAACCTTTTGTAGACTTGCCAACGGTCTGCCCAATTCACGTCAACAACGTGTTTTGCCTGTGATTGCAAATCAAACGATTTCAAGATAGGTACCCTCAAAGTGCAATAAACTCGCAGTAGTTGTTTACAATGCATTGCATTCAACTGCTCTGAACCATTATAAATTAAATGCAAACATTTCTCAGTAACTTTTGAAAAAAAATAAAAACTTTTTATCCGTTGACAGTTGACAATTACTGACCACGGATTAAAAGGGGTTACACTGATTTCACGGATTTAATTGCTCATTACCTACTCCTCTCGGTTGAGAAATCTGCCAATTTGGCTTGATAAAACAAAAATACTCGCTATTTTTAAGTAAGTTTTCGCAAATCTTATCTGTAAGTATTTTTATTTAAATGTACTTATCAGATTTGTTGATTTGAATGTGCTTGCATTGCTTGCCTAAATCCTACTTGATTTTGCAATCAAAGGCTTTCAGGTGCAGCTTTTGCATAAAATGACCAAATGAATTCAATGAATTAAGGAAAAAAAAATGTCAATAAGGTTAGGAGAATATATTTATAACTAGTAAAAATTGAATTCAAATCTCAAAAAGCTGTAATATTTTACAGACATCAATTGATTTTTATGGTGCTAAGATATAAAAACCAAGTAATTAGCAAATAAGAAATAATAAGCGAGGAGAACAATGGCTAACACACAAACTTTATTACAAAATTTTGGTCAGGTTTATGATAATCCAGTCTTACTTGACAAGAGCGTTACAGAGCCAGTTTGTGAAGGTTTTAATGTCGTCTTGGCGAGCTTTCAAGCACTATATATACAGTACCAAAAGCATCATTTTGTTGTAGAAGGTTCGGAATTCTATTCATTACACGAATTTTTCAGCGATTGCTATGAAGAAGTACAAGGTCATATCCATGAAATTGGAGAACGATTGAATGGACTTGGTGGTGTACCTGCTGCTTCTTTTACTAAATTAGCCGAATTATGTTGCTTTGAACCAGAATCTGATGGTATCTATTCTTGCCGTCAAATGATTGAAAACGACTTGAGTGCAGAGCAAGCTTTGATTGGTGTAATTCGTCGTCAAGCTTCTCAGGCTGAGAGTTTGGGTGATAGAGCAACACGCCATTTATACGAAAAAATTCTTCTTGAAACTGAAGAGCGTGCCTATCATTTATCTCACTTCTTGGCTAAAGATAGCTTAACTTTAGGATTTGTTCAATCTGCTAGTAACTAACCTTCTTCTGCTTGAATTAACACAGGCTTTCCTGGATTTTACTCAAGAGATTTTTCCATATAATCTAACTTTTTAATTGATGGCAGAGGATACATCCAATCTCTCTGTCATTTTTTTATTCGCTATTCAGTTAATTTATGATACTTAGACTCAAGTCTATACTAAATAGTCGAGTTGAGAATCATTCTCGTTTATTTTTATTTGAACAATTGCAATTCAGATTTTATTTATAGTAATCTAATCTTTTTAATTAAATTATTTAAAGTAATTGTTTAAAGTAATTAAGACTTTTTCTCAATTTATTAGAACTTATTACTTCTAATAGTTAATTAAATTCAATCAATTCAGCAATAGCCGCAATTGTCACAAGTTCCTGGTTGGTGCCGTATTCTCACTTTCATCTGATTGCGTTCACAATTGCTCCATAGCTTGTTCGCAATATTACATTAAATTAAGTATCCACAGATTATAGTGTCAGACCCCTCATTTACCAAGCTTTAACGGAATCTGCTCAAAAAATTTCGTCATCAAACTTATAAACATTGAGAATAAACTGCATAAGTGCTATCAAAGACCTTTAAAATAATCAGGATTCATATTCTCTTATTCAAAGGCAACAACTATGCCCCGTCGCGAAGACCTGCAAAAAATATTATTATTAGGTTCTGGTCCAATCATCATTGGACAAGCTTGTGAGTTTGATTATTCTGGAACCCAAGCTTGTAAATCTTTACAGGAAGAAGGCTATGAAGTTGTGCTGGTAAATTCTAACCCAGCGACAATTATGACCGATCCAGAAACGGCTGATCGTACTTATATTGAGCCGCTAACTCCGGAAATGGTCGAAAAAGTCATTGCAAAGGAACGTCCCGATGCTTTACTGCCAACAATGGGAGGACAAACAGCTCTCAACATCGCTGTAGCTTTAGCGAAAAATGGCGTTTTAGATCGGTATGGTGTTGAATTAATTGGGGCTAAGTTAGCAGCCATTGAAAAAGCCGAAGATAGACAACTGTTTAGCGATGCAATGACACGAATTGGTGTCGCAATTTGTCCGAGCGGTACGGCTTCAACTTTGGAGGAAGCTAAAATCGTAGCTAAAAATATTGGCAGCTACCCGTTAATTATTCGTCCTGCTTTTACTATGGGTGGTACGGGTGGTGGTATTGCCTACAATCAAGAAGAATTTGAAGAAATGGCTCAAGGGGGTATTGAGGCTTCTCCTGTATCACAAATTCTCATAGACCAGTCTTTGTTGGGTTGGAAGGAATATGAATTAGAAGTAATGCGGGATTTGGCGGATAATGTGGTGATTATCTGCTCGATTGAAAATATTGACCCGATGGGTATTCATACGGGAGATTCTATTACGGTAGCTCCCGCACAAACACTCACTGATAAAGAATATCAACGCTTGCGGGATATGGCGATTAAAATTATCCGCGAGATTGGTGTGGAAACTGGCGGTTCTAATATTCAGTTTGCCGTCAATCCCCTTACCGGAGAAGTGGTTGTAATTGAAATGAATCCCCGTGTTTCTCGTAGTTCGGCTTTAGCTAGTAAAGCTACGGGTTTTCCTATCGCTAAAATTGCCGCGAAACTCGCTGTGGGTTACAGCTTAGATGAAATCAAAAACGACATTACCAAAGAAACTCCCGCATCCTTTGAACCAACCATTGATTATGTCGTTACTAAAATTCCCCGTTTCGCTTTTGAAAAATTTCCCGGTTCTTCCTCAGTTTTAACAACTCAAATGAAGTCGGTAGGGGAAGCAATGGCGATCGGTCGGACTTTTAACGAATCCTTCCAGAAAGCTTTGCGTTCTCTGGAAACTGGACGAGCTGGTTGGGGTTGCGATCGCTCGGAAAAATTGCCTTCTGGAGAACAAATCCGCGCTCAATTGCGAACACCCAATCCAGAGCGGATTTTTGCGGTGCGTCATGCGATGCAACTTAAAATTAGCATGGAGGAAATTTACGAACTTACCGGAATTGACCCTTGGTTCTTAAATAAAATGCAGCAATTACTGGAGGTAGAAAAATTCATCAAGCGAACTCCTTTGAAACAATTGACAAAAGAAGAATTGTATGCAGTAAAACAGTATGGTTTTAGCGACAAGCAAATTGCTTATGCAACCAAAACCACGGAAGATGCAGTTCGAGAACAACGTAAACAATTAGGAGTTATCCCAGTTTATAAGACTGTAGATACCTGTGCGGCGGAGTTCGTTGCATTTACTCCTTACCATTACTCTACTTACGAAGAAGAAAACGAAATCATTCCCAGCGATAAACCCAAAGTGATGATTTTGGGTGGGGGACCTAACCGCATTGGACAAGGAATAGAATTTGACTATTGCTGCTGTCACGCTGCTTATGCTCTCAAAAACGCGGGTTATGAGACAATTATGGTTAACTCAAATCCAGAGACTGTTTCTACGGATTACGACACTAGCGATCGCCTTTATTTTGAACCGTTAACCTTAGAAGATGTTCTCAACATTATTGAGGCTGAGAATCCTGTAGGCATAATCGTGCAATTTGGAGGACAAACACCTTTAAAATTAGCGTTACCCTTACAGGAATATTTAGACACTCCAGGCTCTCCAGCAACCAAAATTTGGGGAACTTCTCCTGCTTCCATCGACGCTGCTGAAGACAGAGAGAAATTTGAAAAAATTCTTCAAGAATTAAATATTACCCAACCCCAAAACGGTATTGCTAGAACTTACGAAGATGCTTTGATTGTTGCTAAGCGTATCGGTTATCCGGTAGTAGTACGTCCGAGTTATGTCTTGGGTGGAAGAGCCATGGAAATCGTTTACTCAGATGCCGAACTAGAGCGCTACATGACTTTTGCGGTACTAGTGGAACCAGAACATCCGATTTTAATCGATAAATTTTTGGAAAATGCTACAGAAGTAGATGTGGATGCTATCGCTGATAGCACAGGTAACGTCGTAATTGGCGGCATCATGGAACACATAGAACAAGCGGGAATTCACTCAGGAGACTCAGCTTGTGCGCTACCGACAATTTCTTTACCCCAAGCAATTCTTACCCAAATTCGGACTTCTACAATCAAGTTGGCAAAAGCTTTAAAAGTTGTAGGATTAATGAATGTCCAATTTGCCATTGTAGGCGTTCAAAGCTATTCTCCTCAAGTTTACATTTTAGAAGCCAATCCCCGCGCTTCTCGTACCATACCCTTTGTTTCCAAAGCAACAGGTGTACCGCTGGCAAAATTAGCATCCTTGATTATGTCGGGTAAAACTTTAGAAGAACTAGGATTTACCCAAGAAGTTATACCATCCCACATTGCCGTCAAAGAAGCAGTATTACCATTTAATAAATTCCCCGGTACCGATACCATTTTAGGACCAGAAATGCGTTCTACAGGGGAAGTAATGGGTATCGATAGCGACTTTGGTAGAGCCTATGCAAAAGCAGAAATGGGTGCAGGAGAACATTTACCATTAAGTGGTACAGTATTTATATCGATGAACGACCGTGATAAAGCTGCTGCGGTGCCGGTAATTAAAGAATTTATCGAATTAGGATTTTCAGTAATGGGAACTAGTGGTACAAGAAGAGTACTACAAGAAAATGGATTAGATGTAGACTTAGTACTCAAACTTCATGAAGGTCGTCCCCATGTTCTTGATGCTATCAAAAATCGTCAAATTCAACTGATTATCAATACTCCTTCCGGACAAGAAGCCCAAAGCGATGGTAGACTGATTCGACGCACTGCATTATCTTATAAAATACCCATCTTAACCACAATTGCCGGAGCAAAAGCCACCCTAGCTGCTATCCGTTCTTTACAAAATACCAATTTAGATGTGAAACTCATTCAAGATTATTGTTTAGTTGATAGTTGATGGTTGATAGTTGATGGTTGATAGTTGATAGTTGACCTTTGACCTTTAACCTTTAACCTTAAACCTTTAACCTTAAACCTTTAACCTTTAACCTTTAACCTCAATACTCCATTGCTTTAATTTGGTTATTCGCTTGCTTCTGCGCGTTTTTCATTGCTTGTTCTAAAGTTTGCTGTCCTAAAATAGCGCTGGTAAATTGATTTTCAAAGTTATTCCTGATGATTGTCGGATACTTCCCAATTTGCCAAGGAGTAGCGTAATCTACTCCCGCTAAAAATGGCGATCGCAAATTATCTTGTTCGTAACCTAGTTTTTCTGCTACTGATTTTCTTGTTGGTAAAGCAAAACCAGTTTGAGTCCATTTTTTCATACCTTGTTTGCCTGTAAGGTAAGATATTAATTCCCAAGCTTGAGCTTTGTGTTTTGCTTTTTGATTGATCACGTAAGCAACGGTAAATACCATTGTCCCTTTTTTATCGTTTATCGTCGGCACTTCTGCGGTTGCAAATTCTAAGTTAGGGAAAGTCTCTTTTAAATAAGGAATCGTCCAATTGCCTTCAATTACCATTGCTACTTTACCTTGAGCAAACATTTCGCTACCGGAATTCGTTCCTACATCTGTTTTTTGTGCCGAAGTTCGTTCTTTTTGATATTGTTCTACAGCTAATTCCAATCCTTTCAAGGCTTTGGGGTTAGCAAAAGTTGCATAACCATTTTGATTGATAATTTCACCGTCGAAAGCTTTTATCTTGTAAGCTTGTCGCGCTAATTCTGGGATTTCTCCAAAGCCATATCTATCTATCCTGCCATCTTTATTAATATCTTCTGTTAACTTCTGCGAGTAAGTACGTAATTCTTGCCAAGTAGTAGGAGGATTTTTTAAATCTTTTTTATCAAAGGTTTGTTTATTATAAAATAAAGCCAAAGTTGAGTAGTCTTTCGGTAGTCCGTAAATTTGGTTTTCGTACTTAAAACTGTTTAATAAATTTTCTTGAAAATCACTTAAATCAAATTCTGAATTTATATATTTATTTAAAGGTTCCAGAACATTTTGACTCATTAAAAAGGGAGCTTCCAAAGCATCCAAATAAAATACATCCGGTGCTGCTTCCCCAATTAAACGAGTTTTGATTACATCCATATATTGGTCATTGATCACCTCGTATTTAACTTTTATATCCGGATGTTCTAACTCAAAATCGTGCAATAACTTTTTTAATAACTTTTGTTCAACTGAACTCGCTCCCCAACCGCTGAGTTTGATGTTAACTATATCTGATGATGTCCAAGGACTCGATAAGAATAAATTATGCAAAACTACTATCACCAAGATAAATCCTAGCAACATTCCTAAAAATCTCAGTAGTTTTCTTTTCATAACCATATTTAAAACGTCAAAGGTTAGAGTTTAGAAGTCAAAGGTTTAAAGTCAAAGGTTAGAGGTTAAAGGCAACTATCAACCATCAACTATCAACTATCAACCATCAACCATCAACCATCAACCATCAACTCTCAGCCTTTAGATTTATTTTATATTTCTTACTTTTGACAGAAAGATTTTTATTAAACAAAACCTTTATAGTATTAAACAAAGTCATCAAGACTACTATTTAAAATTTGTATTTATATGTAGTTTTATTGATATATGTAAGGTAACATGAGCAAAAGGTTGCCAGCGCAACCAATCTAAACATTAAGTAACGGGCTATAAAAAAACATCCCGAAGGGTGGCTAATGCAATCTGTTCAGGTTAATACAGAATTTTTTGAAGTAACACAAAATACCCAGAGTGCTGTTTCACCGCCAGTACTCTCTCTGAGTCCAATAACACAAGAATCTCAACTTCAGAGAATTTCTAAAAATGCCATTCGTAGAAGTTTAAAAGCCTCTACCATGGATGGGATGTTTGCATCAGTATTTGAGATTACGACTGGTGGAATTCTCTTGAGTAATTTTCTCGTAGAGTTGGGTGCAACTCCAATACAAATTGGGATGCTTTCTTCTATTCCCATGCTGGTAAATTTGTTACAACCTTTGGGTGCTTATTTTTCCGAAATTAGCAAAAGTCGTCATAATTTTTGTCTTTGGACTCACGGTGTTGCAAGATTGATATGGTTATTTTTGGCGATCGCCATTGGGATGATAAGTTGGGGTAAATCGGATTTAGATAACCATCAGTTAGTTGTTTTAACGCTACTGATTATTTTAGCGAGTCACATATTTGCAGCTTTAGGAAGTGCATCTTGGCTGAGTTGGATGGCAATGTTGGTTCCCCGACAATTACGGGGAAGATATTTTGGTATCCGAAATAGCATTTCTAGCTTTACTAGATTGCTTTACGTACCCTTGGCTGGTTTAGCTGTAAGTTGTTATCCTGGTGGACACATCCAAGGTTATGGATTAGTTTTACTGTTTGGATTGATTGCTGGTGCAGCAAGTCTTGGTTGTCAGTTTTTCAAAGCGGATATTAATCCCCAGTCTCATAATTATTCAGAAGTAAAAATTTTTACTCAAAATCAAAGTCAAAATCAAGATTTAAATATAGATAATCCAGGAATTACAAATCAAAATCCTCATCCGTCTCCAAGCATTTGGAAAGACTCGAATTTTTTAATATTCTTGGCTTATTTTGGTTTGTGGATGTTTTCCTTTAATCTCAGCGCTCCCTTTTTTAATCTTTATATGCTCGACACCTTGAATTTAGATGTCAGTTGGGTGACTATTTACGGCAGTTTTCAAGCGGGTGCTGGGATGCTAATGCTGATTTTATGGGGTAAGTTAGCGGATAAAGTGGGGAATCGTACCATTTTATTTTTAGTAGGAATATTGGTTGCAATAATTCCAGTTTTGTGGGTGGAAATTGGTGTTGATTCTCTGAGTGTTTGGTTGTGGCTACCTTTAATACATATCCTCATCGGAGGTAGCACCGCAGCAATTGAGTTATGTAGCAATAACCTACAATTAAGTATTGCACCAGTCAGAATGCAGTCAATTTACTTTGCGATCGCAGCTGCTGTCGCTGGTGCTAGCGGTGCAATTGGAACTACAATCGGCGGTTTTCTCGCAGAAAATCTTGTTTTCGGCGGTTTATCTGGTTTATTCCTGATTTCTGTGGGTTTCCGGTTAATAGCTCTTGTTCCACTTTTATTTGTCCAAGAAGCTCGAAAACAATCTTTAACTCAAATGTTTAAGAGTTTACGTAAGTTGCAATTAACGAATTAATAATTAACATTTATTCATAAAAATTAATATCTGATTCTCAGGTTCAGCACAGAAGTCGGGTTTTTAGGATAAATTTTTGTAGTCACAAATAATTCTGGGAAAAACCCGACTTCTAACCCCCAACTAAGAATCAATTATTTACTGGTAATTTTCATTGTTCATTAACAACACTGTGGGTAAAGTTTCTTGTTGTCTCCCACACGACTAAATTATTTGGAGCTTTGATAGCGGGTGGTTGATGTAAAGTAATGAGTTGTGTCAAAAGTTTCTTTAATTGAGTACGAGGTACAATTTCATCGACAAAACCGTGTTTGAGTAAATCTTCCGCACTTTGAAAGTCTTCTGGTAATTTTTCTCGCAGGGTTTGCTCAATTACTCGTCTACCGGCAAAACCGATAGTGGCTTTTGGTTCCGCCAAAATTATATCGCCCAACATCGCAAAACTTGCAGTTACCCCACCAGTTGTAGGGTTAGTCAAAACCGGAATGTATAAAAGTCTTTGTCGTCGATGACGTTCTAAGGCTCCTGATATTTTTGCCATCTGCATTAAAGACAGCAATCCTTCCTGCATTCTAGCTCCACCAGAAGTACAGATAATAATTACAGGATAGCGTCGCTGAGTCGCTTGTTCAATAAGTCGTGTCAGCTTTTCCCCCACAACCGAACCCATGCTAGCACCAATGAACCGGAAGTCCATTACACCCAATGCAACGGGTAAACCATTTATTTTCCCCAAACCCGTTCTCACAGCATCCGTTAAACCTGTTTTTTCCTGTACATCCCGTAACCGATCACTATAGGATTTGCGATCGCGAAATTGTAACGGATCTGCGGGAAGCAAATGCTCATCGATTGCAGTCCAGCTATTAGAATCTATCAGTTGACGGATGCGCTCATCGCTATCAACTCGATTATGATGTCCGCATTCAATGCAAACCATCTGATTTGCTTTTAAGTCTTTTGTATACGCCAATACACCGCATTTAGTGCATTTGTGCCACAATCCATCAGCAATTTCGCGCTCCTGACGCTCAATACTGATAGAACCCGTTTTACGTCTGTTTGCAAACCAATCAAATAAAGATTTAAAACCGCGTGTTTCGTCGTTGTTCGCCATTTGTATGTTATGCAGGTGGATTTTATCTCAAATTTAGTCAAGAATAAAGGATTTTTGCCTTTTGTCTTTTTTTGCAAATGTTATAAATTTATAACAAATTACAGCGGACAAAAAATTAATTCCTCAAATTTTTCTAAGTAATGAAGGCAATATGAAAGCATCTTCGCTTTTCAGCTTAACGAAAATATCTAAACCAATTCAAGTCTTAGACTATATGTTTGTATCGCTCCTTCAACAGTAATGAAGTCCACAACGCACAATGCGATACTTGATGCTTGTTGTAGATGCGTCCAATCATACACATTGCAGATTGCAAAATTTCTCTAGTTCGTAGGCGATCACAATTTGATATTTCATTGAAGATTATCCCAACCACAGCACGATAATATCAGACCTTTAAAGCATTATAGAGTCATTAATTTTACAGTTATCAAATGTTGGTTAGGAGTTAGGAATTATATCTACCGCTCATAGATATCTAGACACAACTAAGTAGGTTGGCGTTGAAAATTGTAATTAGGGCATAAAGTCGGCAGTCGGCAGTGGGAATAAGGGTTTAAGGGTAGTTTACCTAACCGTTATATAGTTGTATTTTTTTCTGCCGAATTACTTACTCAAATGTAGCCAAACCTAAACAGGACTTACGCAATTGTCACAATACACGGGTGGTGCGTGACACCACAAACTTGATTGTTTCGTTCAAAATCACTCGAAGTGTCACACACCCGTTGCAAAAAAAATGTGCCAGTTACGTAAGTCCTA
>JAYKJL010000119.1:0-31352 GCA_035285725.1 Nostocales cyanobacterium 94392 | reverse complement strand
AGAGGGTGTTTATTAATTCGGCAAAAACTGTGATTTGTCATGCTGAATGAAGCGATAGCGTAATGAAGCATCTTTCGACTATGCCGCAAAACCTGGATTCTAGCCTTCGGCAACAGAAAGGTACGTTCCTCAGCTTGGGACAAAATTTTATTTATAAACACGCTCTTAGATAGTGGATAGTGGATAGTGGATAGTGGGGTAAGAAGTCGGGTTTTGATCAGAATTTCTAGTGTTACCGATATTTATATCGTAAACACCCGACTTCTATGACTTCTATGATTATTGTGGAACTTAACTGTGACACCATATAAATAACTGATAATTTCACTCAACTCATGCTCAACCCTACCCTTGCTATTCCCCAAGCCTTCAAAGTGACTCACGAACAATTCAAAGAATTAGCGATCGCCAATCGTGATTTAAAATTAGAACTAACCCAAGAAGGAGAATTAATCATAATGCCTCCAACGGGAAGCGAAACAGGAAATCGTAATTTAGGTATTGAAGCACAACTTTGGCTGTGGAACCGTCAAACCAAGCTAGGAGTAGCTTTTAATTCATCTACTGGATTTAATTTACCTAACGGTGCAAATCGTTCCCCGGATGCGTCTTGGGTCAAATTGGAACGCTGGGAAGCACTTACAGCAGAGGAGAAAAAAGGTTTTGCACCCATCTGTCCCGACTTTGTTGTGGAATTGCGATCGGCTTCCGACGACATGAAACCGTTACGAGAAAAAATGCAAGAATATATGGTAAATGGGGCAAAATTAGGATGGTTAATTGACCGTAAAAACCGCAAAGTAGAAGTATATAGACAAGGTTGTGATGTGGAAGTATTAGATAATCCTGCTTGTTTATTGGGTGAAGATTTATTACCGGAATTTCTCTTAGATATGTCTGAAGTTTGGTAATATTTAATAGACATCTCCGGTTAAGTAAAAGACCTCTCTCCAAACCTCTCTCCTGCAAAGAGAGAGGCTTAATTTTCCCCCTTCCCTACAAGGGAAGGGGGTAGGTGGTTAGGTTTTTGCATGAATTTGAAACCATATAAATGTTTTCCGGAGATGTCTAATGTCTACTAGAGCTTGCGGTAAGAGATTTAGTCAGTTAGCCACTTCCATGAAGCCTTGAAAGCCAGAATAAAAACCAAAGTTTCTTCACAACCAATTGCCTACAAGAACATAAGCAGCCCAAAAATACGGACGGTGTTCTTGAGCTAAAATCGCTAACTGAGCCTTTTGTAATGCTCAATTAAAAGTTTCAATTGATTTAATTGAGCTTGCAGAGCGATAGTAGATGTTATAGGTGTTGTAAATGCAATTTGCGTCGCTTGTTGATAGAATTCAATTGCTCTTTTAGCGTAAACTTCAGCGTTCTTTGAAAGTTAATCCTCTCGCTTTCAGAGAAGAATTTGCTTGTTTTTGCAGAACTTCTTGTACCGAATTTAGAGTATTCCTTGCTTGCAGATAATTTCCCAAAGCTTGCATTGCTTGAGCTTGATTAATCCGATTTTGAATCAGTGCAGATGTATCATCTAACTGTTGATAAATTTTAGCCGCTTCTTGCCAAGTTTGCAAAGCAGTTTCAATTTGTCGCCGTGTTAACTCCAGCTTTCCTCGAACCTCCATTGCTTGAGCAAAAACTTGCGATCGCTCTGCTGAAGAACTCGAATTTTCCAGAGTTTGTAAGAGTTGAATACTTTGTGTAATCGCTTCAGTTGCTTGTTGCCATTGTCCTAATTGCTGATACCCTAAAGAAAGATTGCTCAAAGCAATAGCTTGATTTAACTTATGATTATTAGCTTTAAATTCAATGATTGCTGTTTTTAAAGACTCTACCGCTTCCAAATACCTTCCTGATTCATAAAGTACTTGACTTTCCTGCAATAAATTAGAATCTTTAGAACCTGGAATTCGATTAACAACAACTTTGGTTTCTGAATTAGAAAACAATCGGATTTTTGGCTGAACAAAACCGACAGCTAAATTATAAAATGAATCATAAAAAAGCGATAAATAGATACAAAAAAACGTAGTCAATAAAGCTAATAAAAAACGTTGAAAAAATCTCATATAAACTTCTTAACCTCATATTTAGTTTTTCTCAGAGAGATTTAACCTAAAAACCCGACTTCTGATTGTATTACTTCCCTTTGCGTAACTCCGCGCTTTCCTCCGCGTTACTTTGCGTTTAATAAAAACAATTTAAAACAAATTATATTGCACAAAAAAATACAACCCATTTTCTTGCCAAGTATTACTTTGACTATCAACAGAAACCAAAGGAATACCCCACTCAACAGCAGCAGTCAAATTATTACCTTGCGTCCAACGTAAACCCAAACCTACAGCAGCTAAAGTACTAGTATCATTTTCATCTCGACTCGATGAATTATTCCAAGTAGTACCAACATCAAAAAAAGGCGTAACTTGCAGAACTCCATCCCAGCCAGACACCCGCAAAATCGGTAGTTGCAATTCAACAGAACCAAGAACACCATTATCTCTCAACAGAAAATCTTGACGATATCCCCGCACACTATTTATACCACCCAACCCGAATTGTTCCGCAGCTAGAAGGGTTGTAGAAGCCAGTTGCACATCACCACGGACTAACAGTAGACTATCAGGTGCTAACAAACGTACCCATTGAGCTTGTCCTCGCCAAGCAAAAAAACGACTATCAGGCGCATCATCATTTATTGTGGCATTAAATGCACCAGTTCCCAAACTAAACTGTGAACGAGCAGCAATCACTTCTTGAGTGTTACGGGAAATCCATTCTTGAAAAAATCTTAACGCAGTTATTCTGGTACCTCCTTGTTGATCAACCCCCGGTGAAAGTAGAGAAAGAGGAATATCTTCTCGTTCAAACACAGACGAGGAAATATCACTTTCCCTTCGAGAAGCAGTGATTCCCAGAGCAAATTCTTGACTGGGAGTTTGCAATAGAGGTTGACGGAATGTAAGTTCGTAGTATTGAGAAGCAGATTCAATATCTAAGGTATTAAAAGGACGTTCAATTACATCGGCTGATGTATTACCATAATTAAAAGTAAGACTACCGTTGCGGGGATTGAGGGGTAAGCTGTAGCTGGCATCTACGGTATTACTACCATCAGTATTGCTGTATGCTAGTGATATACCATCTCCAAGTCCTAGTAAATTAGCTTCCTTAACTTGCAGTTGTCGTCGGAAACTACCAACACTGGGTGAACGACCATTGTCAAGTATGATTTGTGTATTGAATGTATCTGCTTCCCTTACCTTGATAGCTAGCAAATTCGAGCCGAGACGTGAGCCAGCAGACAGTTCAGCAGACAAGTTTTCAATTAAAGGATTGATTTGTAATAATTGTAAGGACTCTAATAGACGATTTTGATTTACAGGAGTAGATGTGGCTAAAGCTATGCGGCTACGAATATAATTTGGATTGAGTCGTCTAGTACCAGTAACCTGGATTTCCTCTAATCCACCTTCGATTACTTGAATTTTGACAACACCATCTCTGAGAGTTTGTTCGGGAATATAAGCTCCAGAAGTAATGTATCCTTCTTGAATGTACAATTCGGTAATTTTAGAACGAGCTGCTAATAATTGTGCAAAAGTGATGGGTTTGTTGGTAAATTCAGCAAGTAATTCGGTAAACTTTTCTGGGCTGAATACTGTACTACCAATTATTTGAAATTTCTTAATAGTGAAACTTCGTGATATTTCGGGAAGTCGTTCGTCTTGTGTCGGTGGTGATTGTGAAGGTTTGAGTAGTTCGGATGGTGGTGGTAATTGTGGTGGTGGTTTTGGTAAAGTTGGTGGTTTTGGTAAAGGTGGTTGGACATCCTGGGGTGTTGGTAATTCCGGAAGCGAGTTTATGTTATCTACTTTCTGAGCGCTGCTGGGTTTAGTTATCAAGCTGCTGAGCAGTATAAGTAAGCAAGATATTACAAAAGTATGAGTGATTTTAGCTATCATGACCATTTTTTTCATGAAAAATGAAAATTGAAAATATAAACCCTCGTTTTTAAGCATGAAACACGAAAAAGACCAAATAAAACTACAACACTACCTAAATTTATTCGCAAAATCTTTAATTTTTTATTTATAATTATTTTGACACGGAATTGGGTTTTGTTTGGAAGTATGAGAAGTCACGGTGGATGGATTAGCTGCAAGTACTACTTGTCCCTTGGCGTTTAGCGTTGCACCTGTGGCTTCAACAATGCGTTTGGGAGTAGAAATAGTTGCTTTAGTAGTAACAGGTGGTAAGGAGCGATTGTTATTGCTCGGTTTAACGGACACCCAATCTACTTGTGTGGTATTGGTATTGAAGAAATTGCTATATAGAAAGCTGCAATAGTTTTAATCATTAATGATAAATAATATACCAGAGCTTTTGCAGCTAGATGACCTTTGTCGATCCAAGCCCGAACGACCTGGATGGTCGCTGACCTTCGGAGCTACTTGTCGAGACGCTGCGGCAGTTTGTTTGGATGACCAAAACCATCCTTTTCGTGTTAACCTTCAAATCAATGGTATACAAGACACTGAGGTCGAACTGCAATGGAATCCAATTAATGACACTATACGTCGCTTTAATGCCGATCAAGAAGTTGCCACGGAGTATGGAGCTTATGGAATTGCTGCACTTCTTATGCCATATCTGACAGGTCTGACTGTAATTGAGCGCTCTATCAAAGGAAAAAATTTTGGCTTTGATTTTTGGTTAGGCTCTATTGATAACCCAAGCACTTTGTTTCAAAGAAAAGCTCGTCTCGATGTCTCCGGTATTCGTAGAGGCTCTGAAAGCATTGTTGAATCGAGAGTTAAAATGAAGCTAGAACAGATTAGCCCCTCGGATACTTTGTCTCCTGGCTACGTCTGCGTCGTTGAATTTGGTACACCATGCACCCGCATAATTGAAAAATGCAAGACGTAGAAATTTTTCATCGAGAAGCAATGGAACTTGTTGACCAAGCAGTGAATGCCCGTCAACGGGGTGATACGACCGTTGCCTTAGAGTTAACCAAAGCTGCCTTTGCTCAAGAACAAGCTGCCGCAGACCTCGTGGCAAACTTATTAGACCTTGAACCCACTAGATCCGTTCTTCATCGGAGTGCCGCAATACTTGCTGTAGAATGTTCAGAATTACGAGAGGCAGAAAGGTTGATAGGACGAGCGCTCGCGGGTTATCCGCCTGATGACATTGCTAATGAACTACGAGATTTACTTCTAGAAGAGATTTATTCTCGCAGGCAAGCTATTGGACACTAAACCTAGAAACTAACTAGTTGCAGTAATATTCAAATTACCTCCGGAACCTAAACTTAGAATCTCAGGATTTTGACTATTCCGAGATACAGTACCAGAAGATACTAATCCCCCATCGCGAGAAGCAGACGAATAAGTTCCTGATAAGTTGTTATACTGCAAACGGGTAAAATATGAACTTATGTCATACTGAGCGTAACGTAGTGCAGCGAAGTATCTCGGAGATTCTTCGCTTAGCTCATTCGGGACAGTTTTAAACCGTTTTTAGTATATTATGAAGTCCGGTTAATTGCTTACTATATGACTCAACGCATTTACCCAAAACCCATCAGCAATTACCGATTACCCATTACCAATTACCCATTACCATCTGGCAATCAGCTGACGACCAAAAACCGTAAATCAGCAATTCCTTGAGCGTCTCAAGGAACTAGCAAGCAATAGTCCCCGCGAGTTTGGCTATTCGTTTGAACGCTGGACAGCGCAATGGTTAAGCAAGCATTTAGGGGTTTTTACAGGTTTTGCGGTTTGTAAGAGATATTTTTCTTAAAAACCCGACTTCTGGTTACTTGGTGGGGGTAAGAAGTCGGGTTTTTACAGGTTTTGCGGTTTGTAAGAGATATTTTTCTTAAAAACCCGACTTCTGGTTGCTTGGTGGGGGCGAGAAGTCGGGTTTTTACAGGTTTTGTGGTTTGTAAGAGATATTTTTCTTAAAAACCCGACTTCTAAGCGTAACTAGCAAATTAAGCTTATGCTTTCGGCTCAAATTCTAGTGATACACCGTTCATGCAATAACGCTGACCAGTAGGTTTAGGACCATCAGGGAATACATGACCCAAATGCCCACCACAATTACTACAATGAACTTCGATTCTGGTCATAAACAACTTTTTGTCTACCGATGTCTCAATTGCACCATCGATAGGTGCGTAAAAACTCGGCCAGCCAGTACCGCTATTAAATTTGGTTTCTGAAGTAAACAGAGGTTGACCGCAAGCAGAACATACGTAAGTCCCTTCGTCATAATTTTTATCTAATGGACTTGTACCAGCACGTTCGGTACCGTGTTTCCGCAAAACTTGAAACTGTTCTGGTGTCAAAGTTTGCTTCCATTCTTCTTCAGTTTTATTAACTTTGAATTCACTATTTGAAGTTGTCATAATTGCTAAAATTCCCGAAAAACAGCGTAATACCTATAATTATATTAAAACGCAATATTTCGTTACATAACACTATCTTTAGGATGGGGGGACAAGGGGACAAGGAGAGGGGGAGATGGGGAGATGGGGAGATGGGGAGATGGGGGGATGGGGAGACAAGGGGACAAGGAGATGGGGGATAACTACTCATTATTAACCATCTCCAATTACCAATTACCAATTACCAATTACCAATTACCCATTACCAATTACCCATTTATAATTTATTCTTGATTCATAATTTTGGGGACTTTGAAATATTCGCCTTCTTGTTCTGGTGCGCTTTGGAGGATGGCTTCTCTATCGGGATAGGGCTGTAGTTTGTCTTCGCGGGTGACGTTGCTAACATCGATCGCTCTAGTTGTGGGTGCTACGTTGGTCACGTCTAGTTCACTCAATTGCTCGAAGTAATCGAGAATATCGCCTAATTGTGTGGTGAATTTTTCTTCTTCTGCTGCTGTTAATTCTAATCGGGCAAGATGAGCTACTTTACGTACTTGTTCGCGGTCAATCATTTTTTTGTGTAATATTTGCGTAATATCTTAACAACCAAAAATTAAGTAGTTAGTCATCAATAATATACCAACAACCAACAACTAACTACTAACAACCAACAACCAACAACTAACTACTAAAAATATACATCCATTTGCGATCGCCCTGTGGTTTTGAGCCAGTTTTGGGCTTCAATGTAGTTATTGGGAGCCATACGAATTGCTCGAATCCAATAGTCTGCGGCTTGATCGAATAGAGCTTCCCCAGCATCTGCATCTCCACCTTCTTTGGCTTTTTCACCTTTAAAGTGATAAATTACGGCGATGTTGTTTAAGGCTTGGGGCAGACGAGGATTGAGTTCTATTGCTTGATGATATAACTCTAATGCTTTGTCATGGTCGCCGTTACTAGCGTAAATTAACCCCATGTTGTACAGGATGTAGCTTTTGTCAAATAGGTTTTCTTCGAGTGTCAAAGCTTCTTCGTAGTTTTCTAAAGCTTCGGCATATTCTCCGTCTGCTTGGGCTGACATCCCATCTCGATAGTAAACAAAGGCTTCTTTAGCTTTTTGATTGGTTGGCAGAAGTTTCAATATCAGGTCTGCCATTACTGTAAAAGATTTGTCGATAAAGTTATCGTTTTTCTGAGTTCTTGGCATATCTAATAATTATGATGATTCACTTTGAACAACTACTACAGTAAAGACCTACAAAAATCAAAAAACTGATCGCAGTTAACTGTTAAAAATTCGCTTTATAGCTAATTTAACCGATCAAGAAAGCGATTGAGTGTTAATTTTCTTCTCTTTGGGGGGCAATGCAGTCAGGACTTTGATGCTGCGGATTATTAACTTTTGTGCTGACTGTATGGGAACTCATTTGCTCGGCTGGGTAAGGTTGTAATATTGGTTGTAATATTTCGGTATCCTGTAATTGCGGGTCTAACCACTTTTCGTAATCTTGCTGTTGGAGAATCACCGGCATCCGATTGTGAATTGGCTGCAATAATTCGTTAGCATCTGTGGTAATTATTGTACAAGATGTTATGTTTTCCTCGTCAGGATGCCATTGTTCCCATAACCCAGCAAAAGCGAAAGGCTGTTGTTCTTGTAACTGAAAGTAATATGGTTGTTTTTTGGTTTCTAAACGTTTCCATTCGTAAAAACCGTCTGCAAGGATTAAACAGCGTCTGCGTTTAAATGCAGAACGAAAAGAAGGTTTTTCAGCTAACGTTTCTGCTCTGGCATTAATTAATTTTGCTGCTATTTTAGTATCTTTTGCCCAGGTGGGAATCAACCCCCAACGTTGCGATCGCAATTCACGTTGTTTGGTTTCTTCGTTATGTAAAACAGTCATTACCATTTGTGTTGGTGCAATGTTATAATTCGCTTCCCATTGGCAATTACTAGTATCTGATATTTGAAAAATTTCCCTTAAACTTTCCGCTTCTGTTGTCAAAGTGAATCTTCCACACATAACATATCTTTTCGTTTTATTATAGGAATAGCCGCAATTATCACAAGACCCTGGTTGGTGGAGTATTCTCACTTTCATCTGATTGCGTTAAGAATTGCGGCAGTGTACAAGCAACGGCAATAAAGAAGGAAGAAAATCTACACCCCTTTTTGCCTCCCCTACAACAAAATATGCCTTTTTTGCTAGGTTCTGTAATTAATAGTTCATAATTATGAATTATGAATTATTAATTATTAATTGCTTGGTCATCAATTAGATAAATACACTAGTACAGCACGGCGTAAATAAAACAACCATTTCATTTTTATAAAAAGCTTATAAAATAAGCCTTTGCGCCTTCTGCCATCAGCCCTCTTACTTCTGCCTTCATGTACTAGGAAGAATCAAAAGAATATTCTTTTTCCCTACTCCCTATCTAAACTAAGAAATAAATATCCGAGATGTATATTCCGGCACTCCCTTCACACCAGCCTGAAGATGGAAAATTGCTCCGGCTCCGGCACCTTCTTGGGAACGGTCATTTCCTCCGGCAGTTGAAACATAGAGTTCGCTGTAGTCGGAGCCACCGAAAGCCATGGAGGTAACTTTCAAAGCCGGAAAAGGTATACGTAAAACTTCGGTACCATCGGGAGCGTAACGATACAAACTTGAACCATCCCAACGAGCTGACCAAATGTAGCCTTCAGCATCAACCGTCATTCCATCGGGAACTCCTTCACCTTGGGGGGTAATTATATAATTTTGTTGATTGGTAATATTCCCGCTTTCTTGATCATAATCAAAACGGTAGATGGTGTGCGCGTCGGAGTCGGTGAAGTAAAAATATTTTAAATCTGGAGAAAAACCCATGCCGTTGGGAACTAAAAGTTCTTCTAAAATTAGATGAATCGAACCATCAGTATCTATACGGTAGAGTCTTCCTTTATCTTCTTCTGTTGCCATTGTACCGGAAAAAACTCGTCCCATCGGGTCTGCTATGGCATCATTAAAACGAGTGTGTCTTTCTGCGGAAATTTCTTCGACTATAGTAGTAATTTTACCTTCTTCCCAACGTTCGATGGTTCCTTTGGTCTTAAATAGAAGTAAAGAACCATCAACTTGTAGAGTTAAACCTCCAACGGGTTCACCATAATAAATTTCTGAATAAATATCTGTCTTTGGATAGTAGCGGAAAAGCTTTCCTTCGGGAATATCTGTCCAGTAAAGACATTGCTGTTGGGGATGCCAAAGGAGACATTCGGCATTGTGGTGCTGGGAATCTACAATAATTTTGGGTTCTATCATGAGATGGTAGAAGATATTTTAAACGCAAAGGTAAGGGGATGTTAGCGCAAAGGCGCAGAGGAGAAGAATGCTGATATTAAGTTCATAGAGTAGCATTTTACAATCCAAAATCTAAAACTTGTGCTGAGCTTGCCGAAGTATTTAAAATCTAAAATCCCCGAATCCGCTCACCAAGGTAATATTTCACCATTAGAATGCCAGAAGGTTCCGGTATTTTCCAAGTTTAATTGATCAATCCGAGCCAATAATCCTTTTACTGATTCTGCGGTGGTAATTCCAGAATGAGTAAAGGCTGTCATCCGGGTTTTGACTAACCCTGGATGCAGAATTGCGACAGCAATACCTTTAGATTTTAAGTCATGAGATAAGGATTTACCCGCCATTGACAAAGCCACTTTGGACATCCGATAACCGTAGGAACCACCAGACGTGTTGTCATCAATAGAACCCATACGGCTAGTCATCATCACGACTTTTGAACCATTTTTTAAGTTATTTAATAAAGCGTGAGTTAAGCGTAAAGGACCAACTGCATTGACTTCAAATTGTCTGCGAATGCTGTCAAAATCTATGTTTCCAAGGCTAACTTGTTCGATAATACCGGCGTTGTTAATTAAAACATCGAGTTGTTTGCCATCAAGTATTTTAACTAATTGGGCAACTGAAGATTCAGTGGTAATATCAATATTTGTTTCGATTTGTACTCCTAAATTTTTTAATTCATCTGACACTGAGCGACATACAGCAATCACATTATCACCCCGCTCTTTAAGTTGGCGACAATATTCTAAGCCGATACCTCGATTTGCACCCGTTACTAGATAAGTTGACATATTGATGTTGATGTATGTTGATGTTTTTACTTTGTATGTCATGTACAGATTTATCTTATCAAATGTTAAATAAATAAATTTTTAATCTTTTATCTATATAGCGGATAAGATGTCCCCACTACAATCAGGAATTAAAAGGTTTCAAACAACAAGTCAATCATCCTTAAGAAATAATTTATTATATCAAAAGACTAATTGTTGAAGCTGAAGTTGACATTAACAATAAAAAAAAATAACTGATTTATTATTTGCTACAATACAAGAAAAATAATATTGAATCATTTTAGTTAAGGAGGAGATGTAATGCAACGTCTCAGACAGATTTTTCAAAATACTTTAATCCGCGTCATTGCTGTTTTTTCGGTTTTATTTCGTTCAATCTTTGTTTTTTTGGGAAATATCTTTGGCTCTATCGGTAAGAATCTGGGAATTTCCAATTCGGAGTCGGGATATTTCATAGATTTCGATGAAAAAAAAGCTATCGAAGAAACTAAAATACCCGTCGCAACTGCCAAACCCTCTGAACCTGCTATTAGTAGTAACCGTCGCCGTCCAAATAAATCTTCTAACATGGACGATTTCATGAAAATGGCGAAAGAACTAAACAAAGGTTAATTCAGTTAAATATTAATGTAGAGACGTTGCAATGCAACGTCTTTCTCATTTAGAATAGCAACATCTTTATAATTATCAAAAAAATAGATATTATATTTTCAAAATGCAACAAGCAATCCAACAAGCAGCGGAATTTTTACAAAACAAAGTTAAAAAAGCACCAGCTTCAGAAGCTGTAGTCAAAGCGTTAATCGAAGCAGAAAAAACAGCAAAACAAACTAAGGTAAATTATAGTTATTCACAGTTAATCGGTAATTGGAGATTAGGCTTTATTACTGGTACAAAAAAAACTCGTAAGCGTGCGGGAGTTGTTTTGGGTGCGGGGAGATTCTTACCGAAATTGGTGAAGATTCAACTTACTTACAGTCAATCGGAAACTTCTCAAGAACAAGGAAACGTTGAAAATTCTGTAGAGTTAGGTTTATTCAAAATAGTTTTAACAGGTTCGGTACAATTTTGGTCGAAAAAAAATATCCTCGCCTTTGATTTTACTAGAATGGCGCTATCTTTATCAGGATTAAACTTATATCAAGGTTATATTCGTGGTGGGAAAGATAGAGAAGCAACTTTTTACAAACAGACTTTAAAACAGCAAGCATTTTTTACTTATTTTTTAGTAGAAGATAACTATATTGCAGCACGAGGTAAAGGTGGTGGATTAGCTTTGTGGGCGAAAGAATTTTAAATTGAGAGTTAGAAATTATGTTTCCCTCTCCCTCCATTGATAATTGATTGCTTCTTGGTTATTGGCTAAACTCCACAGATATTTTCACAAATGCCTTTTACTGTAACTCTTTTACTACTGATTAATCTAATGCCTTAGATTTAATAGCTAAATAGATACAAATCTTCACATAAGAATAAGTATTTTAAGTATAGGCAATAACCGCAAAATTACTTTATTATTCTAAAGGTATTTAAAAGTTTTACATTTGTAAAAAAAGATACTATGACCAATATTCAAAATAGCGAAAATCCCAGTCAAATACCGCAAACCTTTGAAGAAGCTGTTTTGATGATTCAAGAATTTGCTCTTGTAGAATTAAAAAAAGAAGTAGAAAAAAAGCAACTTTATTTTCATAATTATACCCATACACAGGCAGTGAAACGCCGAGCAGAAATAATTTTTAATGCAATCGAACCCTTTTGGAACCAAATTTGTGATGAGCCGGCTTTATCAGATAGTAAGCGAGTAAAACATCTAATTGATATTTGTGCAGCCAGTCATGATATTGTTCAGGAATTCTTGCCTGTAACTACACCTCAAACTGCAAGACAGCGAGAAAGCGGAGTTAGCGAAACGGCTACAATTAACAAGTTAATTGATTACATAAACAATTTAAATCAAACATTTATTGCTGAAAATCCTCAACTTCCTCCGTTGTTTACTTTCTCAGACTTAGAAATAATAAAAAAAACGATTTCAGCAACAATTTGTCTTTTTGATGATAGCGATAATTCAATTTATCAACCAGATTTATATAATTTAGAACAACAAATTATCTTACCGGCACGGATAATTGCATTAGCCGATATTGGTGGATTGGGTATTGATGGGATTCCAGCTTATTTTCAAGAAGCGAGCTTGATATTGTTGGAAGAAAATCTTGATATCATACCGTTAATTAAAGAATTTCTCAATGAAACAGACAGTTACGATCAGCAAAACGAATTATATGAAAATCTCAGACAGCGCTTGTTGAATCGAGCCAAATTTCAGTTAAGCTTTGCAAAAGGACGCTATGCAAGATTGAATCAAGAACTTAAAGGTTTACCCGAAGAAGTTGTTTTGGTACTCAAAGAGGAAGTTTTTAAATACCTTAACCAGCAAACAATTCAAAAAATTGAAGCTTTAACACCCACCGTAGCTAATACAAGCCTTAAAGAACTAATTGAGTTTTTTGATCTAGAGAAATATATTTATAATTAATCTTAATTAATCAAATATATTAGGAGAGAGCCTATGGAATAATTTTTTTTACAGAATTTATAAGTAAAACTTTAAACAAATATAAAGTTGTATTATCAAAAACATGAACCCTGATATAATCTTCTCACAATTTACAGTTGAAGAGAAAAATGCCACTTTCTAAACGATGTTTGGCTGAATTTATCGGTACTTTTTGGCTGGTATTCGGTGGATGCGGTAGTGCAGTTTTAGCTGCTGGATTCATTGCTAATGCTACAAAAATAGGTAACGATATTGCATTTCCCCTGGGAATTGGATTGGTAGGGGTTTCACTGGCATTTGGTTTAACAGTAATGACAATGGCTTATGCTATTGGGCATATTTCTGGATGTCACTTAAATCCGGCTGTATCCATCGGTTTAGCAGTCGCGAAACGTTTTCCATCAAGAGAGCTATTTATGTATATTGGTTCTCAAGTATTGGGTGGTGTAGCAGGTGCTGGAGTGCTAGCGATAATTGCTAGTGGAAATCCCAAATTTAACCTGGTTACTAGCGGTTTTGCAGCTAATGGTTTCGGAGAGCATTCTCCAGGAAACTATACTTTATTAGCTTGTTTTGCTGCTGAATTCGTTTGTACCTTCATGTTTTTGATGATTATTTTAGGTGCAACAGATGAGCGCGCACCAGCGGCTTTAGCACCGATGGCGATTGGTTTGGGATTAACACTAATTCACTTGATTAGTATTCCTGTTACCAACACATCTGTAAATCCTGCTCGTAGTTTAGCTCCAGCTTTGTTTGTTGGTGGTTGGGCAATCGCGCAATTATGGTTGTTTTGGGTTGCACCAATTTTAGGAGCAGTTGCAGCTGGATTCGTTTATTCTAATGTTTTTGAAGTTCCAAAAGTTGAAATAGAAAAAGATTTATCTGAAGCAAGAGGATAGTTTTTCAAGTTTGATCTCTTGGCTAGAGAGTCAGCTTTTTTTCGTCTTGTAATGCGGGTTGTACAACCCGCTATTTTAATGTATTTTTATTTTTATTGAATAACTACACTATATGTGCTTCTTCGCTGGGAAAAGAATGTAGAGGAGAGATATCGAGTCAATAAACTGAGATAAATACACATAAATTACGGTTAAGATTTCTAATTTATTCATAATTCCCTCTCTACTCGCTCTTACCGACACATTGTCATATATTAAGAAATACTAAATAATCTGATGCTTCCGGGGATTTACTGCTTATCTAGTTAGTGGCAAAGCTGACACAGTGAAAGCAACTAAGGTAGGCAATTATTTATGGAAATTTTATCTAATACTGTTGCGCTCTCAAGGATGCAGTTTGCCTTGACGGCGATTTTTCATATGTTATGGCCAGTTTTGACTACAGGCTTGGGTATTTACTTAGTTGTCATAGAAGGAATGTGGTTAAAGACACGCAATCCTGATTACTATTATCACGCTCGTTTTTGGTCAAAGCTTTACGTTCTTAACTTTGGTGTTGGGGTAGCTAGCGGGATTCCGATGGAATTTCAATTTGGTACTAATTGGGGACCGCTTTCGGAAGCTATTGGTAACTTTTTTGGCAGCGTCATTGGTTTTGAAGCGTCTTGGGCTTTTATGTTGGAGGCTGCTTTTTTAGGAATTATGGTGTTTGGTTGGGAACGAGTTAACCCGAAAGTTCACTATATGGCGACTATTTTGGTAGCTTTTGGCGCAAATCTGTCAACTTTGTGGATTTTATCGGCTAATTCCTGGTTGCAAACTCCCGCAGGTGGAAGTTTTATTAATGGTGAGTTTGTAGTCAGCGATTATTTCCAAGCTGTTTTCAACCCTTTTATGGCTGTGAGTGTTTCTCATATGTTCCTGGCAACTTTGGAAACTTCGCTGTTTGTGATTGGGGGAATCAGTGCTTGGTACATTCTTAACAAACGTAATCCGGCTTTCTTTTCCATTGCTTTAAAAATTGCGATCGCGGTTGCAATTATTGTCGCACCTCTACAAATCTATGTGGGGCATTTAAGCGGTGAACAGGTTTATCACTATCAACCTTCTAAATTAGCTGCCATGGAAGCGCAATGGGAAAGCACACCCGCAGGAGAAGCTGCTGATTGGAGTATGTTAGCGATACCCGATGAGAAAGCCGAAAAAAATGCTTGGGAAATTACGGTTCCTAATGCTTTAGGATATATTTTAGAATTTAAACAAAAACTTTCGGAACCTGTACAGGGTTTGAAAACATGGAAACCGGAAGATAGACCCCATATGGTAGGATTAATTTATTATGCTTTCCGCATCATGATTGCGATCGGTTTCTTCTTTGCGGGATTAATGTCATTGAGTGTAATTCAGTGGTTACGCGGAAAGTTATCAGCAGAAAATATTACTCAGCAAAATTGGTTAATGGTTGGTTGGATTTTAGCCGCACCTTTGGGTTATATAGCGGTAGAATCCGGCTGGATTGTACGTTGTGTCGGCAGACAACCTTGGACTGTATACAACCAAATTCGTACAGTTGATGCAGTATCAAATATACCGCCGAGTAATGTGTTAACAACTCTTTTGAGCTTTGCAACCGTTTACAGTGTTTTATTTGTAGCTGCATTATATTTCGGTAGTCGTATCATCCGTCGGGGACCAAACTTTAATTTACCGATACCGGGAATAGAAGAAAAACCAGCAGTGGAAACCACACCAGCAAGATTTATTCCCGATGAACGTCCTGTTGAAGCACAACAATAACAGGTTAAAGGTTAGAGGTTAAAGGTTAGAGGTTAAAGGTTAGAGGCTAAAGGTTAGGAGTTAGTAGTTAAAACATCAACTGTCAACTGTCAACTGTCAACTGTCAATTGTCAACTGTCAATTGTCCACTGTCAACTATCAACCAATGGAAACTTTATATTATCTATTACCGCAGATATGGTTTGGAATTTTAGCATTATTTTTATTTCTTTACGTAATGCTCGACGGTTTTGATTTGGGAGTTGGTATTTTATCCTTAACTTCCTCAACTGAGGAACGTCGCGGCATTTTAATGACCAGTTTAAGTAATATTTGGGATGCAAATGAAACTTGGTTAGTGTTGATGGGAGGCAGTTTATTTGGTGCCTTTCCCTTGGCTTATGCTACCATCCTCAGCGCTCTTTATATCCCAATTTTTATCATGGTTTTTGGGTTTATTTTTCGTGGAGTTGCTTTTGAATTCCGTGAACAAGCAAAACGGAAATTCCTTTGGAATCTCTGCTTTGCTACAGGAAGTTTTCTGGCAGCATTGGGACAAGGTTTTGCTTTAGGAGGGGTACTTGCAGGGATAAAAGTTGATCAAAAAGGACATTTTATCGGTACCACTTGGGACTGGTTGAATATCCCATCAGTATTAGTAGCTTTAACTTTAATTCAAGGTTATGTCTTGATTGGCTCCACTTATTTAGTTTGGAAAACTGAGGGAGAATTACAAGAGACTCACCGTAAAACTGCTAAACTTGCCGCTATCACAACTTTAATTGGAGCAATTTTAATTACAGGTGTTACTCCTTTTATTTACGAAACGGCTCGAATTCGTTTACTTTCTAAACCCTTAGTTTATATCTTTGCTTTAATACCTTTAATCGGTATTTTTCTAATTTGGCAACTACTTAAAAGCTTGAATCAAAAAGCAGATAGAACGCCTTTTATTCTGACAATATTGCTTTTTCTACTAACTTTTATCGGATTAGCTTTGATTGTATTTCCCTACATTATACCCAGCAAAATTACTATTTATCAAGCTTCTGCTGACCCCAGTTCACTGGTAATTATGATTATATTTATCGGTGCTTTAATCCCGATTATGTTGTTCTACAATCTTTATTCGTATATCGTTTTTCGGGGTAAAGTTACTGGAGATAGTTATCACGGATAAAAACTATTCAATCTATTCAATTTTGGATTTTAGATTTTAGATTTTGGATTGCGATCGCAAAGAAGTCGGGTTTTTAGAATCAATATCTCTAATCATAGGTAAATTCTCATAAAAACCCGACTTCTCTAAATTCTGAATTACATAGATTGATAAGAAAGAAGTCGGGTTTTTAGCATCAATATCTCTAATCATAGGTAAATTCTCATAAAAACCCGACTTCTATAGATTCTAGCAAGGTACCATAACTACTTCAAAGCCATCCAACCACCAACCCACAAACCTGTATAAAACCGAAGCACTTTACTAAAACCAGCTTGCTGTAATAATTCTAAAACTCTGGTTTCTGAAATTTGATAAACACCTTTATCCATTGTTTCTAAAAGTTCTATTTGTTTCGCTTCTGGTATTCCTGTTTGCTGCCAAAATTTCTTTATTAAAGAAACTATTTGCTGAAAATCATCTGTTCCTTTCTCACCAAACACATCAACTAATATAAAAATACTAGATGATTTCATTCTCTGAGCAATACTTTGTAAAAATGCCAATTTTCCACCATCATCGGCAATAAAATGCATGACTAAAATACTTGTTGCTGCATCGTAAATTGAAGTTTCTGGTAAGTTGTCGGTATATCCTTGAAACAGCTTTATTTGCTCGGATAAACCATTCTGCTGTATTTTATCTTGAGCAATAGCAAGCATCTTTTCGGAAGGATCAACACCTAAAATTTGCCACCCAGAATTACCCTTGCCAAACTTGATTAATTCCATTCCCGTACCAGCACCGACAACTAATATATTAGCTTCCGCAGGTAAATTAGCCTGTAAACAAGCCAAAGCCATTTGATGCATGGCTTCATAACCAGGTAATGCTAAAGGTGCCATGTTATCGTATTCACTACCAGCAATCGGCGCATTCCGATCAAAATCAATAGTTTGTTTAGTCACGAATTATTACCGCTAATTCTTAATTCCTAACTGATTCTAAAGCTTTTAGAGCAGCTTGGATAATATCGTAGTAAGGAGACTGAAAAATATCAACTTTTTCAGCTTGTTCGCGATTGATTCCTAATAAACCAATATCTTGTCCTGATTGAATTGCTAAAACTTTCTCTTCGGGGCTTTTAATTCTTAATTCTGCTGAATCACCATTTTGGTATATACCACAAATATACTGACGACCGTTGTATTCAAATGTGGTTCTAAAAGGTTTATCTTTATAGGTGAAAGATAATTGAGAATTGCTTGGAAGTCTAACACCTAATATTTCTAATTCAATATTAATATTACCATTAAAGTTGTTTTCTTTAAGTTTATAAGCGATATCAACTAGCGGTGGTAAAGGAAAATAATCGCGCCATCGCCAAGCTATACCCTTGATTTTATATTGTTGTCCGTCGATAATTTGAGCAACTGTAAACTTAATATGCCCTTTACCAACAATTTGCTGTTCAACTACTTTAACTTCTTGAGTGCAAAACACTGGATTTGGGTTATCGATTCCACAAGGTTCTAAAGCGTTGATTTGTTGATAAAGTTCTCTATTAACTTGATCGAGATTGGCTAAAGTATCTATTTTGAGTAAAGGTTTGAGGTGTTGCAATTCTAAACATTGATTTGCAAATTCGCTCAAGCGCTGACGCACTAATTCCAGATTTTCTACTGGTAAAGAAAAGCCTCCAGCTGCTTTGTGTCCTCCGTATTTACCTAATAAATCATCGCAAGATTGCAAGGCTTCAAACACATTAAATTCGGGAATTCCCCTTGCAGAACCGCGAATGTGTTTATCATCTTCATTAGTACCAATAAACACCGGAACTCCATAACGTTCCACTAACCTTGAGGCTACAATCCCAATAACTCCATGATGCCAGTTTGGTTGAACAATAACTAATACTCGGTCATCTTTTAAAGAAGCAACATATTCAGTTTCTACAATTTCTATAGCTTCTTTTCCAATTTGCTCGCACATCTCCTGACGACTCGTGTTAGTAGCTTCGCACTGCATTGCACGTTCGAGAGCTATTCCCATATCGTCAGTGGTAAGTAATTCTATCACGACTTGCGGGTCGCCGATTCTACCAATGGCATTAATTCGTGGTCCCAAACGAAAACCGATATCATCAGGCTTAAGGGATTTTGGATTTTGGATTTTGGATTTTGGATTATTAACTATTTGCTCCCTTACTCCCTTACTCCCCATCCCCCCATCTCCCCATCCCCCCATCTCCCCATCCCCCTGGCTCCCCAAGGCTTGTACACCAGCCATTTGAATCAACGCTTGTATACCAGCTAATTTAGACTTGGGTAACAATCGTAAACCACGTTTTACCCAGGTACGGTTAACTCCTACTAAAGGGGCTAAATCTGCAATTGTTCCTAAAGCAAACAGTTCTAACATGGTATCTGATATTTCTTCAGTTCTACCTAAGTGTTGCGCTAAAGACATCGCTAAAATATAAGCTACACCGACACCAGCAACACCACGGTATACGGAAGTAGAAGGTAGTAATTTAGGATTTAAAATCGCGTCGGCTGGGGGTAATTGCTGAGGAATATCGTGATGGTCTGTAATAATTGTTTTTAATCCTAATTCTTTGGCTCTTGCAATGGGTTCAAATGCGGAAATCCCATTATCTACCGTTAGAATTAACTTTACACCTTCATCGTGAAAATCTTCAATAATTCGTTTATTGATACCATAACCTTCGTGCATCCGACTAGGGATAGCATAATCCACATCAGCACCGAAAGTTCGTAGACTCCGTAATAATAGAGCGGTGCTAGTCATGCCATCAGCATCATAATCACCGCAAATGGCAATTTTTTCTTGAGACGCGATCGCACTTTGCAGTAATTCTACACTAATGGGTAAATCAGGAAACTCATCTAACGGTTCCGGTAAATTTAATGATTCTGGATGTAAAAACATTTGTGCAGTTTCGGGTGAATCAAAACCACGATTGATCAATAATTGATTAATTAAAGGTGACATATCAGTCACCATTGCCAATTTTTGCGCTAATTCTGGATTTTGCGGATAAATTTGCCAGCGTTGCTTGGGTAAACGTTGACTACGAGGAGATTTCGGTTTAAGTTCGTCTGGCATAATCAAAAATAGTTAAGAATTAGGCGAAACTAATTGCGATCTGTAGCATACCTTAAACATCAAAAGATTTAAGTAGGACTTACGCAACTGGCATATTCTGCTCGTAGAGTGCTGTGACACTATGCTTGATTTTTAACGTAATAATAAGGTTGGCGTGTCACGCACCAACCGGGGTTTTGTGACAATTGCGGCTATTCCTGTTAAGGTTAAATAGTTTTCTTTACACTTTATTTAGAGATAAAAAAGAAAAGCTGTCAGGGCTTGCTGACTCTCAATTTTCAATCATTTAAAAAAAGTCTATATTTTAACCGTTTAGAGTATAATCATTTGACCTAATTTTTTCAATAAAATCAAAACATTATATAATTCATTTTCTCGTTTATATAAAGTTAATCTATCTGACAAAGCATAAACTGGTTTATTGTCAATAATCACTAATTTTAGAAATTGAAAGTCCTCACCATTAGTGACAAATCCATAAATATTTTTTTGTGGATTTTGAATTAAATTGGGACTAGAAAGCATATATGTCAAAGCTTGAGGAATTGCTTTTTGTAAGGAAAAATTTGTCCTTTTTGATTCAATTACCAACAACCAAAACTGTTTATACAATACTAATACATTAATTCTTCCTTTAATTATTTCTTTTTGAATTTCATTATTTTCTTCACCATCTGTAATAGCGATTTCCTCACTAATTTCTATTGGTTCTTCTGTTGCAATCTGAAAGGGTGAACGATAAAATCCTGCTAAATCCAGTAATGGAGATAAAATCACTAATTTTACGGCTTCTTCTAAAAGCGGAGAATTTTCAACTAAACTGATATAGTTTGTTTTCACACGCTCTAAGTATTGCTTTTCTAAATCCGTCAGTTCTGGTAAATATTCCAAAGATTCATTAAAAAAACTTTCATCGGTAGACTTTTCTAAGCTAAATCTTTCCTTTAAATCGGCAAGAGTGATATCTTGAGGTTGAATAATTTTAGGCATAATTTTAGTTAACCATGTCTATTTTTAGGTTGGTGCAGCGTTTATATAACCTCGAAAATTGGTTGATTATCCACAATAACAAATGAGAAATTTAAACCAACAACTTAAATCCTTTGTCGTCTTTCAACTTTTTGTCAAATGTTACTCAAAACCGCTTCTCGTAAGTTACTAATCCAATCACTAATCCCATCCGCATTCAAACGATAGCTCAAAGGATGAGCAATCAACATCGCAGTACTTTCATATAAAGTGGCGATTTCTACTAAACCATTTTCTTTGAGGGTTTTTCCGGTAGAAACTATATCAACAATCGCTTCCGACATTCCGGTAATCGGACCTAATTCTACAGAGCCATATAAGGGTATAATTTCTACAGAAAAATCTAAACTTTGAAAATAATCACGAGCGCAATTTACATACTTAGATGCAACTCGACAATCTGCGGGTAAATCCAAAGGTGATTTGTAAGAACTCGTAGCTTTTACCGCTACGCACATCCGACAATAACCAAACCCCAAATCAACTAAACGTGCTACTTGCGGTTTTTTCTCTCGTAACACATCTTCACCCACAATACCCAATTGAGCTTGTCCGTATTCTACATAAACGGGTACATCCTGCGCTCTAACTTTTAATCCTCTAGCTTTTCCACTAGCATCTAAGATTTGTAATTGACGATTTTCTTCAGCCAAAAAAGCACTAAAATCCAAACCTACAGATTTTAGTAAACGGATGCTGTCTTTGAGAAGTCCACCTTTCGGGAGTGCAACAGTTAACATATTAAAGGTTAAAGGTTAAAGGTTAAAGGTCAAAGGTCAAAGTTTAAAGGTTAAAATCCATAACTCCTAACTCCTAACTCTTATATCTTTAACCTACCATTTATTTAGTATCAAATATATTTGTTAATCCAAAATCTAAAACTTGTGCTGAGCTTGCCGAAGTATCTAAAATCTAAAATTAAAAAGATGCGAATTTTGATAGTTGACGACGAAGCCGAACTCACAAACCCTTTGAGTCGGTTGTTAACCCGCGAAGGTTACAACGTTGATGCCGCTTTTGATGGTACAACAGGTAGCGAACTTGTACAAAAAGGCAATTACGATTTACTTATTTTAGACTGGATGCTGCCGGGAAAAACGGGTTTAGAAATTTGTCAGCAGTTACGACAGCAAGGTATAACTACACCTGTATTATTTCTCACAGCCAAAGATACTTTAGATGACCGAGTAAAAGGTTTGGATGCTGGTGCTGATGATTACTTAATCAAACCTTTTGAACTGCGGGAATTACTAGCAAGAGTCCGGGCTTTATTACGACGTGCGGGTGTGGAAGAATATGCTAATACAAATAAAAGAATTGTTGTAGAAGATTTAGAATTAGATTCTCAAAATCAAATAGCTTATCGTCAAGGAAGAATCATTGAATTATCAGAAAAAGAAAGTCAGTTATTGCAATATTTGATGGAAAATACTGGTCAATTACTAACTCATAATCAAATATTACAACATTTATGGAAAGAAGATGAACAACCCAGTAGTAATGTGATTGCTGCATTAGTTCGTCTGTTACGAAGAAAGATTGAAGTTAATCAAGAAGCGCAATTAATTCATAGCGTTTATGGTAAAGGTTATCGTTTTGGTGTTTCTTGAATGTGATATTTTGAACTGATTATGTCGTGATGAAAAGGGATTAGGGAGTAGGAAGTAGGGGTAAGACTTTAACTATAATTTAGATTATATTACACAAAGATATTTGATTTTTTTATTAATATTATTTCTCATAAAATTAATTTAGACAATTAGAAGTCGAGTTTATTGACTAAACCCGATTTATTGGTCAATAGTCGATTAATTTGACTTTGCATTTCTGCTCTCAAATCTTGTGCTTTTTGATAAAATTCTCCCCGATTATTAACATTCTCAACTTCAATTAAAGGTTGAATAAAATAACATAATTTGCTTTTTGCAGCCCAAATACCCATATTTGGAAAAAGACCAAACCATGGAATTAAAGGTGATATTGGAAGGAAAGGTAGATGAAATATTTTTTTTACCCAGCTAATATTTAAAGTGTAAGGATGTAGATTTTCACTACCAATACAAATAATAGGTAAAATTGGGACTTGATATCTTTGACTAAACTGAATAAAGCTGATATCAAACTTTTCTAATTGATAGCGTTTTCCCCAACCTTTCCTGGGTCCTCTTAAACCTTCTGGTGCATATAATAAAATTTTTTGTTGTTGAATTGCAATTTCAAAATCATCATATTTAGCTTTAACACCACCTAATACTTGTGACCATCCCGGTGGTAACCACCAAGTCATCCAAGGATTTTCAAATAAATCAATACCAGCTAAAGGATACACTACCCATCCTTGCTGTTTACTTAATAAATATCCCAAAGTTAAAATATCCCACGGAAAACACATTCCTGCATGATTCATAGCTACAATTATGGGAGTCTCTTCCGGTAGGTTTTCAATTTTTTCTAATTCACCATGAAAATAATATTTAACAATTGGTTGTAAAATTTCTTCTCGAAAAGCCATTTGATAATTCGGGTTAAATTCGTTCTGTTGAGTGCGTGGAATACGACAACCCAAACGTAACCAGCGAATTAATAATGCTAAATAAAATCCTCCAGGAATTAAAAATAAAATATATTCCAACCAGTTCCAACCATCCGGATCATCATGATAATGTTGCCAGTGACGATTAAATAAAATTAGCCAGCCTGGAGGATACCACAGACAAAACCAATCAAACCAGCCAAAGTTAAATTCTCCAACTGATTTTTGTTTGAATTGAGAATTGAACAGGTTTTGTGAATGTTCGTGAATCACAGGTAGTTATGATATTTTTTTACAACTGGATAATTATAATTCTAGCTGTATTGTATGGTAATTAACCTCATGCTGTGGACGTAAAATATTAAGATTCTGCAAAATACTCTGTTCTTACAGATATAAATAACTCCAAATTTAATTTAAGTTTGATTAAATAATTCTTAATTCATAATTATGGACTATGAATTATTAATTAGATTAACAAATATCATTCTATAATCAGAAGTCGGGTTTTTAGCTTAACTATCTGTTGGAGAAGGCAATCATCCTAAAAACCCGACTTCTCACCTCACGAAAATTCAGAAGTCGGGTTTTTATGTAAAGTCTCTGTGAGAAAAGACAATCATCCTAAAAACCCGACTTCTTACTCCCCACGAAAAATTTCTAGAAAACAAAATCATCCTAAAACCCGACTTCTTACCCTATAATTAATGCCGAAATTTTTGATACATTAAAAATGTAGAATTCTGTCTTGATTATGTCAGAAAATAAACCTTTCGTTTTGACCGAAGAAGATGAGATAACCCAACTTTTTCCTTGTAAACCAATTCTCACTAGTCAAAACACTGGATGGGAAGGGATGTTCTTTAGATATTTATCTGTACCAGCATACGAGACTCCTGAAGTTTGTAGTCCCCTTGGACACAGCATTGCTATTTTTACTCACGGTAACTATATTATTCACGCAGATAGAAAACTTGATGGACGCTTTCACCGTGACTCAGTAACTGGTGGAGATATAGTAGTTACTCCTGCAAATATCGGTCAAAAGTGTGCTTGGGATGCTGAAGGTGATTTTATTCTTTTAGGTATCGAAACGAAAGCTTTTGCAAGTGCTGTTGATGAATCGGGAGAACCAGAACAAGTTCAATTAATACCACATTTCGCGACACCAGACCCTTTAGTTTTTCAAATTGGACTTGCGATTAAAAATATTTTACAAAATAATCTATCGGGAAGTCGTTTGTATGTGGAGACAATGATCAATGCTTTAACTGTACATTTATTGCAACATTATTCGGCGCGAACACCCAATATTAAAGAGTATACAAATGGGTTATCAAAAACTCAATTAAATAGAGTTATTGAATACATCATAAACAATTTAGATAAAGATTTAGGCTTGAATGAATTAGCAAGTTTATTACATATGAGTCCACATTATTTTTGTCATTTATTTAAGTTATCAATGGGAGTTACACCCCATCAATATGTAATTCAAACTCGCGTTAATCGTGCTAAAGGATTATTGCTCACGGGAAAGTATAGTATTGCTCAAGTCGCTTTTATGGTCGGTTTTGCCAATCAAAGCCATTTAAATCGACATTTTAAAAAGTTGGTTGGGGTAACTCCGGGCAAACTCATTCGATTTTAGATTTTAGATTTTGGATTTTGGATTGACTCTATAGATAAATCCAATCTAAAGATAAATATGAGAACTTATATGTACCAGCAAATAACTATCGCTCATCAAATAATTGATCATGAATATATTTTTCTTGATTTTATCTATGTAATTTCAATTACAAATTATTTATTTAAAGATGATTTTCTCAAATGAACCCGGTTCTTATGGAAAATCCTGGTTTTCATCCTATATATCGACATAAAAACCCGAATCTCTGACTTAAAAAGGGTAAACATCGTTAAAAAGTAATCAGCAATACTTTCAAAATTATGAATTGTTATCTCTAATTTATTCATAGATTTATTAATATATTATTAATAAATTTTTCGCGGTGGTAAATAAATCAATAAATCATTTAAAATCATTGTGGGATGTGAAAATTAGGATGATTTTCCTGCGTTTAAGGCAATACAATAACAGACAAGATAAATAGATTTTGTTTATCTTTAACAGCCTTAAATCAGCTAAGACTTATCAAGGCTTATGGTAGGTAATTATTACCCCGATTATGTTATGTTAAAACCTAAAACTTGTCCTGAGCTTGCCGAAGTATCTAAAAATGGTTGACCGATTAACGTAAATTCTCCGCAAAAAAAGCAGTCCTATTCACACTAAAACAGGATTTTTCCTTCAAAGTCCAAAATCCTGTTCTATAAACACGACAAGCACAAGTATTATTTTCCCTACATATTTTTGACAGTGAACAATTATCAATTTACCGAATCGTCTAACTCCCACCAATTAGTGGAAAGTGTTGGTAACGGCTCTAAATCCACCACTATAGGTATCAACGAACTGATAACTGATTAATTCTGAGGTAATTGTATGCTTAACCTTAATTCAGACAACACATCTTTAGGATTGACATCCAATCTTTCTAACAGCATTGCTAGTATTCAAGCAACAACTTTAGGAAGTCAACAAGCATTATTCCCCGAATTAAATGAGACTTTGTTACAAAGTAAGTCATCTTTTAATTTTCTCGGTGGTGGAGAAGGAGAGGATATACTCAACGGTGATGTAGGTCAAAACTGGATAATAGGCACAGCAGGAAATGATATTCTGATTGATAGCGATGGTGGTAACTTGATGGTGGGAAGAGAAGGTAGCGATCAATTCTGGATCAACAGTTGGGATACGACACAGAAACTAAGTACTATATTAGATTTCGATGCTGCTAGTGATACTATTAAAATTGGTGGCTTTGATGGCACTTTTGACTCTCTGACATTTGGGCAACTTGAGGGTGAAACTACTATTTACCAACAAGGAAACCCTCTCGCAACATTAATCGGTGTTGATCAAGATAGTTTGACACCGGATAATTTTATTTTCACTGATGCGGCGATCGCCAATCAACCCCCAACAACAGAAAGCTTGGGCGGCTTAGCAGGGAAAGATACTACTGATTTTTCCAGTTTACAAACAGAAACACCCAACAGTAACATTAATCTTCCTAACTTTAACCTTCCCAACATTGACCAGTTTTTCTCAGGTTTCGTCTCGGATATGTTGTCCAATACAAGCCTCCAAGACTTTCTAGCTCTGATTACTGGGGAAGCATCTCCGAATGAATCCCCATCCACATCAATTTTAAGTAATCCTAGTTCGGTGGAAGAACAAGACACTAGAAAACCCTTTGCTCAATTAACAGAACAGACTGCCATCGAACCAGGATTGGAAGATAAGTTTTACAGAGTACCAAAAAGGATACCTGGAAATCTGATCTGATAATTGTTGTTAGTGGATAGTGGTTAGTGGTTGGTGGTTAGTGGTTAGTGGTTGGTAGATAGTGGTTTTAACAACCATCAACTATCAACTATCAACATATCGCAAAAACGTACAAAAAATCAGAGGAATCTACAAGACAATAGCAAATTGATTTCCCATATTAGTAATAGCTATAGATAGGGGTAATAGGGGTTTAAATTTAATGTGTGTTCCATGGGATTAACCCCCAATCATTAAAAGTCGGGTTTTTACAAAGTTTATCTGATGTAGGATACTTATTCTAAAAAACCCGACTTCTCACCCCACCTATTTGCTATTTCGTAAATATGGGAGAAAAATATGCCTAGAATTGAAACCAAAACCGAACCGATGACGATTAATTTCGGTCCTCAACATCCTTCAATGCATGGGTGTTTCCGAATTATTGTTACTCTTGACGGAGAAGACGTAATCGATTGCGAACCAGTTTTGGGATATCTGCACCGGGGAATGGAAAAAATCGCCGAAAATCGTACTAACATCATGTACGTTCCTTACGTCAGTCGTTGGGATTACTACGGTGGGATGTTCAATGAAGCGGTGACGGTTAATGCTGTAGAAAAATTAGCTGATATCCCAATTCCCAAACGTGCTAGTTATATCCGAGTCATCATGCTCGAATTAGCACGAATTGTCAATCATCTTTTGTGGTTGGGACCTTATATTATGGATATGGGAGCGCAAACTCCATTTTTCTACACGCTTCGAGACAGAGAAATGATTCTCGATTTGTTTGAAGCTGCCACAGGATACCGCATGGTAAACAACAACTATTTTCGCATCGGTGGTGTTGCTGTTGATTTACCTTATGGTTGGGTAAGTAAATGTCAGGAATTTTGCGATTATTTCTTACCTAAGATAGATGAATATGAACGATTGATTACTAATAATCCGATATTTCGTCGTCGAGTTGAAGGGATAGGAATTCTCAGTCGTGAAGAAGCAATCAATTGGGGTATTTCTGGTCCCATGTTACGGGCTTCTGGAGTCAAATGGGATTTACGTAAAGTTGACCATTATGAATGTTACGACGATTTTGATTGGGAAATCAAGTGGGATACAAGCGGCGATTGCTTAGCTCGTTACGTGGTGCGAGTTGGAGAGATGCGCGAGTCTGTAAGTATTATTAACCAAGCGATTCAAGGTTTACCAGGTGGTGCTTACGAAAATTTAGAAGCAAAGCGCATGGAAGCGGGTAAAAAGTCTGAATGGAACGATTTTGATTACCAATATATTGCCAAAAAGGTTGCACCTACATTTAAAATTCCTCAAGGGGAACATTACGTGCGTATTGAGTCTGGTAGAGGAGAATTAGGAATTTACTTGATTGGTGATAATAATATCTTTCCTTGGCGTTGGAAGATTCGTCCCGCAGATTTTAATAATTTACAAGTTTTACCGCAATTAATTAAAGGTGTAAAAGTCGCGGATATTTTTGTGATTTTAGGAAGTATTGATGTGGTGATGGGTTCTGTTGATAGATAGTTGATGGTTGATATCTCCACCAACCACTAATCAACCCAGCTATTCTTTTTAAAACAAACAAATTCCACCGGGATAATCAGCTTCGAGAGCCAATTTGCTTTGCTCGATCATTTCGGCTTCTGTGAGGGGTTGAAATTTAAATTTGGGTCATAGCGATCGCAGATGAGGATGATAATAAATAATAAACCCATTATTCTTCTGCTTCAAAAACCACACCTTCATATAGTAATGCGATCGCCATCTCAAATTCGATGCTGGATAAGGTAATTACATCACCTTCAATATAAGGATAATAAAGCCACATTCTCCCTTCTCCCCGAGAGAAACGTTCGACGGAAATTTTTTCGGAATCTATTAATAAATATTCTTGTAAAGAAGGCATTTTCAGATAATTAGTAAATTTTTCCCCCCTATTTCTGCTAGCTGTACTAGGAGAAAGAACTTCGGCAATTATTTTTGGATTTTGAATAAATTTGCGAGCATTTTGGTCTTGCGAGTCGCAACTGACGATAACATCAGGGTAATAGTATGGGCTTTGAGGAGTAACTTGCACCTTCACATCCGACACATTCACCCGACAACCCCTAGCACGTAAATGTGGACGTAAGGCGGTGTAAAAATTCAGGGCAATATCATTGTGGGGAATTGTACCACCCGTCATGGCAAAAACTTCGCCGTTGTCGTATTCGTAACGAAGTTCTTGCAGGGGTTCCCATGCCAGATATTCCTCGATGGTCATTTTTTTTGGTTCTTGGGAGATGGCTACCATAGCAAGATTTTTCCAGTTTGTTTTGATTTTAGCGAATAGAGACACCGGAGCTGACCTGCGGAATAAGTAATTATAATGCCAATATAGTTAGGACTTAGCAAAAAGGCACATTTTCCTTGTAGGGTGTGTGACGCTACGATTAAATTTGAACGTAGTAATAAGCTTCTTCTGCGTCACGCACCATCAACCATTTGTGACAATATCGTAAGTCCTGATAGTAAATATGAAAAAATAGTAGTTCAAAAACTGGTTTAAAGATTATGGAAGCTCTGTTTTGGACTTTAGAAGAAGTTGCCCAAAGAGCCAGACAATTTTATGAAAATGGCATTCGCCAACAGGTTGAAAATGGCGCTAATATCGGCAAGATGATTGTCATTGATGCCGAAACTGGCGAATATGGAATCGATAAAAACGGTGTGGAATCGGGATTAATGTTAAAGCAAAAAAATCCCAACGCCAGATTATTTACCATGCGAATTGGTTACGATGTTGCATTTAGTTTTGGCGCTTCGATAGAGCGAATCGTCGAATGATTCACGGAAGAATAATCGATGCTAAGGCGACAGTTCCAGTGGTTTTCCGTTTACCCGGACAACCAGATTTCTCATTGAATTTTGTTGTCGATACAGCATTCAATCGGGAATACCTAAGTTGTCGTTACCAGCTTCCTGCACTGTTAAAACATCATGTCCCATTGTCCGCAGTAATTCGCTGACTACCCGTGGAAATTGCTCATCCGCATACAAACGTGCCATCGATTAGGCTGCCTCATTATTAACACGAATCGCGGCAGCAATTTCTTCGGGATGAGCGTCAGCATAAGCCCAAGCATTGACCAAATCGGCTGCGGTAATATGGGGATAGTCTTGCAATAATTGAGCTTCATTAATCCCAAGCTGTTGCGCTTCCACTAAAAGCCAAACAGCAATTCGGGTTCCCGCAATGCAAGCTTCCCCACCACAAACACCAGGAGTTTTAGAAATTCCCCTTCCACCCGTGCTAAGGTTTTTAGTTAGACTTTGAATTATCTCGGCTTTGTCTGCAAGCGATAGGTTTAGAAGTTGATGTTCGATTTCTTGACGGGTCATAGCGATCGCAGGTGATGAAAAATTACCTGTATTTTAGCAGTCTGGATATGGCGCGATCGCTTTACTCTATGTTTTTACGTTTGCGCTTTTCGATTTCGGCTATGGGTAAGAATAATAAATCTTCGATATGGCATCTAAGGTTTAAACACCTGTCATAGGTCTGCCAAATTCCTCAGTTTCATACAAAGTGCTCAACGCCTAATGGCATCTAAGGTTTAAACACTCCTCCCAACAAGGAAAATCATGCAATGGGTAGCACGTGCTCAACGCCTAATGGCATCTAAGGTTTAAACACACGTTGGTGTTCGGCATTAATCCTTGCTGCTAGGATGTGCTCAACGCCTAATGGCATCTAAGGTTTAAACACTAATTCCCAGTCGAAAAATGACAAAAAATTACTTTTGTGCTCAACGCCTAATGGCATCTAAGGTTTAAACACTAGTTACCAGAGTCAAATTAGATCCACTCTGGTCATACGTGCTCAACGCCTAATGGCATCTAAGGTTTAAACACTCCGACAACGCAGCAATGATTGAGCGTTTACCAGTGTGCTCAACGCCTAATGGCATCTTATGTGCTCAACGCCTAATGGCATCTAAGGTTTAAACACAATTATTTGGATCAAAGCTTTCGCTGCCTTTCACATGTGCTCAACGCCTAATGGCATCTAAGGTTTAAACACGACAGTAATCAAGCAAGGAGATACCCAACAACCAAGTGCTCAACGCCTAATGGCATCTAAGGTTTAAACACATGTTTTGTCCGTAAGTACCCGCATAAGGTAGTTGGTGTGCTCAACGCCTAATGGCATCTAAGGTTTAAACACGAACCCTGTTGACAACATTGTAAATTCCCACGTTTAGTGCTCAACGCCTAATGGCATCTAAGATTTAAACACTTGCAGAGCAAAAA
>JAYKJL010000118.1:0-15787 GCA_035285725.1 Nostocales cyanobacterium 94392 | reverse complement strand
TTAGTCTTGAATTTCTAACAAGAACTGGAGATGTCGAGAAGTTAGATGTCAGCGCAGTATCTAAGTTTGGATATAGCCTCCATGTATCTGTTGTTGCGTCTGAAGCATAACCCCATGCGTACGTCTTATATGTTGAGTCGGACGGGTCAAAAATATCACATACTATTGTGGGTCTAAATGAATCATTACCCCAAGTTTGCTGGCATATATATACACTTAGAACAGATTTATGTCCGCCAAATATTTCGCTATTTGTTATCATGACAAAATCTCCGTTACCTCTATTTGCGGTTGCAGTTGTAGTACCGTCAGCCCATTGTCCCCAGTCATTATTATATCCACAAATAAATAAATACCCAGTTCCATCGGAATCCCTTCCTATCTTAACTGACCACCCTATATTTGTTTGATGTTGCTCATACGAAACTATATTTATACCATTTGTTCTATTCATACAAGGCGTTGGCATGTCTTGACCTCTTGATGATTGCCCCATGACCCTATATTGTGTATAGCTTCCATTCATTACATCTATACCATTCTTAATCACATGTAAACCAAAGCCTTTTTGATATTTAGGAAAAGCATATGTATTATATCTGCTCTCAAGAGTGGATATTCTATTTTCGTGTCCTGCGCTTGTACTACTTAATTGCGCAAATGAAGTTACTAAATTATTTATCCTCTCATTGTTGTTATTGAAATCAAGAAATACCTTTATTTCAGTATCCGAAATACCAACGCCTATTTGTATTCCTGTATCAATGGTTGTAATTCTACCACCTAGTAAATAGTAAACCTGACCCACAACGATTCCAGTGTGTCCGCCTGAAATGTCTTGATCCATGGACACGCGAACGATTGAGCCGTCAGGCGCGGTTTCTTCAATGATACAGTCAGGTATAACCTCGGCTAATTGCGTAACCGTGGAAAGCGTTAATTCTGCATATACAGGATTAGTTTGCGGAGAAATACCGCCCGAAACTTGACCTGCATAAGCTGAAATAAATTGGCTTCCAGTCCAAGCTATTCCAAAATCTGAACCTATACTAATATTTTGGTATGTGCCTGTTGTAACGGAAGGTTCGGCAAGTGAAATTCCGTTACCACTTTTCACCCATCCACATACACGAGGCTTTGAATCTTCAGGAAAAATACCAACCGCACAACCAATTCCGCTATTTGCTCCGTATGACAATCTGATGGTCAATTGGCTATCGCTTATAAGTGTAGTTTCGTTTAATACGTTGGTTTGTACGTTAAAAATCTTAACATAAGTACCGAAATTAGGACGCTTCCAATGCAAAATTACCTCACCATCCTTACTTATGCTGTGAATTTCGTTATTGTTCGGCTGTACAAGTCCATTCACTACAGCTACGGTTGTTTGCTGACTCCTAACAAAACCAGTTGTTACGTCATAAATTATATAGTTAAAAACAACGCTATCAGTTGAATATACGTACATGTATCTACCTCCTACACCTCCAGAAAACACATTGTAGTATTGCGGTATTGTAGCTGTGATTAAAGTTGCTGTGCCTTTGCTTAGTGTTGCTCCCGCGCATAGTACAGCGATTTCGTACAGGCCGCCTGATGTTGTGTATTGGATCACAAGAACGTTATTTGCATTCAGCGTAGCTCTCATAGAGAGAACTCCACTTGCAACAACGTTCAAGGTTGTGCCTGTTGTATAGGTTCCCGTGCCTGCATTCCATGACTGCGGAATTACATCAATGCGATTTGCACCACCACCAACTAGAACAACATGTGCTAAATAATCATTTTGTAACAGTGCAAAACTCTTGGCTTCTGCGGCTATTCCATTAAACACATTCGTATATGCTGTGGCTAGCGGTGTGATCGTTCCTGCGCTTGTTGTGTGTCCGTAAAATCCATAGTTGTTCGATACGTTATGCCTACGAAAAAAAAGACTTCTCGCACCATCTTGCACAATTTGAACCTTGTCAAAACTAACCTCTGTATATCCGTAATTTCCAGCTGTACTAGTCTGTGCTAATTTAACCTGCTCAACCAGTCTAACTCCCGCATCAATTGGCTGCAAAAAGTTTCCTGCAAAATGCTTTACAACATCGCCTTTTGCTTTGAATTTTTGCGCAGTTGTCGTTAGAAATTTCTTCCACTTATCCGTTGAATAGTACGAATAAGTTTCATTTTCAGACGTGATATTAATTAGATAGTCCCCATTTGTTGTAATTGTCGATACAGCCAAGTCACGTGAATATTGACCAGTAGATATATTATACAGGTAAACATCTCCCTCTTGTGGTGTAGTACCGTCAGAAATAGGGTAATAGCTTGTATTTAAATTAGCTACATTGGTAAAAATATAGCTTTTTCCATCTGTTTGATATGCAGGATAAGTAGCTGTATCTAATATTGCCTCAGGATATTTTTTGATAAGCGTGTACGTGCTTCCGCCTCCCGAACCAGCTAATTTATCCCACAAAGAAGCATTCCATGCTGTGCCGCTTGCAATATTTGACTTTGCTCTCCACCAGTAGTACTTGCTGTCGGTAGAATCTAAATTCACCACACAATCCCCAGCTAAGTAAGAATTAGTTTGAACCCATTGTGATCTTATGGCCTTTGCTGTTACTGATCCTTCTGCTACGATCGATCCAAGTGTTTTTAAGGCATCGAAATTCGAAATTGTCCCAAGGTTTAATGACGAGTTAAGTGTGCTGTTAGATGCTATAGAACTACCATTTATCGACCAATAACCAGACAAACCTACAGGGGCAACCGTACCAGATGGGGGAGTTATGAAGCTGGAATTATTTGCAACAAATGTAGTTCCTGCAGAAGATATAGCCGCATTTGTCGTGCCTCCTAATGAGTACGCTCTCGTATCTGTCATTACGAATGTGCCAAGTGCTATATTTGGCTGTACAATCGAAATTCCATTCTTTATTTCTATAATACTAAGTGAGTTAGATTGAGCGTACACGCCTATTTTGCACCCTTGAAATACACCTTGTCCTGCTCCAGTTATAAAGGTAGTTGTTGATCCATCTAGCGATGATCCAATAACTTCAAGGTATCCGCTACCTGTCTTTGTGAATGTGCCTCCAGTAGACTTGCTTACAACGCATGAATTAAGATAAAAATTACAATTGCCTGTTACTGATAAGTCCTCGAATGCAATTCCGCTGAATCCAACAGAAGAACTTGCTGATGATACATTTGTAGTTCCAAGTATTCTAGTTACTTGTTGTGGTGTGTTACCTAGAGCTAAGAATCTAATATTTAAAAGATTCATTGTGAATGTTGACCCTGATGCTCCATGGTCTCCAGCATGAAGAAGTACGCAATAACCTGAGTTATTTATTTGAGTCTTCATGTAATCTAACGTCTTAAACCTCTTAGCTTCGTTGGTTGCTAATGGCGCATCTATTCCGTTGATTGGATCAACCTCAACGAATCTGCCTATTCCACCAAGTTTAATAGGCTTAAACTCAAATGGAGTGCCACCATCTGAAGGTTTATACATTATTTTTCCTGTTGACTTATCAACAAACCAAGTGCCATTCGGAACAAGTCCGTAATCCACGGAACTATCAACTTCTCCGCTGATCTGTATTCCAGTTACTCTATTGATAGAATTTCTAAAAGCCATTAGTCTATAATTTTTTCAAGTAAGTTAATCAATTTTCTAAGGTCTGCTTTCTGCTCCTTGTTTGGTTTTTTATCCACTTTTCCTGAAGGAATCTCTGTGGATTTGACTATGAAAGCATCAATGCAAATATTTGCGTCCTCGTCTATTTCGATGTCGGAAAAATTACCATCTGAAATAATATCAGCTATCTTGTTGAATTGGTTCTTCTCCTGATTGTCCAAGTCACGAAAGCGTATAGTTTTGCTTATGATTCGCAACGGCTCGTCCGCTTTCTGATTTGGATCAGGCATAAGAACGTGCATTCTTTGCCTGTTCACTTGCGAAATACGCTCTACTTTAACATTTATTACTGCCATATCTTTTTAAAATTCTGATGCTGAATACCTAAGTTCGTTATACCCATCTGGACTATTCCTATCTGGATTCGCTCCCACTTGCGCTGTACCTGTTGATCTCGAACAAGTAAGTTCTACGCCAAGCGTGGACGTATTCCCAGAAATCAACTTGCTTGCATTTCCATCGTTAGTAAAAAAAGTAGACTCGTCCAAGTAAACACTTGTTTTATTTGCCCCCGTGTTGGCCTGACAAATAAATACGTCCGATGGGGTAGTCGGATTAGCGGCCGCTGTATTTATGTGACCTATATTCTTTAGCTTTACTTTACGTCTTCTACCGATAACGCTTGGTAGGCCTTCTCTGTAACCGCCATTCGATAGAAGTATTTTACCGTTGGGATTGTCAGTAGTTCCTTGCCATGTGGCCATAAATTGTATGTTGCTACTAGATTCTTTTCCTTGCATGTCAACCTCAATATTGAATGCTCCATTAGCAGCCACTGTACCTATCCCATACGCAACCCCTGCCGTTATTTTTCCTTCAACCCTTACCTTTGAGTTAGCGTCATTCGTATTTGTGAGGCTTAGAACTGCGGTTCTATCAGTAAAAAATATAGAACCTTTATATTCTAAGTCTGCCGCAATAAGAATGTTCGCGTTAACAAGGTTGTTGTGCGATACCACGGTTTGGTAGCTTCCAGAAGTACCAGTAAGTGTTGTGATGCTTTTCGCGCGCACAACAACGTTAGCCGAACAACTAGGGGTAGTTCCTCCACGACCAAATAAAGGTGCGAAAAAGTTACCTGTGATTGATCCAGTACCTCCCGCAACATTCAAATCTAACTTGCTTGTATCTCTGTATGTAATTACATAACCAGCATCCTGCGCATTTCCGTAAATATCTCCAATGGTAGTCATTTTCACGTTAGTGCTACCACTCATAAATAAAAGGGAATCGCAATATGGCACACTGTCCAATTGAATTCTGACCGTAATATCAGAGGTGAACTCGAACACTTTCTTTAACGAAGCGGAAGTACTCACCTTCGGGAAACCAGTAATAGAAATGTTTTTCCCTGTGAAAACTGTGTCACGAATAGAGCCAAGTCGAATTACGCACCCTGGTTGGAAGTGGATATCTATGTTATTTGCAAGATCAATAGTATTATCTATGTAGCTTGGTAATATTTCTAGTACCGCTCTTTCATTTGCTCCAAGCGTACCAATTGCCGCAAATGCCGCTGTGTGTGTCGCAAACGGTTTATTTGGATCGTTTAATTTTGCCTTTGAATCATTACCTAACTGCTCGGAATAATACGCTCTTTTAATTGGCTGGGTAAATATTACCGTTTTTCCCTCACACATCCAATCTCTAATGCTTAATGTGCTTAAATAGCAATAAACATCGACGGAAAGCGATTTCTCCTCGTCCAAAGTAAATACGTTGGAATTGAAATAGTCGTTGTTCCAACCTTTATATGACGCATCTAAAAATGTTACCGTATTCCCAGCCGTACCCTTCAAAAATACTTTAATCTCCTTATCTGGAAACTCGGTACCAAAATTCAAGGAGACATTAGTTTTTATATTTTCCAGATACAGGATAGTTGTGTTTCGCTTTACATTTATTATCACTGGATTTATGGTGCTTCCTAAATCGTGACTTTCCGTAACTTCCCGCAAAAATTCCCCACTTTCCGTAACGTATGAAGTCATTAGTACGCTGGATGCGGCATTATCCAATGGCACTAAATCCAAAGCATGCCATTCGCTAGGAATAGTCGCAATCGGCATAGTTACGTTTAAGGAAATCTGATTTCCTAGCTGTGTAACATTTGGCACAACAACACCTCTGGAAGTGCCGTTATCTCGAAGGAATATTTTAATGGGATTCCCAGCGATTCTTCCATTCTCCCAAGTAAACACAACGTTCTCACTGATACCATCCGCTATCAAAACCTGTGCATCCTTCTTGATTTCTATCGCCACATTTGCAGTGTACGAACTTACAACTTGCACTACTGCGCTTGTGGTTGGTGCTTGATCTTCAATAATAGGCTTCTTTAGCAAGTGCTTATTTATCCCTGCCGAAAAATTACCCTCAATTCTTACAAATTTTCCTTCTGGAAGAAATATTTTATTCGTTACACCTCCAACAAATGATAATTCGCTTTCGTTTATGAACGCAAAGGTATCCGTGCCAATATTTAAGCTAGTACCTCCTGCGTGCGTGCTTTGGATTTCAATTGCGAAATCCTGTTGATTAAGCACGTTCGCTCTTTCATCTGGCGCAAGGCTATTTATTGTAAATTCAGGCAAATCCAAGTCCATAACATGAATCAACTGTGTATACCTATCTGGATTTACGCTATTTACAATTGGATTTTCTAGTTGCGGCGAACTAAGGATAATTGCTCTCTTAGAAAGTAGCCAATTTCTATGCTCAATGAAATTTATCTTATCCAAGAATTTCTCCCCGCCATTCTGGAAAATAAGATAGCTTGGAGAGACTTTTGATAAGTCACCAATTAATTTGCTGTTCGCATCTAAACTAATTCTACCCTGAAAATCCATCTATCTATAATTTATAATATTGTGAACTTTATCTTTTAATTCAATGTTGATAGAAATATTTCTACTTCCGCCAACTGTACCTATATCTCGCTTATCGCAAACTAAAGGTAATTCCACCTGATTTGGAAGTGAAGATAATGCATAAATGCTTGTTACATACATTTCTGCGCTTCCTATTAAGTGATGATCCATGATAAATTTAATAAATTTCGGATCGTTTTCATTCAGTGATTTAAGTGTATAAGTGTACATGTTGTAACTCACCGCATTACGTAATACACCATCATAACTTATAATTGTATCGTCCACCGAATTAGGTTTTTGATCACCTAGAATCCCAGCAAATCGAACAGAATCCCAACAATTAGTATTTGAGAAGTCTAAGTTTTCATGCTCCATTCTACCGTTAAATCTGCTACGTATAAGTACGCTGTTGTTTAATTCTTTGGCATCCCAAGTAGTTAATGAGTATTTTCCCCATTCCTTCTCGATCATATTTCCCGATACGGTAACTTCCAGAACTAGCCTATAATTCGATTCTATGCCGCCATCTGCTAAGAACACGTCTAACCAGTTGATTTGGCAATACTTTGACTTTGTATCTGTTGGAAATGATAAGCTAGACACGGTATAATTACTCAATTCACCACCTTCCTTGTATAACTTGAAAACCACGCTATCAGAAGCACTGTACAGCTTTTGCCATGCCGCTGTAATGTCATTTTTCCAAGGCAAATCTTGGCTGTCCAAGTCAACGCATACACGACGAAAATAATAAATAGGACAATTACCGAAGGTTATCACATCTTCGGTTTTCGGAATCACCACTCCTTTAAAAGTCCATATTTGTCGATCTTCCCGTATCATTAATTAAATATCTCAAATTCGATTAGAAAATCACTATTTAACGGGAATGATCCGTCGCTTGTAACCATTAAAACGTTTTGATTTTGAGCAGGGTAAAAATTAAATTGCGGAAACAATGTACCAATAGCATAAGAACCTTGGTTTTGCGTAGTTGTGTGTACGTATGCGGTCGCTTTCTTGAATTTTGCGCTTGGTATAAAATCAGTCACTCCACTACCGAATGAAAGTGTTAATACCTTTGGGTTTTGACTTATCGAAATATCTGGCACTTGCGTGTTTACCGCAAAGTCATTCCTGTAAATATCTACCCATGTAGGCAATGTCGTTTGAACATCGCCATTAAAGCGAAGTACTCCACAAAATCTTTTACTTTGAAAACTCGGTTGTACAGGCGGTGGATAACCAGCTTGTGCGCTCGTAATAATTGCTTGAATTGTCGTATCAGGCACTACGCTGGTAAAATTTATTTTTACGTTATTCTCGTCAACTATTTCGATAGAATTTGCCCCTATGATCTCTTTCTTTGCTGGACTAGCAGAAATTCTCCATAACTCAACTGATACATTTCTACTATCAAGTCCATGGTTAATCGTATTATCTCCCACGCTTGGAGTAAAATCAATTACAGCAGGCACAACTTTTAATTTGCTGGAGATTTCGGAAAAAGTAGTTTTAACTGTTTTTAAGGCTTTAACGGTGTGTATTCCGCTTTGCGTTCCGCTTGTTCCAATGAGCCCGCTCGTGCCACCTTCGGTTGCCGAAAACTTAAAAGAATTGGCTGTGTAGTTGTTTTGAGCGATATAATACTTTGTTCCTGCGGTAATTCCATCAGGCAATTTGTCGGTTGTGAAAAACTGGAATGGCGTGTTTACGGGCAATCCGTGACCACTCCAAGTTACAACCGCTTCTGTTGCAATGGAAATTGTAACCGTGCTAGTTTTCTCTGTAACCTTTGGAAAAATATCTGTATCCTTTATTTCTTCATCCGTTAATTCACTGATTCTCTTAGTCATTGCTTTCTGTAATTAATGATTCGTAATCCTCTGTAACGATACCTTCATGGTTTTCTGTCACGATCCCAAAACCAAAAGAACTCTCGTGTCCATTCACTCGGCATTTACCTGTAATGGTTATGTCGTCTGCCGTCGTAACTCCATTTGTATCCAGTAGGCATCTAGCCTTGAAACCTTGATGGCTTGGAAGCATTTCTACCTTCAATTTATTTTCGCTTTGAAGCGGTTTTAATCTGCCTTTTGGGTAATTATCGGAATTTATCACACTGGAAATCGTAGATAATTCCCCTCTATTTACCCAGCAAGAAATTTCCGCTTGCATATCATCTAGCGACATAGACGGCGTAACGAATTCAATTTCCAGTTCAAGAATGGAATTGACTTCTATATCACCAGTTAGAAGCGTTCCATCTGCTCTGCGAAGATAAAGCGTTTTATTTATTTCTAGGTCGAAATTATAATCGTCAACAGCTAGTTGTAATTCCTTGAAGTAGCCTTGATCGTCATTTTCCAGAACCAAGCGGATAAACAAATCCCATGGTTCAGTTCCAGAGGTGATATAATGCCAATAGTTTCTATTTCTATCAGGTAAAAAGTCTGGATGCGCATTCGGGTTTACCTCCCACTTTTTATATCCTGCAACCATCGGGAAATAAATCTCCACAGTATCACTATTAAGATCATTCTTTATGTAAAAATTTGATTTCTGAAAGGTTGAATCTAAGTTTAAACCGCTATCACCGGAAATATCCATTATGTATTGACCGCTGGAATTGATCGGTAAAGCAGAAATATCAAAGTACTGCTCCTGAATTACAAACGAATCTGAATATACCTTGCTTCCCATTACCATGTCGTACTTTTTCGCTATAACTGATATTCTCCAACCGTTCCACGTTACATTTGGTGCAAATGGAATTCTAGCGCAAAGAGCAAATAAATCTTGTGTATTTATGAAAATGTTCTGCTGTTGAATAGCTGGAAATGTATTTTCTGTCCAATCTTGCAACGATAAAAACGAAGTAACTAGCGGCATGTTTACGTCAATTACTCTCACCATTTCACCGTTGAATACAGTGTGAGTAACGTTCCCAGCCTTTATAAAAATCACCATGTTACGATCTCCGTCCAGCAATTCATCGAAACCATCCGTTGGGGTAAATTTCAAGTTGAAAGTTACTAGATCGTTATTTTTAACGAATGACAGCATTTCCAGATCAAAATCTACTTTCGATACAGGTGAAGTATAATTTACAAATATCGTTGGTGCAGATGCTTGGTTTAAGTCGATTACTTGAACCATATTTGTACACACACTATGATAACCTTGGTGTAATTCAAGTTTATCCGTGTAGATGCTTTCGGTGAATGGTAACCATGCGCAACCTATTTGCACCTTGCTTACATTGTCAACCTCCACAACTGCGTTAAATGTAGTTGCTTTATTGTATGCCAACTTTGTTAAATTGGTTCCAGTAAATTTTGTGTTAGGAAATTGACCATTGTACGGCTCATCCAAATAACCAGTCGAAGAAGTAGATATATGCGTGTACTTTTGAAATCTTGAAATTTCGTTCTGGTTTCTGTAAAATTTTGCCTCAAATACATTCTTTAAGCAACCTGCCCCTTGAAAATCCACTTCATTTCGAATTCCACTTTGGAGAAATACGACTTTTATTGAGTACGTTCTGTCGTTTCCAAGTAGAAAATCATTAATGCTTTCAAGTCTAATATAAACTGCTTCCACGTATTGACCTGATTGTTTTCCAGCGGCATCTAATAGATTTTCTTCACCTAAACTTGTTGGCAAAGCACCTATGTAAGTAGTTGTATTTCCATCTATTAACGATTCAAAGGAATCGTTATCTAGCTGTGTTTGGTTGAATTTTATTTCGCAATACGTATGTTTTGCTGTTGCGCCTGGGTTCGCTACCGTCAATTTGTACGAACATTCGTAATCTGGCATGGCGTTATTGATAAATTTCCCACCCCATGGAGTAGTAAACTCTATCGAATCGCTATTTATGAATGAAATAGTAAAGAATTGTTGCTCCGTGTCGCTTGGGTCTTGTGTCTTCCAAGCCTTAAAATGCACAATATCACCAACCTTAAATCCTTGCTCTTTAGGGTCAATTCCAAATATATTAATAGCGGCATTTGCGCTTGGTTCATGTACTCGGTTTATCGTGGTTGTGTTTCCAGATTTAATTGAAATATCAACTTTTAAGGTAATATTCAAGGTGTGCCGATCGAATGGATTAGCAAAGTAGTCTTCAGAAGAATTACCGAAAACATCCACGTACGACCTTGAAATTTCTTTAATCATTGGTGCTTTTTGATAAAATTTTGTATTTTCTCAATGCTTGGATTGTCTTTATTTAATTCCAACAACACAGCATTGTATTCTTTCAGTAATTCGTTCTTATCTTTTCCAGTATCTTCCAGTACCTTCTCCTCGGAGCAGTGCGAAACCGAACCAATAGCAATTTTTATACTTTCTTTTATTTCTTGAAAATTCATAGTGCTAATTTATTCTTTTTGATTGGATTTTGCCTTGCTCGTACAAATATTTTTCCCTGTACATAATTGTCGCTGTGCTGCTGTATGGCGAATAATCGGAAATAAGAATTCTAACAACAACCCCGTTAATTTTCACGTAATTACTTGCAAACATTGCTAGATACTCCTCTGGCGATAATATAAAACGCATTCCTTGGATTATTTTTGCACCGCTTTTAGTAATGGAAGTTTTATAAATTCCTTTATCCCAGTCATTTGATGGATTAATTCTGGCTTTATAATCTGCTTTTAAATATCCAGCATTATCAACGATTAATAATTTTGGAACAGTAAAGTATTGGTTATCAATAACTAATTCGCCTTTTGGCTTTTTTATCTTCGAGGCAAAGGAAGAACCTGTAAACTTGTCTATTTTTTCTAAAACCTTCTTGACTTCTTCCACTACTTTAGGCAATTTTTCCAGTCTTTTACCTAGTGCAAATGGGTACTCTCGATCTTGCAAGCCATGCAGATTTTCTTCCTTGCCGTAATTATTTGTGATCTCCTCGCTGTACTCAACATCCAACGCATCCGTATCGTCTCTCGTGTAAAAATCCGCTGGATCAACTTTGTAAGAAATGATAGTTCTTTTCCATTTTTCGTCGACATTTAAGGTAAAGGAAGTTAACCGCTTTCCTTGCTCTTGTGGTGATAGTTGCAAATTCAAAGATGCGAGATTAATAAAAAATTCCTCTGGTTCTATTCGGATTACTCCATTGATATTGTGGCACTCTAGTTTTCTATGGTTGCACACGTGATCAATGAGCATCCAAGCATCCGTTACACCGAAATCCTTTGATGTTGGGTGTCCAGTTGTGTAGGCTAAATTGTATTCGTTCTGGTACAAATCAATGAACGACTGAAATACTTTCAAGCCTTTTTTTGTGCTTTTTCGCATCGGCACGGGTAAAATTACCCAGTCTGCCATTTCGGCCTCCATATAGTTAGATTTGAAGCCAAAATTCAAGAATTCGCAAGCCGCGCGGATTAATTCGATCACTCTTGTTCCCTTGAATTCCCTTGTTTTTGGATGGATGGCATTTAATAGAATAATCCCTTGTTGCCTTGCTTGTAGTATTTTAACTGCAATTAAAGCGGCATGAACCACTAATTGAATGGACGCAAATATTATTTGTCCAACCGTTACAACTGCACCTACTCCTACTGCTGGCGTTGCGGCCGCTATTATTTGTTGCGCATCCAGAATGACTTGAACACTATATTCTAGTGTTTGAAATCCAATAGAAAGCACGTTTATAGCGCTGTTCAAAGCTGTACCCACCCAATCGTGTGAGATTATTTTGTATTTCACTGGTACGCTTGTGATAGGCTTTTTTTGGTTCAGCAAACTAAAAGAAAGTGATTTGGATTTGTTGTAGAAATCATTGAAATCATGCACGGATTTCACCTTGAACTGCACTTCTTCAACGTCTCCGTTGTAATTAGTGTAAAATACAGGCGATTCGTCCATATCAATGAAATAATTCAAAACCACGTTGCTTTCAACGAATGTTATTTTGTAATCCAGCTTTAACGATGTTCCATACTTTTCTACAAGCGAATTAAAATAAATCGCATCTTCTTTTTTCAAAGTTACCCCATCGCTTTTAATCGCCATCTGCTTTGTATCTGGCGAATTTTGAAGCGTGGTATTTGCGTAAGAAGTAGTTAATACGATTGCTCTTGCCTCGACTGGATCGACTCGTTTTCCTTCTAATTCGTGTATGATATTCATCGCCTACCGCTTAATAAACCTGTTGAAAGATACGTTATTTCTTCTAACTACTTGCATTGTCACCATTTGCCTTTCTTGGTCTAACATCTGGCTATTCATCATTATTTTTGGTAAATCATTTGCGTATTCATTCACTTTCTTGAATGATTCCTCGTATTTTTCAAAGTTAACCATTGGGGTAATGGTTTGACTCGCTCCACTGGAATCTATCAATTTTCCAGCATTGAAAGCCTTCATTACGTCAGTTACTTGCTTTCTTGATGTAATCCCAGCGGACTTTTTTTCTTCTGCTGTTAGGATCATTTCGTTTTTATGGATAAGTGCCGGCATACCTCCTTTCCCGTCAACTCCTGCGCCAATATCTGGCACGCTATCAGTACCAACATCGTAGGAAATAAGCCCCTTAATTCCCGCAAGTGCTTTTGTTGCTTCCTGAATGGATGCCGCTGCGCTTCCAGTTTTGGAAAGTAACTCCAAGGTAGCTGTAACCAATTTAATGTTTGCCATCCTTTTTTCAATTTCAGCTTTTTCCATTTCGGATTTTCGCAATTCTTCACGCTCCAATGCTAGGCTTTCGCTTGCTAGAATGTTGCCTTTTTCAATATCTTTTTCCCTTTGTCTAATTGCTTCCTTTCTAGCCTCGATTTCCCGATCAATTGCGGCAATTTGCTTGCCTGCTATCAGTTCTTCGATTTTAATAATTTCATCCGCAAAGCCTTTAGTTGCGTCGATCATCTCCTTGATGTTTTGCAATTGCTGGTCTTTAACCGACTTGTTCAAATCTTTACGTAATTGCGCTAATTCTTTTTCTATTTCGTAACGTCTAACGCTGTTTTCGCCTTCCTTTTTTAATTCATTTTCAAGATCGTTTATTCTTTCTTCCGTGGCTTGTTGCTGGGTCTTTCTGCCTTCAATTACCGCTGTATCCCTTGCTAATTCGATCTTTTTTTGTCTGTCGGCTTCTGCTTGCACTGCTTCGTCTAGGTTATCTTGTAATTGCTTTTGTTGTTTTTCACGTATTTTTTCCTCCTCTTCCAGTCTTTGTTTAACTGCTTCCAGTTGCTTTTTTTGGGTGTCCAGAAATCTATCAAATTGATCCTTTTCCAGTTTTCTGTAGTACTGGTCGATCTCGAATAAATATGTTGCTTCCAGTTCTTTAAGAAGCTGTTTTTTTTGGCTCTCGATAGCGTATGTTTCGATTATTTGGTTTCGTTCCTCGTCGTATCTAAGTTTTATTTCCTCTAAGAATTTTTGTGTTTCATCGGTAATTCGTTTTATCTGTTCTTCACGGATGCGCTTGGATAAGTCTTCTAGTTCTTTTGTTTTATCAACTGCATCACCAGTTTTAAAGCCTAGTTTTTCCATTTTACTGGTGGCATCACCAATGTTTAAACCGTATGATTTTAGACGTTGGTTCAGTTCGTTTAATTGGTCTTTTAGTTGATCTCGTTTTTCAATTTCATCATCTAGACCTACCCCGTGCCTTGCGTCAAAATCGTCGGTTATAGCGTCTAATTGCACGGCTCTTTCTTTGAGTGTGATAATTCTACTATCAGATTCAAATATTTGTTTTTTCAGCTTGCTTTGCTTCTCCAAGCCTTTAGCGATTAAATCCTCGTTGGCTTTAATTCTGAATTCCTGCTCCTTAAATTTTATGTAGTCTTCAACGGATTTATTTAATTGATCTTGAAACGCTTTCTCGTCAGATATGTTTTTTAAAGTTGTTCCATACGTGTCGTTAATTTTTTGAATCAACTCTGCACGCTCCCGACTTCCTTTATTGGTATTCTTCAATGTAGTTATTAATCCGTAATACCTTGCGCTTTCTTCTGCAACATACTTGATACCTTCTTTAATTCGCTCATTATGTTCTTTTCTGCTCTTTATATTCGCTTTAGTCGCCTTGTCTGCCTCAAACAACGAGCCAACATAGTTTATTAATTGCTCGCCAAACAGGGTGAATAGAGTTACTGCCGCAGTAGCTATAACGCTAAACGACATGAAAGATTTGCCTAATTGTAGTAATCCCCCTTTAAAACTTCCAGATTCCTGTATAGCGACTTTAAATTGAGTGATAAAAGGTTCTAAGTTGTTAGAAATACCTGCAATTCCCGTATTAATGGAATTTTGAAAAGCAGCAGTATCAGCTAGCAACAATCTAAGTTTATCGTCCAATTGAACGAATCCTTTAGCATAATTCCCTACATGAATTTGATGCTGTCCAACCGATTCGTTAACCTTTACTAATCCTTGGTAATATTTCTCAACTTTTGCAGTAAGCGCACCGTATTGAATAGCTTCTTTTGCATTCAGTCTCCCGTGTAAAACCTGTTTTGCTCCAAGTTCTTTTAATTCATTAGCTGCTTCCGAATATTTGCGCTTTAATTGCTCATAGGAAGATTTATTTTTTTCAAGTGTTTTTCTTTCACGTTCCGCAAATTTCTCCGCTCTCTCTTTCGCTTTGGTTTCCGCTTCGATTTCCCTGGCGTTTTGCATCCGCTCTTTGCTTTCTTGAACACGCAACCTACTATCCTTTATTGCTTGTTGCATAGCCTTGTCACCTACGCTAAGTTTTTTTTCTTCCAGTCGCAAAATTTTCTCGTACAAGTCCTTAACATCCTTATTTGCCTTAGTCAAATCTTGCAAGGCTCTAAGTGATAGTTTTTGACTATCTGGAATATTCTTCTTTAGGTTGTCAGAAACCTTCGTTAAATACTCGTCCGTTGTTATTATTTTTTGATTTAGCAACTCGAATGATTCCCGTATATCCTTGGTGACGTCTTTCTCTGCAAGATCGTCACGCATTAACTTAGTTTCGCTCATTTTCTATTAATTTTTTAATCGACATAAACAAGGCTACACTTGTCTTTTCGATGTCAATACTCTGCTTATAATCCCTTTGCATTATAGCTAATTGATCAAAGAAATTGTATTCTGGCGCTTTTTTTCGTAAATCTTCCAGTTGCGGTTGAATTATATCACGAATTCGGTTTATTAGCTTTCTGTTGCGCTTTCCTGTGTCTGGATTGCGGCTAGAATTGAATTCTGCCATTAGTTCGGTTTC
>JAYKJL010000117.1:0-7036 GCA_035285725.1 Nostocales cyanobacterium 94392 | reverse complement strand
GTATGGTATAGCCCATTTTATTGATAAATTTTTAAATGTTTCTCCTTCCCAATTGATAGCAATTAATATATCTTTAAATGTGATATCAGTTCGATTTTTTCTAATGGGTTTACCCAGCTTATTGTTTGGATCATCTTGGATTATACTTTTAATCTCTTCAGATTTTTGATGGCAAGCGAATTCTTTTGCAGCTATTTCAGCTTTTTTATCAAGATGCTTTATCATTAACTCAGAATTTTGATATTCGGGAGAAATTACTATTTTTTCACCTTCAATTTTATTAATTTGACTTTTTTTACTTCCAATAATTTTTCCAGCAACATCTGGAAACTTTATCGGAATCCAGTGATTTATTAAAGCCATAAAATCTCCTTTTGTTTCATCATATTTATCAATATTATCTATAACGTAGCGAATAGATTCTCCTTTAGCTTCTTGGAAAGCATCTTCATAGTCTTGGGTCGATAAATCTAATTTTGCTCCAAGACCTTGTTTTTTATATGTATTTTTGATATCCATAGCCTTAATTAAGTATTGTACTGCTTTTCTCCTGTGAAAACTACTGAATTTAGTTTTTTTACTCTCTATTGCTAAAGTATTAATAAATTTATCTGTAATTAACTCTTTTTGATATTTTTTTTGGAGACTTAAAGCTTCTTGTATCAATAATTCTACTAATTGTTTCAATGAATGATTCTTGTTTATAATCAATTGAAGTTTATTTTCAAGTTCTTGTTGTAAGTTTTCCTGAATTTGCAGAACATCTTCAGGAAAAAGATTGATAATATATTGCGAACGCCACCAATAAGATGAAGATAATTTTGCGATAATTAGGGTTTTTATCTGCTTTTCTTCATCACTTTCAAGTGAATATTTTCGATACTCCTTAAGTAAACTAGTTAACTCTTCTGCGTTCATATTTTATTTTCCTCTTTGCTTTAAGATGCTCTATACCTGTGTGAACAGTTCATATCCAGAAAGACAATCATCTCACTCATTATCTCGACTAGCACTGTATGTTAGTCCTAAACATCTGCACCTGTTTACTTTTCTCTGGAATAATCAAGATTTTACGCAAAAACACTAAAAGTTCGACAAAAAATTTCCCATAGTAGGGGTTGAAGAGTAATATGACCTAATAGATTCCAATAAATAAGCTGCTATAAAATTATTTAGCATATCTTTATTGTTAATCTTTGAGGGATTAGATTCTTGATCAATATCTTCCTCTTCCGTAAGATAAAAAGGTTTTGTGCTTGAGTACGTTGAATCGGTACTGCGATACTTTTACACGTAGAAAATAGTTCTTTGTGTTGAGGCTTGGTTTAAGTCAATTCGGATGTGGTGCAGATGAGTTTGGCAGCGCGTTGGATGATTTCGGTGAAATGGCGATCGCCTTCTGATAGACGGGGTACTGGTGTTTGGTAAAACATAAACATCGATATTGATGTAAGTAGGTAAGCAAAGATAACTATAACTTTGAGGAACTAGGAGTCAGAATACAGGAGTCAGGAGCCAGGAGGAGAGAAAATGAACAAACAATAAAAGCAGAGATTGAGCAAGCGAGAAAAGAAGCTAACGATGATTTTTGACTCTAGTGCTGATATCATGCAAATTAATCTACTATATTAGTAGGAAGTCTCAGTACTACTAATTGGTAGGAAAATGAAAGCAGAAAAATTATCTATTTCTTTGCCAGCGTATCTGTTGCAATTTATTGAAAATTATAGGTTAAGCAAAGGATGTAAATCTCGTTCTCAAGTAATTGAACAAGCATTAGAATTACTACGAAATCAGGAATTAGAAGAAGCTTACCGACTAGCTTCTGCTGAAAATGATAGCGCTTGGGATGTGACGTTAGCAGATGGTTTAACAGATGAAACGTGGTGAAATTTATTATGCAGACCTTCATCCTGCAATTGGTTCAGAAATAGATAAACGCCGTCCGGTGCTGATAGTAAGTAATGATATAAATAATAAAGCTGCTTCAACGTTAACGATTTTACCGATTACTTCCAATGTTAGCCGGGTTTATCCTTTTGAAGTTTTGCTCAATCCAGAAGTTAGTGGTTTAACGAAACCTTCTAAAGCTCAAGCACAGCAAGTACGAACAATCTCTAAACAAAGAATTATTAGTGAGGTAATAGGTAACTTAGATGAAGAGACAATGCTATTAATCGACGCTGCATTAAAATTGCATTTAGGATTAAGCTGAATTTATTTTTCCTCAAACAAGCCCAAAGAACAAATAATCTGCGGTTCGCGTTTCTCTATTTCTTCGCTGACAATACACAAACGGTCATCAGTTCGCAGTGCAACCACTAATTCGGCTAATCGCTGATTGCGAATACCGCTTCTTAGCTGACGGTTTAAAGTATCAATTGCTGATTGTCGTAACTGGTAACGGTAAATATTATCAATTGCTTTTAAAAGTTCTTCCGTTACAAATAGCGTTCCTTTATTCTCCCGTACATAACTTTTCAATCGTTCGTAAGTGCGGAATCTAGCACTCGAAGGTCTTCCCAACTGACCACCAGAGTTTTTCTCTCCTTGTGCGATTAGTTCGCTACCTTTTAAAACCAATTCGTGATGATGTTCGTGAGCTTTTAATTGAGCGCTTAAACGTCTTAATCCTGCTTCATCTTGATTATTTGGCGCACCAATAGTAAGTTGATAACGAAATTCTGCCGCCATCTTTTTTTAAAAGCGGAGTAGTGATTTACGTGCCTTACCCGAAAATAACAAAGGGACTTCTACGCTTTGTGTAATGACACTACTATCCTAATCTATCTACCTTACAAAGATGAAATGTGCTGTAACATCATTGCCACTGCTTGATATTCCGCGAATAGCACACTATATACAGAATGTCAACATGAAGTTCGCATTAAACAGATTTTTAGTTTATAATTCTGTAGCATTGTTTCACTCAACATTACATTATTCCTATTTTTATGGCACAGAGAGAAACCGTAGCAGAAATAATACTCAGAACTTGCGATCGCTACAACAAGATAAAACATCTTCCTCTACAACAAAAGAAATATTTGATGGCTTTATCCGAGGAAGATTTTAAATTGGAATTCAAAATATTCGACTCAAAAAAGCAATTTAATTTCTAATATTTCTCCGTTGAGGATTGTTATGCTATCTACTAGCTTCTGATAGATACTAATCTTTTCTTCCTCAGTAATCGTTTTCCAATAATCAGCGTCTTTCAAGCAGCTTTGTACTAACTCTAAACGTTTTCTACCAAAAGTGCCTTCCAGTTCTTGTTCGCTCTCAATCCGTAGTATTTCTGATTTCGTCTGTGCGATTGCGGCATCTATAATCTCGGATTTCGGTAAAGTTTTGAGAGTTTGTAGTTGAGAAAGCAACTTAATTATTTCAGGAGGTGTTTTCTTCTTTTTAGACAACGCCTTCTTTGCATAATTAGCAATTTCATCTGCTCTTGCTATCAACTTTGCATCTACTGCATCCATCACATCCTGCAACCGAATTGCTATTTTGTTTTTGCAAAATTTGTCGCCCAAAGTGTCGCGTTTTTTACATCTTACTCTATAAGTAAGATAGCGCCCGCTTTTCTTAATAAATAGCCTGTATCCACAGCATCCGCAAAATAGCTGTCCCTGCAATGGTAATGGTTTAGCTTTAAGCTGATGCCCATATGAATATCTGCGTCTATTATCTTGAAAACGTTGTTTTATTTGTTCAAAAGTTTCTTCTGATATTAGAGGTATATGCGTATTTTCATGGATAATCCATTTTTCAGGATTGTTCTGGTTTTTACGAGTGTTGTACGCTGTATGTCCGCGCAAAGTAGGGTTTTGAATCCAATATCTAAATCCTGCTGATGTCCAATTTTTGCCGAAAAATGCTAACGCATAGTTGATCGTGCCTCTGGTTGTTGCGTTCGCCTGGAGAAAGTAATCTATTATCTTACGAGCAACTTCCCAGGTTGGTAGTCCTGATTTTTCGTTGACAGATTCGTCTAATGCATATTTTTCATTAACTCTTATATATCCGAAAGGTGGGGTGGGGGCTGCTTTTTTCTGCTCGCGAAAATAATCGAAACCGTGTTTAATCCTAGAACTAAGAAGACGACTTTCAAATTCTGCCAATTGCCCCATTTGAGAAATAGAGAACCAACCGAAAGGTGAATTAGCATCATCGATTGGAGAATCTAAGATTATTAGCTTAACTCCTAATTCCTCAAGCAAAGACATTGTTTTATGAATTGAAATAACTGAGCGGGATAAACGGTCAATACGTGTTATGACTATTTCAGTGATTTCCCCAGCACGGCACAATTCCAACATTTGATTAAACTGCGATCGCTTATCACTTCTTCCACTTTCAATATCAGCAAATATCCGCACTGCACCAGCTTTTTTGACTCTTTGGGTTTGCTGCTCTAATGCGTCTGTATCGGCTTGTTCGCTCGTAGAGACTCTAACGTAACCTACTTTCATTGGCGTTAATTAAAGTGTATACTTCAACTATACACTACCACTCGTTTGATGCTCCACTCCAAAGCACAAACAACCGTACTTAGCTTAGCAGCCGAGCGCGGTGCAGTAGAAGATTTAGAACTCGAAGAAGTAATGCTCGAAGGTTATCGCGGTGTACGCTGCGTTGAATCCGGTGGTCCTGAGCCTGGTGTCGGTTGTGCAGGTCGCGGTATTATCACCTCCATTAACTTCTTGGAAGAAAATGGTGCTTACCAAGACTTAGATTTCGTATCTTACGACGTATTAGGTGACGTTGTATGTGGCGGTTTCGCTAATTACCACAAAATCTGATATTATGTGATAAATCGTTTTGAAAGCAGTTATTATGCGCGATTTATCAAGAGCATTGGGTTATTGTCGAGTTTCTACCCAAAGACAGCATACAGAAGGTCATGGGCTCGAACGATATATCGAGCGGTTAAAACAATACGGGTTAAGTGACGAGCAAATTCATTGGGATATAGAATCAGGTGCTAGTGATAAGCGCAAAGGATATAATCAGGTATTAGAACTAGTGCGAAGTCGTTGTGTTGATAAAATCATCGTACCGTGTTTTGACCGATTTACTCGCTCTGCACTAGGTTGGGAAGTAGCACGTCAGGAATTACAGAAATTTGGAGTTGAATTAGTATTCCTCGATGGTGGAAGTTTGGACTTAGAAACTCCCGAAGGTTTATTTACTAGCAGAATATTAGCTGCGATGTCTGCACAGGTGAGAGATAAAAATAGATACAATGCTATCCAAGGACATCGATATTTCCAAGAGAAAAGAAAGATTTATCAAGCAGTATTCGGTTTTGTGAAAAATGGCGATAGTGTGATTCTGAATACAACGCAATATCGAAACACTGTCTATACTCATGCCGAGGTTGCTCGTGAATGTGTAGAAAGGTTCATCGAATCGGGAGAATTATCAAAGACTATTCGGAAATTAACTGATAAATATGGATTAGAAAGAGTTGGTAAGTATAAATATGAAGATTTTGCCAGAGATGTGTCTTCATTCCGTCGCTGGCTATCTAATCCTCAATTATGCGGTATGGTTTGTTATTATCCATTTGAATCGGAGAAAAAAGTCATACTACAGTCAAACCATCAAGGAATTATCTCACTCACACAACATCAACAGATAATTCAGATTTTGTCTACCCATCCCTGTGGTAGACGTAAATATATTACCAATCCATTGGTCGGATTATGTAAATGTGCTGAATGCGGTTCAACCATGGAAAAGCGGTCTACAAAAGTCAATGGTAAAGTCTACGAACACTTAAAATGTCCGGGTGCTTATCCAAAACCCCGTCAACCAAAAAAATGCGGTGTACGAACTTATTTTCGGTTAGAAGCTGCTATTGATACTGTAATTCAAGCTTTAAAGGAAAAGGCTGAAAATATAGTCGATAATATGCCAATGGAAACTACAGAAGAAGTACCAGCTGAGATACTAGAGTTACAACAGCAAATTTTTAAACTTAAACAATTAAACGACCCTGATTTTGACAGTACCATTAACATTAAACAACAAAAATTAGAAAGCTTAATCAAAACTTCAGAGCTAAATGTAGTCGCAGATGCTAGTAGAAACCAGGTTTTACGAGGTATTGCGATGAGTGAAGGGTTTTGGGAAATAGTCACCAGGGAAGAACTAACTGCAATCTTTCATGAATTAGTCGAGGAAGTCGTCTGTTCGGTGGAAGAGCGATCGCAATTCTTCGCTCCACGACTTAAAATTTGATTTCGTTCCGCTTCTGGTAGAGAAGCTAAATATCTCTGTGCTGCTGTCCAGAAGATATCTGCTACTTTTTTGGAAATTGTCATGATGGAAGTATTGAACTGATTATTTTTAGGTTAGTTTATTGCTCATAAATTTCTGCTCGTGGGGAACTCAGATAATCAGTTGACAGTTATCAGTTGCTGCCGGTGTATGGTGGGAGATAAGGTAGGAAGCATATTCATAGACATCTGCGAAAATTAATTATTTATCACCCAGGACTCTTGTAGAGATGTAGCATTGCTACGTTTCTACATATTTTCCGGAGATGTCTAAGAGCGTGTTTATAAATAAAAAATAAAATTATTGTAGGGTGTGTTAGATGCACGACTATGTTCTTCTAAAACATATAATTTGAATACATCTAACGCACCAACAACGCTTTTTCCTATCGAATCCCAGAAAGCCGTAACACACCAAAATTTCCATCTATTTTATAAACACCCTCTAAGAGGATATTTTGTTTTGATCCGGCGCTTTGTTACCGCGACTATACGAACAAAACTTACGCAATTGTCACAAATGGTTGATGGTGCGTGACGCTAAAAGTATTATCGCTACCTTCAAATTTATTCTAAACTACACACCCGTTGCAAAAAATTGTGCCTTTTTGCTAAGTCCTAATTATGTTGGGTTTCGTTCCTCAACCCAACCTACAAACTACAAAACTATTGCACAAAAAAACAATTGCTAGATAGTAGGATGCGTTATCGATACTATTTATGCTTTCCTTGATAGGAGGAATAGATAAACA
>JAYKJL010000116.1:0-34291 GCA_035285725.1 Nostocales cyanobacterium 94392 | reverse complement strand
CTGTTGCAATCAGCGCTCCCGCAATCAACGGTTAATAACTAAATAATAATGTAGAGACGTTGCGTTACAACGTCTTCACCAAATACAGAAAACGTCTTCCGAGTAATCGGGAGGCGTTTTTTGCTGTGGAATTTTTCATGGGGTTTGTAGTCTGTTGCTAATTTCTGATGTGGGGCTAAATTGTATAAGAATAAAATCTGAAATTATTGTAGTGCGGGCCCGACAGCCCGCTTGCTACATACAAACTAGATACGCAACAGCTTACTTAGTGTGATTTTACTCACTAAATGAATAAACGTCACCAAATTAAATAACCAATCCAAAATCCTGGAAGAATGTCATCATAGATATTGTTAGACACATACTGGAGATAAAACAACGGTTTACGCACGTCCTTTAGCAAGATTAATCGAGCAACTGCAACGCTTACCGGGAGTTGGTCCAAAAACTGCCCAAAGATTAGCGCTGCATATTTTAAAACGACCGGAAGCAGAAGTAGAAGCTTTAGCTCAAGCTTTGATTGATGCAAAAAAACGGGTAGGTTTGTGTCGGGAGTGCTTTCATTTATCTTCCGAACCCATTTGTGAAATCTGCCGCAATCCCAAGCGTGACAACGAAACTATATGTGTAGTTGCAGATTCCCGTGATGTGATTGCGTTGGAAAAAACTAGGGAGTATAAAGGTAAATACCATGTTCTCGGAGGTGTAATTTCTCCCATAGAAGGTATAGGTCCAGAACAATTAAATATCCAAGCATTGGTACGACGTGTAAGTCAGCGTAATCCCAAAGAAGTTATTTTAGCTATTAGTCAGAGTGTTGAAGGTGAAACAACTACATTATATATTGGTCAACTGCTCAAGCCATTCACCAAGGTGACGCGAATCGCTTTTGGTTTGCCCGTAGGTGGCGATTTAGAATATGCTGATGAGATAACCTTGGCAAGAGCCTTGGAAGGTCGTCGAGAGTTAGATTGATTACGGAACAGAGCAAGGAGATGGGGAAAGAAGAACAATTCCTAACTCCTAACTCCTAACTCCTAACTCCTAACTCCTAATTCTTAGCCTTTTACTTTACTTGTAGTAACCAATGACATCGCTTGCAAAGCTTTAATTATTTGTAAAGGATTTTTTTGGTCAACAGAAAATTTCTGACTTTGTAAAAGTAAATATTCTAAAAAAGTACTTGCGGTAATTGAAAGTTGTTTTTTCTTGGGATATGCTATGTGCCATTGGCGATATATGGGAAAACCTTCAACATCTAATATCGCCAGTTTATTTATTGTCTCCGTAGAATTTAGAGTGTGAAGGGATAAAACTGAAAGTCCTAAACCATCAACTACAGCTTGTTGAATAGCTTCATTACTGCCAAGCTCCAGATTTATCGGTACTGATATTTGATGCTGAGCAAAAAACTGCTCTACTACCTTGCGAGTTCCAGAACCCTGTTCTCGCATAATAAAAGGTTCGTTGATTAAATGTTTTAATGAAATGTTACGCTGAAAAGCTAGGGGATGGTCGCATGGAGCAACTAATACTAAGGGGTTATCCAGAAATGGCCTTGCTTCCATGTCTTCTCTTTCTGGTGGACAACTGAGAATATAAAGGTCGTCAAGATTATCATTTAATCGGGATAATAAGACATTATGATTAGTTATTTCTAAAGAAACACTAACGCCGGGATAAAGTTTGCAAAATGGTTTGAGTAATTTGGGAATAAAATATTTAGTCGTAGTCACTGCTGCTAATCGCAATCTTCCCTGCTTCATTCCCTTTAAATCAACAATTGCGGTTTCCAATCTGTCAAGACTTTTAAATATTTCTTTGCAGGTACTCAATACCTCTCTTCCTGCTTCTGTTAAATAAATACGTTTTCCAACGTATTCAAACAGAGGTACTCCTACCGCTTGCGTCAGATGCTTTACCTGCATTGATACGGTTGGCTGAGTTACAAATAATTCTTCTGCTGCACGAGTAAAGCTAGAATGCCTTGCAGCAGCTTCAAATACCTTTAATTGGTCTAGGGTAATGCACTTTAAGAGGGTATCCTTTTGTCTAACATCCCCTAAATAACTTTTCATAGAAATTATTACTACTAGTTTAGCTGCATTTATATTTGGCAATTCAACAGGGAATACAGGTTTTATTTCCCATATGCATCAAATTCATGACTAAAGCAACATTTGTGTTGCTTAAATTTAATATACATTACTTTAACAACATTTATGTTGCTAAAGTTTAATTAAGTTAACATTTGTAAGAATGTTACTCTCTATATCGCAGTCAGCAAAAATGAAAAAGTAAAAAAATACCGTATTTACCGAAAATTTGGGTCTAAAGCCCCGTCCTAAAGGAGCGGCTTTTTAGTATAATTGAGTTGTCTGAGGTAGAATATCCGCCGATACAGGATGACTCAATAATTGAGTGCAACACGCTGTTGTCGGGAAAGAATAAAGACAACTCGGTAGCGAAAACGAGTCTAATCAAAGCCAGGGAAATCAACAAAGTACCATCCATCAGAAAACAAAATATTCGTGTCCGTAAAGGTATCGTGGGGCGCAGGATAACCCTAGGCTTCGTATCCTACTAAGTCTCTGGAGATACAGCCCTCTGGGGTCAGCTAAGTTAGACCCGTTGATTCGTTTTATTGAACGGTTAATTGGTTTAAGCATTGCCAGTAATGGATAGTTGGCTTTATCGCTGAAAGAGAAAACCTAAAAAGCAATTTTTAGAATCACCGCCCTAAAAGTGCGGTGAGAACGTCAAAGCAGTAGAGTGGGTAACTAGCAGAAAATTATTTTGCGTTCTTATCATGTTAAAGAGAATCGGAAGAGTAGAAAATAGAACTCAAACCTTGATAACACAAAGACGCAGCAACATCACAATTGAGGCATAATACAAAACAATACAAAACAATACAAGGCAAATCCGCTTACCTATCAGCACGTTGGGCATAACGGCAAGTTATAATTTTTTTGCGGATAACCATAAAAAAACAATCTATGAGTAACCCCCTTGTGCAAGCATTTTTCGTAGGCAGAGCAGCCGCTGAAGTTCTTAACGAACGTTTTGAAGGCGCTTTTACTGATGCTTTAAGCGAACTTGGTAAATTAGATGCCGAACTCAAAGAGCATATGCGCTCGTTTTCTTCTGAAGTAATGCAGCGAGCCGAACGTTCGGCTGAAGCTGCTGGGGCTAGTGGTACATACACCACATCAGCACCAGGACAAACTAGTTCCGAACCTATTGACCTACAAGCAATGATTGACGAACTACGAGCAGAAATCGCTTTATTACGTACCGAATTGCAACGTTATCGTAGCGGTTCTGTTTAAAAGCACAGAAAAAATCGAAAATTAATCATAATAAAGAAATATAAAGAGGTATGGACGTTGGTAAGAACACCGAGTGTTGGCAGGTCTGAACCTCTGATTCTACGCTCGGTTGAAAATCAACGGCTTCGCAAAGGCTATGGAAAAGGGTTATTCAGATCAAGCGTACCGTTGGAACCGCAAAAATTATTCGAGTAGACGACGCTTCTTTGACATTTGGTCATTTGTATTGACTTTGATGTTGAAGCTTTGGCTATACAATAAGTCCTGGAGTTATTCTGGGGGAGTTACCGAAACCAAAAAAGCTGCGAGACGAAAAGCGCAAGCAATTTGGATTCGTACAACTCTGTTAGATTTGGGACCGACTTTTATTAAAGTAGGTCAGTTATTTTCTACTCGTGCTGATATATTTCCTAGTGAATATGTAGACGAACTAGCTAAACTCCAAGATAAGGTACCAGCTTTCAGTTACGAACAAGTAGAAGAAATTATTGAATACGAACTAGGGAAGAAAATCCCCGAATTGTTTGCCAATTTTGAACCTATTCCCTTAGCTGCTGCTAGCTTAGGACAAGTTCATAAAGCGGTACTGCATTCCGGGGAAGCGGTTGTTGTAAAAATACAGCGTCCGGGACTAAAACAGCTTTTTGAAATTGATTTAAAAATTCTCAGAGGTATTACTAAATACTTTCAGAATCATCCTAAATGGGGACGAGGACGAGATTGGCTGGGTATTTATGAAGAATGCTGCCGCATTCTTTGGGAAGAAGTTGATTATCTTAACGAAGGTCGAAACGCCGATACTTTCCGCCGAAACTTTCGCGCTCAAGAATGGGTGAAAGTGCCCCGCGTCTACTGGCGTTATGCTTCACCCAGAGTACTGACGCTAGAATATGTACCTGGTATTAAGATAAATCAGTATGCAGCCTTGGAAGCAGCCGGTTTAGATCGAAAAGTTATTGCTCGTCAAGGAGCAGAAGCTTATCTACATCAATTGCTCAATAATGGCTTTTTCCATGCCGATCCCCATCCTGGTAACGTTGCCGTTAGTCCAAATGGTGCGTTAATATTTTATGACTTTGGCATGATGGGACAAATCAAGTCCAACGTGCGCGAAGGATTAATGGATACACTTTTTGGTGTTGCTTCTAAGGACGGAGAACGGGTTGTTAACTCGTTAATCACTTTGGGAGCCTTAGCACCAACCGATGACATGGGACCAGTGCGGCGATCGGTTCAGTATATGTTAGACCATTTCATGGATAAACCCTTTGAAAAACAATCTGTCGCCAGCATCAGCGAAGATTTGTACGAAATAGCTTACGATCAGCCATTTCGATTTCCGGCTACTTTCACTTTTGTGATGCGGGCTTTTTCTACTCTTGAAGGAGTAGGCAAAGGGTTAGATCCAGAATTTAATTTTATGGAAGTTGCGAAACCATATGCAATGCAGCTTATGAGTGATATGAATGGTTCTGAGGGGAACAGTATAATTAACGAATTGAGTCGTCAAGCAGTTCAGGTGAGTACTAGTGCATTTGGTCTACCACGAAGACTAGAAGATACACTAGATAAACTTGAGCGGGGAGATGTGCGGGTGCGTGTTCGGTCTATTGAAACAGAACGTTTGCTACGAAGACAAACAAATATCCAACTTGGGGGAACTTATGCCCTGATTATCAGTGGATTTACCCTTTCAGCTACAATATTGTTGGTTCATGATTATGTATGGTTCGCATTGTTTGCGGGTCTAATTGCCGCAGCTGTATCCTGGCTGTTAATTAGACTGCTTTTGCGCCTCGACCGTTATGACCGTATGTCTTAGTTTTTAGATGAAACTATATGAAACTTAAATTCACGGGTTCTAGCGACCCGGGACTGATTCGTTCTAACAATCAGGATGCTTATTATATTGATCCGGAAGGGCGATTTTTCATTGTAGCCGACGGCATGGGTGGTCATGCGGGTGGTGAGGAGGCAAGTCGAATTGCTATCATGGAAATTCAAAAGTACTTGTTATCAAATTGGGATGGCTCTAAGTCTTCTTCCGAATTATTACAGTCTGCTTTATGGCAAGCTAATGAAGGTATTTTGCTCGATCAGCAGAATCACTCAGAACGTGCTGATATGGGAACTACTGTAGTAGCGGTTGTATTTCGCCCCAACGAGTCTCCCTATGTCGCTCACGTCGGCGATTCGCGTCTGTATCGTTGGCGTTCCCAGCTTTTAGAATTAATTACAGAAGATCATACTTGGGTTGCCCGTGCTTTAAAAATGGGTGATATCACTATGGAAGAAGCCCGAAATCATCCTTTCCGTCATGTATTATCCCGTTGTCTCGGACGGGATGACCTACAGGAAGTTAATGTGCAGCCACTCGATGTCAAATCTGGCGATCGCCTTTTATTGTGCAGCGATGGTTTAACAGAAGAACTTCCAGACGAAAAGATTGCTTATTATCTCCAAGAAAGCACTACAATTGAAGAAGCAGCTCGTTCTTTAATCGAAGGAGCAAAGGAACGCGGTGGACGTGATAATATTACTGTGGCTATTGTTCAACTGGAAGATTAGTCGAGTAACCTCTACACGTACTTTCCAAATAATTAAAGCAAAAATACTCATTAATTTGTTCAGTCTGAGCATTTTTTCTACTTACAACTTGATACAAATACTTTAGCCTCCAAAGTTACCTTTGGAGGCTGAATTTTTATATTTGCTATACTGACAACTTGCATCTAACAAGGTATAAGGAATATAATTCACCCTTAACTAACCTTTAGTTTCTAGCGGATAAAGTAATCTTATTTACTTTTGTACCTTTGGAGCTAAATAAATCCCCGGAATTTGAGTTCTCAATCTTGGGGTTTATACCATTAGAAGGAGATGCAAGACCTCACAAAATCAAAGATACTCGTTTAGAGTGTGGGCAATATGTCAAACAATTGTTATCTTTCTTTATACAGGGGTAGCAATCCCAAGACAAATAAAGCCGCTTACTCGAACCATCCTGGTTTTTTTAGTAAACGATGTAGCTTTCATTCCTTGTTTTTTAGTTTCTGGAGTTTAAAAAATGGACAAACCAATCGAACTGTCATTGGAGCAGCAATTTAGTATTCGCTCCTTTGCAACCCAAGTAAAAGACATGAGCCACGAACAAGCTCAAGACTTCTTAGTCAAACTTTACGAGCAAATGATTGTTAGAGAAGCTACTTATCAAGAACTTCTCAAACATCAATGGGGCTTAGATTCAGGTCCCACTTGGGCATAACGTTAATCGTGTCAAAGTGGACGACCTCCTTCTCTTGCTAGGTTCCGCTCCGTTGGAAAAAAGCTGGGGATGCCGGGGCGTCAACTCTAAATTTAACCGCTAAAAAAGCACTTTCTCTCTAACGACAAAATGTTTCTCAACTAAATTAGTTTGGCTAAAACTAAAAAACCCTGCACATTTCACTAAAAAACTGTGGAGGAAATTTTTGCAAAACTAAAAAGACTAACAATATTTAGTCTTATATGTTTATTGTTTCCAACTAAGACAAACATTAGGTTATCATAATCTCTACTGAAATCGAATTTTATCTTACATTTCTTTACAATAACTGAGATTCTGCTTGAATATCAACATCTAGATGAGTTGATAACAAGTAATTTAGATTTACTATTCATTTTTATAGCTGCATTTTAAGTCTTTACACCCATATTCTTTAAAAAAATTAACATTTCATGAGTGGATACCACAGGAATTTAACGTGAATTCGATGACTGTCTTTACGAGTTTACACAGAAGTGGGATTTTTAGGATAAATGGCTGTAGTAACTGACAATAGTGATAAAAACCCAACTTCTAAGCCCAGGAAATATCTAGGTTTTGCAGCTTCCTATAATTTAAGTAGGTTGGCGTTGAAAATTGTAATTAGGGCATAAAGTCGGCAGTGGGAATAAGGGTTTAAGGGTAGTTTACCTAACCGTTATATAGTTGTATTTTTTTCTGCCGAATTACTAAGCAGAAAGGTCAAAAGGAGAATCTGTGTTAATTCCTTGCAATTTTGCTAAGATTTGAGGCTTAATTTTCTGATATTCGGCTTGAAGTAAATTCTTGCTAAATTGGGGTTTGGCAGAAGATACCTTTTGGTGGCTGATGTTGACCCAATCAAGCAGACGTTGACGTTGAGCCGGAGCAATGCTCGAAAGCAAAATATGGCTACATTTAGAAGGATTTTCTCTACCAAAAAATACTAGACGGTAGTAACCTGTTTTTCCTAAAAGAGTAACGGTGTCTTTACCCGTATTGCTTTTGAGGTCTAGATAATAAGGTAACCATTTGGCACCGAATTGACGATGATAAATAACGGTAATCCATAACAACATTGGGTGGGGTGCAGTAATAAATAGAAATTGATTGTAGCGGGTGCAAACCAAACGCTTATGAATTTCTATTTGGGGTAACATTACCCACAGAGCAGGTGTTGACTTACCATTTACCTCGATATTTTGAGGAAAAACAATATCAGCAATTGGTTTATCTTTGGGCCAAACAGCTTGTCTTAAAATTTCGTCGTTGCAAACCGATGTATTCGTATTCAGCTGATTTTCTTGGTTAAAATTAGCTTTAACAGTAGGATCAAGGGCAGCATCGGTTTTTTTGTAAACATCATTATTAGTTGTGCGGAACTGAGAATTTTGATAACGTTCCTCTATAGATGATAAAGTTTTGATTATTTCACCGATGCTTTGAGGACGCTCGCTTGCTTGCTTAGCCAGACATTTCATCACCAAATTTTCTAATTCTATAGGCAATTGAAACTTAAGTTCAACCTCAGAAAAAGGGCGTGGTGCTTTATAATGATGTACTTTATACCATCCCCCAAAAGAATGATTTTCTGGTACTAAAGGCATTTTTCCTGTCAGCATCTCGAACATCATTACTCCTAAGCTGTAAATATCCGAGCGGTTGTCCAGTTCCTTTCCTTCCATTTGTTCGGGAGAGGAATAAGCTAAAGTACCCAAATAATAATTAGTTTGTTGAGTATCTGAGAGTAATAACTTCGCAATTCCAAAATCGAGAACTTTGACTAATTCGCCAAAACTAGGGTCATTAATTGCCAACATATTGCTAGGCTTAATGTCTCGATGAATAATTGGGCAGACCTTACCATCAACCGAGATACCATCATGAGCGCATTGTAAGCCCAAACATATTTGACGTACCAGATTCAAGAACCTGGATAGAGATAGTTGCTCATCACGGATAATATGGCTGAGGCTTCTACCATGTAAATATTCCATTACATAAAACGGAGTAGAATTTTCGTCCACACCATAATCCATAACTCTAACAATGTGGATGCTTTTTTGACCTAACAAAGCACAAGTTTTAGCTTCTCGTTCAAAGCGTTCCTTTAGTCGCATTTTTTTGTTTTCGACCGAGAGAGCCAGAAACTTAACTGCTACAGGTACACCTCCTAATAAAATATCCTTAGCGCGATAAACTCGACCCATCGCTCCGGTACCAATTATTTCCTGAAGCTGGTAGCGCTTGCCGAGTAAGCGGTCTGACATAGGAACTCCAATCTGCAAAAAAATAAATATTAAATCTTAAATGAAACCTGCTATTAACACAGGTTGTGGATACAAACAAAGCATTTAAATAGTTAAAAGTTGATTATAATCAACAAAATTAGTAGATATACCCAGTGAAATTGTGCAATTATTAACTTTATCTCAATTTTATAATGCCCAATTTTTACTTAAAAACTTAACTTCTCATTAAAAAAAATTCTCCCAGGGGCGAGAAGGAAATGGGGAGACAGTTGACAGTGAACAATAATCTATTAATATGCTTACTACCTGATCTCCGACCATACACCGTCCGAACTGATAACTGTCAACTAATTTGACGTTCTATATTAGCTTCCATTGTGCTGATCAGAAAATGACCTTCCATAATTCCACTGGTTAAATAATAAGTATTATTGGAGACACGATGAAGGGTTTCAAATCCACTGCGACGCTGGCGATCGCCTAATACCCAGTAGCGCTGAATAATTGCCTCCGGACCAATCCAACCTTCACCCTCAACTTGCCCCAATAAATTATGTTGAAGTAAAAAAGTATACTGTCTTTCTCCGTCGTCCAATCGCCCTTTGTACTGTAAAGCAATTTCTGGATGTTTAGATGAAGGAAAAATCAGCTTTGTCACCATAGTGAACCAGTTGTCTCGATTCCAAGCAACCAAGGTCATACCTTTAACGCTAATTGGCATCCCATTACGTTCTAACCAATTTCCTTGTAACATCCAGCGTCCTGGTTCCAGTAAAAAAGTATGAGCCACCTGTGAGTAATTTCCTCTATTGTTGCAGTATCGCCAGAATTAAGTATAGCCGACGGAAATTGAAAGTTAGTTGATGGTGGTTAGTTGATGGTTATGATTTATTTCTCCCCCCATCCTCTTCACAAAGGTGTGTTAACCTTTCCTAAAAGTACTTCCTGACTGGCTCCGGTGGCTGCGGGGAGGTTTCCAGGAGAGCCTGTTTGTCTCCAATAGGCTAAAACTGCAAAGGCGATCGCCTCTTTAAAATCCGCGTTTAAACCGACTTCGTTGGTGATGGAAACGGGTATAGTTCCTAATAAGTGCTGTAAACGATGTTTGAGGTAAAGATTGCGACTACCACCACCGCATAAAAGTACCCGATTGGGCATCTGTGGTAAAAAGTTACGGTAACTGTTAACAACGGAAACTGCTGTGAGTTCGGTTAGAGTTGCTAAAAAGTCTGCTGGAGTAAGTTGAAAACTTTCTGCATCTTTTATACATTGATGTAAATAATTGACTCCAAATAATTCTCTACCAGTAGATTTAGGTGGCAACAGATGAAAATATTCTTCCGAGAGCCACTGCTCGACTAGTGTACAATTTGGAGTACCGGAGGCAGCCCAGTTTCCATCTTCGTCGTAGGTTTTTACTCCATCAGTTAAATGTTCGACTGCTAAATCGAGCAAGCTATTACCCGGTCCAGTATCCCAACCGCGAATTAAAGATAGCCAATTATCGCCATGAGCAGGAATATAAGTAACATTTCCAATGCCACCAATGTTTTGGATACATCTTGATTCGGAATGATGGCTCAATAAAGCCGCATCCACACGAGGGACTAAAGGCGCACCTTGACCGCCGACAGCAATATCAGCAGCACGGAAATCATTCACAGTAGTAATACCTGTTAATTGGCTAATTAATATACCGCGACCAATTTGCAAACTGTAACCAAGTTTTCCTGAACCACATTTTTCCGTCAGCGGTCTATGGTAAACTGTTTGACCGTGAGAACCGATTAAAGTCGCTTTTTGATGACCTGCTTGAATATTGATTGCAGCTTCAGCGAAACATGAGGCTACAGCATCATCTAATTCTGCTAACTCTACCATTGAGATAGTTTTGCCAGCACAAACTTCTAGAATCCGTTCTCTAATTTTTACAGGGTAGGGATATGTTTCACCCGCTACCAATTCGACTTTAATATTTAAGCCTGTACCGAAAATATCTACTAAAGCAGCATCGATACCATCTACCGATGTACCACTCATTAAGCCAATTACACGAGTCATGGAATTTTAGGTTTTAGATTTGAGATTTTGGATTTACCCTCCTCCTCTAATTCCGGGTACGGGAGTGATTTGGGATAAAATTATGTATCACTATTACGGAAAATAATGATGTTAATCCAGATTAATCTCAGAAAATAAAAGATTCAACGATTACTCGTATCTAAATCTAAAATTCTCATACGTTTAAAGGTCAAAGGTTAAAGGTTAAAGGTTAACTGTCAAATTAATTTTGTCTGCGGTTTATTTCTTGAAGATCGAGAGCGTAATTTAATTTCAGGACATTAACTCTAGGTTCCCCAAATATTTTTATAAATCTATCTTTGGTATACTTGACAATAAAAGGATAAATCTGGTCGGGTTGTAAATTGCGAGCGCTGGCAACTCTATCCAACTGCTGCATAGCGGATTTAAAGCTAATATCAGGATCTAAACCAGAACCAGAGGTATAAATTAAATCGGCTAGTGGATCAATGTTTTGGTCTTGAAGTTCGTTTACTCTTTCCAAAATTCGATTCAGTAGTTCTGGGTTACTAGGAGCAAAGTTACTAGAACCGGAGAGTCCAGTAGGTTGAGCTTTTTTACCTTGACTGTATAGTACACTACTAGGTCGGCTATGAAAATATTCTTCGGATGTAAAAGTTTGACCGATTAAAGCTGAACCGATTGGTTGATTATTTAGGTTGATCATTATGCTACCTTTAGCTTGATATTGAAAGAAGGGAGCTTGAGCGACTAAAAGTATAAATAATGGATAGATAATTGCAGTAATTAACCACAAAATAACAGTAACGCGAATTGAAATAGCAATTGCTCGAAGTTGAGACATACAATTTTACAGTTGACAGTGGACAGTTGACAGTTAACAGTTAACCTTTAACCTTTGACCTTTAACCTTTAACCTTTAAACTAATACTGTTAGGGAAATAATTAAATCTATTAATTTAATTGCGATAAACGGGATAATCAACCCAGCTAAACCGTAAATCAAAAGATTGCGCTGTAGAAGTTGATTGGGTGTCATGGGTGTGAATGGTACACCTCTAAGGGCTAAGGGAATTAATGCTGGAATAATTAATGCGTTGTAAATTAATACTGAGAGTACCGCAGAATTAATGCTTGTCAAATTCATAATGTTTAATTTGTTCAAGCCAGCATTGGCAAATATTACTGGAATAATTGCAAAGTATTTAGCTATATTATTGGCAATGGAAAATGTAATTAAAGCACCACGAGTCATCAGTACTTGTTTACCAATACCGATAATATCAATTAATTTTGTGGGATCTGAATCTAAATCAATAATGTTGGCTGCTTCTTTGGCTGCTTGACTACCATTATTCATCGCTACCGCAACATTTGCTTGTGCTAATGCAGCTGCATCGTTTGTACCATCCCCTGTCATTGCGACTAATTTCCCTTCTGCTTGTTCTCGTTGAACTACAGCAATTTTGTCTTCTGGGGTAGCTTCAGCAATAAATTCTTCTATTCCAGTTTCTCTAGCAATTACTGAAGTAGTTATCTGATTGTCGCCGGTAATCATGATGGTACGCACACCAAGTTTTCGCAATTGTCCGAAGCGTTCGCGTATTCCTGGCTTGATGTTATCTTTTAAATAAATAATGCCGTAAATTTCATGATTCATGGATACGGCTAACGGTGTACCTCCTTGCTGGGATACCATTTCGTAAGCTGAATTGAGTTCGGCGGTAACTTCCGCACCTAGCGATCGCACAAAGTTTTTTACTGCATCCACAGCACCTTTACGAGCCATTGAACCATTCGGTAAGTCAGTACCTCCTATTTTGGTCATAGCAGTAAATTTTACTGGTTGAGCGTTTTGGTAGTCAAAATCAATTGTTGCTCCCAATCTTTGCGCTAAACGAATAATTGATTTTCCTTCGGAAGTGTCATCAAATATACTTGCAGCCAGAGCGACATCAGCAATTTCTTGCATTGTATGACCGTTGATGGGAATAAAACCATCCGCTAAACGGTTTCCTCTGGTTACGGTACCTGTTTTATCAAGAATTAAAGTGTTGACGTTTCCGCAGGCTTCTATAGCTCTAGCTGAAGTTGCGATTAAGTTTAACTGGGCAATCCGATCCATACCACCAATAGTGGTAGCACTGAGTAAACTACCCAGTGTTGTCGGAATTAATGCCACAAAAATAGCAATTAAAATAGGTACACTAATGTTGGTTTTTATATAATATGCCAGCACCGGAAAAGTTGTCACAATTGACAAAAATATCAAACTAATTAGTGCCATTAACACCGTCAAAGTAGATTCTAATGGTGTTTTTTTACGTTCTCTCCTTTCAATTAAGTAAATCATCCGGTTAATAAACCCTTTGTCTGGGTCAACTGTAATGCGGATGATCAATTCATCAGAAATAATACGGCTACCCCCGGTCACATAACTAGCAACATCAGAGCCAGCTTCTTTCAGTACAGGTGCCGATTCTCCAGTAATAGCACCTTCATCCACGCTCGCAGCACCCATGATTACTTCCCCATCAGCGGGAATAATATCACCAGCTACCACATATACAGTATCGCCACGTTGTAAACTGTTAGCAGGAATTTCTGAAATGGTACCGTCAGCGAAAAGTTTTTTGGTTCTAATATCTGACTTAATCGATCGCAATACATCAGCTTGAGCTTTCCCCCGACTTTGAGCAAAGGCTTCGGCAAAATTAGCTAGCCATAAAGTTAAGAACAAAACAAACGCGATCGCACCGTTAAATATTTTGGCATCCGTTGACGCAGGTGAACCAAATAAAACAGGAAAAATAATTGCTGTTAAGACAATCAGACAGCTTACCCAAACTACAAATAAGACGGGATTTTTAATAATATGTTTGGGATTTAACTTGGCAAAAGCGTCTTTTATGGCTCTACGATAAAGACCTTTTTTACTTACCTTGACTTTTTTGCGGGAAAAACGACGTTCGTTAGAACCCGAAGTGGCAAGATTAGACTTGGAGGTAGTGACAACTGAGTTCATAGGCTTGTTTGTGGAGGGGATGGGGGGAGGGGGAGGGGGAGACAAGGGAACAAGGGAACAAGGGGACAAGGGGACAAGGAGATGGGGGGACAAGGAGAGGGGGAGATGCTAAGTAATAAGTAATAAATTCTTACTTCTAACTCCTAACTATTAACTCCTAACTCCTAACTCCTAAGTCCTAACTCCTAACTCTTAACTCTTAACTCTTGTTCTACATACATTTAATTTCCTACGGTTAGGCTAAATGCTTCGGCTATCGGTCCGTTGAGTAGCATGGGAAAGAAAATTATAAAGCTTAAAATAAAAATTACGACCACTGTTAAAGCGTTAAATAGAAGTGTATCGGTTTTTAAGGTCGCAGGGATTGCGGGTACTGTTTTTGTATGTGCCATATTGTCTGCTAAAAGTAAAATGGCGAATATCGTAATGTAGCGTCCTAATAGCATACTCCCAGCACTACTTAAGTTCCACCACAAGGTGTTATCTATCAAACCTTCAAAACCGGAACCGTTATTAGCACTTGCGGAAATATATTCGTAAACTACTTGGGAAATTCCGTGAGCTCCAGGATTCGTAATTCCTGATAAAGATATGGGATAAGCTAAGGCGATCGCGCTGGGAATGAGTACTGCTACAGGATGAATTAGTATGACTAAACTCCCTAGTACTATTGAATTTTTGGTAATTTTACGTCCGAAAAATTCCGGGGTGCTACCTACCATTAATCCTGCCCAAAATGCAGTTAAATATTGATAAATTAATAAATAAACTATTCCTGTTCCAATACCACCCCAAATTACGTGTAAAAACATACTTAATAAAGCGGAAAAACCACCGGCAGGCATTAAGGAATCGTGCATTCCGTTAACTGCACCATTCATGGTTGCGGTACTTATAACTGCCCATAACGCTGTTTGTGCCCAGCCAAATCTGACTTCTTTTCCTTCTAGATTGGGTAGTTGTTCAAGTCCTAAGTTGGAATTTACCACGGGATTACCGATGAATTCTCCACTTGCTGTTATCCAAACTAAAGCCAAAAAAATGATCAATACCATCCAAAACAATCGCCAAGCTTGTTTAATATTGTTGGTAAAAGCACCGTAAACGAATATCATCGCTGTGGGAATAGACATCATCGCGATTAATTCGATTAAGTTGGTAACACTATTGGGATTTTCAAAGGGATGAGCAGAATTTGCAGCAAAAAAACCACCTCCGTTTGTACCCAAAAGTTTGATAATCTCAAAGGATGCAACTGGTCCAATAGCAATATATTGATTTCTACCTTCTAAGGTTTCGATTAATAAAGGTGCTGAAAGGGTTTGTGGTACTCCTTGAGCTAATAATATGATGGCTCCAATCATACAAATTGGCAGTAATATCCGAGTAATTCCCCGAATCAAATCCACATAATAGTTTCCCAAAGGTTTACCCGTCAAACCACGAAGAAAAGCAATCCCCACCGCTAAACCCGTCGCTGCTGAGACGAACATCAAAAAGCTTAAAGCCGCAGTATTACTAAAATGGCTTAATGTTTTCTCTCCTAAGTAATGCTGCTGTCCTGTATTAGTTAAAAATGAGATTGTGGTATGCAGTCTTAAATCCCACCTCATCGCACCAAATCCATTCGGGTTCCACGGTAGATACTTTTGAAAACTAAGAAGTAAATATACTAAAATTCCCATAAATAAGTTGCTTTGTAGCAAGGAATAAGCATATTCTCTTCCTCTCATGTTTTTTTGAGGATTTACGTCTGCTAGCTTATAAATAACTTGTTCTATTGGGTTCATTACTCTATCGAGCAATGAAAATTCACCCATGAATACCGTAGCTATATATTTTCCCAAAATTGGCGTAATAATTATCGCAACAGCAAGGGTTAACCCTATCTGCAACAAACCTTGTCCCATGTCTAAAAGCGCCCGTTTACAGTTTGATAATTTTAACTAAGAAATTGTCTATTAATAGGGATATAAATTAGGTTTTTTGTAATATAAATTACAACTATCACCAGAAAATATCTTATTTTAGTTAATTCTGCAATCTTTTTTGAGTCAAATTGCTTGATTTATTTTTCGCCTCGGAGTATTGACATATTTCTGGTATTATGTACTTACGTTTTTATCTCTAGATTATTTTTTAACAATAATTTAATTGTCTAATTAATAGCATTAAATTATTTCTTTTTTTTATCAAATCAAATTCTGGTTTTCCACGCTCAATATCTGTTTGTATAGATACTTGTTTTAATAACATACACCGATATAACAGATATTTTCGGAGACTAATGTATAAGAAAAGACCATTGAAATATTTGTTTAGAAAAAATAATCAATCAGATGAAATTAAGTTTATCCGCTTTTTGTTGGGATATGTAAAAATTAAATAGTGAAATATCATTAAATTATGGCAAATATCAAGGTAAGGGTTAAGTTTTAGCGATTTATCACAGAATTGTCAAAGCTTATGGAAGTAGCATGGACTATTGATCGACGTGCTGTTCATAGCTTGATCGCAAGGAGCTTGCACTACGCGATCGCAATCTCACGATGTCAGATGGGAAGAAAATTTATCATCAATCGCTCCTAACTATTTACCTAAGTTAGGCAATAATAACTATGTCTTTTGATAGTTGTAATCAAATATAGCCATAAAAAAATCATCCTATCTCTCACACTTTCAGATGTATGATTACTTTTTATTAAGCTTTAACGTTATAAGTTAAGTTATGCGTGTGGATAATCCATGAAAATAAATAATTATTCTCTGCCGATTGTTTGGCAATTTTAACTGTTACGAGAAAGCAAACTGGATATTTTGGGAATAATTCTGCAAAAATATATGATAATAATGGATTTAGCTTCAGATTCAAGAATTGATAATTAATCATGAATTACGATCAATTATCTATTCATAAAAAGCTTAGAAGGTGAAGCATCATATTTCTGAGTGTTTAGCTAAACGCGGGATTTTGAAACTCATACTAGTTTTATTTAGAAAAAAGTGGGTCTGCTTCTCACAAACATTAGAACTAATAGATGATATGACTACTTAATTACCGAAAATATTTGATTAGTTTAAACAAACTTAATTTTGTTTGATAAAATTAATCGGATTTTCGAGTCAAATTCGCTAAAATCGTCAAGTTCGTTAAATTAAATAATGCCGAACGTCAAATATACGTTTAATTTTATATAATGTGTAAATGCCATTCAAGTAAGAAATACGTATTGAAACTGTATGTCACAGGAGAGACTACCAGGTCGAATAAAGCAATATTTAATTTGAATCAATTGTGTCAAGCTAATTTACCAAATCAATTTAAAATTATTATTGTTGATGTATTAAAACAACCCGATATTGCTGAAAAAGAAAAAATTATCGTTACACCAACTTTAGTTAAAGAATCTCCTTTACCACAAATGAGAATTATTGGGGATTTATCTGATGTACAAACAGTTTTAATTGGTCTGGGTATTGAGAATAATAAACATGATATATTGAACGAATAATCATTAAAAAAAATTAAAAAAATTAAAAAAAATGTAAAATTATTATTTAATTAATATTTTAAAATGCCTCAAGATAATGTTGAATCTATCGACAAGCTAGCAACAGGAATTCCCGGATTTGATTTAATTAGGACTTACCCAACTGGCATATTTCGCTTGTAGGGGAGGCAAAAAGGGGTGTAGATAATATCCCCCTTTTATTGCCGTTGCTTGTACACTCCAGCAATTCTTAACGCAATCAGATGAAAGTGAGAGTACGGCACCAACCAGGTTCTTGTGACAATTGCGGCTATTCCTGTTAATATCTGAAGGTGGATTACCAGTAGGACGCACTACCTTTGAGAGTCAAGGAATGCATATTGGTAGTTTCCGTAACATCACCGGGATTCTATCGGCAAATCCAATCCATGTAGAGCAACATCAAGTTAACCCTGTCAACGAAATATTTGCAGACGAAGCAGAATAAATTATATTTTATAGTTCTCTAGATAGACAAAAATAAATAAGTATTGTGGTAAAAGTTTAAGTTATGTGAGTTGAAATTTTTGCTAACAATATACATATATATTTAAATTTAATGGTAGCAGCTATGGCAATTCAACTAAATATACTGTTGCTATTTGATTCTGCCCAAGCAAGTGAAGAGATATTGGTATTATTACGCAAAGCCGACTTTAATCCTATAGCGCGGCAAATAGTTAATGAAGCTGATTATCTGAATTATTTAAATTCAGACGTAGAAATTATTATCGGCGATTACCAACACCCGAATTTAAATATATTAATAGCTCAACAAATTCTTCAGAAAAAAGAAATATACATTCCATTTATAGTTGTGAATGGGAAAAACAATGCATCTGATGCAGTAGCTTGTATGAAAGCAGGAGCAAACCATTATTTAAGCGAAAATGAATTACATCGGCTGCCATTAATAGTAAAACAACTGCGGAAAAATCAATCTTCACCGAGTAAATTTCATCAGGTAAAAGAATATAATATTTATTCAACAGAGTTACAGCAACGGCTATTTTCTCAATCAATAGAATTAAAACGACAACGGCAGCAAAGTCAAGTTGAAACTGTTCGTAGGGAAGAAATAGAAGCAGCATTCCGAAAAAGTCAGAAGCAATTACAAATGTTAATTGCGAAAAATCCCGACGGAATGGTGGTGGTAGATGATAAAGGAATAGTCAGGTTTATCAATCCCGCAGCTTTGAAACTATTTAATCGTAAAGAAGAAGAACTTTTAGGAGAAATATTTGGTTTTCCCGTAGCTGGTGAAGATAAAACAGAGGTAGATATTTCTACCGGAACAGGAAAAGAATTGATAGCGCAAATGCGGGTAGTTAAAATAGATTGGTTGGAAAAATCAGCTAATTTAGTGACATTGAGAGATATTACCCAACGTAAACAAGCCGAATTAGAAAAAGCAGAATTACTCGCAAAAGCCGAAGCAGCAAACCGAATTAAAGACGAATTTTTAGCCGTACTTTCCCACGAATTGCGAACCCCACTCAACCCGATTTTGGGATGGACTCAACTTTTACGGGCGAATAAACTTCCTCCTCACAGAATTGATCAAGCATTAGAAACAATCGAGCGGAATGCTGCTTTACAAGCAGAAATGATTAGAGACTTGCTTGATGTTTCGCGGATATTACGCGGTAAACTACAGCTTAATCCAGTTAACGTTGACTTAATAAATATTATCAATGCTGCCATTGAAACCGTGCGTTTAGCTGCTGATACAAAATCGATTCAGATAATTACTAACTTACCTCCAGAAACCGCTTTTATTAAAGGTGAACCCAACCGTTTACAGCAAATTTTTTGGAATTTACTTTCCAATGCAGTTAAATTTACTCCATCGGGAGGAACAGTAAACGTAGAATTAAATCAAGAAAACAAACAAGCAAAAGTTCAAGTCAGCGATACGGGTAAAGGAATCAGTTCCGATTTTTTACCTTATGTATTTGATTACTTTCGTCAAGAAAACAGTTCCAGCACCAGAAACGCTGGAGGATTGGGATTAGGATTAGCCATAGTTAGACATTTAGTAGAACTTCACGGTGGTCAGATTCAAGTAGAAAGTCCGGGTATTGGCAAAGGTACCACATTTACTGTAGAAATACCTTTAACATCCCAAACAGAAATCGCAACCCAAGCCAACAAGAATAACAATAATATAGAATTAAATTTTCACGGTATCAAAATTCTCTTAGTAGACGACGAGCCGGATAACTTAGAATTTTTAAAATTTGTCCTCGAAAACTACGGAGCATCAGTACAAACAGCGACCTCAGCACCAGAAGCATTTAAATTATTTTTGCAAAATAAGCCAGACCTACTTATCAGTGATATTGCTATGCCCCAAGTAAACGGGCATACATTGATGCGTCAAATTCGAGCCTTACCTCCCGAAAAAGGAGCAAGAATACCCGCGATCGCGTTAACCGCTTACGCAGGAGATACAAATCGACAAGAATCATTACGAGCCGGTTTTAACCTGCATCTTGCAAAACCTATTCAAGTGGATAAGTTAGCTCAGATAGTTGCTGAATTAGTTGATAGTTGATAGTTGATGGTTGATGGTTGATGGTTGATAGTTGATGGTTGATAGTTGATGATTGATGGTTGATAGTTGATAGTTGATGATTGATGGTTGTTAGTTGATGGTTGTTGGTTGATGGTTGATGGTTGTTGGTTGATGGTTGTTGGTTGATGGTTGATGGTTGATGGTTGATGGTTGATGGTTGTTGGTTGTTGGTTGTTGGTTGTTAGAGGATGTTTTAAAAGTATCCGGCGGTTTAAACCGCGACTATACAAACAAAGTCCACCTGCGTAGACTTAATGTTTAAAACCCGCTGCCACGGCGGATTTTATTTGTGTAGCTGCGGTAACAAAGCGCCGGATAATAAACCACTCATTATAACCTTTAACCTCTAACCTTTAACCTCTAACCTGTTACATAATATTCAACGGGTCGATATCAATTGTTAAACTCACAGAATTGGGACATAGTTGACGTATTTCGTCCCAATCTGGTAATTGCGGTAAATCTTGGGGAGCGAATTTTAATAATATTTGCCAACGATAACGGTTTGCTACTCTTAATATACTGGCTGGTGCGGGTCCTAATACATCTATTTCTGATTGTTCTTGGAGTTTTTCTGCGATTTCTGTAGCCGTATTTTCCACTTGTTGGTCATCTATACTACTTAAACGTAATAAAATCAATCTACCTAATGGTGGATAATTTAAAGCTTCTCGCTGTGCTAATTCTTCTTGGATAAAAGAATGATAATCGTGCTGCTGTACGGCTTGAATTACCGGATGTTCTGTAGTGTAAGTTTGGATAATTACTCTTCCGGGATCTTCACCTCTACCCGCACGTCCTGCAACTTGAGTTAAAGTCTGAAAAGCACGTTCGTTGGCACGGTAATCTGATAAATGTAGCAATCCATCAGCGCTGACTACTCCGACTAAAGTTACTTGGGGTAAATCTAACCCTTTGGTAAGCATTTGGGTTCCAATTAATAAATGTGCTTCACCTTGAGCAAATCTGGTTAATAAAGTGCGATGCGCTCCTTTGTTACGAGTAGTGTCGCTGTCAAAACGGATAAAACGTAATTCGGGGAACTGTTTTGTTAACTCTTGTGCTACTCGTTGGGTACCGCTACCGAAGAATTTTAAATAAGGGGAACTGCATTGAGGGCAATTTTTAGGATGGGGAGTCGCATAATTGCAGTAATGACAACGTAAAATCTGTGGCGCTCCGGCTTCCGTTTGGTGATATGATAACGACACATCACAATGGGGACATTCCATCACGTATCCACAACTGCGACAAGAGACAAAAGTACTGTGTCCCCGACGATGAATAAATAATATGCCTTGCCTTCCGGTTTCAATCAGTTCTTGTAAACTTTGTTGTAAAGCATTACTAAATATAGAACGATTTCCCTGCTTTAATTCGGAGCGCATATCGACAATTTCCACGGGAGGTAAAGGACGAGAATTAACCCGCTCTGGCAAAGAAATGTAGTAAGAGGATGGGTGAGAAGAAACTGATAACTGTTCACTGTTAACTGTTAACTGACTATTCACCCAACTTTCCAAGGAAGGAGTGGCAGAACCTAATATTAACGGACAATTTTCTAATTCTGCTCGCCAAGTTGCAACTGTTCTAGCATGATAGGTGGGAATCGGGGAATCTTGTTTAAATGAAGAATCGTGTTCTTCGTCGAGGATGATTATACCGAGTTTAGGTAGAGGTGCAAAAACTGCGCTCCGGGTGCCGATGACTACTTGGGGTTCTCCTGCTAACATTTGTCGCCAAGTGTCGTAACGTTCCCCATCGGAAAGGGCGCTATGATAAACTCTAACTTTGTTACCGAATTTAGCACGAAAACGGTCAGTTAATTGCGGTGTTAGTCCGATTTCAGGTACTAAAATTAATGCTGATTTACCTTTTTGTAATAAGGGTGCAATTGCTTGTAAATATACTTCTGTTTTTCCCGAACCTGTGACTCCATGTAATAAAATTGATGCATATCTATTAAGATTATTTATCGTTTCTAAAGCTATTTGTTGGGCTGGTGTCAGATTTTTTACTTGTGCAACCGTTAATATTTGATCTGAATTTCCAGAAGTATCGGTTCGCAATACTTCTTTTTCTTCTAGGACAACATAACCTTTTTTTTCTAAAGTTTTAATTACTGAAGAACTAGTGCTACAAACTTGCAATAATTCAGTTTGCCACATTTCACCACCTCTTCGTCGCAATACTTCTAATATTTCTGCTTGACGAGTAGTTAAATCTTGTGCAGTACTATTTCCGATTAATATTACGGCTTTTTGTAATTTTGGTTTTGTTGCACGTGGTGTTTCTAAATAAGTTTCGATTAAACCAATTCGTCGTAGTTCTCTTACTCCTCGATCAGCATTCCTGACTTGTCGCTGTAGATAAATAAAACTGTAATCTCCGGTTGGTTGAGCTTCAAGTAAATCGAGAATTTTCTGTGCTGCGGAGGAAAGGGAAATTGATAAAGACGAAGAAAGGGAAGTTTTGTGAGCAGAAATAAGCCGAATTCTTCGCTGGGATTTCCCCAATATACCAGGAGGTAAAGCAACCCGAATTACTTGAATTAAAGGAGTGTAATAATATGCTGCAACTCTGTTTAATAATTCCCAGTAAAAACCTGGGAAAAAGCCAGAACTGACTACATCTTCTATATTGCGAATTTTTGCTATCGGCACATCTTCGGGAGGTATTGTTAATATCCGAATCGCGATTCCCCCAATAGTTTGTGCATTCAATGGTACGCTGAGAATATCCCCCGGTTTTACTTCTAACTCAGACGGTAATCCGTAAGTTAATAATCCCGTCATTCCCGGACAGTCTACTAACACCTCAACCCATTGTTGCGGGGTGATTCTCAGTTGATATTCTCCTTGATTTGCAGCCGCGATCGCAGTAGGTAAAGTTGCGTTATTTGTATACATATTTTTTATCTTACCAATGAATAATTACTGTTATCAAATAGGGAATAGGGTTCGGAAAAAGCAGGGAACAGTTAAGTGTAATGATTTTTTTATTTTCAATATTGAGTCCTATATAGTTTAGATAAAATGTATTTCGCAATACTTTCACAGGACATGATACTTGATAAGTTTCCTAGATATGTAATCTCATAAACAAACCTTACATAAACATAACTCGCAAATGATTTTTTGATACCTTACTTGTAATCCCAAATAATCTCACCTATTCACGCCATTTTTTCTGCTAGTTTACCAACTATGGAAGACGGCTTATCTCTCCATTGATAGATATTCAGCTTTAATGGTATATGAGATGCTTTTATATAGGGAAAAAATTCCTACACTTTCACCTGCAATATTTTGATATGAATTAAACTGCACTCCGCCAAAAGATATATATTAGTGAATCAAAAGATATTATTATCGGTAAACAGTTATTACACATCAAAGTGTAACAGCCCCGAAATAAAAACAGAAAAATTTAAGAATTTGGAGAATTTGGCGGTAAAAGAGTATTTTTTATATCTATTGATCAAATAAAAATAGGAGGTGGTAAAACAGATGAATATTCTGTTAGAGAAAAAAACTGAAGAATATATGTATTAGGATACTCCTGTTTATATTTATCAATGATTTTTATAACGACGGTTCTATGAGTGGGATATAGCTTCCGGGTATTGATCGAGTAAGCTCAAAAAGTAAAGACAATAAGCTATAAAACCACCTGAGTGCGGAGCGGCTCAAGTAAGAGGCAAATAGATGTATGTCCAATCTTACAATCTGGAATGCCGAACATCTGTCACTTTGATTATTTACGGTATTAAGCAACAATCCCCCATTAAAAGACTTATGAATATTGCACAATTGGGAACAATGGAAAATATGCAGAAAGTTGCTCATAAGAATGAATTAGAAGCAATTAATGTTTTAGAAGTAGTGACAGACGAAGAAGCAATAATCGCTCAAAACATTGATGTGGAAGCAAGTAATGTGGAAGCAAGCAATGGGGATGATATGGCGGCAGCGCGCCCTTCGGGATACAACAAAACCGAATATGATGATGCTGTAGGAGCATTTTTCAAAGAAATGGCGCGTTATCCATTACTTAAGCCAGAAGAAGAGGTGGAATTAGCCAAAAGAGTACGCATCCTCGAAGAAGTCAGACAAGCACAAGCTGCGGCACAGGAAAAATTGGGGGATTTCCCCAATAAAGCCGCTGTCGCAGCCCAAATGGGGATTAACGAAAAGCAGTTAGAGCATCGTTTATACCAAGGTAAAGTCGCTAAGCGAAAAATGATTCGTTCTAACTTGCGTTTGGTAGTTTCCATAGCCAAACGATACCTGAATCGTGGTGTTCCTTTCCTAGATTTGATTCAAGAAGGAGCCATGGGTTTAAATCGTGCTACAGAAAAATTCGATCCAGATAAAGGATATAAATTTTCCACCTACGCTTATTGGTGGATTCGTCAAGCAATTACAAGAGCGATCGCCAACGATGCGCGGACAATTCGTTTACCCATACATATAGTAGAAAAGCTTAATAAACTCAAGAAAGCCCAAAGAGAATTAAAACAAAAATTAGCGCGAAATCCCACAGAAGAAGAATTAGCGAAGGTACTGGAAATTCCAGCTACTCAGCTACGTCAATTACAACAACTGCGTCGTCAAGCACTTTCATTAAACCACCGTGTCGGTAAAGAAGAAGATACGGAATTAATGGATTTATTGGAAGACGAAGATAACCAATCTCCCGAAGCAAAAATGAACGAAAGCATGATGCGTCAGGAGATTTGGGAAGTATTAGGAGACGTACTAACTCCACGGGAGAAAGACGTAATTTCATTGCGTTATGGTTTGACTAGCAGCGAACCCTGTACCTTAGAGGAAGTTGGCAATATGTTCAATCTTTCTCGTGAAAGAGTAAGACAAATTCAAAGTAAAGCCATGCGGAAATTGCGTCGTCCCCACATCGCTAAGCGTTTGAAAGGTTGGTTGGTGTAATCAGTTAACAGTTATCAGTTATCAGTTATCGAGGAATTGCTGGTAATTGTTTACCGAAAAAAATGGGTTTAAACCCCCGTCCTTCTAGGACAGCTTTCTGATAAAATAGTGCTGCACAGGCAGTATGTCAATAACTTTATGCTTCTGGGAGTAGGGAATTTAGTTCCCAAGCTGAGCCTGGAAAGCAGAATTTAGTCCTCTTTAGAGGACTTTAGCTATTAGACGGGGACTTACAGTCCCCGGTGGTTGGGAATACAGTCGAAATTACCCTAGTTCCCAGGCTCAGCCTGGGAACCAGAATATTGATTTAGAAAACTTTTGTAAAATTATCCCATATTTAAGATATCTTTAGTGTCATTGTTGAGATTTTTAATAACGAATGACTCCAGATAGCGACTTAAATTTACGTTTAGCTCAACCAAAAGATTGCGGCGTATTATTTGAATTAATCAAAGGATTAGCAGAATACGAAAAACTAACTGAAGCTGTAACTGGTAATGCTTTACAACTCAAAGAGCATTTATTTGGTTCCAAAAAATATGCTGAAGTGATATTAGCAGAAATCAGCGGTAAAACTGTGGGATTTGCTTTATTTTTTCCTAATTATTCCACCTTTCTTACACAACCAGGAATCTATTTAGAAGATTTATTTGTGTTAGAAGAATATCGGCAACAAGGAGTTGGGAAAGCACTTTTAACTAAAGTAGCCAGCATTGCAGTGGAAAGAAATTGTGGAAGATTAGAATGGAGCGTTTTGAATTGGAACGAACCAGCAAAAGCATTTTACCGTCATATGGGAGCAGATATTTTAGAAGATTGGCGAATTTGTCGAGTCACTAAAGAATTTTAGATTTTAGATTTTAGATTTTGGATTAAAAGAGTTAGGAGTTAGGAGTTAGGAGTTGTCAACTGTCAACTATCCACCATCAACTATCCACTAACCACCATCAACTATCAACTATGACAGCCTGTCATTTGACGATATAAGCTGTGAGTCGGAGAATAAATCATAGGGATATTTTGTGCGATCGCCCTTGATTCGTAGAGAGAACACGTAATGAAAAAGATTGTTTCGATATTGTTACTCGCTGTAACTATTTTCAGTTTTGCTTTTAGTCGCCCTGCTTTAGCAGATGCAGCTGCTGGTGGTGCTATATTTAATGCTAATTGCGCTTCTTGTCATGCAGGTGGTAGAAATTTGGTTCAAGCTAATAAAAGCCTGAGCAAAGCTGATTTGGAAAAGTATGATATGCATTCTATAGAAGCCATTACTAACCAAGTTGCTAAGGGTAAAAATGCTATGCCTGCTTTTAAAGGACGTTTGAAAGATACACAAATTCAAGATGTAGCTGCTTACGTTTTATCAAAAGCTGACGCTGGTTGGTAGTTAGAGACTTAGAAGTCTAAAGACTTAGAAGTCGGGTTTCTTCAAGAAACCCGACTTCTGTGATTAACCTATTTTCTTGTATAACGATGTTTGACACCTTGAGGAAAATATTCCGGTTCTCCCATTGGTAATAATTCGACTTGTGGTGTTTGATATTCTGGAGGAACGTAATTAGCAAATTCGCTGTTCAGACGTTTGAGTTGAGTCAGAATAGAATCTGCTACAGTTTGTTTTTTATCTTCACTAGCTTCAACTTCAGGTGCTAATTCTACAACTACAGATAAAAAACTATTTTTATCGGTATCTTCTTGTATTTGCATGACAAATTTACCAGTTACCCAATCTCGGATAAAAGGTTGTTCTAAACCGACTTTGATATTTTCCGGGTAGATATTTGCACCAAAGTAAGAAATGGTAAAATTGGAACGTCCAAAAACAAAAACGAAAGGTAAATTACGAATTCCTCTTCTATTTGATAATGCTTCTATTGGGTTAAATCCATGCTCGGATAAAAATTCCAGCATTGCATTATAAGTAATAATTCCCCCATTATCTAAAATGTTGTAACGCACTAAGGGAATTCCATTATCTCCAGAAAATAATAAAGTACCCCTAGAAATTCCTTTATTATCAGAATTAGAATCGGTAGAATTTGGTATAACTTCAAAAAAGCGATTCATGGGGTCATACTGAACTAAAGTGGGTAAACGGGATTCTCCAAATAAATTACGTGCAACTTCCGGATTTTTTGCTAAAAACTGGCGTATACAGATACTTAACGGTGTTTCATTACCTAAAACACCCGCATCAGCCGTACCGTAAAGCGATGCAAAATCATTGCATGGGTTTTGAGAACCAACTCTTTCCCCGACTAAATTTCGCCATTCTTCGCTAAATACTTCTCCCGCCATCACAAATTTGATATTATATTGCTGCCATTCAATACCATTCGCAATACCCGTATCAATTACATCTTTGAGAAAAGGTGGATATCCTAATAAAACAGTTTGTTCAAAATTAGGACTTAATTCTGATACTACTCTTAAAATTTCTGCTTTATTTGTACCAGGTGAAATTACAGTAACGGGATAATTTTTACTAGCAAGATAGCGACAGCAATTAGTAGTGAACATTCCTCCAACCCAAGTTCCCAAAGCAAAGCAAACTACAGCTAAAGTAGATTGAGTATCTGCTGAAAAGCTATCGTAAAATATCTGTTCAAACCGAGTCGCAACTTGTAACTCATCCGTAAAGAAACGTAGCCAAAAGGTAGGTTTACCTGTCGAACCTGATGAAGCAGCAATTGTATCACAACTTGCTATTTTCCCGTCACGGCAGAAATCAGCTAAGGGATAGCATTTGAGGTAATTATCTTTAGTAAGTGGTGGTAATTTTTGAAAATCTGCAAAACTTTGAATAGTATCGGGATTAATTTGCTGTTCTCTCAAAAAAGCTTGATAAGCCGGTACATTTGCCGCGACATCTTGAAATAAGTTGATTATTTCAGCAGCGGGATTCTTGTCAAGATGCTGTTGTAACACAGTTTCCAAAGGAGTATTTAAAAATTCGTTAAATCCTTGAATTGCACGTTGACTTTGATTTTCGTATTTCATAGCGCTTGTTGTCGTAAAAAAAACGAATTATTATAACCTGGAATTGGTAATTGAGAATTGGTAATTGGTAATTGGTAAAAAACTAAAATCATATAACTTTGAACTATGCCCAATTACCGGCGTTGCTGAAAAGAAGTATGCTCGTCGTTGTGGTGAGTGCAAGTTGATAATTATTACCCATTACCCATTACCCATTACCCATTTTTAATTAGAAATTATACGTAAATTGCTCTGAATGCATTGTAGTTATTAGCTAAAACCCTTCTCACTTTTGGGCATCATGCAGGTTTATTGCACTAAAAACCACGTCAACTCTTCAAATAACCGCTTTTGTACTATATGCGGTGAACCTTTACCTCTTCCTTCTGGGGAAATTATTATTGACCGCTATAAAATTGTACGACAACTTGGACAAGGAGGTTTCGGACGTACTTATTTGGCTGAGGATATACAAGAGTCAAATAAAAAGTGTGTTCTCAAGGAGTTTGCCCCCCAAGTTGAAGAAGATAAAGATTTACAAAAAGCCAAGGAGTTGTTTGAAAGAGAAGCGAGTGTACTTAAACAGTTGCAACATCCACAAATTCCTCGTTTACACTGTTCGTTACAGGTAAAGTTACGTAATAAAGATTTTTTCTTTTTAGTGCAAGATTATATCGAAGGTGAAAATTACCAGGATTTATTAGAACAACTTCTCAATCAAGGACGATGTTTTAACGAGCAAGAAGTATTTCACTTGTTAACACAAATTTTACCAGTACTAAATTACATCCACTCCAAAGATGTAGTTCATCGCGACATTTCACCGGACAATTTAATTTTGCGGCAGACTGATAATGTACCAGTTTTAATTGATTTTGGTGGTGTAAAGCAATTACCGGCTTCTCAAGGGTTATGGTTTACGCAATTACCCGTAAATCGCACTTTATTAGGTAAAAAAGGTTATGCACCGGAAGAGCAATTACGTCAAGGTAAAGCTTTTCACAGTAGTGATTTGTATTCCTTAGCGGTGACTGCTTTGGTATTACTTGCTGGAGAGGAACCACAAAAATTATACGATAGCTATCAAGGAAATTGGCGCTGGGGAGATAAAATCAAAGTTAGTCCCAATTTTGAAGCTGTTTTGAAAAGGATGGTTGCTTATAAACCTACTGATAGATATCAAAATGCTGAACAAGTTTTAAAAGATTTACAGTCTTCAACTCCCGTTTCTAATCTTCCGACTTCTGCTCCCACTTATGCTGCTTCTGCTTCACCTAAAAGTGTAAATCCTTATATTACTAAGATTAATACAATGGTGGTGGCTCCTGGACGTAAAAATGCTGGTGCGATCGCAACTAAATTTCACAATAAAACTAACGCTCTTGCAACTGCAATCCATTTACCGATTTGGTTGCGTCCTTTTTTCGTCAGTTTGGTAAGTACAAGTGTTGTGGTTTTAGTTTTTGCGGGTACTTGGGCTGTAATTAATGGAGTTATTAATGCTGTCACTTCGTTTTCTCTTCCCGCAGTTTCTTTACCGCAATTACCATCAGTTGAGTTACCAAGCTTACCAGGGAATGATAATACTAATACAGGATTAAGCCGCGATGAAACAAATAATATTGAAAAAATTATCCAGCGTCGTCAGCGGTTACAAATTCCCGAATTATTTTTTAATAGTACAGTAAATCAAATTTTTTATACTCAAAATCCCCAAGCTCGCGGACGTACTTTAACTGGTAGTACAGAAGACGAAGCTTTACGGAAGAAGTGGTACAGTATTGCTCAAGACTTGCTCGATAAGCTAGAAAAAGCTAATCTCAGTAAGGAAACTCGGCAAAAATTAGGAGGCTATACTGGACAAGATTATCAAACTTGGAAACAGCGATCGCAATCGGGGGAATTCGGTAATTATACTATTGAAGATTTAAATAGAGATACCAACCGCAAATTCGATCAATTGTTTCCTGGAGAAAGACAGGGGAACCTAACACAACAGACTTTTGGTCAAATTTGGTATGCATTAGCTAATGAAGAAGTTAGCAAGCGAGGAAGTTAATATTCAATAATCAATGAACAATAATGAAGTGTAATTTACTAAGTATGTAAGCTGTGCTAATACAAGTGTAGCCTTCTTTTATAGGTAGCAATTAGAAAAACTTAATCTGTTCATAAATCCCAATTCCGGTGGTACTAACTCAATAACAGACGTAACGCCCGGCTACGTCTCTACAACAAACTCCGGTGGTACTAACTCCTAACTCCTAACTCCCAACTCTCCCATGACATTTATTAAATGCTCGAAAGGACATGAAAATCCACCTGGAAGCCGCTTTTGTTTGCACTGCGGTGAAATGTTGCATGATTCCCCAACAAGTCAAAGTATACAACCAGGACAAACTTTGGGTGAACGTTATTTAATAGTACGTCAGTTGGGACAGGGTGGATTTGGACGGACTTATTTAGCAGAAGATGTCAACCGTTTTCGCGAACTTTGCGTTTTAAAAGAATTTTCTCCTCAAGTTCAAACTGAGTACGTTTTACAAAAATCCGAACAACTTTTTGAACGAGAAGCAAGTGTTCTTTACAAACTGCAACATCCTCAAATACCCCGCTTTCGCGAACTTTTACGTTTAAAAATTAATAATAAAGAATACTTGATTTTAGTCCAAGATTATGTAGAAGGAGAAAATTATCGTTCCTTATTGGATAAGCGTCTCCAACAAGGAATGAAATTTAGCGAGACTGAAGTAAGGCTGTTATTACAACAAATATTACCAGTATTAGATTACATTCATTCCATGGGTGTAATTCACCGCGATATTTCCCCAGACAACTTAATTCTTCGTAAAAATGACCAATTACCAGTACTAATAGATTTTGGTGGTGTGAAGCAAGTAGTAGCAACAGTAGCTTCCCAATATTATGCACCGGGTAGCCCCCCAGCAACCCCAGTGCCAACTTTACTCGGAAAAGTGGGTTATGCTCCCCCAGAACAAATGCAAACTGGATTAGTCGAACCCCACAGCGATTTATATGCTTTGGCTGCAACAGTACTAGTTTTGCTTACAGGCAAACAACCAGCAGAATTAATTGATCACTATAACCTGCAATGGCAATGGCGGCGAGAAGTTAATCTAAGTCCCGACTTTGGATTAGTGTTAGATAAAATGCTGTCTACAGCACCCAGGGAACGTTATCAAAATGCCAATCAAGTTTTACAAGGGCTTAACCCTGCTTCGACAAATAATCATCCAGTATTACAAACACTACCTCCCCAGTTACAGCCACCGCAACAAACAGAACAAACCATTGCTGTCGCACCTGCTGTACAATCTCCTAGTTTTGCAGCACCCGCTTTCTCCGAGCCTCAATCTAAATCTACAACAACTTGGTTGACACCGGGAAAAATTGCGGTGATATTTTTGGCTACAGTCGCTTTAAGCGGTTTAGCTTACTTGGGAGTATCTCAAATTACATCTAGAGATAATTCCACACCGACAGTAACACCAACATCAACCGAACCTCCAGTTGACCCAAAATTTTCCCCAGAAGAAAGGGAACGTAAACAAAGACTAAGAGCGCGACGAGAGCAGTTAGGTATAGATTATAACTTTTATGTTGGATTAGTTAATCAAATATTTTGGGATAGAAATCCGAGTTTGAACAGACGTACCTTGAGCGACGAACCTGAAGATGCCAACTTACGAGAACAATGGGATAAAACAGCCAATGAGTTGCTCAACAAGATGTCACAAATGAGTTCCGACGCTCGTCGTAGACTTGGAACCTTTACCGCAGCAGACCGCGATCGCTGGAAGGTTCAGGTTAATAATATTAATGTTGGTAGCCGTTCAGTATATGACTTAGCCGACGCGCCGTTTTTAAGTGAATTCCCTGAGCAAAAAGGTAAAAATTTTATTAATCAACCCGTAGGACAAGTTTGGCATGGGTTCGTATTTGATAAACTAAATGCAGTACTTGCACGCAGCGCTTTTGAGAAACTGCAATTTGCCAGTGGTGAGACGGGAGTTACGAGAAGCGGTAATTTTAGAAACCTACAAGGTAAAATCTTCATCGCTCAACTCAGCAAAGGACAAGAAATGGAAGTCAATTTAACGGCTTCTCCCAAGGTATTATTGTCAATCTATTCCCCTTCTGGTAAAACAGCACTTTTAGAAGATTCTACAAGACGCTCTTGGTCAGGTACTCTCGATGAAAATGGATATTATGAATTCGTCATTGTCTCTACATCATCGCAATCCGAAGATTATCGGCTGCGTTTACAAGTAGAAAATGCTGCTCCACCACCGGAACCTACACCAGAACCAACTGAAGAACCCACACCAGAACCAACACCAGAACCAACACCAGAACCAACACCAACATCAGAACCGATACCAGAACCAACACCAGAACCAACACCAACATCAGAACCGATACCAGAATCCACACCGTAATTGGTAATGGGTAATTAAATCCGTGAAATCCCTTGCATCTGTTTTAATCCGTGATATAATAATTGTTTGGTTAATTAGAGGGTAGAATAAATTGGCAAATCAATCATACTTAGATAAAGATACTCCTTTGGTACCAGTGGGCAGCCACTGTATTTTGGAACTGTATGAATGTCCCAAGGATTTGCTCAACGATGTTGATTTCATCAAAAAAGCGTTGGAAGAAGGAGTCAAAGAAGCTGACTCGACTTTGCTCAAAGAATTGACTTATCAGTTTGAGCCTTACGGAGTGACGGCTTTAGCGCTTTTAGCAGAATCTCACGTTTCGGTTCACACTTGGCCTGAAATTGGTTATATTGCGATCGATATGTTTACTTGTGGTGAACACGCACAGCCAGAAAAAGCCTGCAAGTATTTAGTCAAAGCTTTTCAAGCTAAAAATCACATATTGTTGAAAATTCCTAGAGGTAGGCTAACACCAGAGCTTAAGAAGCTTGAAGAAAGTTTATTAGCTGGTGCTTCTGAAAGGTAAAAGAAAAAAGAAGGAGAGATGGAGAGAGGGTAAATAATTATTAACTTCTCACTCCATTTCCTTATGGACACGCTAAGCTAAGACTCCTAATCTTATTTTTAATTACATTTCATAAAGCGAAATATTGCGAAACTGACTTTGTGCTATTGAGTTAGACACATCATCGTCGGATGCTAAAGTCAGATAATCAAAGTTACCTGTAAAGTATTCTCCGACTTTCATTTCATAGGTTTTCCATCCGGAACCAAGAATGTAATTATCTTCGATTTCTATTCCCCAATCTTGAGTTCCAGAAACTTGAAATAAGTGCTTAGAATCACCACCGTTGAGAATATCGTCATTATCAAAACCAATACCTTGTATCTCTCCTTGTGCATTGCTTTGAAATTCAAATTTGAGAACGGTATTTTGGGTAACGGTGTAGTTATTAATATCTAACTTCTTCCAACTGTTACCGTTAAGTTGAACTTCGGTTTTATCATCAGAAATGGTAAATGTACCTTTATCTTGATTTACACCACCGTAGGAAGAAAGAGGGGAATTGTTAGTACTATCTTTGACAAAAAGTACAACATCTGAATTTAAATTTCCTCGATTTTCAGCGATGCTTAACTTATTATTGTTTGTCTGAGCTACAGCTTGAGCATATTCACCATATTCATATAATTTCAAATTACGGAATTGACCGTGAGCATCAGCATTTCTAACATCGTGGTCGTTAGCGAATACTAAATAATTAAATTGACCACTCATATAGTCACCGACACGGATTTGATAAGATTTCCAACCAGAGTTAGTTTCATAATCAAATCCAGGGATACCCCAACCTTTTTCAGTTCCCGCTAGTTGAAAGATATTTTTACGGTCTGTGCTAGTTAATTTATTATCGATATCAAAGCCAATACCTTGAATTTCTCCTAAGACGGTGCTGTTATATTGAAATTCAAGTATGGTTTCTTTGGTAATATTGTAATTAATCGATAGTTTTTTCCAAGAATTACCTTGCATTTCAAACTGTTTACCATCAGCAGAAATATTCAGAATCCCAATCTTATCTTGGTCAGCGTAGGAGTCTAAAGAGTCGAAGCTTAAGGTTGGTATTTCTGGGACTGGTTTAGTCTCAACGGTGGGAATTTGACCATATTCATATAATTTCAAATTACGGAATTGACTGTGAGCATCAGCATTTCTAACATCGTGGTCGTTAGCAAATACTAAATAATTAAATTGACCACTCATATAGTCACCGACACGGATTTGATAAGATTGCCAACCAGAGTTAGTTTGATATTCAAATCCAGAGATACCCCAACCTTTGTCTGTTCCTGCTA
>JAYKJL010000115.1:0-33837 GCA_035285725.1 Nostocales cyanobacterium 94392 | reverse complement strand
CGCTACAAGTCTTATCGCTGCGTTCAAATTTTTGCGAAGCGTCACAGCAACGGCAATAATGCGGGAGGAAAATCCACACCGCATTTTGCCTCCCCTACAAGAAAATGTGCCGGTTGCGTAAGTCCTACAAATTACTCCTCATCTTCTTCTAACTTATTTGCTGCATTTATTGCACGAGAACAAACCCAATTGTTAGACATGACTGCGGGGAAAGCTTGGCGTATTGCTTCCGGACAAACAAATTGCATAAATTGTTAACTGCCCGCCGATAAATCGAAAAAAACCAGCGACAATCTACGAGGTATAGATGAGCGTTCATACAATTTTTGTTTGTACCACTTGTGCTAGTAAGTGGGAAAATGGTAAGCGTGTTGGTGAAAGTGGTGGCGAAAAGCTGCTCAAACGCTTGCAAGATGATTATCCTAATTGGGGTTTAAATACAGAATTTACTATTCAACCAGTCGAATGCATGAGTGCTTGCAACCGTTCCTGTGTTGTTTCCTTCGCCTCTCTTGGTAAAACTACTTATCTTTTTGGGGATATTTCACCGGAATTAACACCAGAGGGAATCAAGAGTGTATTTGTTTATACCAAAAATGCTACGTATATCCGGATGGTTCCTTGCCTTGGGTTGAGCGTCCCCAACCGCTTAAAAAAGAGATTTTAGCAAGAATTCCCGCAGTTTCTGTTCCTACACAAAACGCAAAAATACCCCAAGAAATCTATAATTAGAAATTAGGGATTGGAGAAATTTAGAATTTGAGATTTTTTTAATCAAGCATAACCTTATACAATTTGTCGTAGTTCGCTTACACATAGGGGTACTCACGTTAATTAAAAATTCACAATCTCAAATGTTTTATCCATTGAAAATAGCCGTAGTAATAATGAAACTCTCTATGAATTAACAGATGGAGGGTATTCTAAACAAGTAGGAAATGGGGTATATGATGTCCATAGTCCAGCAGTTCTTTGTACACATCTTGGTTGTACAGTAGATTGGGAAACGGAAGAAAATATCTTTTTATGTCCTTGTCATGCTTGAGAGTTTACCACAGAAGGCAAAGTCCAAAATAGACAAGCAACTAAACCACTTTCAATCTATAAAACAAAGATAGAAAAGAATACAGTCATGGAATTAATAAGTATTTATGAAAATCAAAAATACTCCTCTAGAGCTGTTTATTTCTGAGGAGTAAAAAGAGAGGAGAATGAAAATAAATGAATAAAGTAGCTTGGACAGAATATTGACAGGATATTATTTACCAACGATAACTCTGGTTATTATCCCAAAGTTCCAAAGCTAAATTCCGTAAATAACTAATACCCAGGTCAATTTGTTCGTTAGTTCCTTGTAAATCTAAAACAAACCAACCATCACCAACTGCATTTGCACCCAAAATTGCAGATTTGATATTAATCTCTAAATGATAATCGGAAACAAGACGAGAAATCACAGGTTCTTCATGGTAATCTTTGGGAATTCTGACTCGAATCTGTTTATGTGTAAGAGTGTTGTGAGAAGCCATAGTTAAATCATCCTTTTCTATAAAACTTTTTGACTCGAATGACCTGATTTCTGTTGGAGAATCTCTTTGACTACCAAGGTGACTAATGCCAACATTGCTAATATCAACGCAGCTGAAAATGCAGCTTCTGTTTGATACTGTTTGTAAGCATCTTCAATAAACAAAGGTAAACTTTGAGTATCGCCACCAATATTTCCTGACACCACGGAAACCGCACCAAATTCACCCATAGCTCTGGCATTAGTCAACAGTATGCCGTACAACAAACCCCAACGGATATTGGGAATTGTCACACGCCAAAAAATTTGCCAGCCATTTGCACCTAGGGTTTGTGCTGCTTCTTCTTGTTCTTTACCAATTTCATCTAACACCGGAATTACTTCCCGTGCGACAAAAGGCATACTCACAAAAGCGGTTGCTAAAAACATTCCTGGTAAGGCAAAAAGAATCTTAATGTCATTCTCTAGTAACCAACTACCAAACCAACCATTGCGTCCGTACAGCAATACAATCATCAAACCTGCAACTACAGGTGAAATCGAGAAAGGTAGGTCAATCACACTTAAAATAAAGGCTCTACCGGAAATTTTTCCGTGGGTAAGCGCCCAAGCTGCACACAAGCCAAATACCGTATTCACGGGTACTGTAATCAATGCTAGTATCAAAGTTAACCAAGCCGCGTGTAGAAAATTTGGTTCAGTCAGGTTAGCGAAAAATGGTCCTACCCCGCTTTTAAAAGCTTGGACAAATACATTCGCAGTGGGAATATAAATCACCAAAGATAAATAAATCAGCGCGATCGCAATCAATACTTTGGGAACCCAACTTTTCTGTTGATTCGGCTGTGAATTATTTCTGGTCATATCTTCTTCCCCAAGCTTGTAAAAGGTTAATCGCAAGTAATGACATCAAGGAAATTATCAGCATCACAACACCAATAACCGTGGCACCAGAGTAGTCATACTGTTCCAACCGCTGGAAAATCAATATTGGTGCAATCAAATCCATAAATGGTGTATTCGAGGCAATGATTACCGTTGAACCAAACTCTCCGACAGCGCGGGAAAATCCCAAAGCCACACCAGTCAAAATCGCAGGCAATAAAGGTGGTAAAATTACCCTTGTAAATGTCTGTAATTGATTCGCACCCAAACTCCAAGCAGCTTCCTCCATTTCTTTTTCCATTTCTTGTAGTACAGGTTGTACAGCCCGCACCACAAAGGAAAGGGAAATAAACGTCATGGCAACTGCCACACCTAAACGGGTAAAGGATATTTTAATACCAAAGGGTACAAATAACGAACCAATCCAACCATTTTCGCTATACACAGTCGCTAAAGTTAAACCTGCTACTGCGGTTGGTAGAGCAAATGGTAAATCGATGGAAGCATCAATCAGCTTTTTTAAGGGAAAGTCATAGCGAACTATTACCCAAGCTAGCAGAGTTCCAAATACCCCATTGATTGATGCACTCGCGAGGGCTGTTGTAAAGGTGACATCGTAAGCAGACAGAGCACTTGGACTGGTAGCAATCCGCCAAAAATCAGCCGGAGATTCTTCAGCAGCTTTAAAAAACATGGCAACTATCGGTATAATTAGCATTACTGCTAAATACACAAAACTAATTCGCCATGCCCAACTGTCTCCAATCAATGGACGGAGATATTTCCGCCAAGCGGGTTGTCGAGTCCGAAATTGTTGATTAGGTGATGATGATATTGTCATTCGATTTTGGATTTTGGATTGTAGATTATTTACCAGCCAGAGACTGGAAAAACGTTTCATCAGGCTCTGCCTCTAAGGGATTTTCAAAATATAATTTCACCCATTTTGTAGTGTGCACGTAACGCACTACGATAATAGAATTGAAGATTTTTTATTTGGAAATCCCTAGGATAGATCCAGAGCCTCTATTCTATGTTCCTTACCTTCTTCTCTTGGCTTGAATTTGGTCGAAAATTGCTCCATCCTCGAAAAACTTCTTCTGTACTTCATCCCAGCCACCGTAATCTTGAACTTTTGCCAAGTTCTGAACTGCGGGATACTTTTCTTTATATTCCTTGTTTTCAGCTACACTTTTATCCACAGGACGGAATCCAACTTTGGCAAATTCTTGCTGGGCTTCCGGTGTAAATAAATACTTCACAAATGCCTCTACAACTTCCCGGTTGCCGTGTTTATCTACATTTTTATCAACCACAGCAATGGGATTGTCAATAGAAATATTCACCGATGGTACTATATAGGATATCTTCTCACCCTTTTGATCTGCCAGAATCAATTCGTTTTCGTAGTTAATCAGAGCATCACCTTGACCCTGTTTGAAAAAAGCATCTGTTGCTTCACGGGCATCTTTTGTAAGAATGGGTACATTATTATAAGCTTGGTCAAGAAACTCAGTCGCTTTGGTTTCATCGGCTCCAGCTTTAATAGCAGAATTCCATAAGGCTAATAGATTCCATCGGGCTACTCCAGAGGTTTTCGGATCAGCAGTGATAAAAGATACTCCATCTTTAGCTAAATCTGCCCAATCTTTAATGCCTTTAGGATTTCCTTCTCGTGTTACTAGAGCTGCAACAGAGCTAGAAACAATACCGTTGTTGGGTACTTCTTGTTCCCAACCTGGTTCAATGAATCCGGCTTTTTCAATCTTTCTGGTGTCCAGGGCTAATGATAAGTGAACGATATCAGCTGGTAAACCATCAATGACTGCACGGGTTTGGCTACCCGATCCAGCATAGCTAGTTTTAAAAGTAACGTTTTGATTATGTTCCTGTTTCCACTGCTCTGTGAATTTGGGAATAATCGCATCATGAGCAGCTTTGGTGACAGCGAAGGATACCAGAGTGATTTCGACATCTTGTTTACTAGCTGATACAGGATTTGCACCGGGTGTGGCTTCTGAGTCTCCAGTTGCTGAACCTCCGTTACCACCACAAGCAGCGATCGTCAGACTTAATACCGTTCCCACTAAAAATAAAGACAGGAAGCTTTTCAACGAGTTCGCTCTAAAGCCTTTGTGTTGATTTATAAATTCCAATAACCTTCGCGAACGCTGCCATAAGCTCATTCTTTGTTTCTCCTTTTTAATCTACAGTTACTGGATAGACTTTTAGTATTCTTTAGCTGTCGTCATATATTACACAGAAGTGGGTAAAGTTACAAGAGTAAATATACATTTGTTGATAGACAATGTGTAGATTACATGAAAAAAAGTAATAAAATCCACAAATAATCTACCGATTTATGTGTGATTATAAGTGTACAAGGAAGGAATCACGTTGTTAATTTTCTACAAAGGAGACCAGAAGAAATGGGAATTACGGTTGAAAGTCTAACAAAGCGGTTTGGTAGTTTTCTGGCTTTGGATGATATTAATTTGGAGGTCAAGACTGGTTCACTGGTAGCTTTGTTGGGTCCTTCTGGTTCAGGTAAATCTACTTTATTGCGAGCGATCGCAGGGTTAGAACCATCCGATACAGGCAGGATTTACTTAACAGGTCGGGATGCAACCTATGAGACAGTACAACAGCGGAATATCGGCTTTGTGTTTCAGCACTATGCACTGTTTAAGCATCTAACAATCAAACAAAATATTGCCTTTGGGTTGGATATTCGTAAGGTCAACAAAAAACAAGCCCTAAATCGAGCACAAGAGTTACTGGAATTAGTGCAGTTATCAGGTTTGGGGAACCGCTATCCATCGCAATTATCTGGGGGACAAAGACAGCGAGTTGCTTTAGCCCGTGCTTTAGCCGTGCAGCCGAAGGTACTCTTGCTAGATGAACCTTTTGGTGCATTAGACGCAAAAGTACGTAAAGATTTAAGAAACTGGTTACGTCAGCTAATTGAACAAGTCAAAGTCACGACTGTATTTGTGACTCACGACCAAGAAGAAGCGATGGAAGTCTCTGACGAAATTGTAGTGATGAATCAAGGACGGATAGAACAAGTAGGTACTCCAGCAGAGGTTTACGATCATCCAGCAACTTCATTTGTCATGAGTTTTATTGGACCAGTAAATGTTATTCCCGGAAGTTCGCGCTTAATTAAAAACAGTGGCTTTGATTCATCTGCTCCTAAAGTATTTGTACGTCCTCATGATGTACTGATAGAAACTAGTAAAAGAGAAAATTCTGCCCCAGCAAAAGTTAATCGCTTAATTCACTTGGGTTGGGAAATTGTCGCTGAATTAATCTTTGATGATGGACAAACTATAACTGCAAATTTGACTCGAGAAGAGTATGGTAAGTTGAATTTACAAGCACAACAACAAGTCTTTGTCAGACCGAAGTTTGCCAAGTCTTTTCCACTCGATTATTCAATTTAATTTCAAGTTCGGCTTTTAACGTAATAAGGAACCCGTTCTATGACTGAGTATTAATTATACAAATCATAGAGGCTTAACTACTTATAATAGGAATTTAATATCGGATAACCTCACAAATAAATCCCCAAGATTTATTGCTGATATAACCGGCTTGCCAAACTTTTGTCATATTCCCTAACCAACTGCTCTCTACCCCCGTGAACATTTTCATCTTGTTCGTAGTCAATAGCATTGCACCGATCAATTTATTAAACTTTTCTGGAAATGTACCTGACATTCTATAAAAATGCTGTAATATCCACTTTCAAATTAAAAAAACCTTCAACTTATTTACATAAATAGATGGTCGCACAGCAAACAATTACTAATATCTTACAAGCGATTGATAGTTATAATCCTCAAATGGAAATGATTCTATTGGTTAAAGATGGTTGCCAACTTGAGGTAGATATTCTCCAAAAGTCCCCGTTCACACCAGTAGAATGCTACCAACAGGTGTGTCCATTTGTGGTAAAAAACTAAGTAATGATGAAATGACTCAAATGAAAACCGCAACAAATCCAATCCAGTGTAAAGTTAAAATTTAAAAAAATTATGACTAGCAATGTATCTCAATTTAATCCAGCTTCTCCGAGACCAAAGGTAATTATTTTTACTTGCATATTGCATTTAGCAGTATTGTTAGTATTTTTACCCCATACATTTAGCTGGGCTGCTGTAGGGGTGGCAGTGTTTTTACACTGGATAACCATCGGTTTGGGAATTTCTTTTGGTTTTCATCGTTTGGCTACCCATCGCAGTTTACAAACTCCCAAATGGCTGGAGTATTTTCTGATTTTATGCGGTACTTTGGCTCTTCAGGGGGGTGTACTCGGCTGGGTTGGATATCACAGAGCGCATCATTTGTATTCCGATCAGGAAAAAGACCCTCATAATTCCACCCAGGGTTTTTGGTGGAGTCACATTAGTTGGTTAATGCATTCGGTGCCGATGAGAACTGAACTTCCCCGTCTTACTAAGGACATTGCCGATGACCCATTTTATCGTTTTTGTCACAGATATTACATCGAGTTGCAAGTTGCTTTAGGGGTTATCCTTTATTTGATCGGTGGATGGTCTTTTGTCATTTGGGGAATCTTTGTACGTTTATTTGTCGGACTTCACTCTACGATGTTCGTGAATAGTGCTTGTCATATGGTCGGCTATCGTAGTCATGATTCAAAAGACCGCTCTACTAACTGTTGGTGGGTTGCTTTCTTGACTTTTGGCGAAGGTTGGCATAATAATCATCATGCTTTTCAATATTCAGCCCGTCATGGTTTGCAATGGTGGGAAATTGATGTGACTTGGATGACTATTCGATTATTACAATTCCTCGGATTGGCTACTAATGTCAAAATTGCACAGAAGTAGTCGTAAGCAAACTTAGTAAAATTATAAGGAAGCTCAAGATATGACTCAAACCCAAGCGCCAAATCGACAAAATCGAGAAATCATTACCCCTTCAAGCCAAAATTGGAGCGATCGCATTTCTCGCTTACCCAGTGGAGAGCGTTATCTCTACCAACTTTTTAGCTTTATTCAAGAAGGAAATCTCACTGTTACCAACCCTGAAGGTATGGTGTTCCATTTTGGTAGGGAAGATTTATCACCAGTTCTGAGTCTTCGTATTCATAATCCTCATACCTATGACCGGATTTTGGCATTTGGCGCTCTTGGGTTTTGTGAAGCTTACATGGATGGTTGGTGGGATGAGGAAAACGATAACCTCGTTGAACTCATTGGGTTGTTTTATCGTAGTAATGTCTACTCGAAAGCAAGTCAACGGATCACAATTCCATTATTGTTGACGGTGATAACTCAACGGTTGAAAACAGTTCCCACTCGCATTCAAAATAGTCGTAAAAATGTACAGTATCACTATGATTTAGGAAATGATTTCTATCAGCTTTTTCTTGACCCAACTTTGACTTATTCCTGTGGTTATCGGATTCGAGAAACTGATTCCCTACAGCAGATGCAGCTTCAGAAGTACGAATTAATTTGTCAAAAATTAGCGCTGCAACCGGGAGAATCACTGATTGATATTGGTTGTGGATGGGGTGGAATGCTGATTTATGCTGCTGAAAATTACGGCATTTCCGGAACGGGTATCACTTTAAGTGTAGAGCAAGCCGCGTTGGCTAAAGAAAGAATTGCCGAAAAAGGTCTTAGTGATAAAATAAATATCGTTACGAAAGATTACCGAGAGATACAAGGGCAATACGATAAATTTGTTAGCATCGGAATGTTTGAACACGTCGGTAAAGACAGTTTCGCGACGTTCATGCACAAAGCATCAGAACTTTTAACTCCGAATGGGGTGGGTATGTTACATACAATTGCCACCCAAAGTAACGAACGCAATGGCGCTTGGAGTGCTAAATATATTTTTCCTGGTGGGTATGCACCGCAGCTTCATGAATTGATAGAGGAACTTCGCGCTGCTAAGCTACCAGTTGCTCATTGCGAAAATCTCAAGCCCCACTACGCGGAAACTATGAAGCGCTGGGCAATTAATTTTACTAGTAATCGAGATAAAATTGCCTCATTAGGAGCAATTTATGATGAGCGATTCTTGCGTATGTGGTATCTTTACTTACAATCTTTTGAAGCGTCTTTTAGATATGGTAGTCTACACGTTTATCAACTACTATTTTACAAAGGTAAGCAATGGCAGTTGGACTTTCCTTTAACATTTACAAAATTCTGATCAAAATCTGGGGGCAAGAAGTCGGGTTTTTAGGACAAATATCTCTAATACCCACGAAATTTTCACAAAAACCCGACTTCTATAAGAGTCATTCCCAAACAAGCTGAAAACGATTATCATTCACATATAAGTTACAATTAGCGGTGTAACTTATGGTTTCTAAATCTCAATCAAGTTTCTATGACTGTACCTTTAATTAAGGTTGTTGCTGGTCTTGCGGGTTCGGGAAAAACTGCTTGGATTCATCAGCAAATCCAAGATACAAAATCTGTAGATGATGATAATATCATTTATTTCAGCCCCGGTACTGGAAACGTTTCTATAGATAAAAACCGAATTGCTGCCGATTTTCCGGGAATACAGGTTTTCAGCGACACTCAAGAAGTTGAATTACTCAAGCGAATACCCGAAGCGAAAGCGGTTTATATAGAATTGGGTTTTTACTTAGATTTAGAAAGTTTATCACCAATATTAAATGATTTATCTTACGGTACTGTAGCTGTTTTACCACCGCATCTCAAAGATTCTGAATATCACGCTTGGGCTGATGAGGTTATTTCGGGAGTACCGATTATTTCCTTGCCTTTAGAAAATTACCGTTCGCGCAGCGTCTCCCTCCAGGGAGAAAATAAAAACCGCAGAGACGCTGAGAACACGGAGGAAAGAGGTAAAGAGAGATTAGTCATTTTAAATAAGCATTTATGGAGAGTTGGAACTGATACTCAGGTGATTGATGAAGATAGTTTAGAAGAGTTTTGGTATGAATTAACTCATGGTGCTTATGGTAATGTTAGCCGTGCTAAGGCAATTTTTGATGTTAATGATGGTAGAAGTATTTACTGTGATTTTGTTGCGGGTATACCCCAAGCTGGTTTTTTAGAATTAAATTTACCTCGTCATTTGGAAGGTAGACCACAGCGTTTTAGCGGCATTGAAGTGGTAGGAGAAAGTTTGGATGAAGTGATGCTCAAGCAAACTTTATCTGATTGTTTTTTATCCGATTTATTAATTAAGCAGTTCCAGCAACAAGTTAAACAAATGTTATTAGAGGGAATGCAAGTATGAAAATAGCAGTTATTTCATGTATTCACGGCAATATTACGGCTTTGGATGCTGTTTTATTAGATATAGAGCAACATTTTGCGGAAAAAATCTTTTGTTTAGGGGATTTGGTTGGATATGGTCCTTATCCTAATGAAGTAGTGGAAAAAATTCGCTCTTTAGAAATTCCTACCTGCGGTGGTTGCTGGGATGAAGATGTGGTTGAGGGTTTGAATGCTTGTGATTGTAGTTATCCTTCTTTATTAGCAGAAAAACGCGGTATTATTGCTCATGAATGGACTAATAAGCAAATAACACCAGAAAATCGTGATTTTTTAGCTCAATTACCTCATATTCTTCAAGAAGATAATTTGGCTTTTGTTCATGGTAGTCCCCACAGCAACCATGAATATTTATTACCAGAACTCGATGCATTTGTGGCGTTAGAACGAGTAATTTCATCCGGTGCAGATGTGCTTTTTTGTGGTCATACTCATGCACCTTATTTCCGTAATTTAGATTCTGGTCAGTTAAAAGTTCGAGTGGAAAGCAAAAATTTATCTGTAGAAAAGAGCTTTACAGCAAGCTTGAAAAAGATTGTTAATGCAGGTTCTGTGGGAGAACCAAGGCATGGGAGACCTAATGCAACCTATGTAATTTATGACACTGATAATCAGGAAGTAATATTGCGAGAAGTTGCTTACGATTATCAAAAAACCTGTGCAGCAATTATTGAAAAGGGATTACCAGCTATCTTTGCTTGGCGTTTATCACGTGGTATAGAGTTCGCAGAACGTGCAGATGATCCGACTCATGTTTGTACTCGGTGATTGAAAGGGATGGGGAGATGGGGAGACAAGGGGAGGGGGAGAAATTAACTGTCAACTAACTCTTTAATCTAAAATCTAAAATCCAAAATTACGATGATGAAGTGGGCAATTTTAAGCGGTATTGAAGGTAATTTGACGGCTTATGAAGCGGTGATGACGGATATTAAACGTCAAAGTCGCTATATCGAGGCTTTATATATTTTAGGGGATGTGGTTGGACCTACTCCGGAATCTGAGAAGCTTGTAGAACTTTTACATAATTCACATAATTCACAGTCTGGATTATCACCATTGGTTTGTAAGGGATGGTGGGAGGAACAATGTTTGATACTGCATGGTTTATCTGCAACTTCAGAACCTACTGATTTATTGCAAAAATATGGTGGCGAAACCGTAAAATTACTGTGGAATAATGTTTCTCGTCATACTGTGGAGTGGATACGAAATCTCGATTTTGGCTTTTTTGAGTTGGATACTTTGTTAATTCACGGTACAACTGTATCTGTAGATGAAGCCTTAACTCCGGAAACTTCTCCAGTTATAATTTTAGACCGGGTAGCGCGGATGCAAGCTAATAATTTATTTTGCGGTCGTTCTGGTCTAACTTTTCAATATAATTTAGACGCTGGTTCAATTAACACGGGAATAACTACTCTTGATAGTCAAGTACCTAATCAAACTATTAATGTAACTCCCCGGATGGTGGTAGGTGTCGGTAATGTGGGGAGAAAGCCTGGGGAAGCAACTTATACTCTTTACAATCCTAATAATAATCAAGTGGAATTCAAGACTGTTTACTATGGAGTAAGTAAGGGTTTTGGGATGAAAAAAACAACTGCTAATTCTAATTAAACGTGAATTCGACGATATTACAGAAGTCGGGTTTTTATTAGTGTGAAAGTGGGTGTTACAGATATTTATCGTAAAAACCCGACTTCTACAGTCAACAGTTATACTCTAAATGACAATGACAATCAGGTTTTTCAATTAAGGACTCCATCAAAGTGTTAAGCGCGACTGCGGCTAGTAAACCACCGCCAATGGTACCAACAGTGGTAATATAATCTACATCAGAAGATATTAACCGACGTTTGGCTGCTGGAGCATGACTAAAACCGATGGGCATTCCGATAATTAATGATGGTCGCAATTGCTCTTGTTCGATGATTTTTAGTGCAGATATTAATACTGATGGTGCGTAACCGATAACTAAAATACAACCAGGAGTTAACTTTTGTAACCCCTCGCGCCATTTTTCATGTTGCCAAAATTTGTTTTCGGCATCTGTTGCACTGTAAATATGAGGGTCATCCATCAAAATATTGACTTTTAGTCCTAGATGTGCAATGCGGGTATGATCAAGAGCTGCGAAAACTGGGGGAACATCTACGACTATTTCACAGTTATTTTGTAGAGCATTTCTGGCTGAGGCGATCGCAGTTTCACTCAAGGGGATAAAGTCTACTAAACTAACATCACCACAAGCTAATACCAGTTTTCCTAGTAAATCTCTTTCGATTTCATTTTTATGGGATAAATCTGGTAATAACTGTTGTAATGATTCCTCATTTTAAACCTTAACATTAATGTCAATCAATTTTGGATTTTAGATTTGCGATTTTGGATTGACTGCACCCATAAAGGGATGCAGCTTGGGGATTTTGGATTGACGATTTTAGATTTTTCCACCCACCAGGGGTGGGGCTTGTACCCTAAAGAATCCAAAATCCAAAATCTAAAATTCGGAGGATCAATGATAATTTGGAAAACATAAAAATAAGTCCTAGCTACATATAACCAGGACTTCCAGGTAGGAATTCAGTTTCAAGCTTTATGCAATACGGGTGAAAACACTTGCCCACAACGAACCACTTACAGCGATCGCAATTAATAAGTTACTGAAAAATAAACCTAATTCAGACTCATAACCCAATGCTTTATCTTCCTTACCTGCGGTGAAAAATAATGACCAAGCTTGAGAAACAGTAATTTTCTCGAAGTTGTTAAAATCTTTGCGAAAAACAACCGTTCCTAATAAGTTTTTGCTCGGATAATCAAAATCAGTTTTCATTATATTGTTTCCTTATGGGCTACTTAATTTTTTAATGTTTACAGACTTGTTAACCAGGCAACTAAACCATGTCCGGTGATGACTTCCATCGCAATTAAGGATACAAATCCAATCATCGCTAAACGTCCATTCAGCTTTTCTGCATACTCGGTGAAACCAGTACGTGCAACATCATCCACATAAAGCTTGGGTTCGATCGCATAAGTGTCGATTCTTTTGTACTCGTCGATGGTGTAGCCTTTTGCGTTCATTTTTGTTTCCTTTTTACTTGTGTAACTAAATATTAATTTATGTAAAGTATTATTGCAATAGCTTAACCAGCTATTAAGGTAGTAATAACCGTATTTAAATTTTGACTGTAATGTCAATGCAACTCCAACAGTCAAAAAAGAGCAGGTAATAAAGACAACGCCGGTAGATATAACTTGTGAGTGAGAAATTAAATTTCCTACTCGAATACAATAATTGGCAATTATAATAATTACTCTTTTGCAGCTTGACGCAGTTGATTGGTAACTTCTTCAACAGTATCAATGCTTGTAGGACTAATTAAGCCATCATGATGAAATATATATACCTGATTATTTTGGGTAGCTTTAAGTTGACTCCAAAATGTTTCTTTTTTCAATTCATCTGGATTAATATCATCAGATTCAATTAAGAAAATTTTATCGGGATTTGCTGTTAATATTTTTTCTTGAGAAAGAGTCAGATAACCTTGAAATCTACCGTTTGACTGAAAATCAGCAGTCATATTTTTATATTTGAATTTTGTTAATAAATCTCCAGCCCAACTATTTTTATTTGGAGACAATACGGGGACTCGGCTTACGAGTACCAAAACAGATTTTCCGTTATCAGGAATATTATTTAAAAATGATTGGTATTTATTTAATATTGGTTTTGGATTAGTATCAATCCGATTTGCTAATGTGATAGTCAAATTTTCCAATTCTTGCCAACTATTAGTTTGATGGGAAATAGTATCAATTCCTAATTCTTTTAATCTTGTTAATGCTTCAGATTGAAATAATTCGGAACCAATTACTAAATCTGGCTTGAGAGCAATGATTTTTTCTAAATTAATATTACCGCGCTCGCCAACTCTAGGGAACTCGGAAAATTTAGTTTCTTTGGAAGTATATCTACCGTTAGAAATGCCAACTAAAGTGGTTTTGTTTAAGTTATAAATTAAATCTGCTGCTAAAGGAGTCAGTGCTACTATTCTTTTAGCTACTTGAGTCGGTTGATTTATATTCTGTTCGGTTTTATTTTCAGCTTTTTCATCTGTATTAATCTTACTTGAGCAAGAAATTAAACTAATACTTAATAATAAAATAATTGCTAAGCTCGTGATTTTTGTATTCATATTTTAACTCCTTATGTGTCTCAAAATATATATAAACTACTAGACAATTACTTGAATTTAGTCCCTCTGAGAAAGAGGGATACTAAATTATTTATTGCGATTGTATAGAAATCCTACTTTCCAATTGAAAAAACTCAGTACACCTTAATCTTCTAGAATCATGAAAGCAAGACAGCAAGAAAGCCTTCCTACACAAATAATTTAAAAAATCAAACCGGAATCCTATATAAGTTCTAATCAGGTTAAAACCGCCAATTCAAACCAACAGCAATATTAGTTCCTGGTTGAGCATAACGACCACGTTGTGCTTCAAAAAAACGGGAATTAGTATCTATAGTACGGACATCGGAGTATTGATAATACTCACTATTAAAAATATTATAAATCCCCGCAGTTAAAGTTAAATTGGGATTTATTTTATAGTAACCAATTAAGTCTACTAAAGTGTATTCTTCTGGTTCGTAGGGGTCAATAAAAGTTCTATTACTTTCTGGTTGACCTACAACAATACTTGTAGGATTTACATAATTTTGTTGTTCTCTTGCTTTCGCTACAAAAGTACCAATTAATTCTGCTCCCCACTTATCATCTGGAGCCTGATAACCTAAACTTAAAACTCCTTGTAAAGGTCCGACAGTTGCCAGAGGTTTATTATCAGTTAAATCGTTTCCGATTTGTAATCCTAATCCACCTCGTAAAGCAAAACCTCCTGGCTGAGAATTAAATCGATAAGCGGTTTTAATTTCTAAACCATAAATTTCCGCTTCAGATACGTTTTTAGTTTGAAAAGTTTGGAAAGGTACAGGAGTAATTGAACCGATATCATTATCGTCGTAACCAATTAAAGCTGCTGTTTCTATGAAATCATTGTAGCGATTATAAAAACCTGTAATATCAAAGTCGAACTGTTTGGAACGACTACGCAATCCTAATTCAAAATTATTGCTAGTTTCTGCTTGAATATCTGGATTAGGTATTCCTTTATGGGGACGAAAAGGAATATCTGCACGGAAAGAATAGTTAACTTCATTGTACAATGGAGGACGAAAACCACGAGAATAACGACCGAATAAAGTTAAACTGGGATTTGCTTCGTAAACGATACCTAAACTGGGATTAATCGCAGATTCAGCAAAATCTACAGCGTCATTTCCTTTAATTGTGAATTCTGGATTATTCTCTGCTGAGAGACTGTAAGAATCAAAACGTAATCCTGGAATTACTTTCAATTGACTGTTATTAGCAAAACCGATTTCGTCTTGTAAATAAATTCCCAAACGAAAGGTATTACTATCAGGAAAATCTTTTTGAGGATAACCACGAGAATTAACCCGGTTGCCAGTAGTGGTATCGAAGCGGAAATAATTACGTTCGTTATAAGTTTTGGAAATGTCTAAACCATAAGTTAGACGATGGTTGATATTTCCCCAATCAAAATCACTACGAAGTTTGACGTTAGCACCAAAACTTTTGTCTGTCAGGTCTTTTTCTTCCTCTTGTGAGCTAATTACACCTCTACTATTAATAGTTCTAAAATTTTCTTCTTCTGTTAATGCATCCTGAAAGTATACCTGAGTGCGAGCAAATTTGAGCCATGAAGCTGTATCTGGTCGATCAAATTGGTAAACTAAACTCACACGCTGACGATTCGTAGTCAATTTTTCTGTTAAATCTGTACTCGAACCCTCAAAAGTCATACCGGGAAGATTTGCTGTAGAAAATTTACTATCAGTGACGTTGTTGAATATTTCCCCGGTAAACTCGACAAAGCTTTGTTCGTCAATATTGTATGTAACTTTTCCCAAGAAATTGTTGCGAGTTTTATCTTGGTCATCTTGATAGATACTATTACCATTACCAACCTGAAATTCACTACCATTTCGACGAGTATAAATGAACAGGGTATCGACATTATCAAAACGATTAGCTTGTATAATAGTGCCAAACAAACTTTGATCTTTACTACTGTAACCAGTACGCAGGTTAGTAAAAGAGTTTTTACCTAAAATATCAAGCAAATTTCCCGCTTCAGCAGTTTGGAAATTGATGGTTCCTCCTAAAGCATCACTACGATTTTCTCCAGAATTATTTCCTCGTATAATCTCTAAAGCGTTGAGGGTTTCGATATCTACATAATCTCGTCCAATTTGACTCGTACCATAGTTATATTCAGAAGGTAAACGGATACCATCCACTTCCATATTGACTCGATTTCCATCTAATCCGCGAATATTTACTCCTTGTAAACCTCCACGAGTGTTATTGGGAACTGATACTCCTGGTTCATAACGTAACAAATCTCTAATATCTCGTGCTTGTTGTTTTTCGATCTGTTCCGCATCGATTACTGTGATATTACCAGCTGTATTCTCAGGATTGTCTTTCTTCCCAATAACAGTTAATTCGATTGCTTGTAGATAATTATTGATATTGAAAACTAAATTATCATTGTTCTGAATTTGTTCAATCTGTGGTAATTGATTTTCCCCAACTATTTTGACTTGAACTTCTGCTTCACCTACTTGACTAACTCTAATTGAATTAATTCCACCACCGAGATTTTCTTGTAAAAAGTTTCCACCATTAGGAAGATGTAATTGAGCCTGGTTTAATTTAATAATTTTTACAGATTTTTCTTCTGTAATTATTTGATTTTGCAAATTTTCTCGGTTATCAGTTTCGATAACTAATTTTAATCCTTTGTCTGTTTTTTCTATTTTGATTTCAGTTATTTTAGTTATTTTGGGATTTTGAGCAACAATTATTGGAGAATTATTTTGATTTATCTCCGATTCAGCAGCATCAGCGACAGGAATTGTTAAAGCTAGTGAAATAGCTGTTATAGAAAAACTTAATAACAAGTAATTCTTTTTCATTACTTCTCCTTACAATTTATGATTATGGAAAATGAAAATACCCAATTGTTGAAAATATATTGAGACAGCGTAATGATTTTACACACAAAACTGCACCTAAATTAAAAACCTTGATTTAAATTGAAAAATCTAGTTTTTTGACATCGTGTAAAATATGACTTTAATTATTTGAATAAATAAATATCTGTAGATACCCTTGAATTAAAAAAAATCAACCGTAAAATCGACTATTCTTATTAAGAAAATATTTATTAGGTTAACTTTTTTCAATTGACTATTAACGCTGTATCATATCGTTAAAGTTAATACTAAGCAAAAGACATACTGTCATACTTTCTGAGGTTGATACAATGATGTATAGAATACAAAACAGTTACTAGGGAACTCTTAACAGGGAATAGGGAACAGAACTATTAACTATTACAGAAATAGCCGCAATTGTCACAAGTTCCTGGTTGGTGCCGTACTCTCATTTTCATCTGATTGGGTTAAGAATCTGTCAGTGTACAAGCAACGGCAATAAAAGGGGGATATTATCTACACCCCTTTTTGCCTCCCCTAGGAGCGAAATATGGCAGTTGCGTAACTATATTAATTATTTTCTTTTCTCTGTGAAGAGTTCTTATTTGAAGAATAAATATAAATATCAAATCGCTTGTAAAGGACAAATTTGCTTGCCCACAGGAGTATCCATAATCATTACTTCTAAACCAAAAACTTCTCGAATATTTTCCCTAGTCATGACAATATTAGTTTCTCCATCAACCAAGATTTCACCGTTCAATAGCATTGCTAAACGATTGCTGTATCTAGCTGCTAAATTCAATTCATGCAATACGGTGATAATTGTTAATTCTTGTTGTAAATTTAATTTTTTCAGCAATTCTAATAATTGTAATTGATAACGTAAATCTAAATATGTAGTTGGTTCATCTAATAATAAAACTTGCGGATTTTGAGCTAAAGCTAAAGCTAAAAAAGCTCTTTGTCGCTCTCCACCCGATAATCTTTCTACCGGACGATTTTTAAATTTTTCAATTCCAACAGCATCAATTGCTGATTCGACTTTATCACGGTCTTGAGCATCTAATTCCCATTGCCACCAATTTTGATGGGGATTGCGTCCCAAACCTACTAATTGATAAACAGTTAAACCTGTAGGAACGATTTGCTGTTGCGGTAATAATGCCATTTTTTGCGCTACTTCTATCGCACTTTGATGATGAATTGCTTTACCATCTAACAATATTCTTCCTTTTTGTGGTACCAGTATTCTACTAATAAGCTTGAGCAAAGTTGATTTTCCAGAACCATTTGCACCTACTAAACTCAACCACTCACCACGAGCAATATCAAAATTTATATTACGAACAATTGCTTTTTTAGAATAACCACCAGTCAGATTATTAACGTTTAGTGACATAATATTTATTGTTATTGCTAATATAAAATGAAAAATTTAATTGTTCACTGTCAACTGTCAACTGTTCCCGATCCACGATATAGCAACCAAATAAATAAGGGTGAACCGAGTAAAGCTGTTACCGCACCTACAGGCAACTCTACTGCTCCCAAACGAGACAGTAAATCTGCAAAGGTTAATAACCATGCACCCCCTAAAGCTGAAAGTGGTAAACACAAACGATAGTCAGTACCTACAAGTAAACGCACTCCATGGGGAACTACTAAACCCACAAAACCAATTAATCCAGCAATACTCACTGCACCCGCTGCTAAAAGTGTAGCTACTGCACCAATTAAAATCCGACTACGTACCAAGGAAACTCCCAAACCTACCGCTAAATCGTCTCCTAAAGCCAATACATTTACCCATCGCGCTAACAAACATCCTGCAATTAATGCTACCAACATATAGGGAGCAGCCATTTTCACTTCACTCCAACCGCGTCCGTTCAAGCTACCAATCAGCCAATTTAACGCTTGCTGTACTCTACCATCCTCAGCTAAGAGTAACAATGTACTTTGCAGCGCACCTAATAACGAACTAATCGCAACTCCTCCTAGTATCAATTTCTCAACCCTAATTCCTCCCTGTCCCCGACCGAGAAAGATAACTACAATTGCAGTCAAAATAGCTCCAAGCCATGCTGCAAGAGGAATCCATGCCGTCCATATTTGCAAAACAATCATCGCGATCGCAACTAATCCAGCACCAGCAGAAATACCCAGAATAAATGGGTCTGCGAGTGAATTTCGCAACATTCCTTGTAATAATGCACCAGACATTCCCAAAGCTGCACCTACTAGCATAGATGCAATAATGCGCGGCATTCGCAAATCCCAAAGAATTGTTTGTTTAAGGGGGTCGCCTTTGTGCAATAATGCTTGCCAAATATCTGATAAACTCATGCTCACTGCACCTTGAGATATCGATAGCGCTAAAGTTAAAATTAAGGCAATACTTAATATTGCAACAGCTATAAATAAGCGACCATTAATAAGATTTTTATTGATTTTGTACATTTTGTTTGATTCTATTATATTTATTTACGTGTATTTACGATAAAAAAACTACCAAGTAAATCAATCTTAAAACAACACAGCAAGAAAGCCTGTTGCCTCTTGCTTTGTCTCAATGATAATTTTCTGTGCTAACCTACTTAAATCACTATCTTAGTTATCAATTAATAATACTATTAACTAATTTATCACTAATAATTATCAATAATTGCTAAGTAAATCACCAACTGTTTTATATTTTGTCTCTTGACATTGACATTAATGTCAAGGTTTAGAGTGGAAATCAAAGTTATTTTTTGATTTCCCTGTATGACTAGTTATTCGTTGAGAAAAACTGATTTTAGAAAATTAATATCAGAACATCCAGATGCTGTAGCAGCAATTACTTGTGCTGTACTTTTAATATTGGGTTGGTTATGTTTGGAGTTTAGTTGGATTGGATTGGCTTTACTGATTCTGAGTGCAGCTTATGTAATTGGAGGTTACGAAAGTGCAAAGGAAGGATTGACTACTCTATTTAAAGAAAAAGAATTTGATGTCGATCTATTGATGATAGTAGCAGCTTTGGGGGCAGCATTTTTAGGACTTTGGCGAGGGGAATATCATTTAATTAAAGCTTTAATTTTTCTGGTAGTAGCTTCTCCCTGTGCCTTAATGGCTGCTATTATGCCGGCATTATTATCGGGAATTGCTAATGGAGCGAGGGGTGGTATCTTATTTAAAGGTGGAGCAGTTCTGGAATTAGTTGGTAAAGTTAAGGCGATCGCCTTTGATAAAACCGGAACTCTCACCACCGGAGAACCCCAAGTTATGGAAGTTATCACTGTTGATGGGGAAGATGTAAATCAAGTTCTCTCGCTTGCTGCTGCTGTGGAAGTTTATTCGGAACATCCCATAGGTAAAGCAATTGTCCAAGCTGCTAAGGATAAAAATCTCACTTTAGTATCTGCTAATAATGTGGTTTCTCATACAGGTTTTGGCATCAGTGGTAATTTAGAGACAGAAAAACAGATCAAAGTTGGTAATGCCAATTTTATTCAATTGGATTATCAGTTACCAGTAGATTTAGTCGCAATTAGCAAAAATCTAGAAACACAAGGTAAAACAATAGTTTGGGTTACGAGTAACGAGAAAATATTAGGAATTATCGCTGTTGCAGATACAATACGTCCTCAAGCGGCAAAAACTATTCAGCACTTAAAAAAACTCGGTATTCAAAACATGATTATTTTGAGTGGCGATAAGCCTTCGGCATGGCTTCGCTAACGCCAACTGACAACTAACTACATTGCCCAACAGCTAGGCATTTCTGAAGTTTATGCCGAATTACTCCCCGAAGATAAAGTAACCGTAATTCGTCGTTTAAAAAGACAATATCAAACAGTTGCAATGGTCGGAGATGGTATAAACGATGCTCCAGCTTTAGCTACGGCATCCGTGGGAATAGCCTTGGGAACTACAGGTAGCGATATCGCCTTAGAAACAGCAGATATCGTATTAATGGCTGACCGTTTAGAAAAATTAATTGTCGCAATTACTCTCGGTCGTCGTGCTATCATAGTCATCAAACAAAATATTGTTTTTGCTCTGTGTAGCATTGGTTTACTATTAATTGCTAATTTTACAACTGGTATTAATCTTCCTTTGGGAGTAATTGGACATGAAGGTTCTACAGTATTGGTAACTTTGAGCGGTTTACGGTTATTAAGAAACACTAAAGTTAGGGAATAGGGATGGGGGAATAGTAATTAATTATTATTCTCGAACCCTACTTTCTGTTCCCTATTCCCTCCTCAAACAAAATGTTTAATTTATTTTGCACGAGTACTTGTTAAAAATGTAACAATATAGCAATTCTAAATGATTTGTAAGAAATTTATATATAATCTGGCGCTTTATTACCGCTACTACACAAACGAAGTCCGGCGACCTGGACTTAATTAAATAACCCGCCTTACTCTTACTGCGGGTGCCGGTTTGTGTAGCCGCGACTTACAGTCGCCCGCCAGGCATGAGTCAAATTTGACTTCTATTCCCAACTTTGAATCTAAGTATTTTCTCACATCTCAATTCGGATTGCTATATATCCGTTTCTAGATTTTTTCAAGATTGTACTCTTATTGAGAGGCATTACCAATTTCTAATTGCTTTTTAGAATGCTTTAAGCGTTTATAAGCTGTTCTGATTTGCTGATATGCTTTAGCAGCAGATATTTTTCCACCAGTCTGCAAGTTAGTAATGTATTCTACAATTTGAGAAAATTCCTGTAAATGAGCATTAAAGACCACATTCTTTGGTTCTAAATCTCCCCGGTAGAAACGGCGAGGGTATAAATAGTCGTGTTTGTCCATGTTTAGCCTTTTGCAATCAATCTAATAAATTATGGTTCCTAGGGAGCAGGGAGTAGAAAGGTTATAAGTCCAATAATTGGTGATGCAATTTTTTTATGGGGACTTGCTTCTGTTTTCTTCAGTTATGCTTGAATCACAATTTTCTAATGGTTTTCACTTAAACAGCCAAGTCTAATTATCAATAAATAAAACCTATTCTATTCACAATCACCTACATTTCTTAATCTAAACATAATTTGCAGAAAAATCATGTATATACTATAGCTTATTAATAATTTATTTTAATAGTACAGGTGTGAAGTTGAAGTTTGGGGATGTGGGAAGTAATTTGTTACCGGAGATTGAGAAAATTGGGGATATGGATGTGTTGTCTGCTGTGTTGGATACGAAAGCTTGTCACACCCTAGGAATCAATTAGTTATTAAGCTGATATGGAGCGTTCATTGTATAATGTGTTAGCGCAGCGTGTCCGGCTCTGACATACGGGAAAGCTCGCCCTTTTTTATATAAATTAAATAGACATCTCCGGAAAACATTACTTATGAGGGTTTTGTTCCTCTACCGACGTGCTGTAGAGACGTTATACATAACGTCTCTAGACAATTTTGGCAAAAACTAACCATTCATAATTAATGTGGTGGAGTACTAAGTAGAAGTTGAATACTCGTAAGCCCCGATATCAGGTGCATCATCTTGAACCCGATTTTTTCCATCCTTATCGATAAATGCACCACTGAAAATTAAGTCAGAACCCATGTTGATTGCAAGGGAACTAGAAGACAAACGATAATTTTGATTTACTGAATCGAAGAAGCCAACTGTCTCAACCTCAATATTGTTTGTTTCAATGAAATTGTTTAGCCCGCTTCCACCTTCATAAGGGTCAAAGTTATTGGTAAACAGATTGTTGTCTAAAACAATATTATCTGCATCTTCAATAAAACCATTGCGATAGATAGCATCAGCAAAAATATTGTTACGTACTACAACACCATTAGTTTTATAACCCATGAAGAAATCGGTACCATCAATCTGAATCGATTGAAGATTATTGACTACAGTATTGTGCATAATTTTAATATCGCTAACATTGCTAGATACCATAATTCCCACACCGCCATTTGTACCTAGTATCCCATTTCCATAAACTACGTTATTGTAAACGCGGATATCTCTAACATCACCTTGCTCTGGTACTTCATCAGCAATTACAATTCCATCTGCGGTATTTCCGTAGACAAGGTTATTGTAAACATCTATGTTAAAAATATTAGCACGACTACCTTCTATATAAATTGCTGGGCCACCGTTATAACCTTGGGATGTACCGGAGACTTGTGCAACACCTGTCACAGTATTACTATGGATAGAACCGTTACGAGAACCTACCTTAACATCGATACCTTCCCGTGTTCCTTCTTGAACAATATTATTGGCAATTTCAAAGCCATCTACACCCCAGATACTTAATGCTTCTTGGGTACCTCTGCTATCTCCTCTACCTGTCCACCTCCAATTAGCTCTTTCAACTTTGTTGTTGAGTATTTTGATATTTTTACTAGTAACTTCAGCATCTCCTCCCCCGAAAAAACTATCTGGCATCACAATAATGCCTGAAGCTCCAGTTTCAAAGGTATGATTGTTCTTTACAATCATGTTATTAGCATCTCGGAGGGCAATACCAGCCCAAGATGTATTCTCAATTCTAAAACCATCAATAGTCCAGTAACCTTTTCCAGCAGATTGAATTACACCCTCTCTAAAACCACCATTAATAGGATCTGGATCGCGTAAAGTGACATTACCATTAGCTTTTAAAGTGATGTGACCGATCTGTTCGCTACCGGATTTATTAAGGGTAATTAATTCTGTGTAAACACCAGGCTGTACTAAAATCGTATCTCCAGCGGTGACTAAAGAGGCTTGACTAACAGCATAGTTGATGGTTTTCCAAGGTTGTTCTATGGTACCTGGATTATTATTGTTACCATCTGGTGAAACGTAGTATGTAGAAGGAGGAGCATTGACTGCAATAAATTCGATATAGTCAAAACGAGCGGGTTCGCCACCACTATAATTTCCTTTTATTTCAAAGGTATCTCCGTGGTTTAATTGGATGGTTGAATGGGTAATACGTTCTGTTAAAGTTGCAGAATTTGGACTTGGGGAGGATAAATTTTGGTCAAACAAAAAGTTTTGAGCATTACCCCCAACAGTAACTGTTGCAGAAGCAACTCCATCGCTCTCATCGAAATAAGCAACTTTTACCTGATAAATTCCGGTTTCACCAGTAAAAATGCCTGTTGCTGTTCCAGAATTACTTCCACCACCTAACAGAGAAATATGTTTACCACTTGAAGATGCACTGTTCGATTCAATGACGTACTTGTTCAGAGTTAAGGCTTCTGCTTCGTAACGGACATTTCGAGGTTCAGGTAAAGCTTCTAAAAAGATGAATTCAATATAGTCAAAACGTGCAGGTTCAGCACCTCCATAGGTTCCTTTAATCTCAAAATTATCTCCCTGTTCTAACTCGATGGCTGAATGAGTTATACGTTCGGTTAAAGTTGTTGAATTTGCAGTTCCTGAAGGTAAATCTTGGTCAAACAAAAAGTTTTGAGCATCCCCCGCAACAGTAATTCTTGCGGAAGACACCCCATCATTTTCGTCATAATAACCAACTTTTACCTGATAAATTCCCGCTTCACCAGTAAAAACGCCTGTTGCTGTTCCAGAATTGCTTCCACCACCTAACAGAGAAATATGTTCACCACTTGAAGAAGCATTGTTCGATTCAATTACGTAATTGCTTAGAGTTAAGGCTTCTGCTTCGTAACGTAAGACATTCCCTGATAAAGCTGATAGCGTTGAGCTATTACTTTCCAATCCGTCGTAACTAGGAACTACTGGTGGTAAAAATTCGGTTGTATTCAAAATCGAATCATTGCTATGTATTGCGCTAAAGTCATTCATGAGTTTTCTCCAAAAAATGAATTCGGCAAATACACCCCGGGAGCAAATTGATTGTGCTATTTTCACCTGTATTGAATAAATAGTCAATACTTTTATACTTATTTCTCAGAGAATATACTTAAGTAAATGGAACTAATTATATATCACTATCCAGTTTATTTCTTTGCCCTTGATGATATCTTCACTTTAATTAGATTTTGTAATTGATTTTTATATAAAGAGGTTACAGTGTAACGTCTGAAAATCTAAATTCATACCCGGAGGAAGCAACGTCATATCTTAAATGAATTTTATATTTTTCGTCGGGTGAGAAGTCGGGTTTTGATCTGAAATATCTAATACACAACATAATCATCGTAAAAACCCGACTTCTGATAACTGATAACTGTTAACTGATAATCCATAGTTCCCTAGGAACAGAAATTTTCACTCTCAAAGTTAATCTAGGATTTAACTCAGAGAGTGATTGAGATGCAAATCGAAACTGAACGAGAATTTTGGATGAGACAACTCGAAGAATGGCGGAAATTGGTACGACAAAGAGAATCACAGAAACTCAATTCCCAAAACAATTCTGCCGTTAACAATGATACGATGCACAAATCTGTTTAATATCCGCTTTTTATCATCTGCTGTCCTAGTTTCCCAATATTCGCGATCGCAAAACATTTGGGACAACTCTTCTCTGAGAATTAAGCTGTGTGTTGTGACTTTTTCATTCAAGCTTAAGATGCTGGCTATTTGTTGACGAATAGCAGATGCAGCTGTTTCGATGAAGGGATTAACGGCTAATTTCTCTAGTCCAGCTAAGGTTTCTCGCAGTTCTTTAACTTCCGGAGGTTCTGTATATTTCTCTGATTCTAAATTTACCATTCCAGCTAGTCTGGTAGCTTCTTTTACTAGTAAGTCTGCAACTTGTTCATCGAGATAATCGCTACGAATCATTTGTTTGCGATCGCAACGTCCCAAGTTAAAATAAGTACATTGATAATAGTGGACTAATTTTCCTCCTCTTTGTAATTGTCCGGATGTCCGAGTTAATGCTCCTCCACAGTTAGAGCATTTTAATAAGTTGGCAAAAGGGTTAATTTTTTGACTGCCAACCCAGCGATTATTCGCATTTGCACGAATAATTTTTTTTACTTGTTCGTGTTGTTCACGGGTAATAATTCCTTGATGAGTATCCCAGTTACAATCCCATTGATCAAAATGATTTAATCGCTTTCCTGATGGACTTTTGGTGGTGACGTTAAAAGGAGTTCCCCCAGCGTTTACTGGATTCACCAAAAAGTTTTTTAATCCGGATGGAGACCATTGTAAACTTGTCCAAGGATATCGTTTAAAGGTATTTTTCTGATTTGATGCAAAATCAGCTTGCTCTAAATTTTCTCGATCAATTACTTGTTTACCTGTTTTCTGGCGATTTCGAGCTTCTACTTTACTCGGAGTCCCAAACATTTGATTGAGAGTATCGCAGGTTTTACGGACACTTCCACATTCATTAAATACTTCAAACACAAATAAAGCTAATTCCCAAACTCGAAAACATCGCTTTTCTTCTAACAAACAAACACACCAACTTTCATCTTTAACATAGCCATCATTGACAACTTTCCATCCTAATGGTGCGAATCTGTGACTCTTTCTCTGAGTCATCCGATGTTTGCGTTCTGCACTCACCCGACTGGATAACATTTTAATTTCAAATTTAGATGCTGCAAGCAAAATATCAACCGTTAATTCCCCACCCAAGGTTTCTGTATCGATAGTTTGGTCTAAAGCTACCAATTTGATCTTTTTACTCCGCAATACTTCCATTAAGGCGTAAAATAATTTTGATGAACTGCCGATGCGGTCTATTCTCGTTACAACTAACTCACTAACTACTCCTTTTGCAGATGCTTTCAAATCGTTGATTAGTTGTTGTAATCCGTCACGAACTTCGGTAGTACGGCTTTGAATATCCCAATAAAAACGCGAACATCCGCCATTTTTACCTCTTTCTAACTGCTTTCTCAACGCATTACGGTCTTCCTGCTGTTCCACACTAGATACTCGACCGTAAAACCATTTTTCATTCATAGTACTCGATTTTTTTGTTCTATAGAGAATATACCATGTCATTCCTAAACGCCGAAGAACCCACAGCGGTTGATTTAGTAACTGACTTTGGTGTCAACATTCTATGGCATCCTAGTTTAGGATTAGAGTTGGGTATTGATTTACAGACAATGCTCTGGGAATGTCTCTTGGGTAAAAAACCCCTCGACATTCTAGTTTTTGAAGGTAGTGTAATTCAAGCTCCGAACGGTACTGGAGAATGGAATCGTTTTGCAGAGCGTCCCATGAAAGATTGGTTGAGCGATTTAGCTCATGTTGCTAATTTTGTCATAGCCGTAGGAGACTGTGCTTGTTGGGGAGGAATTCCCGCAATGTCACCAAATCCTACTGATTCAATTGGGTTACAGTATCTTAGACGACAAGAAGGGGGATTTTTGGGTAAAGACTTCCGGTCAAAATCTGGTTTACCCGTAATTAATATTCCCGGTTGTCCCGCTCATCCCGATTGGATAACTCAAATTTTAGTCGCGATTTCCGCTGGTAGAATTGGTGATATTGTCCTTGATGATTTGCATCGTCCCCAAACCTTCTTTAACACATTTACCCAAACTGGTTGTACTCGCAATATCCATTTTGCTTACAAAGCATCGACTACAGAATTTGGTCAGCGTAAAGGATGCTTATTCTATGATATTGGATGTAGAGGTCCGATGACTCATTCATCCTGTAACCGCATCTTGTGGAATCGTGTTTCATCAAAAACCCGTGCTGGAGTACCTTGTTTAGGCTGCACCGAACCAGAATTTCCCTTCTACGACCTCAAACCGGGGACGGTATTTAAAACTCATGTTTTCTGTATGATGTGGTACTTGCTACTTATAAATTAATGCTGTGACGCTACAAACCTTATCTCTACGTTCAAATTAACTCTGCGGTTTCACACAACGGCAATAATGCGGTTGTGTTCATCCACACCGCCTCAACCGCCTCCCCTACAAGAAAAATGTGCCGGTTGCGTAAGTTCTAACTCTCTGTTCACCAAAAGCGGAATTAATTAATCTAACCCTTCAAAATAAATTACGCTTCAGGACACACTAAATGATAGATAAAGATATTTGGCAAAGCATCCGAGACAAAGCAATTAACTACGGCAGAGAAATATCCCGTAAACAAACTTCTATGTCCCTCCCACCATTGAACACAACGGTTTCGAGAAAACGCAAACAGATAACTTTAAACTCTGTGTCAGATAACAATTCCCAGAAGTCGGCTTGAGCAAACGAGCGTAACATTAAATAATCCTCTTCCGTTTTGGTTTGACGAGTATGATTTTGTTGCTCGTAATTTTTCATTTGTTGTTTTAAGTCAGTAATCGCTAAATCGATCGCGGGGTTGTTAGGAAGCGATTGGAGTGTTTGCAGTTGATGTTGTAGTGTGATTAATTTTTGATCAACTATCATATCTGTTTGTGTTCGGTTATTAACTTCCCGTACAACTTCTGACGCATATCGGGTGAGAACTTTTGTCACTTCTTTTTTGACTATAGATTTAGCGATCGCCTTCCCGTTGCTGCATCCAGCTTTACCAAACTTCTTGTACTGGGCACATTGGAACTGCTTTCCAGCCTTAGTTTTAGTCATAGCGTGTCCGCAAACACCACATTTAAATATTCCAGCGAGAATGTGAGGTTTGAATTTGCGTGGATCTTTTTTGTTGGTATGAGCAGTAATTTTCGCTAAATCTTGGTATTCGCTTTCAGTTATTAATGCTTCATGGGTTCCGTAATGCCGATCAATTTCCCCGGATTTTAATTTATAGAACGTGTGTCCTCGTAACGCGGGATTATGCAACCAATTACGCAGACTAGATGGATACATCTTGATTTTAAAGCTTTCTGCTAGCCAACGGGAAATGGAAGTAAAGGAGTTATTGTAAAACCGATAAATTATTTCCTTGGCTATTAACCAATTAGAAGAGTGAGGTATACATTTACCGTCTACATCCTTTGTATAGCCAAATGGGGGACTCCCAAAATACTTAAGGTTGGAGCGATAGTAATCAGTCCCGTGGGAGATACGCTCAGATAACAAGCGACTCTCAAACTCTGCCAACCCCGCAATATTATTGATAGTCAGCCACCCAAAAGCGGAATTTGTATCCCCTAGAGGAGAATCTAAAATGGTAAGCTTAACCCCAGCTTTTTGAAGCGCTTCTATTGTTTTGTGGATAGAAATAACATTTCTTCCCAGTCTATCTAACCTTGTAACAACTATTTCTGTTGCGACTCCATTCTTAGCAAGGTTAATAATTTGATTGAAATTTTTTCTAGTGTCTTTCCTACCTGATTCGATATCATATAAAATTTTCTCAACCCCAGCTTTCTCTAGTCTATTTATTTGTTGGTCAAGAGCTTCCGTGTCCGCTTGTTGACGAGTGGACACACGGGCATAACCTACGCGCATAAAGTCCAGTTGTTTTTTGTGGATAAAACAAATAGTACCACACCATGCATAAAACTCAAACTGTAATGGGGGTTCCTAAAGATTTACCCACAGGAGTTAATAAAAAAGATTACGCAGTCTTGACAATGGCAGCAAAAGACTCAATGCCAGCTTGGGCAGAAGAAGACTTTTTTACAATATAGGGAATTGGTAATGGGTAATGGGTAATTGGAGTTAAATAAATAATGACTATTGACCATCAGCACCATCAACTATCAACTAACAACCAACAACTATCAACCATCAACCATCAACAGTTATCAGTTATCAGTTAAAAACCGTGATAACTGATAACTGTTGACTGTTCACTGATTTAACTAACCACTAACAACTATGATACAAACATTAGACATTTCGCCTTTAGGTAGAGTTGAAGGCGATCTAGATGTGAGAGTTGATATCGACGACGGACAAGTCGTCAATGCATGGACTCACGCGGAATTGTTTCGGGGATTTGAAGTGATTTTGCGCGGTAAAGACCCACAAGCTGGGTTGATTGTGACACCCCGCGTTTGCGGTATTTGCGGTGCTTCTCATTTAACTAGTGCGGCTTGGGCTTTAGATACTGCTTGGAAAACTGAAGTTCCCCGTAATGCGATTTTGGCGAGAAATATCGGTCAAATTGTAGAAACTATACAAAGCATTCCTCGCTATTTCTATGGATTATTTGCGATTGATTTAACTAATAAAAAGTATCGACATAGCCATTTTTATCAAGAAGCTTGTCGTCGTTTTGCACCTTTTACAGGTAAATCTTATGAAATTGGAATAACCATTTCTAGTAAGCCTGTAGAAATCTATGCTTTATTTGGTGGACAATGGCCCCACAGCAGTTATATGGCGGAATTGTTTATATAATAGGGGTTTGAGAAGATATTAATGATGATTCCCTGGCTTTTCCTTAAATTGGATAACCGATTATCAAATCAGTAATTCATTTTTCTAAATTAGATGTAATTTGATTGGGAAATCATTACCTAATTTTTCCTTAGCTTAATCCAACCTCTAAAAGATTGGCGACATGTCGAAGACATCACGCTCCGCGTATCGGTATGGTTAATTTGTTAGAACTGCTATCTGCTCGCCCCTCTGATACATACTATGAATCAGGTATTCCATGAAGCACGTTCCTGGTTAATGTACTCTTGAACATCAATCCCATCCCAGGTTTCTTTTCCTAACCCCTCTAGTTCCATAATGCTACACTTGGGCTTTACAAACATACGATGACGTACCACTACAGCTAACTCTTCTAACAAACGAAGTTGCTCATCTAGGGTAAGATTCTCAATTTGACGGCGAATATCTTGATAGGTAGCCATATTTTTTGTTAAATACCTCTATCGCCAATGATGCCATATTGCTTGCGGTTCTGATACTTGCTTCTACTGTTATACAAAAGACGGAAATTTTATTGGTATACTTAAAAAAGTAATTTGTTTTGATAAATCATTACTTAATTATTCTCTAATACTTCTAATTTATCTGCGGTTGGTAATACTTGATCGATGTATATTTATTATCTCTAGATGAAAATAAAAAGCTGGTTTTTTCTCTATATAAATACGTAAATTTGATTATTTGAGTTTTGATAATTACTAGTAAATTGATATGTTTTTTGATATGAGGTTAGTCCGTTATAACCTAGGTTAGATTGTATGCAAAGACAGCGCCAGCGAAGAAATATAAAATATAACCCAGCACAATCAATGTTGGGTTATATCCTACCGACATCGCTAAGATTAATTTTTCGGTACGGGAGTATTCAAAGCTTTTTCAACCCGTATAAAAAGCTGAGGTAAGTAACCGTAAAATCGCTGATATCGTAAAGACATGGCATCGATGGTACAGCTACCGCAATGTTCTCCAGGAGGAGGGACTGCAACCGATTGTACTATTGCATCTGAAACACCAGCCCAGGGTAAGTGTCCGAGAGGAGCTTGCTTGAGTGAGTAAGTGAGTTCGGATTCATTCAGCCAGTCGCTGCTGATGAAATCGTTTTCGGTGCGAGGAGCTTGAAGTTTCCAACCAACGCGATCGCGAAAAGCATTAACGGCTGCTTCGGAATTCTTGGGATGAGCCGCGATTACCTTTTGCCAAATCTTTGCTTGGACACTGAGTCCAAACCGTCCATCACTAGCTACTAACCAAGCTCGATCAATCTCTTGAATCAAATCTAGAGGTATAGTGGCAGCGTTCGGTCCAAAGAGGTCTTTTTGAGGTGACAAAAGACGACGGGTTTCTTGATCGGCTGCACTCCAGTTTTTGGCATTGAGCAACTGCTGGAGTTTTGCTGTTGCTTTGGTTGTGGTTGCTCCACTACCAGCAGAATTTTTAGTAGCGATATGTCGCTCTAACAAATTAATGATTTGGGTTTTATTAAGTTGTCGAGCTAAGTCGAGAGCAGTCTTACCTTGCTTATCTTTGAGGTCAACCCTAGCATTTTTACTGAGAAATAGTGTTACTAATTCTGGTCCAAAAAAACTTTGTTCCTCCAATACTGCTTGGTGCAGAGGTGTTCTACCTAAATTATCTTGAATATTTAAGTCTCCATTAGCTGCAACCAGTAGCTGGGCTACTTCCAGATTAACATCATATAAAGGGGTTTTACCTTCAGCATCTTGTAAGTTAATTTCTGCTCCTCGCTGCAAAAGCAGTTTAACTAAAGTGGGTTGGAAGCGATGTACGTGGAGCGGAGTCTGTCCCTGGGGATTGCGGAGATTAACGTCAACTCGCCGATCTAGTAAGAGTTGTAGTACTGCTGGTTCAATACCCTGAGAGTGAATTACAGTTCCCTGACGATTTTGAATAGTTAAGTCTGCTCCCGCTTGAATCAGTTTTTTGGCGACTTCTAGATTTGATGCTGCGTAGTGTAGTGGTGTCCAGTTTTGAGTGCTACGGGCATTTATATCCGCACCACGACTAATTAATAGCTCGGTAATATCAGCTTTTCCGGAATTTGCAGCAAAATGTAGCGGTGTCATTTGCTCTTGATTTCTAGCATTAACCTTAGCACCCCGATCTATCAAAAGTTTGATTACAGCAGCGGTTTTTTCACCAAAAATATTGTGGAGTGGGGTATTACCATTTTGGTTGCGGACATTCACTTTTGCTCCTCTACTCAGAAGTAATCGCGCATTTTTCTGGGATTTCCCTAAATAATGCAGGGGGGTATCTCCTTTCCCATCCTTGGCATTTACATTCACCCCAGTTTGGATTAAACGCTGAGCCAGTGCTTCGTCTGTAGATAGTAAAAAGTTAAGTGGTAGCCACTTTTCACCAAACATATCACAGGGTTGATTCAGATTACCTCCTTTGGCGATCGCCTCACCTAATGCTACAGATAAATCGGGAGCAGCACCGAAGGGACTAATTTTCTCCGATAAAGTTTTACAAAAAGGAGAGATAGAATTAGATTTTTTTGGTACCTTAGATTCAACAGCCAATGGTATCATTACCATTGTTCCCAGAGAAATCAGGCAAATAGTCTTGAATAGATAATTAGATGATTTTTGCTTAAATTTCGCCACTGTTTTTGATTTCCTTATTTCCTATAAAAGATTTATAAATTATTAATACAGCTATTCCCCAAACTCCGATTGTCACTAAGATAGAGAATGCAAATCGGACATTATTAAAGGATTCAATGTGACTTTCGGTAATCTCTCCATTTTCATAATAATTTCTGGCAAATGCATATCCCAGGATGCCGTATTTGTGATTATATGGAACGTTTACATCCGCACCCTCAGTTATTCCGATTAATGTCTGCGGCTCCATGTAAGGAAATTTTCCTAATAAAATATACGTTGATAATATGGAAATAAATATCAACATTATGATCGGAATTACTTTTATATTTTTACTCATACAAAGTATTAATAGAGCCTTCGGGAATTAGATCACGAATAAGAAAGACTCTTAATTTAATAATTTAGTTGCCGACTGGTCAAGCTGGGGACAGAAATTTTATCGGATATAGGGTAAAGATAGTTCTGATGGATAAAAGCATTGTTCGACCTCAACACTGGATTTCTTTATTGTCTAATTCTGTCAAGCTTTGTTGGTGTTTGGCTATATAATGGTCAACATGGTAAACCTCAATGATTTGACGATGTAATTTCATTACCTCAAGCAGTGTAAGATAACGTATCATGCCAAGCGATCGTAAAGTTCAGCATTTTTTTTCAGTACATAGTTAGCTGCATTGTTAAATTCGGGTTTTGGCGAACTGAGCCAATCCTCTAAACTGGCACGGAGCAGTGCTTCTGGTGACACACCGTATAGTTTGGCTAAGTCTTGTAACTTTTGTAGTTGACTATCAGAAATATCAATAGTGATCGAAGCCATATCTGCTACTGTTTAAGGCTGTATGAATAAAGTGTAGCATTTAGCTTCGCTTATCGCATACCTACTGGAGTACACCGATAGCTCCACGACGAGGTAGCCTCCGCATTCATGCGTGGGCTATTCTCCGAGAATTTCAACCTCTCAACTTCTAACCTCAACTTTTCATTCTCCATCCGCAACGCTAATATTTCATTTTTCTGCAATTCAATCGTTGACTTTTGACTAATCACCTCACCAAAGGCTTTTTTCCGATTTTCGATTCCAAACCAGCGCTGGTAGGTTTTAGTATGTTCGTCAACTGTATGACCTAAGTTATCAGCAG
>JAYKJL010000114.1:0-39813 GCA_035285725.1 Nostocales cyanobacterium 94392 | reverse complement strand
AAGCTGGTGCGAATGAAGTTATTGTTAGCCACCATTTAAATAGTAATTTAATTACCAGTTCTATAACTGACCACGGTATTAGTAATCTCATTAGTGATATTCTAGATGAAAAAAGAGGCTCTCGATTATTTAAGAGACAAGTCCCAAAATTTGCAATTGACAAATCTCTTACTTTTATAGAATTGTTCACACAGATGAAGGAAAAAGATCAAAGTACCATTATCGGTATCCAACACGGTCATAGAGGAAAAATTGAGTCTAATCCACCACGTAATTATCAATTTAAGCCTGATGATTATTTGATTCTTCTTGCTAGCTATGATAAATCTGAGTTTTTTAAATGGGGAGAGAAAGAATAAGGCAAAGAAGAACAATTAACAAGCCGAAGAGAATTGACTTGCTATAACTATCAACGAAAAATAAGGTACTGTTTCCACTTCAACTTCATCTATAGATAATATGCGTTGATTCTCCATTGTGGCATATTCAATGTATTTCGCTCTTTCAACTAACCCTAATTCCTGCAAAACTTGCTTTACTTTACTAAAGTTTCTCCCTAATTTAATAATTACCGCAGCATCTGCAACTTGCAATTTCTCCCGTAAAACTTCTTCTGAAAGTATCCCCGAAAGCACCATAAACACATCATTACGGTAAGTTAATGGTACTCCTATCATGGCAGCACTTGCCATTATTGAAGATATACCGGGAATTACTTCTGTTGTAAATCTCTGTGATAATCTATTGAAAATATACATAAAACTACCGTAAAAAAACGGGTCTCCTTCACATAAAACTGCAACATCTTTCCCCCCGCTTAAATGTGCGGCTAATTCCTCAGCAGCATTGTCATAAAAGGCTTGAGCAGATTTTTCTAATTTAAAAGGTAATACTATCGGAATCTCAATTTGATTACCTTGAAGAAATTCAGCAACAATCGAACGAGCAAAACTGTTACCATCTTCCCCCGCCGGATAAGCTATCACCGGAACTGACTGTAAAATTCGTAACGCTTTTAATGTAATTAACTCCGGGTTTCCCGTACCCACACCAACACCGTAAAGACAACCCAAAGTCATTGTTGCTCCTGACATAAAGCATTAACAGCAGCCGCCGCGATCGCACTTCCTCCTCTTCTGCCATGTAATGTCACAAATGGCACTCCCCGACTATCCGCAGCCAATGCCGCTTTTGATTCTGCTGCACCGACAAAACCCACGGGGAAACCCAGAATCACCGCAGGTTTGGGAAATCCTGCATCAAGTAATTCTAAAAGATGAAATAAAGCAGTTGGAGCATTCCCAATAACTGCGATCGCGTTTTCTAAATCAGGCTTCCACAACTCCACAGCAGCCGCAGAACGAGTATTACCGATTTCCCCCGCTAATTCCGGCACCTCTGGATAATTCAACGTACAAATTACGCGATTATCCGCAGGTAAACGCCGTTGAATAATGCCTTTTGCTACCATCTCAGCATCACATAAAATCGGTTTACCCGCTGCAATTGCTTTTCTACCAATACTTACAGCTTGGGGCGATGCTGCTAAATCAGTAACAATATCCGTCATCCCGCAACTATGAATTATTCGCACCGCTAAAGGTATCAAGTCAGCAGGTAAGCTTTCTAAATTAGCTTCCGCACGAATCATAGAAAAGGAACGATTATAGATTTCTTGAGGATTACGAATATAGTTCATTCAAGTTGGGAATGGGTAATTGGTGATTGGCAATTGGGAAATAAATCCGTGAAATTAGCGAAATCCATTTTAATCCGTGATTAGCAATTGGCTTTGCTTCTTTCTCGGTTAATCTACAATCTACTTACACTCACAATATAATGTAATCAAAACAAACAAATGCACGTTAATGCATAAATGGTTATCAGTGGTGGGTATTGGTGAGGATGGTTTACCTGGTTTGAGTCAGGTAGCTTCCCAGCTTGTCGAACGAGCGGAAGTTTTGGTAGGTGGTTCCCGTCATTTATCGATGCTTCCAGAAAACGATACGAGAAAAAAAATCATTTGGAGTTCTCCCATAACCGTTTCCGTAGAAGAAATTATCCAGCGTCGTGGACAATCTGTTTGCATTTTAGCAAGCGGAGACCCGATGTGTTTCGGAATTGGCATTACTCTCACCCGTCGTATACCCATCTCAGAAATAACTATTATCCCTGCACCATCTGCTTTTAGTTTGGCTTGTTCGCGTTTGGGATGGGCTTTACAAGAAGTAGAGATTCTAAGTTTAGCCGCTCGTCCCATATCTTTGTTACATCCGATTATATATCCGGGTGGGCGATTGCTAATTCTCAGTGAAGGTCGAAACACTCCTAAAATTGTCGCTCAAACCCTTGCAAATAGAGGTTTTGGTCATAGTAAAATTACAGTTTTAGAATATATGGGCGGACAGCGCGAAAATATAGTAGAAGGAATTGCTAATCAATGGGAAACTACCCAAATTGCCAGTTTAAATACAATTGCAGTTGAATGTATCGCCGATGCAGACATCTTACATCTTCCCAGAATCGCCGGTTTACCAGATATCGCTTACCACCACGACGGACAACTTACCAAACGCGAAGTTAGAGCCATAACCTTAGCTGCTCTTGCACCTATACCCGGACAAACATTGTGGGATATCGGTGCTGGTTGCGGTTCCATCAGTGTGGAATGGATGCGGACTCATCCCCGATGTTGGGCGATCGCCATTGAGAAAAACGAATCCAGACTTAATTATATCGCCGATAATGCAGCAAGTTTAGGCACTCCCAACTTACGTATAATTCATGGTGAAGCACCCGCAGTTTTACAAGGTTTAGAGCCCCCCGACGCGGTTTTTATTGGTGGTGGTGCGACTGTCGAAGGATTATTTGATACCTGCTGGCAAGCATTGCGAATGGGTGGACGTTTAGTAGCGAATGCAGTCACTGTAGAAAGCGAACAAAAGTTAATCGAATGGCACAATCAAGTTGGTGGAAGCTTGAGCAGGATAGCCATACAAAGAGCGCAACCCGTAGGTAAGTTTTTGGGTTGGAAACCAATGGTACCCGTGACACAGTGGGTTATGGTGAAGGAGTAAACGCTTTTCCGGCGCAATTCCTCCTTGCAAAAATAGGTGAAGGGATGGGGAGATGGGGAGAGAAGTCGGGTTTCTTTTAGAAACCCGACTTCTGTAGATACAGAATTCTTTTACTAGGGACGTGATTAAATCAGTGAACAGTCAACAGTTATCAGTTATCACGGTTTCAGTCGGGGATTTAACTCCGACTGAAACACACCACTTGTAGAAGTGGGGGACTCTGACTCCCAATTGATTTACAGTTTTTTACTGATAACTGATAACTGATAACTGGTAACTGTTGAAAGTAGATTTTTGGAAGTTTATAATTTGATTTTACACAGGACTTACGCAACTGGCATATTTTATTGTAGGGTGCTGTGACGCTTCGCAAAAATTTGAACGCAGCGATAAGACTTGTAGCGTCACGCACCAACCACCGATTGTGACACGCAGCCTTAGTCCTGTTACACTCAACCTTTAGTGATAACTTTTAAAGCTAAATTAATATAACCTTACTAGTAGTCGGATTTTACCAGAAATCTTGTAGAGACGTTATATATAACGTCTCTACATTACGTCGGTAGACAAACAAAACCAATCAAAACTAATGGGACAGACTAGTGGCAGCTTTTATCGCTCAAATCAAAAGCGCACATCCCAACTACAAACATTTAAATTTAATACTAATTGCTTAATCCAAAATCTAAAATCTAAAATCCCTCCACCCACTCCAAAGCTGCTTTTACATCTTCCACCCGTTCCCCTTGTGGAAGCATCGGACGTTTTACCATCACCACCTTTACACCTAACTCTCGCGCAGCAATAATTTTCCCATAAGTTGCATCACCACCGCTGTTTTTACTCACAACAGTATCAATATTATATTTATGTAATAATTGCTTTTCTAAATCCTTATCAAATGGTCCTCGGTCAAGTAAAAGTAACCCTTTTGGTAATATAGTATCCGGCGAAGGTTTTTCAATCATTCGCATCAAAAACCAGATATTTTCAACTCGTGTAAAAGCAGTTAATTCTTGTCTACCAATTGTTAAAAATACTCGCTTTGCTAAACTTGGTAAAATTGCGGCTGCTGCTGGTATATTTTCAACTTCTATCCATTGATCACCTGTAACAAATTCCCATTCATAACGAACTAACATCAATCGAGGTAATCCTAATTTTTCCGCTGCTATAGCTGCATTTTCCGATATTTTTGCGGCAAAGGGGTGTGTAGCGTCGATAATTAAATCAATCTTTTCTGCTTGTAGATATTTAATTAATCCTGTAATACCACCAAAGCCACCGACGCGGCAATTTTCAGATATAATAGTTTGGCTAATACGACCTGCAAAAGATAGTTTTACTTGAATATTTGGTAAATTCCCAGCTTTTTCTGCTAATTTAGCAGCTTCCTGAGTTCCACCAAGAATTAATAGAATTAAACTCATAATATTTTATTTAATTGGGATGAAAAAATCCGGTTTTTGTAAATGTTATTTTGTGTTATGTGAAATCCGCTTAATCGCTTACTACATGACTCAACGCATTTACCCAAAACCCATGACAAATTACCAGCCTTCACAGACAGTAGAAGTGTTTAACCAGAGGTGATATTACAGATATTTATCCTAAAAACCCGACTTGTGTACTTTACAAAATAAAAAAGCCCAGTCACTTTTACGCAACTAGGCTGATTTGTGATTCAACTAACCAAACCACTTTGTTACCACGCTTACATTATGCATCAGTTGGCTCAAGGTTAACTTTTACTACTTTGTTTTTCTCTTCTTGAGCTTTGGGTAAATGTAAATTCAAAATACCGTCTTTATAATCAGCTTTGACATCAGTATTTTGAATGCGTGCAGGTAAAGGAATTATCCGTTCAAACTTACCGTAACGGAACTCACTTCTTTTAGTACCGTTTTCCTCGGTTGTACTTTCTTGTTTGCGTTCCCCTTTTATAGAAACAGCATTTTCAGTAACATGAATATCCAAGTCTTTTGTATTCATACCTGGAAGTTCTATCTTCAAGTTTACAGTGTCATTAGTTTCCCATAACTCAGCCGCAGGAACTTTGGAAAGGTTGCTAAAATCGGAATTATCTTGAGCAAGCATATCGTCAAATAAACGATTGAAGCTTCTTTGTAAAGCATTCATTTCTTGCCAAGGATTATAACGTGATAAAGCCATATTCATTAACCTCTTTTGTGTGTATTAGTTGTTTGCTTTAGTTCCTATATTAATCAAGGTAAAAGGTCGTGTAAATTCGGTTTTTATCACAAACAAAATGAAGAAAACCGACCAATTAAAGCTAAAGTATATTATGTTCGGTTAACTGTAAAAACATCAGTACGGTAAACCGGAAAGATATGGAATTTTGATTTAGATTCTGATTACACGGTTTGAGGTTATAATGAATTTATAATCGCCTTATGCTATCTAAAAATTGGTTCTCAGCAATTGAAGAATATCAAATCAGTTGGCATCACAATTATATTTTTGTAACGCAAAGGAACGCAATGGGAGCGCGGAGGTACGCAGAGTTTTTTTTGTGTAAATTTAAAGCAGTATCTAATCCCAAATACTTCTATAACCACGTCAAAAATCAAATATTTATCAAAAATATTTACCAAATACTACTTAAATCCAACACAAAACCAGATAAAATATCTTCTCCGCTCACTTTTGACGGATTATCTAATTTTTCAACCGCAATCTCTGGACGATAAATATAAACAATACGTTCTTTTCTATCAATTAACCATCCCAATTTTGTACCGTTATTGATATACTCTTCCATCTTGTCTTGCAAAACCTTTAAACTATCGCTTTCCGAACGTAATTCCACTACAAATTCCGGACAGATAGGAGCGAACTTTTTACGTAATTCGGCTGGGATTGCTTCCCAATCTGTTTTTTTAATCCAAGCAGCATCGGGGGAACGTACAGCACCCGATGGTAGTGTAAAACCACCACTCGAACCAAACCCTACACCTGTACCGTCAAGTTTAGTCCATATACCTAATTGAACTATTAAATCAAAGTTGCGTTGTTCTGTTTCTGAACCTGTAGGGGACATAATTATAATTTCTCCGTTGGCTTTACGTTCAATGCGAAAATCTTTATTTAGCTGACAAAATTCAAATAATTGCTCATCCGTCATCCTAATAACGGGATGAAATTTTAATACCATTGGGGTAACTTCTGTTATCGTTGATAATTGTGCAGTCATTTTTTACCTCAACCATTGATTTCTTACTTCTATTTTAAAATTGGTTCTTACAAATAATCTCACCTTTCCTTCCAAACAATACCACTCCAACTTTTATCTCTACATCTGCATACTTCTTCACATAACTTTCTGCTTTCCGACTTATCTTTTGTGCTAAATTTCTAAATACTGCATCAGCTAAATTCAATTCAATCAACTTTTTATAAGCTTCATCCGCTGTTTTCGCTTGTAAAACAGTCCGTACAACTTCAATATCTCCCCCAACCTCCACCACAGCAGCAGCAATAATTTCTAACTTAGCATCAGCAATGTGGCTCGAAGTATTAAAAATTCCACCCGCTAACTTAATTAACTTTCCATGATACCCCAATAACAATACTGACTCTGCTTTATATAATCCTGCTTCCACTAATAAAGCTCCCAACCAATTACCCGTAGGAACTATTGCCGATTCTGGTATAGATAAACGTTCCGCTACAGAGTAACCATTGGCACCAATACAAAATACTAAATTGCGTAGGCTCTGCTCGCCGTAGGCATCGTGTTTCACCTTCTCTCGTAAAATACTGCGAAATTTCTCTAAATGATCCGCAGCAGAAAGCGGTTGAGAAATACCACTAGTTCCCAACAAAGCCAAACCTTCCAAAATTCCAAAAGCTTCATTAGAAGTACGTTTTGCTAATTCCCTACCTTGAGGAAGAATAATTTTGACAGTAGCGATTTTGTCTTCGGGAATTAAAGGTAATAAATTCGCTGTAAACAAACGACGAGCAAAGCTATAAATTGCAGCTTCTCCCGTAGCAGTTTTTCCCAAACCTTCCCCAGCTTCTAAAGTTAGTATTTCTGCTTCTATTCCTTCTTTTCGCGGTGATAATTTGACTAAAGCCCAAATAGGAGTATTTCTAGTTAAATCTAAATTATCACCGGGATTGCTCAGGGTAATTGCTAAAGCAGTATTATTATCTAAAACCGCAACTTGTGCGATCGCAATTTCTGCATTCTCATCAAGCAAATCTAAAGAAACCGATGATAATTTTTCTGTAATATTTCTTAAATTAATTAAAGCAGCCTTCGCAGCAGCTACCGCGAAAACGGGTAAAGTGTAACCGGGGAGAGGGGGAGACAAGGGGATGGGGGGATGGGGGGGATAAGAGAAAATAAAGACTTATTTAACCTATAACCTTTAACCTTTAACCTATAACCTTTGACCTATAACCTTTAACCTTTGACCTTTAAACACTGGGAATCCTTGCCAAAACGTTGTTTTTAAACGCTTGCGGACGTTCTGACCAAGCCATTTTACCATCGGATTTCTCATAATATAAATTAGCACATTCTAAAACTGCGGCAGATGTTTCGGAAAGTGCTTCTAAATCATGGTTTAAATTGCCAAATAAGTATGTCATTTTACCTGGTGCGGAAAAAGCTACAGCACAGTAATGACTACAAGCACTCATACATTCTACCGATTTCACCGTAAATTCTTTTGAAAGCGCCCAATTCTGATGTTTTTCTTCAATTTCCTTTAATAGTTTTTCACCACCACTAGTACCTACACGCTTTCCATCTTGCCAAACACTGGCACAGCTTGAACAGACTAAAATTGTATGTTGGTTTTGCATTGTTTATGATGTTTATGATGTTTATAAACTTAAATAAATAAATAAATCAATAAATGTGTTTATTTGGCATACATAATTTCATACAATATCATTATTTTTACAAGCTATATTATTGTGAATTTGATATATTCAATTAAAAATCTTTATATACAATTTCATCAGCATAGGATAAATCATGTAGAAACGTTGCGCCCGGCAACGTCTTCCCAGATTCCGATTTGCATCGAGAACTAATCGAAATATACCGTTGTATAATATTGCTTTCTTATTTAGTCGATTTTGCGATGGTTTCCAACTGCAATCCAGGGGGATAACTACCTTCTTCCTTAACCCTCTTAATCTCAGCATCACTGATACGTAAATTTAATTTTTGCGCTAATGACCGTAAAATATCTCCTCTATCAATTAAACCCGCTACAGACCCCGCTGGTGAAAGTACGGTGACGCGCTGCAATTTATCGGTTTCTAATTTGATAATTACTTCAGCTAAATTTGTTGATTCTTTGATTGTGGGAATTTCATCCAAAGGACGTACTATAGTTTGTACGGTTTGAGTTTCCCATAAACTTCTTTCAATCACCTGTAAATCACCGATACAAACCATTCCTTGATAGCGTCCATCTCGATCAGCAAAGTAAACCTGTGATTGATTAGTTACAAGTAAATATTCGTCAGCAAAATAACGTAAAGATTTATCCGCATCAACTACGCGAAATTCCTTAGTCATGGCATCACTTGCCACCATTTCTAATAAGGTTTCTTGTAGAGTCGTGACACGTTCGTAAGTTTTTGCATTGCGGATACCAAACCAACCTAATAAACCAATCCACAAACCTGTGATTAATTCACCTGTAAAATAATCGACTACTAAGCCCAACGCGATCGCAGCATAACCTAAAATTTGTCCGGATCTTGCTGCTAAACGTACTGCTTGGAAACGGTTTCCGGTAGCTTTCCAAAGTGCTGCTTTTAATACTTGTCCACCGTCGAGGGGTAAGCCGGGAATTAAATTAAATAATGCTAAAACTAAATTAATTCTGGCTAAATCACCCAACATCATATGTAGAGCAATGCTCTGTGGTACCGCCGCAGCTATCAAACTTAACATAACAGACAATCCAATACTTACCAAAGGACCTGCGATCGCGACTTGAAATGCTTTCCCCGGAGTCTTTGATTCTTCTTCAATTGCAGCAATTCCACCAAACAAAAATAGAGTAATTGAATTAACTTTAATACCCTGTTTTTGTGCTACTAAACTATGACCCAATTCATGTAAAACTACGGAGCCAAATAACAAAAGTGCCATTACCACCCCAGCACTCCAACCTTGAATAGTTCCCAATTCTTGGTAAGATACTCCAAAATTGAGAGTTACTAACCCCAAAATTAAGAACCATAAAGGGTCTAAAAATAGGGGAATCCCGAACAAAGAACCAATTCGCCAATTAGTTTGCATAAAATTTTTCCCATACCAGATTTTCTTAATTCAGTTGAAAATGTAATAACATTTAATCTTTTATTTAACTTAGGAATGGCCGCAAACGTCACCGGGGGAAGGCAGAGGGCAGAGGGCAGAGGGCAGAAGGAAAAATCTTCTTTCCCTCTGCCAAAAGGGTCTGAAGCCCCTAAATTTATTTATGGGGATTCCTTCTGCCCTCTGCCTCCTTCCTTCTGCCTTCTTAAAATACTCGGATGGTTCGTGACACTAAAAGCCTTATTATTAGGTTAGAAATCAAGCTCCCTACAAACAAAATGTACCAGTTGCGTAAGTCCTATAACTATCATAGTTAATCAGCTAACAGGAAAAGACTGTATGTCACTACGGAAAGCGCTTATCGTTAGGATAACGCGCTTTACTGTTCACTGATTTAATTAACGTCGTTTAAACTTTGACCTTTGCTTTTTGATCTTTAACTTTTTGTGTACCTGTATATTCAGGAACCCAACCTTCTTTACCAATAAAATAACGTACTGCTTTAATCCGGCGTTTAGGTGTTAAATAAAACCAATGCTCGCATCCGGCAGGCACATTAATGTATTCTTGTGGCTGTACTGTAAGCTCTACTTGACTACCATCAGGACGTACAAAACCGAATATCCCTTCTCCCTCGATGATGTAGCGTACTTCATCGTCTGCATGAGTATGTATACTATCAAATTTCTTCAACATTTCATCTAGGTTGGCAATTCCTGGATGTAAAACGATTAAATCTCGTTCTTGATAACCCGCTGTTTGCTTAAGTTGCTCGAAATATTGATCTAAGAAAAGCAATACTTGTTCTTTCTCGCTATCATCAAGGCTGGCTTGTGCAAGTTTTTCAGCTAACTCTTGGTTTTCCCCGATTGCCCAATAATCAAGTTGAATGTTTAACGGTGCTAATTCCTGACTAATAGATGGTAAGTCAGTATAAATTGTGCCATCTTGTAATTGTAAAACTGCCATAATTGGTCTCCTATAATTAATAATTTAGATTTGGGAAAATGTATTTTTGATTACATAAATTAGCATATCATTTTCAAAAAATTTCTGGAATAAATCCGGAATCAATCAAGTTGAGTAGGTTTATTTAATCAATACAGCGAAAAAATTAATAGTTGAAATTTATGATTCTTGAATTAATACCTTCACATTCACTTTATCTCCTTAAGACTAGCTTTAATAATAGTTTGCAGCAGACAAGCATCTATCAAAAAAGTAGTTTAATATAGCAGTAAAGAGCATTCATATTTCTTAATAAATAAATCCAATGCTTGATCCAGCTTTATGTCATCGTCCTCCCAGTCAGTGGCTTGAATTAAAATCCGCCCTTGCGGGTTGGCTAATGACTCCAATTTTAGTAGTATTACCCCTACTATTTTTGATTTTCTTACCTTGGATTGTTCCCCGATTTCGTTGGAAACGTTTATGGAGTGGATTCGCAACTTTATTATTAATAACTTATTTTAGCGCTCAATTTCCTTTAGCAACGGCTGCCGCGAATAAGGGTTTAGTTGCATTTATTCCTGAAGATAGAGGGCAAAATGCAGATGCTATTGTAATCCTAGGACGGGGAGAACAATTTAGAAATTCAAGAGTTGAAGTTGCAGCTAATCTTTGGCAATCCCAAAGAGCTCCTTTAATTTTTGCTAGTGGTGTTGGTGACGGAACTGAAATAGTTCAAAAATTAGAACAACAAGGTATCCCCAAAACAGCACTTAAAGAAGAACATTGTTCTCAAACTACCAAAGAAAACGCTTTATTCACTGCTTCGGTGTTACAACCCAAAGGAGTTAAACGAATTATTTTGGTAACAGATCCTCCCCATATGTTGCGATCGCTATTAACATTTCGTAATGTTGGATTTGAAGTGATTCCACACACAAGCCCTGCTCCCCATTTACCTCAAACTAGAAAAGCAATGATGATGTTTTATGAGTATATGGGCTTAGTTAAATATGGTTTGAAAGGGGAATTTTCTCCTCAAAGTATTGCGAAACAAGAACAGCCGCAGATTGTAACTCAAAGATAAATACAAAATTTACAACAATTTACAACAATTTACAACCCCTCGGATTTATCCGTGGGGGTAATTTAAATTAATTATCAAGTTCAGGTACTTCAAGTTATAAATTTCACGGTCGCCGGTACCGTTTACAAAGGATTCACCAACAAAACAAATTATGATTTCTTTGAATGGCTTTAAACTCATTATAAAATTGGAGAATATGATTTATTTAGCTTTTTCTCGTAACCAATTTACACCAAAATCAACAGCATTTCTAACAGTAAACAACCTCGCTTGTGCGGAACCAACTTGTGAAACTTTTGCGTAACCAGCTTTCTCAAAATCCTTACCCATATTTATAAAACAATCGTCGGTATCAAAATCAATATCTAGATAATTTTTCCAAACTCGCGTTCCCGCTTCCAAAATTGGCGCTGCATAATTAATTATTTTAATATTACCTATTCGATATTCTGCTAAATGAAATGTTGTACAAGTATCGTATCCAACTCCCAATAAAAGTACATAACCGTTCAAATCGTAAAGACGAGCTAGAGGTGATTCTTCTCCTAAAGAATAATTTAAAGAATGATTTTTGATGATAGTTTCAGCATGATTTCCCCACGCAGCAAAGGAAAAACTTGGGTGAGAACTTCGTAAAACGTTTTCATAAGTTCGGAAAACTTCGACAATTTTCCCCATTTTTCTTGTAGGAGTAATTTTCGCGTTGTAAACTGGCATTGTATCGCGAATAATCTGCCACCACTCAGCAGGAACGGCTGGATTTTGCCAGGGTTCTGGATCTGAATAATCGCTATTATGGGTAGGCATTACCAACGTTCCCAATGGTGTAATCACATCCATCAAAGCTTGAACTACCGTTACCGCACCACCACAAACCCATCCCAAAGAACTTAGAGAAGAATGTACAATTACTTTTATTCCTGGAGTTAATCCCGCATTAATTAAGTCTTGTGTTAAAGTCTTGCGAGTGCGAGGTGATGGTGTTTTAAAAATAGTATCTTCTTCGGTCATATCACATAGAATATAAGCTTATATAGTTAGGATGCGTTAATTGCGTTACGACAGAATAAATATCTGATCTTTACAAATCAAATTCTACCAATTAGATCAAAATTCCCTCCCTACAGTTTGCAGGAAGGGAAAATATCTAGCTTAATTCAAACCTTAGTATCTGTAACCACCAGCACTTTGATTAGGCTTGTGTACGATGAAGCTAAGAATTTGACATTGCTTAACGTTGTCAAAACCAACTACACGAATGAAGCAGTTAGGAAACTGAGAACGACAACCTTGAACTTCAGCTAATACTTCTTGAGGGCTTCTAGCATTGAACATAGGTAACTTCCACATTGTCCAATAAATTTCTGTTGGTTCAGAAACTTCATTGAACTCAATTGCAGGGAAATAACCTTGGTCTAAAATGTACTGAATCTGACGAGCAATTTGAGCGTCATTTAAGGGTGGTAAGTAGGAAAGGGTTTCGTAACGACGCTCTTTTGGTAAAGTTTGCATATTTCTTATTAGTTGTTAATGGTTGGTTGTTAGTTATTAGTTGTTAATTGTTAGTGGTTAGTTGTTAGTTGTTAGTGGTTAGTGGTTAGTTGTTAGTGGTTAGTTGTTAAAAACTCCTCACTCCTAACTCTTCACTCCTAACTCTTCACTCCTAACTCCTCACTTTTAACTCCTAACTCCCGTATTGCTAACTGTTTTTGCTCGAATCATCCGAGCTACTATCTGAGGTTGGCTGTGGTTCTTCTTGAGTGCTGGGGTTCGATAAATCTAATTGCGTAATTCGCTCAAGATGCTGACGACGATGCTCCATATTGGCTTGCACAATCCCAGTGCTAACCATTTCCGGCAAAAATTCAGTTACTTCCTCCGCTAAATGCTGCCTGACTGTCATAATCCGTAAAGCCAACTCCGGCTTTTCTCGGAATAATTCTTGAATATACGCTTCTCCATCTTGGATTTTTTCCTTAGTAGAAAAGCGATGTAGCCAAGCTGCAACATAAGGATTCGTTTCATTAATTTGAGCCGATACCGTTCTCACTGCTTGATAAGTCAAGTAGCTTTGCAGCATCTTGGCTGTGTCTTTGGCAATTTGCTTTATATCCATACTTGACCCCAGCCCATAATAGTTATGAGTTATAAGTTTTGAGTTTTAAATTAAAGAGATTTTAAGCTTAAAACCCAAAACGAAACACTCACAACTAATACATTTAGACGGTATCCATTGCCTCGAACTCAAACTTGATCTCTTTCCAAAGTTCACAAGCCGCAGCCAATTCGGGAGACCATTTCGCAGCTTCGCGGATAATATCATTACCTTCGCGAGCCAAGCTACGTCCTTCGTTACGCGCTTGAACGCAAGCTTCTAAGGCAACGCGGTTTGCAGTCGCACCAGGAGCATTACCCCAAGGGTGTCCTAAAGTACCACCACCAAACTGTAGTACTGAATCATCACCAAAGATTTCTAACAGTGCTGGCATATGCCATACGTGGATACCACCAGAAGCAACAGCCATTACACCAGGCATAGAAGCCCAATCTTGGGTGAAGTAAATACCACGAGACTTGTCTTGCTCTACGTAGTTTTCACGCAACAGGTCAACAAAACCCATTGTAATACCGCGTTCGCCTTCAAGTTTACCAACTACAGTTCCGGTGTGGATGTGGTCTCCACCAGACATACGTAATGCTTTAGCTAATACGCGGAAGTGAATACCGTGGTTCTTTTGACGGTCGATAACTGCGTGCATTGCTCTGTGGATGTGCAGTAATATACCGTTGTCGCGACACCAGTGAGCCAAGGTTGTATTAGCAGTGAAACCTGCGGTCAGGTAGTCATGCATGATGATGGGCATTTTTAGCTCTTTGGCATACTCAGCCCGCTTGAGCATTTCTTCACAAGTTGGTGCGGTTACGTTCAGGTAGTGACCCTTGATTTCGCCGGTTTCTGCTTGTGCTTTGTGGATCGCATCAGCAACGAAGGTAAAACGGTCTCTCCATCTTTGGAAAGGAGCGGAGTTGATGTTTTCGTCGTCTTTCGTGAAGTCCAAACCACCGCGTAAGCACTCGTATACAGCACGTCCGTAGTTCTTAGCTGATAAACCCAACTTAGGCTTAATGGTACAACCCAACAAAGGACGACCATATTTGTTCAACTTATCACGCTCAACCTGAATCCCGTGTGGAGGTCCTTGGAAAGTCTTGAGGTATGCAACTGGAATCCGCAAGTCTTCCAAACGTAGCGCTCGCAAAGCTTTGAAACCAAATACGTTTCCTACAATTGAGGTCAAAACGTTGGTAACAGAACCCTCTTCAAACAAATCCAGAGGATAAGCTACATAGCAAATGTACTGGTTGTCTTCACCACGAACTGGCTCGATATCATAACAACGACCTTTGTAGCGGTCTAGGTCGGTGAGCAAATCAGTCCATACAGTTGTCCAGGTACCTGTAGAAGATTCAGCAGCTACAGCAGCACCAGCTTCTTCTGGAGGAACTCCTGGTTGGGGAGTCATCCGGAAAGCCGCCAAAAGGTCTGTATCCTTTGGAGTGTAGTCGGGGGTGTAATAAGTTAATCTATAATCTTTTACCCCAGCTTCATACCCTGATTTAGACTGAGTTCTCGTTTGAGAGTAAGACATATTTATCCAATCCTAAAAATCAATCTTTTCGCTTACAAATTACCTGACAGTAAAACTTTCGCTCAAATAGGTTATTTCCTTGATAGGAAATACTATCAATTCCTTTTGCTACTTGTCCGTCTTCAAGGGACTTGTGTTCACTAAAACAAAGAATAATTAGCATCTTGATTTTTCAAGTTTCTACAATTTCTTTGTCTCCGCTCTGAAAAAACTACCTAAATTTATTCATAACTAGACAAATCTACTCATGAATAATTCTGGCGTTTTCTTTCCCTTTCAAACCCCAAGCAAATTAAAAAAATTTATTTCAACTTCGATATCTCTCAAACAACAAAAAGCAGAATTACTTCAACTTAGTTGAGATTTAGACAAGCTGTAAGCGAAAGTCAAAACCGTACTTTGAGCAATCTGTAGCCTGTCTCACAATATATCAAGAATTTGATTGGTTATTATTTGAATTCTTTTAACTTTTATATTTGAATTTCTTATCACACATTTATTTTAACTTTTTATTAAGAAGTCTTTACAATGTAACCGCTATAATATTTGTCCTTTTTCTTTTTTTGATCGGAGCATGGGTGATAATGGAGAAAAAATTATCAACTGCCGTGCTGCGGTGGTCTTAATTATTTTTAATGCAAAATCTAAAATCCAAAATTCTTTAACTCCTAACTCCTAACTGATAACTGTTAACTGTTAACTGATAAAAGGGAACACTGAGATTAGTTGTTTTCGTAGAAATTATCATCGTGGTGTTTTTTAGTCAGCGTATTAGTTTATTTACTTGTTCATTAGGATTGGTAATACTTTCGAGTATTGGCGATCGCGTTGCGGCAGAAAAAACTCTCCAGATAGATCCAGCATATTTAACTCCGACTTATCCTGCTTCACCACCACCACCGCGAGAAAAGCCTTTACCAAACCAAAGACGACAGATAGAAAATATCGAAGAAACCGATTTTAGTGTCAAAGCGTTGCAGGCAGATTATACCGGAAATCTTTGGGTGGGTTACGGACGAGGTTTAACACGAATTAATCCCCACACAGGGGAAATTTTAGCTCGCGTTAATTTGCCAAATCGCGCTATTGGGGCAATGGTACAAGATAAAGTCGGACGTTTGTGGGTAGGAAGTTATGAAGGATTGAAGCGAGTCGATCCCCGGAGTAATGAAATTACAGCTCAGAATTTATTTTTACCTTCTAAAAGAGTATTATCTTTACAGGTTGACAAACGCGGTTATGTGTGGGCGGGTACGGATAGCGGTTTGGCTTTGATTAGTCCAGATGAAGGGTTAATCATGACCACCTTAAAAAAACTTCCGGGTGTTAGTGCAAATGCCATGACAATGGACGCTCAAGGTCATCTTTGGGTAGGGACTTTAGATGGATTAGTGCGAGTCAACACCGCCAATGCTTTGGTAATCAAGCAAATAAAAGAGTTGCCGGGTACTACCGTACAAACATTAGCCATTGACTCTTTAGGATTAATTTGGGCAGGAACACCAAATAATTTACTCGTTATCAACCCGAAGACTGGTGCAATATTACGTTCTGTAACATCTTTGCGCGGACGCAACGTTACATCTATAAGTTTTGCTAAAGATAAAAGCGTTTGGGTTGGTACCGATAACGGTCTGTTACGATTAAATCCATATACGGGAGCCGTATTAGATCAAGTCGTGGGTCTTCCTTCGAGTAGAATTATTTCAATTGCTCCCGATGTTGGCAACAAACTATGGATTGGCACCACTGAAGGTTTAGCCTGGTTAATGCCGAAAATGGAAAAAGCCAAACCCCATCTTGCTTTTACCCGCGCAGTGCAGTAATTGGTAAAGGGATGGAGAGATGAGGAGATGGGGGGATGGGGAAATGGGGGGATGGGCAGATAAGTAATAACTCCTAACTCCTAACTCCTAACTCCTAACTCCTAACTCCTAACTCCTAATTCCTAATTCCTAACTCCTAACTCCTAACTCCCCATCTGCAATCCAAAATCCAAAATCTAAAATCCAAAATTCCCTGATGGCTATCACTATACAAAAGTTAATTCAATATAAACAACAAGAGCGTCCCATTGTAGTTTTGACTGCTTGGGATTATGTGATTGCTCAGTTATTAGATGATAGTGGGGTTGATTTAATTTTGGTTGGTGACTCCATGGCTGGGGTTTTGGGTTATCAAAATACCCTGCCAATTTCTCTAGAAGAAATGCTTTATCATGCAAAAGCTGTAAGACGAGGAGTAAAGCAAGCTTTGATAGTAGTCGATCTACCGTTTATGACTTATCAAGAAAGTGTTGTTCAAGCGATGCATTCGGCGGGTAGGGTATTAAAAGAAACGGGAGCGCAGGCAGTAAAATTAGAAGGTGGATATCCGGTAATGGTAGATACTATTGCTCGTTTAGTGCAAGCGGGAATTCCGGTGATGGGACACGTTGGTTTAACGCCGCAATCCTTAAATCAAATGGGTTTACGGCAACAAGGTAAAACAGAAGCATCAAGAAACAAGATTTTACAAGAGGCGATCGCCTTAGAACAAGCGGGTGTTTTTTCCCTCGTTTTAGAACATATTGACCCAGATTTAGCATTAGAAATTACTCGGAAAGTTAGTATTCCTACTATTGGGATTGGAGCCGGTTCTCACTGCGATGGACAAGTTTTAGTAACTTCTGATTTATTAGGACTTTCTGAAAAGCAGCCGCCGTTTGCTAAAGTTTATACAAATTTACGGGAAACTATTACTCAAGCTATAAAGGAATTTAGTCAGGAAGTTCGGGAAGCAAAGTTTTAAAAGAGTTAGGAGTTAGGAGTTATGCTCGTAAAAATCTGACTTCTTGCTCGACAAAGAGATAATCATAGAAGTCGGGTTTTTATGACCATTTTGTGCTGTGATCGATATTGCTCGTAAAAACCCGACTTCTTACTCGACAAAGAGATAATTATAGAAGTCGGGTTTTTATGACTATTTTGTGCTGTGATCGATATTGCTCGTAAAAACCCGACTTCTTACCTGACCAGTTATCAGGAACCGATCAAACTTACGTTAAATTTATACGGTTGATGATATTTTTGATGAAAATGCACGACTAAAACTTAATTAATCAAGTAAATTTTCTTACACAAAATAGTTTTTGCAATACTTTTCAGTGTTTGAATTTTTTATAAATAAAAAATTAATTATATAGAATTATATAAGTCGGTGTGACATTATCGTGGGATATTGTAAATAGTAATTTATATATGAAGAATTGCTGTTCGTTTAAATTTAAGACTTACAGTTCTCCCTACAAACAGTTATCAGCTTTAAAATAAGCAGTTATGTCTAAGGTTCTAGTTTCCGATTCAATTGACCAGGCAGGGATTGACATCTTGTCTCAAGTTGCTAACGTTGATGTCAAATTAAATTTAAAGCCAGAGGAATTACAGCAAATTATTGGTGAATATGATGCGCTGATGATTCGTTCAGGTACAAGCGTGACTCAAGAAATAATTGAAGCTGCGACAAATCTCAAAATTATTGGTCGTGCTGGTGTGGGTGTTGATAATGTGGACGTACCCGCAGCGACGCGCAGAGGAATTGTAGTAGTCAATTCTCCAGAAGGTAATACGATTGCCGCAGCCGAACATGCTTTAGCCATGATGATGGCAATATCTCGTAATATTGCGGATGCAAACGCTTCGGTGAAAAAAGGTGAATGGAACCGCAAGAGTTTTGTTGGTACAGAAGTTTATAAAAAAACTTTGGGTATCGTCGGTTTAGGCAAAATTGGTTCTCATGTTGCTAGCGTAGCCAAAGCAATGGGTATGAAACTACTTGCTTTTGATCCGTTTATTTCTAATGAAAGAGCGGAACAAATGGGAGTTCAGTTGGTAGATTTAGATTTACTGGTACAACAAGCCGATTACATTACGTTACATATACCGAAAACTCCCGAAACCACTCATTTAATTAACGCCGAAATGTTGGCGAAGATGAAACCCAACGCTCGAATTATTAACTGCGCTCGTGGTGGAATCATTGATGAGGAAGCTTTGGCTGTAGCGCTCAAAGAAGGTACAATCAAGGGCGCGGCTTTGGATGTTTACGAGTCCGAACCGTTGGGAGATTCTCCCTTAAAAGCTTTAGGAACAGAAGTGGTTTTGACACCGCACTTGGGAGCATCCACTACGGAAGCCCAGGTAAATGTTGCTATTGACGTAGCCGAACAAATTCGCGATGTATTACTAGGATTACCAGCTCGTTCTGCGGTAAATATTCCCGGACTCAATCCTGATGTCTTGGAAAAACTCAAACCTTATATGGAACTAGCAGAAACATTAGGTAATTTGGTCGGACAGCTTGCCGGTGGCAGGGTAGAATTACTTAACGTGAGCTTGCAAGGAGAACTCGCAACTAATAAAAGTCAACCCTTAGTTGTAGCTGCTCTCAAAGGATTGCTTTACCAAGCTTTACGGGAACGAGTAAATTATGTTAACGCTAGCATTGAAGCCAAAGAAAGAGGAATTCGCGTGATTGAAACACGGGATGATTCGATCAAAGATTATGCCGGTTCCCTACATTTACAAGCCACAGGTAACTTAGGAACTCATGCTGTAACTGGTGCTTTGCTCGGTGGTGGAGAAATTCGCATTACCGACCTTGACGGTTTCCCGATTAACGTACCACCAAGTCGTTATATGCTATTTACTGTACACCGTGATATGCCCGGAATTATAGGTAAAATAGGTTCCTTACTCGGCAGTTTTAACGTTAATATTGCCAGTATGCAGGTAGGACGTAAAATTGTTCGTGGTGATGCGGTAATGGTCTTGAGTATAGACGACCCCTTACCAGACGGAATCTTGAAAGAGATTACCAAAGTACCAGGCATTCGCGACGCATATACTGTTACCCTTTAATCAATTTTGGATTTTGGATTTTGGATTTTGGATTATTGCTATTGGTTAATTCACTTTTACTAATTAGCTATTAGCTTTTTCCCTCAATCTAAAATCTAAAATCTAAAATCTAAAATCCAATGACAAAAACTTGGTGGGAACTACAAATTCTCTGCTCTCCAGAGATTGAAGATTCGGTGTTTTGGCGGCTTGAAGAATTTGGCTGTCGGGGAACCGCGAGCCAAAAAAAAGGTAACTTAATTTCAGTACAAGCATACTTACCAGAATCCCAAGCACACCTATTAGATTTAGCTGCACTATCGCTGTGCTTGCGTCAAGATGCTGTTTGTTGGGGAACTTCCTTACCTTCCTTACAATGGAAACTAATTGATGAAGAAGACTGGTCGAGTAGCTGGAAACAACATTGGCAACCTCAAGAAATTGGCGATCGCTTTTTAATCAATCCTTCTTGGATAGCGGCTCCAGAAAATACGGAAAGAATAATATTAAAACTTGACCCTGGTGTAGCTTTTGGTACTGGTGCTCATGCTACAACTCAGCTTTGTTTGGAATCGCTAGAAATGCGCTTTAGCGACATACCACAATCTTTTGTTGGCTCTGAAGAGAAAAAAGAAGCTGCGGTAATTGCTGATATTGGCTGTGGGTCTGGTATACTTTCTCTTGGAGCATTAATGTTAGGAGCAAAACAAGTTTACGCTGTAGATGTTGACTCCTTAGCAGTGAATTCGACTATAGAAAATCGCGAAATTAACGGAATTGCAACGGAAAGCTTGACGGTAGCCCAGGGAAGTGTAGAAGTATTGCAAAAACTGCTTGTAGAACCAGTAGACGGTATTGTTTGCAATATTTTAGCTGAGATTATTATCGAATTAGTCCCCTCAATGAGCGCCATTGTCAAACCCACAACTTGGGCTATTTTTAGCGGCATTTTATTAGAACAATCCAACGCTGTCACCGAGGTTTTAGAAAAAAATGGCTGGCTGGTAGCTACTTTGTGGAAGCGGAAAGAATGGTGTTGTTTAAATGCAAGGAGAACTTAGTTTTAACAAATATTTTTGCCAAATTTATAAATTCCCGAATTAATGTAGAGACGTTGCAGTGCAACGTCTTCCTAACTAAAGTTTATACAATTGAACCACTAATAATTGATCAGATAGTTGATTTGCCGGGATGTCAGGTTTTCTTTTGGAAATTACTATCTTGTGCTTCAAACCGAGATAACGTAAATAACCAGCTATTTCCTCACCCCGTTGTCTCCCGATTCGCTGAGTAAACTCCGATTCACCAGGGTTGGAAAAAATTCGTATACCAACACTTTGAGAATCGAATTCTACAGCTTGGTTTTTTAATTGATCTAACGTTTCTACACCTTGACTGGTAATTTTATTCGAGTCAACCAAAAATTTTACCTGTACCTGTACCGGGTTTTTAGTAATATCATCTGCTGTTTTTAGCTTTTTGGGAGTAGGAGTAGGTGTGAGAGTAGGAATAATTGCTGTTGCCGATTTATTAGATTCTTCTAGAGCAGATGTATTTTTTGTATCTACAACATAAGTATATTCTACATCTGAATGGGAACTAAACCCAAATTGATACGTCAACCAAATAGCAGCAATGCTAAGACCGAAAGTAGCTCCTAAAATAGAAATAAATCCAATCAGACTTTCACGCTTACTCATAGAATCCCATATTTTAATTTGCATACCATCCTTTTTTTTACATTATTTTTTCAGTATTATCGAGTAAACGCCGTTACTAGCAGCTAGTTAAAAATCAAAGGTGATTATTGTTAAATTTAGTTTTGTTCTATAAAAAAACCCAGCTTATTTTTAACCTGGGTTCTAAGTATTATTAACTAAGTTAGTTCGCGGTAAATAATATCTTTACAATGCCTTATTCCCATGTTGTAGAAGTGATTAGAGAAATTGTTGTAAGTGTTGAACCAACTGCGGTGCTTGCATTGCACCTTCAATTTTATCTACTGGCTGACCTTGTTTAAACAAGACTAATGTAGGAAGAGCATAAATTTGATACTGACTTGCCAATGCTGGATATTTTTCAGTGTCAATTTTCACAATTCTTATTCTTCCTTGAAGTTGGGAATTAACTTGATCTAAAATTGGTGCCATCATTTGGCAAGGACCGCACCAATCAGCGTAAAAATCTACCAATACTGGTACATCAGAACCAGATAACATTTCTTCAAAGCTATTGAATTGCTTCTTAGTAGTCATATCACAAAACTCGTTTTTTACCTTTGCAGTTTAATATTAATGTTTTATTACTAATTACACGTCTAAAACAAAATTAACGTAAATCATCGGTACAAATCAGCCTATTATATTTAGCGGGTTGAAATAATCAAATTATATTGAGGAAGATTAATGGAACTAATGAGCGAAAATTTGCAGAGTCTACGCTCCCAAGTTGCCGTTGTTACTGGTGCTTCACGAGGAATTGGGCGAGCAATTGCACAAGAACTAGCAACATTGGGAGCTAACGTCGTTGTCAATTATGCGAGTTCTAGTCAAGCCGCAGAAGAGTTAGTATCAGAAATTACCGCAGCCGGAGGAAGTGCGATCGCGTTACAAGCTGATGTTTCTCAAGCTGAAGAAGTAGACACTTTGATCAATACTGTTTTAGAAAAATTTAATCGAATTGATATTTTAGTTAACAATGCCGGAATTACTCGCGATACTTTACTTTTACGGATGAAGCCGGAAGATTGGCAAGCTGTAATAAATCTTAATTTAACTGGTGTATTTTTATGTACTCGTGCTGTGAGTAAAACCATGCTCAAAAAGCGTTCGGGAAGAATAATAAACATTGCTTCAGTTGCCGGTCAAATGGGCAATCCGGGACAGGCAAATTACAGCGCAGCTAAAGCGGGGGTAATTGGTTTAACTAAAACCCTAGCGAAAGAATTTTCTTCTCGTGGTATTACTGTAAATGCCGTCTCTCCTGGATTTATTGAAACTGATATGACCAGTGGTTTACAATCGGAAGAAATTCTGAAAATGATTCCTTTAGGACGTTACGGAAAACCAGAAGAAATCGCTGGTATGGTACGTTTTCTTGCCGCAGATACCGCAGCAGCATACATCACCGGACAAGTTTTCAACGTTGATGGTGGAATGGTAATGGCGTGAATCAGTTATCAGTTATCAGTTATCGGTTATTGATAATTGTCCATTGATTTCTGACCGAAATACATAATTAAAAGTACAAATAAACCCAACCCTGTTAAATATTTAATGGGGTCTGGAATGGCGGGATTAGGAGAAAAAAAGCCTTCAATAATACCGGCAATAATTAACATTGGTACAATAGCAAATACCAACTGTACAGCTTGGGAGCCATGAAATTTAATTGCATCAAGACGACGATATTTTCCGGGGAATAAGATTGCTTTAGCAATTAATAATCCCGCACCTCCAGCAAGAAAGATAGCGGGTAATTCTAAGGAACCATGGGGAAATACAAAAGCCCAAAAAGGATAAGCTAAATTATTTTGAGCGACTAAAGTTGCCACGGCACCAATTAATAAACCATTAAATATCATTAAATAAACTGTGAATAATCCAGCGGTAATTCCACCAGCAACCGCACCAAAAGATACTCTCAAGTTATTTATTGTAATCCCAGAAGATGCTAAAGGTTCGACACCGACAATCGAACCCATCCACAATTCACCATCGTCGCGAACCTTGGAAATTATTGTTGGGGGTACTATTAAAGACATAAAAGTCGGGTCTTGCCAAGCGTACCACCAAGCGATTAATCCTCCTAATAGAAATAAAGCAGTTGCGAAGATGATATAAGGAGACGTTTGCCGTACTATTGCAGGTAGTCCCCAACGATAGAACTTTACAGCTCCTAACCACTCTTGACGACGTGAACCTTGATAAATTTGCGTATAAGCACGAGTTGTTAAAGTTTGTAAATTTTGAATCGTAGTATTGCCGAGATTTTGGGTACGAGCGCGGGCTAAATCTGCGCCAACGGAACGATATAAGCTTGCTAATTCGCGGATTTTCTTGGCTCCAAGAGACTTTAAACCTTTTTTCTCTATTTCTCTCAACAAGGAGTCCAAGCGCTGCCAATTTGCTTCTCGTCTGGCAATCCAACGTTGAATATTCATGTTTATTTTGGGAAAGTAATTACTTTTAAGTTAATTTAATATAGCCTTTGAACAAATTCGAGATTTTAGAACACCCTTATTTGTATCATGTCTTCTAATCTTAATCCTCAAAATTCAGTACAACCACTGAGTCTAGGTAATGTAATCAGCGCTGGTTTGCGACTGTATAGTTCTCATTGGAAATCTTACCTTGGCTTGGCATTTAATGCTTATTTATGGGTAATTGTACCAGTTTATGGCTGGGCGAAATGTGCAGCAATTTTGGCTTTAATATCGCGGTTATCTTTTGGTGAATTAGTAAATCAGCCTGAAAGTGTAAATTCTGGACGCAAAGTCGTCAATTCGCGCTTGTGGCAGTTTTTGCTGATGAACTTATTAATGTTAGTAATTTACTTCGTTTTTTTTATTGCTTTAATTGTTGTGTATTTAATTGCAGCGGTAGCAGTTGCCGGTTTAATTACTGCAACCACTAGTGGTGGAAATGCGCCTAATCCCGGTATTATCATACTGCTAGTTCTATTGGGAATTATCTTTTTAGGTGCGATTTTAACTGCTATATTTTGGATTACAGCTAGACTTTTTGTAGTTGAATTACCTTTAGCAATTGAAAATAATGTTGATGCTACTTCAACTATTAGTAGAAGTTGGGAATTAACTAAAGGACAGGTATGGCGAATTGTCGGAATTTTACTTGTAAGTTATTTATTGACTATACCTATACAAGTTCCATTTTCTGTAGTCAGCTTTTTAATTCAGATACTTTTAATGAGATTAGCTCAAACTCAAGATAATCCATCATTAATATTCCTTTCATCTTTAATTAACATTCTTGTTAGCTTAATCAGTGGTGCCATAGTACTGCCTTTTTGGCAAACCATCAAAGCAACAGTATATTATGACCTCCGCAGTCGTCGCGAAGGTTTAGGATTACAATTACGTGACCATGATATTTAATTAGATTCATAAATTAATTAATTACGATTACGAATTCTTTAGTCATGCACATATTTAAACGTGTAAAATTTCGTACTCCTGAAAGTATAGAATTAGAATTTACTCTTGCAGGTATCGGTAATCGTGCTTGGGCATTGTTAATTGACTATCATGTTTTAGGATTAACAATAACTTTATTTGTAGTAGTCTGGACAACGCTTTCAGTTCAGTTAACCGATTTTTGGATATCAATTTTTGGTACTCAAACCACTTTATGGCTGTTAGCGATCGCCTTTTTTATTCTATTCGCGATTTACTCAGGTTACTTTGTGTTTTTTGAAGCGTTATGGCAGGGACAAACACCCGGTAAACGGGTTGCTAAAATTCGCGTAATTAGAGATGATGGTAAACCGATAGGATTACCCCAAGCAACTTTACGAGCTTTATTAAGACCAGTTGATGAAATCTTATTTATCGGAGTTTTTCTCATTATGCTTGGCAACAAAGAAAAACGTTTAGGAGATTTAGTCGCTGGTACAATTGTGATTCAAAATCAATTACCCATAGCATCAACAACAATCGTGATTTCAGAACCTGCTAAAGCATTCAGTTCTGAGTTAATAGAAATAGTCGATTTATCCCCGATGTTACCTGATGATTTTGCTGTAATTAGCGAGTATTTACGGCGACGTGTAGCAATGTTACCAAGAGCAAAAAGTGAACTATCTTTAAAATTAGCCACACAAATTACAGAAATTATTCATTTAGAAAATATACCTCAAAATATCAGTTCCGATCTATTTTTAGAAGCTATTTATTTCGCTTATCAAGAAAAAAATGGAGAATGGAGGGGTTGATAGTTGATGGTTGATAGTTGACAGTTGATGGTTGATGGTTGATGGTTGATGGTTGATGGTTGATGGTTGATAGTTGATGGTTGATGGTTGATGGTTGACAGTTACTTCTTGAATCTTAACCACCATCCACTAACCACTAACCACTAACCACTAACCACTAACCACTAACCACTAACCACCATCCACTAACCACTAACCACTAACCACTAACCACTAACCACTAACCACTAACCACCATCCACTAACCACTAACCACCATCCACCATCTCCATTATTTAATTATCAAAAACAAAAACGGGGGAATCTGGTTCTCGATAATAACGAGTCATGTCATCAAATTTACGCAGTTCAGCGCGATGTACCGTAAATTCTGGTAAATTATCAGTCAATTTTTGATTTAATTCTGAAAGCATGGTAGCAAAATTAACACGGTCTAAATCAGGTGTAATTTCGCCGAAATAACCTAAAGTGATGTGTGCTGTAAAATGGTACTGTTGTTCAATTCCCAAAGCTATCAGCTGGGGATTTTGATAAATGGCTCGACGCAAGTTAATAATTTGCTCGTAGCTATTTTCATCTAAGGGTACCAAACAAATTGCTACAGCCCTTGGCATCAGCATTAATCCTAACATTTGCCATTTTGAAGAATTCTTTGGAGTCACAGAATTTTGATATTCTTGAAAAATATCAGTAAAACATGACCCTAATTGTTTTTCAAAATCTGGATTAGTTTCCCTAGCGTCACGATAAGCGCTATCCCAAATTAAGTCCGCTAAAGTCAAATGAAAGCTATCAGGAGGTACCGGAATAATTAAATCGGAACAAGAAGGTAATTGCAAAAGTTCCTGTTGATAACCTCGCAACTTCGAGCAAAAAGTAGAGTTGATTGAATCTTCTTCCCCATGAGGCGGGGTAATTAACGTATACCCAGGAAAAGATACAGCCTTTCTTTCCCCCCCTGGGTGTGATGCAAATTTAGGAGATTCTTTTAGATGCTGAACTTGAGAAGTATAAGCTTCCGGTAACGTCATCCGCGCTACCCGATTCATGTAAGTTTGATAATTATCGTCCAACCTTGATATCCTCTCGCACTCCGATAGATAAATTGTAGGCAAAATCACCCAATTTAACCAAGGTTAAAGGTTAAAGGTTAAAGGTTAAAATTTTACTTTGTCTCCCCCTCTCCTTGTCCCCTTGTCCCCTTGTCCCCTTGTCTAACTTATCATGCCAATCCACATTTACTGGGGCGAAGATGATTTTGCGATGTTAAAGGCGATCGCCAATTTACGCGATCAGGTTTTAGATGTGAATTGGAGTTCGTTTAATTACACGACTTTTCCCCCAGAGCAAAATAATGCTGCAATTGAAGCGCTAAATCAAGCGATGACACCACCTTTTGGAGCTGGTGGGCGTTTGGTATGGTTAATAAATGCAAGTATTTTTCAACAATCGGACGAGAAGGTGTTATCAGAATTAGAGCGGACTTTACCAGTAATTTCCGAGAATTCCCACTTACTAATTACTCATTCCAATAAACCCGACGAACGGCTCAAGTCAACAAAATTGTTGAAAAAGTTTGCCCAAGTTCGCGAATTTGCGCTCATACCACCATGGAAAACTGATTTACTGATAAAATCTGTCAATGATGCAGCAAATTGTTTGGGAATCAAATTAACTCCTAATTGTGCGGAATTTTTAGTAGAGGCTTGCGGTAACGATATTCGTTTAGTTTATAACGAACTAGAAAAATTACAGCTTTACTTACTTGATAGTAATAAGCCACTAGATGTTGAGACTGCTGCTCAATTAGTTAGGAATGAAACGAGAAATAGTCTACAGTTAGCTGGTGCTATTAGAATGGGAAATACTACTCAAGCATTAAGTTTGCTTGCGGATTTGATCAATTCTTCCGAACCTGCTTTACGAATAGTTGCTACTCTCATTGGTCAGTTTCGCACCTGGTTATGGATTAAAATTATGGTAGAAACTGGAGAACGTTCTTCACAAGTGATAGCAAGCGCTGCTGAGGTTCGCAATCATTACCGCATCAAATATCTACAGCAAGAAGTTCAGTTTCTTTCGGTACAGCAATTAGTATGCTGTTTACCGATACTACTTGAATTAGAAGTAAATCTTAAGCAAGGAGCACCACAAATTTTAACACTCCAAAATAAAATTATAGAGCTATGCCAAATATGTCAAAAAAAATGAAAATAAATATATTTATTTAAGTTCTATTCGTCTTTTAAGGGAACAACTGCCACTGGAAACAATTCAAAGTTATTAACATCTTATTACTGTAGTTAATTATCACAAACTATATGAAGAAAATTACTCATTATTCAAAGAGGATTAACATAGCTCGAATACTTTCTAAATCTGCTGTAGTAGGTGTTATAGCGACTCTAAGTATTGTTGCTAGCAGTCTAGTTTCGAGTTCAAAAGCTAATGCTCAAACTCCTTCACCTGTTGATAGCGATGAGATAACCAAGTACTCTAGAGCTTTATTAATAATAGAACAAAACCGCCTTCAAGCATTTGACGAAATCAAGAAAATTTCTGGAGATAAAGAAGTTCCTCCAATTGTTTGTAACCAACCTAGAACGATAGAATCTCTATCAGCGGGAAGGGCTAGAGATATCGTCAGAAAATACTGTCAGCGTTCTCAAACAATTGTTGAAGAGAATGGTTTAAGCATCGAACGCTTCAACAATATTACTCTAAAATTGCAAAAAGACGAGAGTTTAAAAAGGCAAATTTATAATACTTTAATTCGTCTACAAAAAAAACCTAATTAGACCTAGGGTACATTTTAACAAAGAATAATATTTATTTGCCAAATTAAAAAAAATACCCCCGAAGTCAACATAATTCGTAATTGATAATATCTCCCTCGGGGAGGCATTACGAATTACGAATTACGAATTATTTGTTGGGGGTGTTAAATATCTTTTATTTCTCGAAACAAAATATTAGATTGATGATATTTTTTATTTTATATAAAGAAAATACCTAAATATTAAGCAACATCAAATCTTTGTTGTTTAGCACGAATATTTTTAATGTGCTTTTTGACGGTATTAACAGTAATATAGAGCTTATTAGCAATCTGTTTATAGCCGTATCTAGCTCGATAGAGGCTCCAAATTTCTGCTTCACGCTGGGTTAAATGGTATTGATTCGCTTCGGATAAAGCTGCATTTTTTAATGTTTCGTAGCGATTTTCGATTGTGACTAATAAATAAGGTTGCTTAGTTAATTCTATGTTTAACAATCTTACTCTTAAACGAAACATCGCCGATCCATCGACAAAAATATCTTCTGACCATATTGTTTGATTTTTGCTCGATAACTTACAAATATTGCCAATTAATGATGGTACAAAATTTTGAATTACACTGTCTAATTGCTCGATTTGATTACAAATATTGTAAGCAATAGCATTACTATGAACTATTTCGCCAGTTTCAGTTAAAATTAAGATACCATCTTCCAAATTTTCGATTATATCTAGTAAAAAAGCAAGTTGTTCTAAGTTTATGGCTTTTTCTGGTTTTGCTATGGTTGTTAAAGTTTTCATCAGTTTACGATTTATATATTGATAATTGATAAACGATATTTACCCTCGACAGCAATTTAATACGTCACTTAATAAATCGCGATGAAAGCAAATATTCTAATTATGAGGTGTTAATTTTTTAGCTTTGTGAGGCTTGATAATTTTTTATACAGCTTGACGCTAGTCTATTTCGGATTTTGTTAACGAATAGAATCCCATAATTAGAAATCGGGTTTTTACAATAACTATCTTGTCTGACAGATATTTAAGCTCAAAACCCGACTTCTCACCCCACGAAAAATCAAGCTTTATTTCAGAAGTCGGGTTTTTACAATAACTATCTTGTCTAACGAGATATTTAACTTAAAAACCCGACTTCTCACCCCACGACAAATCAAAAAGACGTTGCAATGCAACGTCTCTACATGGTTTGCTATAATTTGATATGTCTGGAATCGTTAAATTATTAACCCCAGACAAAAACTTTTGCTTCAAATGGTCCTAAATCCGTCATAATACCATCATCACCAGCTTCTACATCGTAATTAGCTGTCCATTCGTGCCATTTACCCGCAGCAGGGAAATTAGGAACTTGATAACCGGCTAAGAAATTTTCGGAGAAGTTCGCTACGACTACCACACGAGAACCTTGATCATTCCAACGAGTGTAAGCGAGTACCTTTGCTTCCGGATTCTCGTGGATAAAATCAATATTTTCGGTGTATAAAGCATGATTATTTTTACGCAGGTGAATTAAACCTTTGTAATATTCAAACAAACCTTTATTTAAATCATTTCCTAATAATCCCCACTCGATTTTTGATGATTCTTGAGTTTGGGGTTTGTATTCACCAAATTCTTGTCCCATCCACAACATTGGTACACCAACTGCTGTCATTAAAAGCGCTGCTCCAAATTTGAGTCGATGGAACGCTTCTCCATCAAAAATATTGCGATCGCCCAACTCTACCATAATCCGGTCATGATCATGGTTAGTAATATAATTAACAACATTTGTCGCACCCATGAACCCTTGACGCTTACAATCGATCACATCTTTGAGTTGTTCTAAATCGAATTTTTCACCACAAATATGTTCTCGTATGCAATGATAAAAACTATCGTGCCAGCAACCATCCATTGGACCATCGACGTTGGTAATACTGGCAGTTTCAGGAATATGTTCGGCAATATTATAAAATGGTTTTGCACCTGCTGTGTTTTTTGCTTCATTTACTATCCAATGCATAAAATCATAGTTAGCAATTTGCCGCGCTGCATCGTAACGAATGCCATCAATATGATATTCTTCAATCCAGAAACGTATTGTATCACCGATAAATCTTCGCGCTGGATAAGTATCTAAATTCTCATCATATTTTTCGTAATTAAATTCTGGACCCCAGTTATTACCAGGGTCACGGGGTTCGTGATGATACCAGTAATCATGGTCGATTTGTGTTAAAGGAGATGATGCTTCTGAATGGTTATAAATACCATCCGTAAATACACGAATTCCTCTTCCATGACATTCATCAATTAATTTTTTTAAATCTGCTGTTTCACCGTAGCTGGTTTCGGTTGCAAAAAAGTGACGCGGATTATATCCCCAACTGTAATCACCAGGATATTCTTTAATTGGCATCAATTCGATTGCATTGATTCCCAATTCTGTGAGATAATCTAATTTTTCTATAACGTCTTGATATCTTCCTCGCGAATATTTATCATCTTCTCCACCAGAAAAATCAGCAACGTGCAATTCATAAATAACTAGTTCATGATCTGGAGGTAAAGGTTTGTCATCATTTTGCCAAACATAGGTATCCACAATCCTTTTTCCATCTTTGATATGGATAATTCCATTTTCATGACTATCTAATCCATCAATATCAGTTGCATAAGGATCAGTTACATCTACCCATTCATCAGGCTCAAAAAACCAAGATTTAGTACGTACCTTAAACTTGTACTTATAATCACCATCTTCTAAGTCAACTTTAACCCGAAAATAACCATCTTCGCCTTTTTTCATGCTAATTGGTTCCCAATCAGAAAAAGAACCAACTAAAGCTGCTTCTTCGTTATAAGGAGCAAAAAGATTGAATTCAATGGGCTTTGCCATATATTTGTTTAAAACCTAAAAAGTGTAAAAGTAGGTTTAGGAAATAAACATATCTTAATCCTGCTGCTGAAGGGCTAATAGTTCTTATATAAATAGCTATCGGCAGTTATTGAATAAGAAGTATTGTTTAATTACTTGTACCATGTAATTATTTTCTACTTTTAATTTAATTAAGCAATCTTTCGTCGGGAATAATTTGCGGAAGTTTGACTATTTCTCAGGAAGTATGGTTTGATATCATCTCCGGTGAAAAATTTATAATAAAGGGAATAGGGAACAGCAAATAATAATTAATCATCCGGACTTGATATTATTCAACAGTTAGATAATAGATTTTTAATATCATCAACATGATTCAACTTAACAAAGAACATTTACAAATAATCTTTACTCATGCACAAAACACTTATCCCGAAGAATGTTGCGGTGTCTTGTTTGGGCATATAGATTGCGATCGCAAAACGGTAGTTGAAGTTATCCCCACTCAAAATGCTTGGAATCGAGAAACAGCACGTGATTTTGCCGATGATGATATAGATGATTTAAATTATAGTAAAAAACGCAGATATACTATAGCACCACAAGAAATGTTAACATTGCAAAAATCTGCCAGAGAACGTAATATTAATATAATTGGTATTTACCATTCCCATCCAGACTATCCAGCCATCCCTTCAGAATTTGACCGTAACTACGCTTGGCAAGAATATTCTTACATCATCGTTTCCGTAGAAAAAGGTCAAGCAGGTGATGTTAACAGTTGGGTACTTGACGATAATTCTCAGTTTCAACAAGAAGAAATTAGTTGACAGTGGACAGTGGACAGTTGACAGTTGTTTATTCCTAACCTCTAACCTTTAACCTTTGACCTTTGACCTTTGACCTTTGACCTTTGACCTTATTACAAATTACTAATTACGTATTACTAATAATGACATTATTCGGTAGGATAAAAATTCTGCTCCTCCAAATTGCCGCATGGTTATGCTCAATCCCAACTTGGATCAAATCCAATTGACGAAGGACGATTACGAACGCTACTCCCGCCACCTGATTTTACCTGAAGTTGGGTTGGAGGGACAAAAACGTTTAAAGGCTGCTGCTGTATTATGTATCGGTACTGGTGGACTTGGTTCGCCGTTACTGTTGTATTTGGCTGCTGCTGGTATCGGACGTATCGGTATTGTTGATTTCGATGTTGTCGATCATTCTAATTTACAACGTCAGGTGATTCACGGTACTTCTTGGGTGGGTAAACCTAAGATTGAATCTGCAAAAAACCGGATTCACGAAATTAACCCCGATTGTCAGGTTGATTTGTATGAAACTCGTCTGAGTAGCGAAAATGCTCTCGATATTCTCAAACCTTATGATGTTGTGGTGGATGGTACCGATAATTTCCCGACTCGGTATTTAGTCAATGATGCTTGTGTGTTATTAGATAAACCCAATGTTTACGGTTCGATTTTTCGCTTTGAAGGACAAGCTACGGTATTTAACTACGAAGGTGGTCCCAATTATCGCGATTTATACCCAGAGCCACCACCACCGGGAATGGTTCCTTCCTGTGCCGAAGGTGGCGTTTTGGGCGTTTTGTGCGGAATTATCGGTACAATTCAAGCAACTGAAACGGTAAAAATTATCATCGGACAAGGTAGAACCCTTAGCGGACGCTTGATGTTATATAATGCTCTTGATATGAGTTTCCGGGAATTGAAATTACGTCCCAATCCCGTGCGTCCAGTGATCGAAAAACTGATAGACTACGAACAGTTCTGTGGTATTCCCCAAGCAAAAGCACAAGAGGCTCAACAGCAAATGGATATTTCAGAGATGACTGTCAAGGATTTGAAGGAATTAATTGATAGCGGTGCATCCGATTTTGTACTGTTGGATGTTCGTAATCCCCACGAATACGAAATTGCTCAAATTCCCGGTTCCGTTTTAATACCTTTATCGGAAATCGAAAACGGATCTGGTGTGGAAAAAGTTAAAGAAATGCTCAACGGGCATCGTCTTATCGCTCATTGTAAAATGGGTGGACGTTCCGCAAAAGCTTTAGGGATTCTCAAACAAGCAGGAATTGAAGGTACTAACGTTAAAGGTGGTATTACTGCTTGGAGTCAAGAAGTTGATTCTACGGTTCCGACTTATTAAATAGTTAGGAGTTAGGGGTTAGGAGTTAGGAGTTAAGAAATATTTACTTTATTCTTATTTTATCTTCCATAAGCTTTTTAACTCCTAAATTCTATTTTTATTCATAAAATTGCAGGCTTTCATGATGGCAAGTTTTCCAAAACCACATAAAAAATCGCGATGGTAGCAAATTTCACAAGTAAGAAGTAAGAAGTTCACTTTTTACTTTTTACTTCTTACTTAAGCCCGAAGGGCGGGGCGTAAACCTTGTCATACCTTGGATTTGTTATTGATGCTCGTTCCAAAATCGGAAAAAATAGGGTTGAAACTGTTGCCTCTTGCCTCTTGCAAGAAAGCCTATCCCCACTAGAAGACTTTTTCAGCAAACCCAATTTAATTTTACCCCCATCATCTCCCCTGATAAATTGCGATCGCGTGAGGAATCTTCCTTGGGGTATCAATCAACGGTTCACCATCTACAATAATTCCGGTACTTCCTCCACCATCTAACATCGCGATCGCATTGGCACCAAAACATTTTAATGCATTGCTCGCGTCTAGCTGACGCGCATGATTACTCGAATAGAAAATAACCGTTTCATTTAAATTATCTCCGTTATCGTCTCGTACCCCAACAAAGGTTCTGGGTAGATACTTGATTGCGGCTTTATTTGCATTTGCGTCAAGTACACCAATTACTTCCGGAAAGCGTCGAAATGACTCTGTATTATAAGGTTGGATGCTGGCAATTCCAGTTGAAGGATTAAACGAAAACGTGCGGATTTCTCCCGGATATTCGTTCTTCGTGCCGTAACCGTAGGTAATGATTTTACCACGCGCTTTTAACCCAAAAGCGATTCCTGTAGGGTCTTGTTTGGTAGAAAAAAATGTTCCGTTAATGACAACTCTGGCTTTATGAGTTGATGTATTACTATTAACAGCATCTTGCCAAAATTCAGTTAGTAGTTTTTTATTGACTCTACTTACGGGAATACTGAAAACAGTACCAGTAAGATTTTCTATCTTCCCTTTTGTAGACTGAATTACAATTACATATTCTTTTTTGCTACTTTGGCGATTTTTGTAGTAAACTTTGACTCCAGTGGCTTTAATTATCCGTTGAAAGCCGCAAGTTGCTGGTATCGCTTTTACCGTATAGTCCATACTGGTGAAAGTTAGATTAGTCGCAACGCTGAGAATACATATTTTCCCCAGTTTGATTACTTGTTTAAATGGTTTCTTCACGTTCAATAAGCAAAAACTGCGAAACTCTTTGTCAGCAAATTAAGTCTTTTGTGCAAAGAAGTCAAAGGTTGAAGAAAAAGTTGGTAATTTGAATTCAAAAATATGGCACTCAAATAGTTTAAGCCATATGGGAAATATTCCGGTTACTCAATCCAGACTCTGAAAAATTATGACAAATTGTATCTAAAACGTGTATTTTTGTACGTTTGGTAAGCGAATGTGTCAATTTCTATATTTTTACGGCTTTCCCACCTGGAGAGCAACTTGTTAAGCGAATCTATCTTCATAGGGAGATTGCAATTAGATACTTGATACAAATGCCGCTTCTAAGCATTTTTGCTGCATTACGGCGAAAAAGAACTGAATCGTTACGAATATTTCTGGTAAATCCCATCCCATCCCAACACAGTACAAGGCAGCCGAGGTTTTATAGATAATGTTAAGTATATCAGTTAACAATTCCCAACAAACCCAACAAGTTAATCATCAACCAGCTTGGAAGGTGATCGAAACAACATTTAATCCTAACGAATTACATCATAAAGAAACTGTTTTTACCCTTGGTAATGGTTATTTGGGAGTACGGGGTAGTTTTGAAGAAGGATATATCCACGAACATCCGGGAACAATTATTAATGGTATATATGACGATGTAGCAATTGCAGTAACCGAAATTGTTAATTGTCCCAATTGGTTACCTTTAACCATTAAAATTGCTGGTGAAGCTTTTCGGATGGACAGCGGTGAGATACTAGAATATAAACGTCAATTAGATATGCGTTTGGGTATTCTCAGTCGCGATATTCGCTGGCGATCGCCAGCGGGATACACGGTAGAATTGCATTTTGAACGTTTTGTCTCTCTAGCTAGTCAACACTATTTAGCGATACGCTGTGAAATTACTTCTGTTGATTACCAAGGTGAAGTTGAAGTTATCGCTGGTTTTGAGGCGCAACCCCACACTTTAGGAATCGAGCATTGGCAAACTCTCAAAGCCGGTGGTACGGATAAAATCATTTGGCTGCACGGTAAAACTTTGCACTCAGAAATTGAATTGAGTATGGCAGCAAAGTTAGTTGTAGAAAATGAAGCCGATACCTTTGCCCGTGAATTTGAATGCAGTTGCGAACTGACAAAGCAATTCCAAATCAAGCCAGGAGAAACAGTAAGTTTAGAAAAGATTGTTACGGTTTACACCTCCAGAGAAACATCAACACCAGCAGAAATTGCCTTAATTGACTTGGTAGAAGCACCAAGCTACAGTACCTTACTAGCAACTCATATTGCAGCATGGGAACGAGTATGGGTTGATAGTGATGTGATTATTGAAGGTGATGAAAAAGCTCAGTTGAGTATCCGTTATAATATCTTCCAAATCCTCGCTGCAACACCTCGTCACGACGATAAAGTTAGTATTCCTCCCAAAACTCTTTCCGGTTTTGAATATCGTGGACACATCTTTTGGGATACAGAAATTTTCATCCTTCCCCTACTTACCTTTACTCAACCAACATTAGCTCGTAATCTGCTCAACTACCGTTACCATACCCTACCAGGAGCAAGACGCAAAGCTCAATCAATGGGGTACAAAGGAGCAATGTTTGCTTGGGAAAGTGCTACCACCGGAGACGAAGTAACTCCTCAATGGGTACCCGATCCCAACGGTAAATTAGTCCGTATTTGGTGCGGTGATTTAGAAATTCATATCAATGCAGATATTGCTTATGCAGCATGGAAATATTGGCAGCATACCGGCGATAATCAATGGATGTGCGATTATGGCGCAGAAATGATTTTAGATACTGCTATTTTCTGGCAAAGTCGCGTTACATGGAACGAAAAACGTCAAAAATACGATATCCTCAATGTTATTGGACCTGATGAAAATCACGAGCAGGTTGACAACAATGCTTTTACTAATGTAATGGTCAAATGGCATTTACATATTGTTGGGGTATTGTGGGAATGGTTAACAACAAATTATCCCGAAAAAGCCTTACAATTAGCAGTCAAACTGGATATAGTTCCCCAGAGATTGGACAATTTTGCTTTTATTGCTGATAATATCTACCTAAATCATGACCAGAAAACAGGTTTAATCGAACAGTTTGATGGCTTCTACGATTTAGAACAAGTTAATTTCGACGATTACGAACCACGTACTAAATCAATGCAAGCTATTTTGGGAGTTGAAGAAACTCAAACTACCCAAATTCTCAAACAACCAGATGTATTGATGTTATTTTACTTGTTGCGTGACCGTTTCGACTTGAAAACCATTTCCGCCAATTGGGATTATTATACACCCCGCACCGACCACGTTTATGGTTCATCTTTGGGTCCAGCAATCAACGCCATCATAGCTTGTGACCTCAATCAAGCAAGTGTTGCATATACTCACTTTATGCGTGCGGCTTTGGTAGATTTAGACAACGTGCGCGGGAATGCGACTCAGGGAATTCACGCAGCAAGTGCCGGTGGAGTATGGCAAGCAGTAGTTTTCGGATTTGCAGGAATTAGAATTACAGAAAATGGAATTATTGCGAATCCCAACCTTCCTTCTCATTGGAAGCGATTAAAATTCCGTTTAAAATGGCGCAATCGCTGGTATCAAGTTGATTTAAATGCGAATCAAGGAGATGATAACAACGAAATTGAAATCATTCCCCTTTCCCCTACTACTCCCAGTTCTCAAACTTCCCCTTCCGAAGCTTCCAATTCCATTGCAGGAATTATCTTCGACTTAGACGGAGTAATAACAGATACCTCCGAATTTCATTATTTAGCTTGGAAAAAGTTAGCGGATGAACAAGGAATTCCCTTTGATAGAGAAGCCAACGAAGCCTTAAGAGGTGTACCTCGTAGAGAATCCTTGATGGGAATTTTAAACGGTCGTCCCGCTACAGAAGAGCAAATTCAGGAAATGATGGAGCGTAAAAATAATTACTACGTAGAATTAATGCAAACCATCACACCCCAAGACTTGCTTCCCGGAGTCGCCGAATTACTCGAACAATTGCAAGCCGCTGGGATTAAAATAGCCTTGGGTTCCTCAAGTAAAAACGCTCGTACCGTCATCGAACACTTGGGAATTGCCGATAAATTTCTGGCGATCGCCGATGGGTACAGTGTAGTAAAATCCAAACCAGCACCAGACTTGTTCCTATTCGCAGCCAAAAAACTAGGAGTATCACCAGATAACTGTATAGTTGTAGAAGACGCGACAGCAGGAATAGAAGCAGGGCTAGCAGCGGGAATGAAAGTAGTAGGATTAGGTCCTAACGAGCGAGTTGGAAAAGCTCACGTCGTATTACCAAGTTTAGAAGGTGTTTCCTGGAACTATTTACAACAATGTTTAGCTAATTACAATCAGCAAATTGAACGAATCAAAATCAATTGTCAGTAAGTAATTATCAATCAGTTAGCAAAACTACAGAAGTCGGGTTTTTATGAAAAATATCCATTACAAACCAAAATCTTTGTAAAAACCCGACTTCTTCCCATACCCACCATACCGAAACAATAGAAATCGGGTTTTTAAGAAAAATATCCATCACAAACCAAAATCCTGGTAAAAACCCGACTTCTCACCACACCCACCATACTGAAACAATTGCAAATCTAGTTAGGTTAGAGCCAGTACAATAGAATCACACAATAGAATCATTGCACAGGAGCTATGACGACTGTAATTGCTAGACCTTCATCCTTGCTATCTAGGATTCGAGTAGAAAAGCTGGAAAATTTGAATTTGTTTAAATTTGATGACGAGCTACAAGCACGAATGGAAGAATTATTAGAACGCAAAAAAGCCGACTTGTTAACGTCAGAAGAAATTATCCAACTTGAAGAGATTGGAGAGCTAGACAGAATTTTTACCCATATCAACGCCATGATAGTCGCTCAAAAATGACAATTGACGATGCTAGCAAGGAAAGCGTGCGAAAAAGGGCAAATTATTTATGTGAATATTGCCATTCTCCCGAACGTATTTCTACATCCAGGTTTACAATAGACCACTTGATACCTAAATCGCTCGGTGGTAACGATGATGCTGACAATTTAGCTCTGGCTTGTCGTCGTTGTAACGAACGTCGGTACAATTTTGTTGCAGGGTTTGACGAAACCACGAAAACGATAGTACCGCTGTTCAATCCTCGTCAACAAGTTTGGTCGGAACATTTTGTATGGTCAGCAGATGGAAGGCAAATAATTGGTATAACTCCAACGGGTAGAGCAACTTGTAAACGTCTCGATCTGAATGACGAACGTTATCCAGAGGGAGATTCAATTCAAAGCGCAAGAGGTTTCTGGGTTCAGGCTGGTTTACATCCACCAGGAGAAGACTCCCGATTACCGAAACAATAGAAGTCGGGTTTTAAGAAAAATATCCATCACAAACCAAAATCTTTGTAAAAACCCGACTTCTCACCACAACAAAAAAAAAGGCATAAAAAGGATTAAATTGTCCTTTATGCCTTTACCGTGTGAGTGAGAAGAAACGTTGGACACAACTTGAAACGAATTACTTTGTGTCCGATACTTGTAATTACTTGTAAAAGTTCTAATTTTAATTGAATATTGAAATTGTTTTTTCAACACAATAAATCTACTTTCTTCGCGGAATAAACACCACCGTTCAAAAGATAATTTGTATTGCACTTTGTGAAACTTTGACTAAAAAATTCAAAATTAACTTGACAACCTCTAACCTTTGACCTTTAACCTTTAACCTTTAACCTTTAACCTTTAACCTTTAACCTTTAACCTTTAACCTTTAACCTTTCACCTTTAACCTTTAACCTTTAACCTTTAACCTTTAACCTTTAACCTTTAACCTTTAA
>JAYKJL010000113.1:0-9022 GCA_035285725.1 Nostocales cyanobacterium 94392 | reverse complement strand
AACGGTTAATCTGTTTTGTGACAAATCTACATCGAAAGATGTAACTCCACTCGTACCAGTGGAACCATCTATTGTATTAGCCTGTCCGCTTGCACCAACGATAGTTTCAATATTTAAAATCTGGTCTCTACCTAAACGACCTTTGTTAACTACACCAACAGCTTCAAGAGTAATCGCTTCGCTTAGGTCGCTGTAATCTGCTGTATCGTCACCTTCTCCACCATCTAGAACATCATTACCCTGACTACCTTTAAGAATATCTTGACCTTTTCCACCGTCGAGGGTATCGTTACCTTGACCACCATCCAAGGTGTCTTTACCTTCTCCACCTCTAAGGATATCATCACCTTTACCACCCTCAACTAAGTCATTACCTTGACCACCTTCAAGTAGGTCATTACCCTCACCACCGTCTAGGGTATCATTACCTTGACCACCTTTGAGAATATCTCTACCCTTACCACCCTCAAGTAAGTCATTACCTTGACCACCTTCGATACTGTCATTACCCTTACCACCTTTGAGGGTATCATTACCACCTTTACCAAAGATAAAATCTGCACCATCGGTACCAATCAAATTATCGCTTTTTGGTCCACCATTAATTATCATAGTTATGTCAATCCTTAATAAACTAGGTTGGCTGAACGATTCGCTCAGATTCTCAGGTCCTAGCGAATCGTTCTTTATTTGTGCAAATCCGATATATCTGAGCTATTCAAGTAATGTTGTAAATACTTGAACTACCATAGAATGCAACCGCAAAAATTAAGATTCCGCAATTTGACAACAAAATTTATATTTTCGTGAAATTTTGTTGCGTAAATTCACTACAACAATAAAAAACAATAAGACTAAATCATTACTATTTCTATTGCTTGCATCCCTTAGATATAGCATCGAATTACTTGTATTTCAAATCACAAAATAATAGTGAAGCCATTACATATCCCGAACTTAAAATCATTTATTTCCAATAGAAAATAGGTTGCTTAGAAGACTTACTAATCTAAGTTCTATTGTTATTTGCATACTAACCGATACAGATTAGATGTCGATGTATTATCTAGAACCTTCATGATTTCTTTAAACTCCGAATAACTCCGAAGAACGTGTAAACTGAAAATAAAAAAGGTAGAATATATTCAGCGATCATAATTTTGAACGAAAATGTTCCCAATTAATTTTTTGACTGAAATGGCTCACAACCATGAACTTTCTCAAGACCAAGAGGAAGTTTTTTTGATGCGAATGGGAAATGGTCAAAGCTACGAAGAAATAGCCTCGGAATTAAGTACTTCCCCGGATGCTTGTCTGAAAAGAATGGGTCAAGTTTACAAAAAGTTCAATATTAGCGGTAGTAGCCGAGGTAAAGAGAATCGTCTGCGAATTTTTTTATCAAGCCAATGGGAGCAATTCAAACTTAATAAAGAAGATAACTCCGAAAATTTACCAGAAAATACCCAGCAACCGGAGATTGTAAATTTTAATGTATTAGAAAGCCCACTATCTCAAATTACCCAAAACTTGCCAGCACGGGAATATACAACTTTTGTCGGTCGCGATCGCGAAATTGCTCGATTGATAGAATTGTTAGATTACGGACATTCTGCTCATTTAATTAGTGTAGATGGTATTGGTGGGGTAGGTAAAACTACTTTAGTAGTAGAAGTCGCTTACCGCTGTTTACAAAGAAATTCACCGAAAAATCTTTTAAATCTGCCTAAATTTGAAGCGATAATTTTTACCTCCGCCAAACAAAACCATCTGACTTCCATGGGATTTTTACCCCGATTAGTTTATCAGCGGACTTTACGGGACATTTGTCGAGAAATTGCTCGTATTTTAGATTTCTCAGAAATTCATCATATATCTTTACAAGAACAAATCGAGGTAATTCGTGACAAACTCTCGGAAATTAAAACTTTATTAATTGTTGATAATTTAGAAACCATTGAAGACAAACAAGAAGTTTTGTCTTTTCTCTACGACTTACCACCAACAGTCAAAGTAATTATTACTACTCGCGAACAAATATTATTTGTGCCGATTCGTCTGAATTGTCTACCTGAAGAACATGGTTTACGACTGATTCAACACGAAGCTAAAGAAAAAGGAGTTAGCTTAACTGCTATAGAATCCCAGGAACTTTACGAAGCCGTAAGTGGAATACCAGCAGCAATGATTTACGCTATTGGACAGATGGCATCTGGTTATTTATTTGCAGATGTACTGGTATTAATTAAACATCCTCAAGGCGATATTGCTCGTTTTTGCTTTACCACATCAGTAAATCCGTTAAAAGATTCACCTGCTTATTATTTGTTAATGGCACTGACTCTTTTTGTAAAACCAGTAACCAAAGAGACCATTACTAGTATAGCTTTGGAAAAGCCAGACCCGATTATCATATCTCAAGGATTAGCAAAGTTGCAGCAACTTTCTTTGATTTCTCAACATCAGGAACGTTATAGTTTAACAGCCTTAACCCGTGAATATACTTGGGCAGAATTAGCTGCAAATGCCGAATTTGAGCAACAATTACGAAAACGTTGGATAAACTGGTATCTTAAATTTTGCGAATCATTTGGGGATAAAGACTCGAAAGAATGGCATTTGAGCTATGAATATTTAGAACCCGAATGGGAAAATCTGCAAGCAGTATTAGAATGGTGCATTTCTCAAGGTCGATATTCTGAAGTGAAAATTTTATGGGAACGAATTAAAGGATACGTTCATATCCGTGGATATTGGGATGAGCGTTTAGAATGGAGTGCTTGGTTAATTGAAGCCGCAAAGCAAGTAGGGGATTTGGTAACAGCTTTACAAGCAATGTGCGATCGCGCTTGGACTTTAGTAAGAATGCGTCAAATAGCTAACTTACAAGAAGCACAACTATTATTACAAGAAGCTTGGGATTTGCGCCAACATCAAACGGTAAATTTTCAGTTAGAGTTAGCTGCAAATATGGTGATTTTACACGTTCATTTTGGAACATTACAGCAAGCACAACAATGGTTGACAATCAAACAACAGTTATTAGAAAAAACTCAACTTAGTGAATCGAAATATGAGGAAGAGCAAGTTCAGATTTTGTATTACCAAGGACAGATATCTTATCGACAAAGTAATTATCAACAAGCCCAAAAAATCTTTGAAGAAGCATTATTAAAAGCAAAACAAATAAACTGGCAAAAAGCAACCGCAGCCATTAACAATTGGTTAGCAGATATTGCATTAATCAATGGTGATTTAGTAGAAACAAGAAGGCTATTAGAATTGAGTTTACCTATGGCAGAAAGGCACAAAGATAAGCGGATTATTGCTTTCCATAAAGCAACATTTGCAAAATTAGAAAAAACTTGTGGAAATCAATTTGCAGCTTACAGTTTAGCAAAAGAAGCTGCAGAAAGTTTTGAAGGGTTAAAAATGAGTGTAGAAGCCGAAGAAATGTATGCTTTACTTGATAATTGAAATGGTGGATATTGGATATTGGGTATTTTAAATTCTATTAATAACCTAATACCAATTCCCGACCACAGATTAAAACGGATGGAACGGATTTCACGGATTGAATTACCCATTACCCATTACCCATTACCAATTGGAATAATCGGTAAATCAGCACAAGCAGCAGGATTAGTATTAATAGGTAAATCAGCGCAAGCAGCAGCATGAATTGATGTGTTTTCCAAAACTCCTGCTCCAAATATATTTTCAAACAAAGCTTTAGTAGTGTTAAAAGCTTGTTTGTGAGTTTGATTTATTTCTGGATTTGTTTCCCTATCAACCGCAGCACAATGATTTAAAAGATAGCCAAATAAATAATCACAATCTTGAATATACTTGAGTAGATTAACTTGCATATGAGCGTGCCAAACTGCATCAATTTCTTGAGTAGGAACCAATCCCGTAGCCGGATAAATAGACTTAAGATACAAGAACAATTTGTAGTTATTAATTACCACTTGTGTTTTTTCGGCAGTCCATCCATACTCAAACATCAGCTTGTTTTTAATTGCCTGTAAATCCAAGTTATTCACCTTATCAAAAAAAGTGATAATTCTCATTAGTTTAATCACTCCAATAAAAGTATGAGAAAAAAAGTATGAGAAAAGATGATTTAGACTTAATAATCTCTCCTATTTATTTATCAGCATACTTCCAGATTTTTACGAAAAACTTAACTATTACTTTTACTTTTGGAGCTAAAAAATATCTATAATATTTATACAAATAAAACATATATAGCAATCCTATTTGTATGTATGGAAATCACGGTGTTCACATCCCCGACTTCTTCAATAACTCGAGGGTGTAAATTTTTGAGGTAGCGTTCTGCTCGCACTACCTCTACCCCTTATAACCATTCATAATTAATGTGGTCAAGTTCTAGGATTAAATTTATCAGCACAAAAATTAAACTTTTGTTAAAAAGAGACTAAATTTGTTAAATAGCTAAGAACAACCCTTTTATTCAACAGAGTTTTTTCATAAATTTGCAGTGGCTGACTGATTAAGTAGTATACATACAAACTACTACAAAATCTGACTTTATCTTTTCCCTAGATATTCAAGTATCATCTTACAGATTATATTTCTGTCAACCTTGTTATTTTTTTAAGCTTCTGAGGGAAATCTATTAGTAAACGCTTTCTTTTTCAATGAATCACTAAGTAAATTCACTACCACTATTAGTTTTATGAATAATAAAATATTGAAAAATTGCTGGAATATTTCTATTTGCATTTCCGCTTTAGGTACTTTATTTCTTAGTGCTTGTACGAATGGAGTCGATTCCGAGCAAGCAAAATCCTACGAAGGGTTTGAAGTCAAATTTTTAGTTGGAAGTGCTTTACAACAATTCTGCGAGCAATCCGCTGAACAATTTAACGCAACAAAACCCAAATTAGATAACGGTAAAGCTTTCTATCTGAATTGTGAAGCTAAAGGTACTGGGGATGTAGTAACACAAGTAACTTCCCTGGCTGAGCAGCTCAAAGCCGGAACTATCCAATCAGAAGATGCTAAATTTCCGACATTAATTTCTGTAGATGGAGAAATTTACCATTCTCAACTAGTTTATCAATTGAATCAAATCTTCCCCGGACAAAATTATATTCCTGAAATTACTGATGCACCATTAATTGCAAATAGTCCGATGGTATTTATGGCACCTGCCGACGTTGCCGCAGGATTACGCAAACAAGAGGATTTATATAAAACATTGGTGACAGCAAAAAACCATAAAGAAATTGATTCAACTAGTCCACAATTACCGATTAACTACGTTCATACAGCACCAACTCGCTCCAACTCCGGCTTACAAACACTAGTAGCACAATTTGCCAGCGTATCAGGGAAAAGACCGGAACAATTGACAACAGCAGACGTACAAAAATATCAAACTCAAATTCAGAGCATTCAAAGTAAAGTCACCCGTTACGGAGTCTCTACCAATGCTTTGGCTAGCGACATGGTGAAAAACGGTCCATTTTGGGCTTCCATCGGTTCAGTGTATGAATCATCAGTAATTCAAGCCAACTCAAACTTACAACCCGGTCAAACTCGTTACGAAGCAATTTATCCCAAAGCCACATTTACATCAAATATGCGGGCAATTTTACCTAGTGCAACTTGGGTAAATGCAGACGAAAAAGCCGCAGCAGAAAAAGTAATTGAATATTTAAAGACTCCTCAAGTTCAAAAAATTGCTACAGAATTAGGATTAAGACCTGGTGCACCAGGAGTAGAATTAGGTGCGAAATTTACCCCAAAATTTGGTGTTCAGCCAGATGTAAAATATGATTCCTTACGTCCTCCACAACCAGAAATAGTCGCAGCGATGCTCAAATCGTGGCAGGAATTTGCGAAGAAGCCTTCACAAGTAGTTGTAGTTGTAGATTCTTCCGGTTCGATGTCAGGTAACAAATTACCAGCAGTACAAAATACCTTGCGTAATTATATTCAAAGTTTGGGACCAAAAGAAGAAATAGCATTAATTGACTTTGATGACCAAATACGGACACCAATCAAAGTTAATGGTACTTCAGAAGGACAAGCCAAAGGAATGGAATTTATCGCTAACTTAAGAGCTGATGGTGGAACCCGATTATTTGATTCAGCATTAGAAGCACGTAACTGGTTACAGCAAAATTTTCGTAACGATGCGATTAACGCTGTAGTTTTACTCACAGATGGAGATGATTCTGGTTCCGATATTAATCTGGAAAAACTACGTCAAGAATTGGAAAAAAGTAACTTTAACAGCGATAAACGTATAGGCTTTTTCACAGTAGGTTATGGGAAGGAAGGAGAATTTAATCCTGAAGTACTTAAACAAATAGCCGAACTTAATGGAGGTTATTATCGCAAAGGAGATCCCGAAACTATTTCTACATTAATGGCAGATTTACAAGTTGAATTTTAAAAAAAAGTTAGTGGTTAGTTGTTAGTGGTTAGTTGTTAGTTGCTACTTGGTTAAAAGTCTATATGTGTAACAACTCCTGACTCCTGACTCCTAACTCCTAACTCCTAACTCCTCACTCCTAACTATTAATTATGAAACTCACAAACCCTCTTTATTATCCGATTGCTGTATTAGCTGGTGGTGTTGTTCTTGTCGCTGGTGTTCGCTTGGTTGGATTACCTAATTTTATTATTTTACCAGCATCCGTAGCAGTCGCTACAGGTGGTGCTGCTGCAATAAAATCGAGAGAACCTGATGCTCAGAAAATTGCTCAGCAGCAAATACAAAGAGAATTACAACTACTACAAACCTCCGCTAAAAATTTAGCAGAAAAAGCCGAAACATTACGTCAAGAAGCCAATCAATTATTAAGTCGTGGTTCTTTTGAAATGAATTTATTAGTAGCAGTACAAGAAGCTTGTCAAAGAGCCATTGAACTACCGATAAAAATTGAAGAATTAGGTAGAAGAATTCACGGAGCTAATTCTTTATTATCAGTCCACGACTTACAACAGCAATTACAAGAAGTAGAAAATAAACGTGCTTCATCTTCTGGTATTGCACGTCAACATTTAGACCAACTTTATAACAGTTTACAACGTAATATTCAGCTAGCAAAAGAAGGACAAAATGCCCGCACTGCACAAATTACCAGTCTTTATACTTTAATTCAAGATTCCGCTGGAGTATTGCAACAAATCCAAAATAAATTGCGTACCGCCGATTTAACAGATTATCAGCAAATTAAAGAACTACAAGCATCTACCGATGAACTTAGTAGTTTACAAGATAACTTTGCTTTTCTGGTTAGGAAATAACTGATTTTCTTAAATTTAGGACTTACGCAACTGGCACAATTTTATTGTAAGGTGTGTGACGCTATGGTTAAATTTGAACGCAGTAATAAGACTTGTAGCGTCACGCACCAACGGGGTATTGTGACAATATCGTAAGTCCTGAAATTATTCATACAAACCGAAATATAGAAAGACGTTACAGTGCAACGTCTCTACAATATTTACTCTACTCAATCAAAAACCACAACCTCTGTGTACTCTGCCTCTGGCGCGGTTATTTTTATCTGATTTTGAAACATGAAAAAACCTAACTCCAAACCTACAAATCCCGTCTTGACTTCTGCTGGTATTATCATCGCAGCATTAGGTTTAGCTTACATTCCCATTCCCGGATTACAACAAACCATTGTTATCGTCAGCGGAACAGAATTACAAGCACCATTACAACAACTAGAAGCAAAATTTGCACAAGAAAATCCCAATATCAAAGTACAGCTTAAATTTCAAGGTTCTCAAGATGTAGTTACTAGATTTATTGACCAAAAAAACGACTTTAACCCCACAGTTTTAATCCCAGCTTCTGGGGAATTACTTGATGAATTAAGCCAACGTTACCAAGCACAAAATAATAGCGAACCCTTTTATAACCAACCCCAAGCGATTGCCAAAACCTTACTTGTAGCAATAGCTTGGCCAGAAAGAGGTAACGTTTTGTTTCCTAACAATAACTTTTCTTGGCAGCGAGTAGAACAAGCAATGCAAACCAATAATTGGGAAGCCGTGGGAGGTCAAAAAAATTGGGGTAGCTTCGATTTTGTGATTACAGATCCGACTCGTTCTAATAGCGGTCAAGCCACCTTGAGTTTGTGGGCAATGTCAAAATTGAATGCTAACAATGCCAATAATATTGATTACAATAATCCTGCTATTTCATCACTATTTAATACAATTAAAAAATCAGTTTATCAACCACCGCGTTCTACAGATATTCTTCTACAAGAGTTTATTGCTCGCGGTCCCAATGATGCTGATGTAGCAACAGTATATGAAAGTATTGCTCTTTCTCGCTGGCAGCAATCCGGAAAAAATCAAGGTAAACCCTATCAAATTTACTACTTAAATCCTACTGTAGAAACAGTAGCAACCGCCGCAATTGTTCGTCAAAATGTTGATAGTGGAACCGCAAACGCAGCGAAAAAATTTGTTAATTTCCTAACTCAAGCAGAGCAACAAAAAGTATTCGTACAGTACGGTTTTAGACCTACAAATAATAACATTAATTTGCAATCAGTTCCTAATAGTCCTTGGAATCAAAACATTCCCGGAGCAGAAGTAAATCCATCCGCAAAGACATTACCAGCACCAAATCAAAAAGAGATTGGAGAAATTAAGCGGTTATGGCAAAGAGCCAATTAATTTTGGATTATGTCCTACGGACACGCTACGCTAATGGATTTTAGATTTTAGATTTATTTGTAAGGTGCGTTATTGCGGAGCGGGTAGCGCATCTTAATTATTCCATGGTAGATTTATTTTTAACCGCAATAAAGGGAGTAGGGAGCAGGGAGTAGGCAATAATAACTAATTATTAGCACTTGATATAACTCCTAACTCCTAACTCCTAACTCTTAAGTAGGTGGGGGAGAAAATTTATAACTATGTCATTGCGAATGGAGCGAAGCGAAATGAAGCAATCGCAAGGGTTTCGATGTTTTTACATTTCGTTATATAGTTAGGTTTATTTTAGCCAACCTAC
>JAYKJL010000112.1:0-39622 GCA_035285725.1 Nostocales cyanobacterium 94392 | reverse complement strand
AAACTGTAGCTGAATTAATGAGTTTTGGCACAACTTTATTAACGCGAAATGATGTCATGGAAGGTATCGCGGAAATGATACCAGAAGTACAAGTAGAAGCGACATTTCCCGACGGAACAAAATTAGTAACCGTACATAATCCCATTCAATAAATTTTGGATTTTAAATTAGGGATTATTATACTGAATAAAAATTAGAAAGCGAATATTTTATTCATTCCCAATTACCAATTAACATTTTTATGATGATTCCAGGTGAAATAATTACCCCAGAAGGTGAAATCGAGTTAAACGTAGGTCGTTCAACCGTACAATTAAAAGTAGCAAATACAGGAGATAGACCAATACAAATAGGTTCTCATTTTCACTTTTACGAAGTCAACCCCGCATTAATTTTTGATAGAGAAACTACACGAGGAATGCGCTTAGATATCCCCGCAGGAACAGCAGTTCGATTTGAACCAGGAGACGAAAAACAAGTAACCTTAGTAACCCTCGCTGGTAGTCGTCAAGTTTACGGATTCAACGCTAAAATAAACGGAAAATTGTAGAAAATAATCGATATTTTCTCTCTAACCTCTTTCCTCTGCGCTAAGAGCGTCTCAGCGGTTTATTAATTATTAAAACCATGAATAACAACGAAAAACCAAACCCACTTATAAAAGCAGAAACAATCAAACAACTTCCCCAACAAAAATTTTCCCATCCATTTAATCCCAACTCAGAAATTAGCGGAGTATCTTTAAGCGAAGCAGTAGGTTTACAAAGAATCGGATTTCACCTAGCAAAAATACCACCAGGAAAAGAATCATTCATCTATCATTCTCATGAATTTGAAGAAGAATTTATTTATATTCTTTCAGGAAAAGGTATAGCAGAAATAGACAATCAAGAATTCGAGATAACAGAAGGAGACTTCATGGGTTTCCCTACTCCTTCCGTTGCACATCACTTACGAAATCCTTTTGAACAAGACTTAATTTATCTCATGGGTGGAGAAAGACGCGAATATGAAATAGCAGACTTTCCCCGCTTACAAAAACGAATGTTTCGCAACGCTAACCAAATACAAATAGCTGAATACGATAACCTTAAACCATTCACCTAAATTAACAAATTCCCCTCCTCTCCTATTCCTCTGCGCTTACCTCCGCGTACCTTTGCGTTTAAAAACAATACCCGAAAATTTACTGAACGTTAGAACTACTTCATTAAGCTATATTTTAAATTAATAAATAACTTTTAATTCTGAAATCGAAGTTTTTAAAAACCTCGGTTTATTTCGTTATACATAAATGAAAAAACAACAAAATAAATTTGCTCACCTGACAGCAATAGAAAGGACTAGTTTATCATATCCAGCAAAACTTTTATTAAACCAAGACCTATTACAAAGCAAAATATTAGACTTCGGCTGTGGTTTGGGTAATGATGTCAAACTACTACAACAAAAAGGATATGATATTACAGGTTATGACCCTTATTATTTTCCCCAATATCCTCAGAATAAATTCGATACAATAATTTGTTTTTATGTTTTAAACGTTTTATTTCCAGAAGAACAAGCAAACGTCTTAATGGAAATATCACATTTATTAAAGCCAGGAGGAAAAGCTTATTTTGCTGTGAGAAGGGATATAAAAAAAGAAGGATTTAGAGAACATTACGTCCATAAAAAACCTACATATCAATGTATCGTCAAACTTCCTTTTAATTCCATATATTTAAACGAAAACTGCGAAATATACGAATATATTCATTATAACCATCAAAGACATTCATCTGAAAATTGCATATTTTGTAATCCCCGTAAAACTCTGACATTACTAACCGAATCAGCAACAGCATATGCGATACTTGACGGATATCCTTTGAATAAAGGACATACATTAATTATTCCCAAACGTCACGTCAGCAACTATTTTGAACTACCATTTAAAGAACAATCCGCTTGCTGGTTAATGGCTAATAAAGTGCAAGAAATTATTAGTAAAGAATTTGCACCAGATGGTTTTAATGTGGGAATGAATATTAATCGAAATGCGGGGCAAAATGTCATGCACGCGGGAATTCATGTTATTCCTCGTTATAAAGGAGATGTTGAAGGTGCTAGAGGTGGGATACGAGGTGTAATTCCAAAACGCAAAGTAGCGCCAAGGTAAATGCGGAGGTACGCGGAGGGAGGATTATTTGCTTCTATCAAGCAATTTGAAGCGTACTAGGTTCCGGAATGGATTCACCTTCAACTTGCCAAGCTTCTAAATACATTTCAATTACTTCCTCACCGCTACGAATCGCTTCTTCACGAGTTTTGCCATGAGTACAAGGCATGAGAACGCGATCGCTAAATTCTGGGATGGTCACTAAAAAAAGCTGGTCTTCATCTGACCATTGAATAATCATACTGTATCGATTCATTTTTACTCCAATAACCAAATATTGGATCACTTTCACATACTACAAAGGTTATTCGTAGGCTGGGTTGAGGAACGAAACCCAGCATCATATTGGGCTTCGTTAACTCAATCAAATCAATCAAGTATTAGCTGCAATGATTAATTACTCTAAAAGTTAAATTTATTCTTGGTTGGACTTTCTTCGATGTTTTTGGAATTTGGTGTTGCCAAAAATGCTGCGTTGTTCCTGTCATCAAAAGAAAGCTACCATTTGTTAACTCAACTTCTGATTTCAAACTTTTATCTTGTTTATGTCTAAACACAAATCTTCTTGTTCCGCCAAAGCTAACAGAACCAATTACAGGATTTTGACCTAACTCTGGTTCCGCATCAGTATGCCAAGAAATTCCATCCTTTCCATCTCGATAAAGATTTAATAAAACGCTGTTAAATTTTACCTTTGCAATTTCCTCAACTTTCTTTTTTATTTGCAAGAGTGTAGGTGTCCAAGATTCAGGCTCTAAATGAATCCCTGAGAATTTATATGACTTTTCTTTATCTCCATACCAAGCAGTTTGTCTTGGTAAGTTGATTTCTTTTCCATACATTTTTATTTTATCCTGTCGCCATTTTATTTCGTTAAACAAGTTTTTAAAAAGTTCATCACTCTCATGATTATTAAAAAATTTTCGATAGAAAAAAACTTCTGCATCTGGCATAGATAGAATTTCTTTCTCTACGCTGTTCGTTTGCTCATTTTCGCAAGAGCCAAATCCTGAAAATAAATTACCTTGAATGGCATCCATAGCTGTGTTTTCTTTATAAGATTTTTTCAAATTTTTATAGTAAACTGTCTTTCATATCTTGCTATTCTTGATTTCTCAAATTTTCCAGTTGCTACTTTGAATATTTCTTTGAAGATTTCTTCGTGTGAGTCAGATGGATTTACAGTTCCAGGATATTCGCCAAACATATTATAGAAATCATCTATTCTATAATTTCTTGCACTTTGATATGGACTCGTGCAAATAATACGATTAATTCCTTGAAAGCAATTTATTATTAAATTATACAGTTTACTTAAGTCAAATGCTTCCACATCTATAATGTTTGAAAAAAGATGAATCTTGATATTGCTATCACTTGTAATAAAATCACTAAATTCTAAATAATCTATATTCTTATTACCTGTTTTGATGATGGAGTGATTTAAGAGATTAGGCTGTAACATTTGACAAACAAAGTTATAACCTCGCCACAGTGCAATCGAAGATGGCTCTATAAGAGTAATCGATTTTATTTCAGGTTTGATACCTTTTTCAATAAGATAGTCAATTAAAACACAGGTTGCAATTGCCTGACCACATCCCCAATCAATAATTTCTACGCTTTTACCCTCTGTGTACTTGAAGTTAGTTGAGGAGAATGCTGCATAAAGTTTATGAAAATGATGTCCTCCGTACAGTGCAATATATCTATCACATTCTGCTTCTTCACTCAGGACTCTTGTACCACCATCGAGATTATCAAAGGGAACTTGAATTTCTCCCGTTCTAGATATATAAATATTGTCGAAAAACCTTGTCTGTGCTTGCTGTGAGCTTGGAATCATTGTGAAAAGCCTTATGAGTTAGAACTATACTCTTAAGATGCCCATTCAAGCAAAAAAGTTCTCAGTAATAATACTATTATTCTTGCTCAGTTGTGTAAAAATGCACCTAATTCGGATTTATATTTTATGTAATTACAAAAATATAAACTTATACAAAAAATCCTCCCCTCCTTCCCCACTTTCCCCAACAATATTCAAAGTACCCCCTACAACAAGTGCATCTATGTCTTACCGAATGTCCCGTCGCGCTTACGCTGAAACTTTTGGTCCCACAGTTGGTGACAAAATCCGTCTTGCTGACACCGAATTATTCATCGAAGTCGAACAAGATTTCACCATCTACGGTGATGAAGTAAAGTTTGGTGGTGGGAAAGTTATCCGCGATGGTATGGGACAATCCCCGATTTCTAACGCCGACGGTGCGGTGGATACGGTAATAACTAATGCTTTAATTCTCGATTGGTGGGGTGTTGTTAAAGCCGATATTGGCATTAAAGACGGCAAAATATTCAAAATTGGTAAAGCTGGAAACCCTTATATTCAGAACAATGTAGACATAATTATCGGTCCCGGAACCGAGGCGATCGCCGGTGAAGGTATGATACTTACGGCTGGTGGTATAGACAGCCACATCCATTTTATTTGTCCGCAACAAATTGAAGTTGCTATTGCTTCCGGTATTACCACAATGTTGGGCGGCGGTACGGGTCCGGCAACTGGTACAAATGCTACTACTTGTACGCCGGGACCCTGGAATATTCACCGAATGCTGCAAGCTGCTGATGCTTTCCCGGTCAACTTGGGATTTATGGGTAAAGGTAACAGCAGTCAACCTCAAGGACTCGCTGAACAGGTAGAAGCTGGGGCGATGGGGTTGAAGTTACACGAAGATTGGGGAACTACTCCCGCCGCTATTGATACTTGTTTGAGCGTTGCCGATGAATATGATGTGCAAGTAGCGATTCATACCGATACGCTCAACGAAGCTGGTTTTGTCGAAGATACTATTGCTGCTTTTAAAAATCGGGTTATTCATACCTACCACACCGAAGGCGCGGGGGGAGGACACGCACCGGATATTATCAAGGTTTGTGGGCAAATTAACGTTTTACCATCTTCGACTAACCCTACTCGTCCTTACACTGTTAACACTTTAGATGAACATCTAGATATGTTAATGGTGTGCCATCATCTTGACGCTAATATAGCTGAGGATGTAGCTTTTGCAGAATCCCGCATTCGTCGCGAAACCATCGCAGCAGAAGATATTTTGCACGATTTGGGCGCGTTTAGTATGATTGCTTCCGATTCGCAGGCAATGGGAAGAGTAGGAGAAGTTATCATTCGTACCTGGCAGACAGCGCATAAAATGAAAGTGCAGCGAGGGAACCTTATTTCTAACTCTGAGGTTGAGGAAAGGTCAGATAATTTACGTGCTAAACGTTATATTGCTAAATATACGATTAACCCAGCAATTACTCACGGTATTTCTCAGTATGTAGGTTCCGTAGAAGAAGGAAAAATTGCCGATTTATGTTTGTGGAATCCGGCATTTTTCGGAGTCAAACCGCAGATAGTAATTAAAGGTGGATTTATCGCTTATTCGCAAATGGGCGATGCTAATGCCAGTATTCCCACACCCCAACCAGTACATATGCAGCCAATGTTTGGTAGTTTTGCAAATGCTCGTCATGCAACATCGTTTACTTTTGTTTCTCAAGCAGCTTTGGAAAGGGAAATACCCAATCAATTGGGGTTGAGGAAAAAGGCGATCGCCGTTTGTGGAACACGGGAATTGAGCAAGCGAGATATGAAGCTAAATGATGCTTTACCACATATAGAAGTAGATTCAGAAACCTACGAAGTTCGAGCAGATGGCGAGTTATTGACTTGCGAACCTGCGACAATTGTACCGATGGCTCAAAGGTATTTCTTATTTTGAGTATACAGGAAAAAAATACTTTTAGCTATTAATTAAAAAGCATTATTTTAGTTAGAATTTTCTTAACTATGATGTGAATCAAACCATGAATATTTACGAGTTATTGCAAACAAAGCGAGAAGAAATTCTGAATACAGCAGCCAAATATGGTGCATACAATGTTCGGATTTTTGGTTCTGTTGCACGTCAAGAAGCAGATGCACAGAGCGATGTAGACTTTTTAGTTGAAATGGATGCTGGACGAAGCCTTTTTGATTTGGGTGGATTACTTATGGAGTTGCAAGATTTATTAGGTTGCAATGTTGATGTAGTTACCGAAAAAGGGTTAAGGGAGCGAATTCGCGAACGAGTACTTCAAGAAGCAATTCTTTTATGAGAGATAACCGTGAAAAGTTACGAGATATTTTAGAAGCAATTGAACGTATCAACAAATACGCAGTTCAAGGTAGAAAAAACTTTGAAGAAAATGAACTAATTCAAAGTTGGTTTATGCAAAATTTACAGATTATTGGTGAAGCCTCTCGCGCTTTATCAGCAGATATTAGAGAGCAAAATCCACAAGTCCCTTGGTCACAAATAATAGGTATGCGAAATGTTTTGACTCATAATTATTTTGAAATCGATTTAGATGTAGTGTGGCTAGTTATAGAGCGCGAATTGCCAAATCTGAAACCACAAATTGAATCTATTTTACAAGCACTATCATAAGTAGTATTAAACTATTTAAAATCGATAATTAGGTAGGCTAACTATGCTAACAACTTCAACCACCCATAATATTACTTGGGAAAAATTACCTGATGATTTTATATTAGATGACGAACCCGTGGACAATATTAATCAACCCTTACTTGCTGCTGCTTTAACAGAAAGTTTAGAAATAGCCGGGAAATTACCAGTAAATGCCTTAACTACAACTAATTACGGCATTTGCGCGATGTTGAATAATAAATTTGTAGTCAAAGCACCAGATTGGAGTTATATAACATCAATCAAAGTTCCGCGAGAAGAGGTAAAGCGCAGTTATACCCCACGACTCCAAGGAGATATTCCAGTAATTGTCATGGAATTTTTATCAGATACCGAAGGTAATGAATATTCCAGCAAACCAACTTACCCTCCAGGGAAATGGTTCTTTTACGAACAAATTTTACAAGTTCCTAACTATGCTATTTTTGAACCAGATAGCGGAATTTTAGAATTCTATCAATTAGATGATTCTGGACGATATAAACTACAAACAGCGGATACAAATAATCGTTATTGGATAGCTCAAATGCAGCTTTTTCTAGGCGTATGGTCAGGTATTCGAGAAAACCGCGCTGGCTATTGGTTGCGCTTCTGGAATGAAAATGAAGAATTATTATTGTGGGGTTCGGAGTTAGCAAATAAAGAACGTCAACGTGCTGAAAAACTAGCACAACAGTTAAGGGCTGCGGGAATTGAACCAGAATAAAAGTTTAATTCTATTTTCTTCTTATCTATACTCAACATGAATGGCAATTAATCGTTGCTATTCTACTTTGCTCTATCTACTGTTTTAGGACTTACGTAACTGGCACATTTTTTTTGTAACGGGTGTGTGACACTTCGAGTGATTTTGAACGAAACAATCAAGTTTGTGGTGTCACGCACCACCCGTATATTGTGACAATTGCGTAAGTCCTGTGTTTAATAGCACGAATTCATTAAACATAAGTTATATCATGTCCGGTTAAACACTTGTAATAAAGGGAGTAGGGAGAGCCGGAATCATAACTAATCATCCGGACATAATATTAGACAAATATAATCACAAAATTATGCTTTTACAACTATTATCTTATCTGACAGACATTTAACTGAAAAATCTTATTTCTTACCTCTAAAGAAATGAAAATTAGGTTTATTTAGTGATTACAAACATGAGTATAAATACATTTTTTGTTGCTCCTGTCACCTTTTTCAAAGATTTATATTACAAAAAAAACAGATAAAAATCAACTTGTCTCGTGATTTTTATCACTGCTGTCAATTATATATTCTCTATACTACTTTTAAATCTATAAAGTTAATTATTTTTAAGTCATCGGAGTATTTTATAGTAAAAAAAATCTCAAACATTCAATTTTGTTTTCAAATATTCCGATAGGTAGTTGCAAACAATTAATTTATAAATTAACCTAAAATAAAGTGATTTAATCAAAAAATAATCTAATTTTAATCTTTTTATTAAGCTATGAATTCTTCCAATTTAAAATCTGACAAAATTCTAGTTGTTGACGATTCTCCTGATAACATTTTCTTAATCAAAACTATTCTAGAAGAAGAAGGCTATGAAGTTAGTACAGCGGAAAATGGTTATAACGCATTGAACAAAATCGAAGAATCAACCTTTGATTTAATATTGCTAGATTTGATGATGCCGGGAATGGATGGCTATGAAGTAACTAAAAGCATCAGAGAAAATACTTTTTTGTCTTTTGTGCCAATTTTGTTAATTACCGCTCACGATTCACCGAATGTTGCTCACGGGTTGGATTTGGGTGCTGATGATTTCATTCGTAAACCCGTAACAGTCGATGAATTACTAGCAAGAGTGCGATCGCTGCTCCGACTCAAGCACAGTATTGATGAGCGGGATGAAATTGCTCGTCAGCGAGAAGATTTTGTTTCCCGTCTCACCCACGATTTACGCACTCCTTTGGTCGCAGAGGAACGAATGATGATACTATTTCTCGAAGGTGCTTTAGGGGAACTATCCCCATCAATGCAAGAAGCGCTGACAATCATGGCTCGTTCTAACAGCAATCTGTTAGCAATGGTAAATACTCTATTAGAAGTTTATCGTTTTGAAGCCGGACGCAAAACCCTAGCATTTTTACCAGTTGATATTCCCAAATTGATTGAAGAAGTCAAAAGTGAACTAAGTCCCTTAGCGGAACAAAAAGGATTAGTAATCAAAGTTGATGCCAATGAAATGGCGATCGCAACTAAAATAATGGGCGATCGTTTAGAGTTACATCGATTATTCACCAATTTAGTGGGAAATGCCATCAAATTTACCGATAATGGCTCAATTACAATCTCTTTGGAAGCTGATACCACCGATTGTGGTACGATAACGATAAAAATTATTGATACTGGACAAGGTATCTCCCCAGAACAACAAGCAACGTTATTTGAAAGATTTCGTCCAGGAAGTCACAAACGTTCCGGTAGTGGTTTAGGATTGTACCTTTCTCGGCGTATTGTTGAAGCTCATCAAGGTACTATTGAAATTAATTCCCAAATTGGGAAAGGTAGTGTTTTTACCGTTATTTTACCGATAAAACAATAGATTAAGTAGGTCGGTACAGAAAATTATCATTGAGACAAGGCTTTCTTGCTTTCTTGCAAGAGGCAACAGGTGTTACCCGCTCGCGGAGTCGAAGGGTAAGAGAGTTTGAGATTGATTTACATTTCTTTATATAGTGTTATTTTTTTTGTGCCAGCTTACTTGTATCCTAAATTGGATTTGATATTTGAGATTTTATCGCGGTTCTACCCTATTCCCTATTCCCTATTCCCTACTAAATCAAAACTAATTTATAATTAAAATGTTTGCTAAAATAATCCACAAACAACGTGAATTTTTTCAAAGTGGTAAAACCAAAGATATTTCTTTCCGCATTCAGCAGTTAAAAACATTGAAACAAGCTGTTATTGATAACGAAGCAGCAATTTTTAATGCATTACAAGCTGATTTAAATAAACCATTAGTAGAAAGTTTTAACGCGGAAATAGTTTTAGTTATCAAAGAAATTGAATATGCTATCAAGCATTTAAAAAATTGGACAAAGCCAAAAACAAAACCAATTCCTTGGCAATTCATTCCAGCTTCGGCAAAAATTTATCCAGAACCTTTAGGAGTCGTTTTAATTATTGGTACTTGGAATTATCCATTTCAATTAATTATCGTGCCTTTAATAGGTGCTATAGCTGCCGGTAATTGTGCAATTCTCAAACCATCAGAAATTGCTTCTCATACTTCTAATCTTATCGCGGAAATTTTTGCAAAATACTTTAATAAATCCTATATGTCAGTAGTAGAAGGAGCAGTAGAAACTTCTGTACAGTTATTAGCAGAAAAGTTTGACCATATATTTTTTACTGGCAGTACTGCTGTAGGTAAAATCGTCATGGAAGCCGCTGCAAAACAGCTTACACCCGTCACATTAGAACTTGGTGGAAAATCTCCTTGTATTGTAGATACCGACATTGATATCAAAATCGCAGCAAGACGTATAACTTGGGGAAAATTCTTTAACGCTGGACAAACTTGTCTGGCACCAGATTATCTTTTAGTTAATCAAAAAATCAAAGATTATTTATTAGATGAAATCAAAAAATGTCTACAAGAATTTTACGGTGAAAATCCTGGTCAAAGCCCCGATTATGCTAGAATAATTAATCAAAAACAATTTGATAGATTAATAAGTTATTTAGATAATTTAAATAATTTCAAAAATCCCAATAAAAGTATAATTATTGGTGGTGAAACAATTGCCAAGGAACTTTATATCGCTCCGACTATAATTGATAATATTTCTTGGGAAGATGCAGTCATGCAATCGGAAATTTTTGGTCCAATTCTACCAGTAATTGAATTTACCGAGATATCAGAAGCCATTAATGTAATTAACTCTCAACCAAAACCTTTAGCGTTATATTTATTTTCTCAAAACGAAAACCTACAAACACGAGTCATAAACGAAACTTCATTCGGTGGAGGTTGTATTAACCACACAATAATTCATTATGCTGTTCCATCTTTACCATTTGGTGGTATTGGAAATAGCGGTATCGGTAGTTATCACGGTAAAGCCGGTTTTGAGACTTTTTCTCATTATAAAAGCATACTTAAAAAACCTTTTCTTCTAGACGTAAACCTGCTTTATCCACCCTATAAGAATAAATTGTCGTTACTCAGACGAATTTTTGGTTAGAGATGGGGTTCGGGGGGATGGGGAGATGGGGAGACAAGGGGACAAATAAAAAACAACCATCAACCATCAACTATCAACCATCAACTATCAACTATCAACCATCAACTATCAACTATCAACCATCAACTATCAACTATCAACCATCAACTATCAAAATCCACTATACCGTTGTTCAGCCCAAGGTTCACCACGACGATGATAACCATTACGTTCCCAAAAACCTAATTCTTCATGGTCTAAAAATTCTAAACCATTGATCCATTTAGCACTTTTCCAAGCGTAGAGGTGAGGAACCACTAACCGCATGGGACCACCATGTTCCGCACTTAAAGGTTCATTAAATAATTTAAACGCAAAAAAGTTGTCTTCTCGTACAAAGTCTTCCATCGCAATATTGGTAGTGTAACCACCATAGCAATGCTCCATAACATGAGTCGCGTTGGAGTCTACCTGAATAACTTTCATTAATTCCGTCACCTTAATCCCAGTCCACTTAACATCGAGTTTCGACCACCGAGTTACACAGTGGAAGTCCGCTGTAAAATCGTTTTGGGGTAGTTCCATAAAATCCGACCAATTCCATTTCTGAGGTTTTACCAAACCCCAGACACTGAATTCCCATTCCTCCCTACTGACTTGGGGAGTAGCACCATAAGTAAGTACGGGAAAACCCTGAGCTAAATGCTGCCCTGGAGGAACGCGATCGCCATTTTCAGAAGTTGGTTTTTGGAAGAATTTTCCCAGCATGGTTTTGGATAATATTTTTTGTGTAAATAGTAATAGTGATTAAAATTTATTCCCAAAATATTGTATAAAAAGCAATCTGTAAAGGCTATTTCCCTGAAATTGAGTCAGAAAACTTACAGTTGTTATTGTCCCAGGGGAACGAAGGGGTAGTGATGAGCTGCATAGTAAAGTAATTAACCGTACCTACAGTAATTGAAAACTGGAAAACCAACAATCTTTTTCCTTTTTCTACTCCCTACTCCCTACTCCCTCTTCAAACTGAATTACTCTTCGTCCTCTTCTTCTTCTTCTGATGGATAAACAAATGTAGAACGTCCGGTCAAAATTGATTTACCAAGGGAAAGAGCTTTTTGAGCTTCGACAGTCGCTTTGTGTCTCCAGGTGGCTCGACGTTTATCCCTTCTAGATTTAGATGTTTTCTTCTTTGGAACAGCCATAAAAGCAAATACCGTAATTTTTGACAACCTTTTTATTCTAAGGCATGAATTAATTAATAGCTCTTAAGAAATACAGGGAGTAGGGAGTAGTTTGTTCGGGAGTCCTACTCCTTGTTAATCAAGTTCAAGCTGTGGTGTCGGGTTGGGAACTGTATCTGGTGATGGTGGAGAAGCGTTTTCAACCGGATTGTTTTCAACATTATCGCTAGAGTTTGGATTATTAGCTTTTGTCGCACTTGGTGCGAAAAATAGTAGTGTCTGTGCCATTTTAAAGTACTTTGCCCAACGTTGGGGGTCGGGACGATTGCGCCACTGATTACGACTGACGTTTAATTCTAAAACTGGTGCGATCGCGCCATAATTCTGTACGGAAACGATTACTGATACATCTGTCACCAAAATATCTTGATCGAAACCGCGTTGAGCGGCTGCCCTGGCGACTGCTTCTGCTCTCCTTAATAAGCTTTGGTAGTTGTCTCCCGGCAAACGGTCGATTTCAAGGTCGGTTCTACTAGTATAAGCTTTTACTATTTGAGGGGCGATTGCATCAATCACTAACCACATTGGTACAGCAGTACTCAGCAAAAGTACAGCGTTAGTTATCCGGATTTTCTTGGCGAACAACAGCATAAAAGGAATAAATGTGTTTATTTTTAACAAATTTTTGCCGACCATTATTTATAAGCTCCTAGCATTAATAAAAGTGTTTTCATGGATTCGAGTAATAATAATGACCTCACATATCCAACTTTGATGAGAATCACTTAGACTTATAAACATAGGTTAGCTTTGTTTTTTAGCATCAGCAAATTAGATTAATTACCCTGGCAGTACTCAGCCTGATAATTGGCACTACAGAAGCACTCAGAGTATACATATATTCAGTTTCCAATTAATAACAAAGGGCGCATGGCAAAATTATGGGCGATCGCAATTGGCATCAATCAATATGAATATTTTCAAGCTTTGGGCTATGCTCAAGCTGATGCTGAAGCAATACGGGATTTTCTAGTTCAACAAGCAGGTTGGACGGAGGAACAATGTCTATTGATGACTGATTCTTCTGTGGCGATCAAAAATAAACCCACCTTACCGACAAAGAATAATATTCTTCAGTTACTCGAAGATTTCGCAGCTAATTCTTGGCAACCCGAAGATACATTATGGTTTTTCTTTAGCGGTTATGGAATTAACTATGAGGGACAAGATTATTTAATCCCGATCGATGGTGATTCACATCGGATTAGTGAAACTGCCATCGAAATCCGTCAGTTGATGCAAACTCTACAGATTAGTGGACTGTCCGTCTTATTATTCCTCGATTTTAACCGCGCTTTTGGCACTCAAGCAAATTCTTGTATTGGGGAAGAAACTATTGAATTAGCCCAAGAATTACAAATCTCCACGATACTTTCTTGTCAACCAGAACAGTTTTCTCATGAAAGCAGCGAATTAGGACACAGTTTTTTTACCGCTGCACTGTTAGAAGCTTTACGTTACGGTAATGTCAACGATTTGGCCGGGTTGGAGAGTTATTTGAGTGTTCGCACTCCTGAATTATGTCAGCATCATTGGCGACCAATTCAAAACCCTGTCACTTTTACTACATCGCCAACACAAAGTTTATTTTTACCGCATGAAGTCAAAAGCAATACCGAAAAACCACTGAATATACTAGACTTGAATGAAACTTTTACTGCTCGTTCGGCACCAAAGCTTGAGGAAAAACAAGTAGAGCATAATACTTGTTCACAAGTTCCACAAGTCTCTACAGAAAGCTCTTCTGTTCCTATCGATTCACCGACTCCTACAAGAAAAGAAAAAACCACAAGCAACAGTCTATTTGGTAAATCGCTGCTGTTATGGGGTACAAGTACTTTAGCTGTGGGAGGATTACTTTTATTAGTATTTTTACGCAATCAATCGGGTCAGATATTCCCAGCATCCGATCATGTAACGGTTGTCAAACCTTTACCAAGTAATTTTGCCTTAGAAAAGCGTCAAGGTGGCAATTCTAATTCCCAAGAGACAAACCAAGCAATCTTGGAATTGCAAAAGATGTCTCTTAACCCTAATCAAGCTAGCGATTTAAGCAAGGCGATCGCCATTACCCAAAATATTAAGATAAATGAAGCCGGTTACAAACAGGCTCAGAAAAATATTAGAATTTGGAATAAGATGATTTTGGATATAGCCCAAAATCGTGCCGCAAATATGGAATACAGTAGCGCGATCGCAGCTGCTGAATTGGTCAAAGAACAAGACCCAAATTACTCAGAAGCGCAAGCAGCCATCAAACAGTGGCAATTGCTTCGCAAACAATATTTAAGTAACAAAACTCTTTTAGAAGCAGCTCAAGCTCTCATTAGACCAGAACAAGCATCTACTTACAATCGCGCTATTGAAGTTGCCAAAAGAATACCGCAATCTCAACCAGGGTTCCCGATGGCTCAAGAATCGATTAATCAATGGAGTCGAGAAATCATCAGGCTTGCGAAAAATCGTGCCGATAACCAGCAATTCTCTTCGGCAATTGCAACCGCTACTTTGGCTCCAGAAGATACAGCTGCTTATGCCGAAGCTCAAGAATTAATCCAACAGTGGCAACAAAAAATGCAGAGTAATTAAGATGGCATTAACAGTACTGCGAAATGTCCTCGCCACATTCATCAGCTAAATAACACAACGAACGAAAACGCAAGGCAACTACTTCCTCGTACAATGGGTTGAGCTTGCACATTGGAGGAATATGAAACAAAGTCCTACCAAATAAGTTCACATCTCGCTCAAAAGGACATTGAGCCGGAATCACCCGACAAACCCGATGAGCAAACTGGCGATCGCGCACCTCAATATTATCTATCCAAAGCCGCAAAGGCTTCAAAACATCGCATCGAAACTTTTTACCTGGATTATGCTGCTGGGTTAGATTCCCTTGATTTTCAATCTCTTGATTGATTAATACCCAACTTGCCAGGAATATTTTTCTTGTGGTATTATTGAATACCTTCATTGTGTTTTCCTCTAGTTTTTTGAGGGTTTTAAATTTAATTCACGAGCATTAACGACAGTTCAACCAACTTTTTTTGGGAAGCCTATTGTTCTGACGAAAATCTTGTCAATTTTGTTCAGCAGCCTGTAGATCAGACAGCTATCTTTTGCTACGTCAAGTTAAGCGCAATTTCCCTGAAATCGGAAGTAGAATACTCCCATCTTGTTAATAACTTGACATACTTAAAATTTTAGTAAAGTCATCTACCTATGGACATATTGTAGTGTAACATTTACAAAATTTAACGCCAATCAATTTGATCGGTGAAATTAAGCGGTAGCTTTGTACCAAATGCTATCCAAGAGTAGCGCAAGAGGCTTGAAAGTGGCTAGTGCGTAGATCACACCTAAGAGTCAATATTATGAAGTTTTATGATGTTAGCGAATATTTTTGATTAATAAAGGTTAATTTTGGGATTTTTTGAGCAAAAAGGAGCAAAATCAGTTTGAGATTAACTCTTCCTAAAGTTAAAAAATAGTTTTTATTAGGGTAAATTATTCGGGTGATTGCGGTACATTCCGATTCCATTGAAGTGTAATATATCTTTGATTTCTAATCTAGATATTTCTACTAATTCTCAAATACACCTGTTCTATAGCTTTTTAAGCTAGCTATTTATCGATCCCAATTTATTTTTTTTAGATAGAATTTTGACAAATAGACTTGGTTTTACCTAGGTTTTACGAGGTTTATTTGGAAAATTATTTTTCTCTGGCCACTTTTATTACTTGGGATTGTCTGAGTATCGAGGAAACCAAAATTGCTGCAAATTATTTTCTGGATACCGATGTCGTGCTGGATTTGTCATGAAAAAGGCGATCAAGGTGCCGGCGCAAACCCCTATAAATTGAAACAGCAAAAAATAGGATGCGTTGATTACCTTTTTTTCGCGCACCCTATTAAATATTTTTATGACTTTTTTAGTAAAGTATTACAGTAAACATCAGTTTGATACATCTAATGCCACAATTAGAAGTCGGGTTTTTTCCTAAATATCTGTCACATAAGAGAATTATCATAAAAACCCGACTTCTAGACCCAACGAAAAATTAAGGTTTCACGTCAATTCAAGCAGCCTTACTAAAATCTTGCTTTTGTGGCAGGAAATCTAGGAAGCAACTTGCTGAGCAGCAGTACGAGTACGTCGTCTTCTGCCATCAGAAACTTGTACGGGTGGTTCGTCTGGAATTTGCATCAACAATGTAACCGTAGGCTGACATCGTAGTTCTCGACGCAAATTACGGGCTAAATCAGTTTCGATCAATTCTTGCAAACCATCCCAGTCGATATTAGGCTTTTGACCGTTCAAGGGTTTAGCAAATTCTTGCCAACGTAAAGCGAGTATTTCCTCAAATCGCTGCTGTACCCACTTTTGTAGCATTGATTTTTCCATGCTGGTAACTACACCCCGCAGATGAATCTCCGGTCTAGCCAACATTTTACCGTTCCAATCAATTGCTGCTGCAACAGTAACGATACCTTCTTCCGCCATACGTTGACGTTCTTGCAAAACTTTGTCGCTAACCATACCAGAACCGGAAGTATCTACTAGTTCCAAACCAGATGGCACTTTACCGGCAACACTAATAGAATCTTGAGTCAATTCTACAATATCGCCATTCTCAATAATCACCATATTCTCGGCTCTGATGCCCATACTTTGGGCTGTCTGGGAATGCTTGACTAACATCCGATGTTCACCGTGAACAGGTAAGAAGAACTTGGGTTTTGTCAAAGCCAGCATCAATTTTTGATCTTCCTGACAGCCGTGACCGGAAACGTGAATTCCTTTATCGCGACCGTAAATAACATTCGCACCCTGCTGCATTAATTTATCGATAACGTTGACCACCGCAATCGTATTACCGGGAATCGGATTCGCCGAAAAGGCAACTGTATCTCCTTTACGAATCTTGATATGGGGGTGTTCTCCTCTGGCAATCCGGGTCATTGCCGCCATTGTCTCTCCCTGAGAACCAGTAGTTAAAATCAATACACTTTCGTCAGGCAAACTACGGACGACGTGCAAAGGTTGAAATAGTTTATCTTCGCATTTGATATAACCAAGATTACGAGCGTGGGCAATCAAATTTAACATTGACCGTCCAACTACAGATACTACTCGGTGATGTTTTTGCGCTAATTGCAAAATCATATTAATGCGATGTACCGAAGAAGCGAAAGTCGTAATAAAAAGTCTTCCCTCGGTTTGAAGGATAACTTTTTCGAGATTTGGATAAACCGAACGCTCTGAAGGAGTAAAACCAGGTACTTCTGCGTTAGTCGAATCGCTCATCAAGCAAAGTACACCTTTCTCCCCATGTTCTGCTAAGCGTTGTAAATCAAAGTGTTCCCCATCGACTGGAGTATGATCAACTTTGAAATCTCCCGTATGAATTACTATTCCTAATGGTGTATGTATCGCAACCGTAAAGCTATCGGCAATACTGTGGGTATTACGGATATATTCCACCAAAAAATTGTTTCCGATCCGCACCATATCACGGGGTTTTACGCTTCTTAATTCAGTGCGATCGCGAACTCCAGCTTCTTCTAGTTTGCGCTCTAGCATTGCCATTGCCAATCTGGGTCCATGAATGACAGGAATGTCAAACTGTTTCAAGTGAAAGGCAATACCACCAATATGGTCTTCGTGACCATGGGTAACAACCATACCTTTGATTTTGTGGCGATTTTCCCGCACGTAAGTCATGTCTGGTAGAACAATATTAACTCCGTGCATTTGATCGGTGGGAAAAGCTAAACCAGCATCTAATAAGATAATTTCATCTTCATACTCGAAAATACAAGTATTTTTACCAATTTCATGCAGACCACCCAATGGAATAATTTTTAGGGCAGAAGTTACTTCTTTTTTAGCCATTTTTTTCCTTAGTTAATAAATTAGTTAGATTTTTTTGCAGTTAAAAGCTTAATTAAAGTTTTCCTAGGACAAACTTTTATTGCTAACTCTCCTTGCATAGTCTTTTTTTTTGCAAGATTTAATCAATGTTTAATTGTCAAAAAAAACAGATTTTAAATACCGCGATCAAAAAATTACCGATTCATCGCAACACTATACTTTTAAAAAACCAAATCTATTGGTAATTATTATATGTATTATATTTTTTAGATAAAATTTGCGACTATATCATTTAAACCTGATGCAAATCCAGTTGTTCAAGAACTGTTTCTAATTTTTGAGTAAAGTCTAATTCAGCTTCGTATAAAGGTAGACGAGTTGAGCCAACTTCCCAGCCCTGAAGTTGTAAAGCTGTTTTAACTGGAATCGGATTCGCAGTTGCAAATAAAACTTTGAACAGTGGAAAAAGTTTGAGATGAATCTCACTAGCAATTTGGACTTTCCCACTATAAAAGGCTTGAATCATCTGTTGTAGTTGCAAACCTACCAAATGAGAAGCTACGCTTACTACACCCTTTGCTCCAAGAGACAACAACGGTAAAGTCATATAATCATCACCGGAGTAAATCTGAAATTCTTGTGGTGTCAAGCGACGCATTTCACTTGCTTGTTCTATATTTCCAGTTGATTCTTTGATCCCGACAATATTTTCTATTTCAGATAATCTGGCTACTGTTTGAGGATGTAGATTTTGACCAGTACGACCTGGAATATTGTATAACAATAACGGTAATTCCGGTGCCGCTTCGGCTATTGTCTGAAAGTGGCGATAAAGTCCAGCTTGCGGGGGCTTATTGTAATAAGGTACAACTTGTAATGAGCCATGTACTCCTATTTTAGCTGCTTTCTGTGTAGCCAACGCAGCTTCTCTTGTAGAATTAGAGCCACATCCGGCAATTACTTTCGCTTTCCCGGACACAGCTTGCAATACTACCTTAAACAATTGGTATTCTTCATCCCAAGTCAATGTAGGAGATTCACCTGTGGTTCCGCATACTACAAATGTATCTGTACCGTTATCAGCCAGATGTGCTGCTAACTTTTCTACTACATCGTAATTTACACTACCATCTTCCTTAAATGGCGTAACCATCGCCGTTATAACTCTGCCAAAATCTACCGCCACTCTTCTTTACTCCTAATTACAGAAAGGCAATTTTTAGATTTGCTGGTGGCTGTTTATATTTAATAAGCTGAAAACTATTTTTCTCAAGAGCAAACGATACCTCATTCATCATTTTTTTATTATTCGTTAATTTAATTAATAGCAACTTTTAGTTAATTTTGCCTAATATTTAATTGACATTAAATATCCGGTACTATTTTATAATCCTTATTCTAATACTATATTACATATAATTACAGATAAGTCTACATAGTTTCAGGATTAAAGATAATTATTATCTACTAGTAATTCGGCAATTTGAACTGCATTCAAAGCAGCACCTTTACGGATTTGGTCGCCGCACAACCATAATTCTAAGCCGCATTCATGAGAAATATCCTGACGAATTCTTCCCACTAACACTTCATCTTTACCTGTCGCTTCTATCGGCATTGGAAAATAATTTTTTTGCCAATTTTCTACCAATTTTACTCCCGGAGAATTGCTTAAAATTTTTCTTGCTTCTTCTATATTAAAAGGTGTTTCAAATTCTAAATTTATTGCCTCTGAGTGAGCGCGTAAAACCGGAACTCTAACGCAAGTTGCAGTAATTTTTATCTTTGAATCGTTAAAAATCTTGCGAGTTTCATTGACCATTTTCATTTCTTCTTCACAATAACCCGCCGAATTTAACGGAGAATTATGTGGAAATAAATTAAATGCCAACGGGTAAGGAAATACCTCTGTCACTGGTTGTTTCCCTTCTAATATATCTAAAGTCTGGTTTTTGACCTCGGACATAGCCCTAGCACCCGCACCGCTTGCAGACTGGTAAGTAGCCACAACAATGCGTTTAATCGGCTTTACTCTATGCAACGGAAATATTCCTACCGACATTAAAATAGTAGTACAGTTGGGATTGGCAATAATACCTTTGTGATTAATCGCAGCTTCTGGATTTACTTCTGGTACTATCAAAGGAACTTCGGGATTCATCCGAAATGCGCTGGAATTATCAATTACCACTGCACCTTTTTCTACTGCTTTAGATGCCCAAATTTTAGAAATTGAACCACCAGCAGAAGCCAATACTAAATCTACATTTTCTAAAGCCGCTTCGCTTACCGCTTCTACTAGTAAATTTTCTCCTTTGAACGCCAGTTTCTTTCCCGCGCTACGTTCTGAAGCTAACAGCTTGAGATCAGCTAAAGGAAAATTTCGTTCTTTAAGCAATTCTAGCAATTCTGTGCCTACAGCACCAGTTGCTCCTAAAACAGCTACACGATAAGCTTGAGACAAATTTACTTCCTCCTCCCCAAAATTAATTCTATTTATTTTAATTATTCATCAATTGTTCTCAAACTAATATATTCATACCAAAAAATAACATTCATCCTAATCGTATTTAAACGGATTTTCTTGCTTTTGTAAATTATTTTTTATATCATAAAAAACTATCAATTAATCCTTTTTATAATTTTTTTTATAATTACTATATAATAATTTTCTTTAAAATCAATAAAAAATAATAATTAATAAAATAATATAATAATCTGATTTTTGACTACTAACTCCACCACTCGACCCATCCTTATATTACTTTACTTTACAACAATCATTAATTAAATACACAAAATACACATTTTTTTATATAAGACATATATGATACACCATATTTGCTGAAAAAGGTATAATAAGGCAAATATTTTGGCATCCCCTGATAGTAGTGGAGATTTTTGACTGATAAAAACGGCATTTTAATAAGGTTGATGTACTATTATTCAGATGGACTCTTGCCCAATCAGAAGGGCGAATAACAACAATGATATATTCACCTTCCATGTGGTTGAGTTAGGCTTTAACTCTGCTCAAACATAAAAGCCATCTCAATCATTGACAGCACAACTCTTGGAGAACAAGAGCAATGTTGAAGATTGGGATCTGACAATTGGATGCCAAGATGTTGAGTAATAACTCCCATTTCAGCAGATGAGAGCAGAATAGTTATATTCCAACGACAAGACCAAATTCAGCCTTTGAAGAAGGCTCCGGGCTTTTTCCTACTCAGGAATTGTCAGGAAAAAATTGATCGATTTTCCTCGACAAGCAATTTGGATAATGCGATCGCCAACTTTAAATACAAAAAGTAGCGGAAATTATAGAGACAAGTCGATGAAAGTAACTCAGGAAAAACTGCCAGCCAGTAGAATCGGTATAGAAATCGAGATTACACCGGAAAAAACCAAGCAAACCTACGAAAAGATAATTCAAAATTACGCACGGGAAGCAAATATTTCTGGGTTTCGTAAAGGTAAGGTACCTCGACAAATATTACTACAGCGTTTAGGAAAAACTCGTATTAAAGCTGCGGCATTAGAGGAATTGATTCAAAATGGGATTGAAGAAGCGATCAAACAAGAAAGTATTGAAGCTATCGGTCAACCGGAGTTACGCTCTTCCTTTGAAGAATTAATCAATAATTATGAGCCAGGACAACCTCTAACTTTTTCCGCTGCGATAGATGTACCACCCCAGATTAATCTGGGTGAGTACTCTAGTTTACAGTTCAAAGCCGAGGAAGTTAAGTACGACCCCGAACAAGTTGATCAAGTTCTGGACAAGGAACGTATTTCAATGGCAACTTTGATTCCCGTCGAAGGTCGTTCAGCACAGTTGGGGGATACTTCAATTATCGACTTTAAAGGCTTTTTGGCTCCCACAGAAGGTGAAGAAAAGCCCCCCGAAGAACTCGAACCGATTCCTGGTGCTGAAGCTAGTGACTTTCAAGTTGACTTAGAAGAAGATAAATTTATTCCTGGCTTCATCACAGGAATAGTAGGGATGAATCCTGGAGAAACTAAGGAGATTAAAGCGACGTTCCCCGATCCTTATGCTAACGAAGAATTAGCAGGAAAAGCCGCCCTGTTTACGGTAACGCTCAAAGAGCTTAAAGAAAAAGAACTACCTGAAATCAACGATGATTTTGCTCAGGAAATCAGCGAATTTGAGACTTTAGAAGAGTTACGCAATTCCTTGGAAGAGCGGTATAAAAAAGAAGCAGAAGATAATGCTAAGGCAAAAAAACAAGAAGCTTTGTTGAACGAATTAGTTAAACACGCAACATTTGACTTACCTGAAACAATGATTCAGCAGGAAGTCGATGCAATGATTACCCAAACAGCAATGCATCTTTCACAGCAAGGTTTGGATATTAAGAAATTGTTCAACCAAGATACTATTCCCCAATTACGAGAGCGTTCCCGTCCAGAAGCAATCGATCGGATCAAAAGAACTCTTGCTTTACGCTCCGTTGGCGATCGCGAATCGATCAAAGTCAGCGAAGAGGAAATAGAAGCCAGAAAGCAAGAAGTAATGGAACAATATGCTGAGCAGGATGTTGACCCAGATAGAGTACAATCCGTAGTCGAAAACGAATTATTAACTGAGAAAATCATCGACTGGCTTCTAGAACGTTCTTCGATTGAACTTGTACCCGAAGGTTCTTTGAATCCTCAAGAAAGCGTAGAGGCACAACCACAAGAAAACGAAAATGACTCTTCAACCGAGGAACAAACTGCCCCGGCTGCGGTAGAACAAGAATAATGAAAGTTTATTGCACTCAGCAATCGGTCTTGCGATTTGATTTATTGGCGTGAAATCAATAGCTGATGGCTGAGGGCTGCCTCTAACAATAAAAGATTGAAAAAAGTAAAAAATCGGGATTAATTTTAACAAACCTTAAAACCGACCTAGAGGTTTCTTATAACCTTGTGACAAATTGATCGATCTACACGCTCTTCGTTTATATAAGGCATAATGGTTAATACATACTGTCTGTCTTATAGAAATTCCGTTCCGATTATAAACAAGCAGCAATTGCTGTCTTATAGTTACTGTTGTCAAAAATTTCATTAGTTTCTTTATGATTGTATCCCAGTCAGAAAATTATCCCATTCATAGCTTGAATCAATTTTCTATTTATTCACAAAGCGCGAATGTTACTTCAATGCTGCCCACAGTCGTGGAACAATCCGGCATGGGAGAGCGAGCTTTTGATATCTACTCACGCTTGCTCAGAGAGCGGATTGTTTTTTTAGGAACTCCCGTTGATGATGCGGTTGCTAACTCGATTGTTGCCCAACTACTGTTTCTGGATGCGGATGATTCAGAAAAAGATATTCAAATTTACATTAATTCCCCTGGCGGTTCAGTTACGGCAGGCATGGCAATTTATGATACAATTCAACAAATACGTCCAGATGTAGTAACTATATGTTTTGGACTGGCTGCTAGCATGGGTGCTTTTTTACTAGCAGCAGGAACCCCCGGCAAGCGGATGTCTCTTCCAGACTCCCGAATTATGATTCATCAACCGTTGGGTGGCGCTCAAGGACAAGCAGTGGATATAGAAATCCAAGCTAAAGAAATTCTTTATCATAAGTCTAAGTTGAACGAACTATTAGCATCTCATACTGGTCAACCATTAGAGAAAATAAATGCTGATACCGAACGAGATTTTTTCATGTCGGCACAGGAAGCTAAAAACTACGGGTTAATCGACCAGGTTATCTCTAGACAAAATCTTCCCACAGCAGGGGAAAACGTCACTAGTGTGAAATAAGAGGCTGGTATGACAGGTAAGTACGACTCCCATTTAAAATGTTCATTTTGCGGAAAATCTCAAGAGCAGGTACGTAAGCTAATCGCCGGACCGGGAGTCTACATTTGCGATGAGTGCGTTGACCTGTGTAACGAAATATTAGATGAGGAATTGCTCGATACCAATGGTGCAGCAGCGGCTTCGCAGCCAGCACCACGGTCAGAACCGCCTCAAAAACGCCGTACCCGGACAGCCAGTCTCTCGTTGAACCAAATACCCAAGCCGCGAGAGATTAAGAATTATTTAGACGAACACGTTATTGGTCAAGAAGAAGCCAAAAAAGTACTTTCAGTTGCAGTATACAATCACTACAAAAGATTGTCGCTGGTTGGTGGGTCTAAAGAGGGCGGTAAAAATTCCACTGAAGATTCAGTAGAACTTCAAAAATCGAATATTCTGTTAATTGGTCCCACAGGTTGCGGAAAGACTTTGCTGGCACAAACCCTAGCAAAAATTCTTGATGTACCTTTCGCTGTCGCAGACGCGACTACCCTAACCGAAGCCGGTTATGTGGGAGAAGATGTAGAAAATATTTTGTTGCGGCTGTTACAGGTTGCCGATTTAGATGTCGAAGAAGCGCAACGAGGAATTATTTACATCGATGAAATTGACAAAATAGCTCGCAAGAGCGAGAACCCCTCAATCACAAGGGATGTTTCTGGGGAAGGAGTACAGCAAGCTTTGCTGAAAATGCTCGAAGGAACCGTTGCCAACGTACCACCCCAAGGAGGACGCAAGCACCCTTATCAGGACTGCATCCAGATTGATACGAGCAATATTCTATTCGTTTGTGGTGGTGCTTTCGTCGGGTTAGAAAAAGTAGTAGAGCAAAGAACGGGTAAAAAGTCAATTGGCTTTTTGCAGCCAGGAGAAGGGCTATCAAAAGAAAAGCGAGCGGCACATACAGTGCGCCAACTGGAACCGGGAGACCTAGTTAAGTTTGGAATGATACCAGAATTTATTGGGCGGGTACCAATGGTAGCGGTAGTAGATCCACTTGATGAAGAAGCGCTGATGGCAATATTAACCAAACCGCGCAGCGCTCTGGTTAAGCAGTATCAAAAACTGTTGAACATGGATAACGTCCAGTTGGAATTTAATACGGATGCTCTGAAAGCCATAGCTCAAGAAGCTTATCGTCGTAAGACTGGTGCTAGAGCTTTGCGAGGCATTGTAGAAGAACTGATGCTGGATATAATGTACGAATTACCTTCGAGAAAGGATGTAGGAGTTTGTACAGTAACGCGGGAAATGGTAGAAAAGCGTTCCACTGCGGAACTGTTAGTTCATCCCTCTTCCCTACCGAAGCCTGAATCAGCTTAAATAGAGTTAGGAGTTAGAAATTAGAAGTTAGGAATTAATTCTTAACTTCTAATTTTTTGTTTTTGACATTTAGCTTTTGATAGATGCCTTATATTAAAGTTCGTGGCGTAGAACATTACTACGAGTGGATTAAACAAACATCTGATGGTTTGGAAAAACCAGTAATGGTGTTTATTCACGGTTGGGCTGGTAGCGCTCGGTATTGGCAGAGTACTGCTGAAGTTTTATCCGAGCAATTCGATTGTTTGCTTTACGATATGCGGGGGTTTGGACGTTCTTCTGGGAAACCGATGATGATTGAGTCCCAGCCTCTTCAAGCAGAAGCAGGAGAAGTAATACAATTAACCTACGAGCTAGAAGAATACGTCGAGGATTTAGCAGTATTACTGTCGGAATTGCAGTTGCAGCGAGTGTATATTAACGCTCATTCTATGGGAGCATCAATTGCGACTTTGTTTCTTAACCGCTATCAAGAATGTGTAGAAAAAGCAATTTTGACTTGTAGTGGTATTTTTGAGTATGACAAACAAGCTTTTGAGGCTTTTCACAAATTTGGTGGCTACGTTGTTAAATTCCGTCCCCAATGGTTAGGAAAAATTCCATTGGTTGACAGAATGTTTATGGCACGATTTCTGTATCGTTCTATCAAAGCAGCCGAACGTCAAGCTTTTTTGCAAGACTTTCTCATCGCGGATTACGATGCGGCTTTAAATACAATTTATACTTCTGTCAGTAAAGCTCAGTCTGAGTTAATGCCAGAAGAATTTGCAAAACTCCAAGTACCAACTTTATTGATATCTGGGGAATACGATCAGATTATTCCAGCCGAAATGGGAAGAAAAGCGGCGGCAATGAGCCAGCAAGTTGAGTATGTAATGATTCCCAATACGGCTCATTTCCCGATGTTAGAAGATCCAAGTATTTATTTGGATGCAGTCACAAAGTTTATCAAAACACTTGATAGTTGATAGTGGATAGTTGATAGTTGATAGTGGATGGTGGTTAGTTGATAGTTGACAGTTGCCTATTACCTTTACTAATCCAAACCTAATTCTCTCTTGAGCAAATTAATCGATTTACCACCGATATAATTTTCACAGTAAACCAGTTTGGGTGGACGGATGATGTCTTCCATTGCTAATTGCATAGCATTTTGTACTCCGGAATAACTCGTTTCGTCAGTACAAAAGACTATTTGCGCCCGTTTAACTATTGCTCCTAACTTATAACTATCTTTTGGCTGGGAAGTCATCACCAATATTTCGTCTCCTCGTAAACCGTGGAGAATCACTTCTGTCGCTCGTAAAATTCCCGAACTAAGGCTGACGATACCAATACAACTGTCTTTTGATAGATTTTTAACAATATTGAATTCCTTAGCATAATCGTGGATATCAAGAGGGATTACACGTACTGCTCTAGGTGCTGCAATTGCTTCTAATTCGCCGATAAAATATCGACTAGTAACAACCGTTGCTGAGCTTGTTTTATCCAACACGGCAGATAACTCTTCGGTAGCAACTAACTGTACTGGTATTTGTAGCGCTTGTTCTAATTCTTGAACAATTAATTCACCAGCACCGATATCCTGATTCGGTACCGCTACTAGCACCCGCGCACTACAACGCAACCGCCAATCAATTTCAGCCAGAAATATCTCGCGGGCTTGATTGAGAGAACAACCTTGAGAAAGTAGTTCATCAAGAGCCTTCTGAACAATTTTGTATGCTTGAGGATGCTGTTTGAAAATCGGCGATTGTAACTTACTTCCGCCCTCATGCCCTTGAGCGCGGACGTAAATTCCTGAACCAGCCAGACTTTCGACAAGTCCATCTTCCTCCAATTGACGGTAAACTTTACTAATAGTATTGCGATGCAATCCGGTTTGCATTGCCAACGCTCTAGTTGAAGGCAATTTATAACCTGGTGGATATTGCCTTGAGGCGATCGCAAATCGAATTTGATTGAACAGCTGAGTCGATGCGGGAATTTCACTATCTGGCTGAATGCGGAATTGAATCATCACCTTCGGTTTTCTGGGTGCTATTAGCTTCAAAGGGAACTTTAAAAAGCGGTGCTAATCGCTATTGAGTTAAACAATTTATTTATACATCGAATTTGAACAGGATAAATTTCTCATGGGGAAGGTTATTGCTAGTTAATAATTGTTAATAATTTGATCAGAGTCATGCTCTTATTCCTGGCATAACTATACCTAATAATCACACCATACTGGTAAAAACTATTATGACTCTTTGTGCAATCGATACTACAACTGTGAACATAGCAGCAGATTCAGTACAAATAGATGCTTATTTGGCAAAGCCTCAAGAGAAGGGTAGTTATCCGGGAATTGTAGTATTGCAGGAAATATTCGGAGTCAATGCCCATATTCAGGAAGTTACCCAACGTATTGCCAAGGAAGGATATGTGGCAATTGCACCTGCGCTGTTTCAGCGTCAAGCACCCGGCTTTGCCACCGGCTATACCCCCGAAGATATAGAACTCGGAAGAAGTTACGCTTGGAGACAAACCAAAGCGGATGAATTGTTAAGCGATATTCAATCGACCATTGATTATCTCAAAACCTTAACCGAAGTCAAAAAAGATGCCTTCGGTTGCATTGGTTTTTGCTTTGGCGGTCACGTGGCATATCTCGCCGCCAGTTTACTTGATATAAAAGCTACAGCGTCATTCTATGGCGCACGTATAACCACTAGTACTCCCGGTGGCGGCGCACCTACTATAAATCTTACTTCACAAATCAAAGGTACGCTTTACGCCTTTTTTGGTATGGAAGACTCTAGTATCCCAATACAACAAGTAGACCAAATTGAAGCAGAGTTAGAAAAATATGAAGTACCCGGACGTGTCTTTCGTTACAATAATGCCAATCACGGTTTTTTTTGCGATCGCCGTGCCAGCTATAATCCTCAAGCTGCTGCTGATGCTTGGGAGCAGGTTAAACAATTATTTGGGCAACTTTAGCGATAGGAACGGGATTTCTAGGATATGGTGTAAGAGTTGTCATTAGTTACGGATTTAATCATCAACTGTTTCTAAACCGCCAAAATTTTTCATTTAGAAACAGATTAATTGCGATTATTGATTAATGAGCAACAAGTAATAACCAGTCCTTATGCAAGGACAATCTACATCTTAATTCATCTTCAATGTGTTATGGAGAACGAAACAAACATCTCTCAAAAAGCCGATACGTCTTTTACAATGGACGATTTTGCTAAGGCTTTAGAAAAACATGATTATCAGTTCCAAAAAGGACAGTTAGTTAAAGGGAAAGTGTTCCAAATTGACCCGATGGGAGCTTATGTTGATATTGGAGGTAAGTCAAGTGCCTTTATTCCCCGTCATGAAGCGGCTTTGAGAGAAGTAATAGATTTATCATCGGTTCTACCACTTCATGAGGAACTAGAGTTTTTAATTATCCAAGAGCAAGATGCAGAAGGTCAAGTAACCCTTTCTCGTCGTCAGTTAGAAATTAGGCAAGTTTGGGAATTATTGGCACAAATGCAAGAAAATTCCAAGAGTGTAGACGTGGAAGTAATCAATGCCAACAAAGGTGGTGTTACAGTTAATATTCTTGGTTTGCGCGGTTTTATTCCTCGTTCTCACTTGCTTGAGCGCAACAATTTGGAAGCACTTAGAGGTCAAAAACTCACGGTTAGTTTTTTGGAACTTAACCGTAACATTAATAAACTTGTACTTTCCCAACGTTTGGCGAAAAGTTCTGCTAGTTTCAGTTTATTAGAAATTGGTCAGCTAATAGAAGGAAAAATAACTGGTATCAAACCATTTGGGGTATTTATTGATATCAATGGTGTCAGTGCTCTACTCCATATTAAACAGGTCACTCAAAAATTTATTGAAAATCTAGAAAAGGTATTTCAAGTTGACCAAACCATAAAAGCTCTGATTATTGATATCGACGAAGGAAAAGGCCGAATCGCAGTTTCTACCAGAGTACTAGAAAATTTTCCCGGTGAAATACTCGAAAATATCGAAGAAGTCATGTCTTCTGCTGAAGCACGAGCCGAAAGAGCCAGGAAACAGCTTTTAGAATCAGCGAATGCTTGATGAAAGTTAGGACTACCGCAGTTACAAGTGAAAAGTTAGGAATTGATAGTTGGAAGATTTTACAAATATCAACTAACCAGTAACCACCATCAATAAGCCACTAACAACTCCTTATTCTGACGATAACTATTTCGCAGTTCCTGTAATGTTTCTTCATCAAAGGCCAATTTAACTAAATTGATTAATTTGCCCCAATTGTACAAAAATCTCTCACAAATACTTTGGTTAAATTGAATTACAAAGAATTGTTTCCACCACTTAGGTGCTTGCTTCCTATTCGCAAAGCTATGTTGCTTTAACCAGCGTCTGCGCCATTTAGCCATTTCTGAAGCTGTAGGTGGCGCAACTCCTATAATTGGCGCAAAATCGGCGTAACTGACAAATTTGCTTACACCGTTCTATTAAACTTACCCAAAGCTACCCAAGTCTAGACTTAACTGGACAAAAGTAATTTTGGTGTTAATTTCCTGCTTCATCGCAGTCTTAGAATGACTTCTAAGAGGTTTATCTGCTCCACAGGCAATCTCGGTAGAACTTACCGTTTCTGACCGTTCAGGGATATAAATATTCTCAAACCAACGGTCTATGTTTTTAGCTGCGTTTAAATCTCTGTCTAGAAATTAGCTTACAGTAACGAACCCTTTATCTGTTATTCTAAAGGGTAGTCATTTATTTTTTTTAGAATAAAAATATCATTAGACTAATCGTCGTCAGTTGTCAAGAGGTTATGGGAATAATTAGGTTAAAAGTTAGAGAGCTTGCTGCTGAGAAAGGGTGGACATTAAAAGACGTTTCGGACCGCTCTGGAGTTGTTTATAGTACTCTGAGAACCTATGCCCGTTCGCCTGGTATGACAATGGTTGACTTCACGTCTATTCAAAAATTGGCCCGTGCATTTGATGTGATGATTGAAGAGTTAGTTGAAGTGATAGAAGAATGAGCAAGTGTAGCGTCAAAATTAGATAAACTTTTTCGTGTTCAGATATCAAATTTCATCTCAAGCTTTCCATTCCTCTAAGCACTTACCCTGTGGGTAAGTGTTTGTTTGGAATTATTGTTAAATGTTGCATAAAAGTTAGAAGTTAATAATTGATATTTGGAAGATTTAAAAGCTATCAAATAACGACTATCAATTAACTACTAACAATTGAATTAAAACCTCTGACTGTATAACCACGGATGGTAGAAAACCAGTGGTGAGATATTTCAGGAATAATGCGGACGCATTGTCCGGAAATATCATGGTACTTTACACATTAGCGTTCCTCTGCTAAAGAGGGCGGTTTAACCCCGCCCCCTTAGCATTTTTCTTAGTTTAACTCACAAATTTCTAAACATCCTCCCCATCTCCAATATCTCGCTTGGGTGGGCGTTTGTAAGTAAAGGTAAAAGTACCGTCACTAGCAATTACTCTGTGCATTTCATCATACATTGGATAATTTCCGACACCGCTAAGACTTGCCCAACCACGCGCTCTAGTTAAGCCTACAAACAATTGGTTGCGATGATTCATGTCCGAATCATTACGAGCAACTTTATCAAAACCAACTACATAAACCATATCAGCTTCCTGTCCCTTAGCGCGGTTGATGCGAGATACGGTAACACCATTTTCACACCAGAATTTGTCCGGGCTATTATTGGGATATTCTGGATATAAATCGTTTAATATTTTAGCAGTGGGAATGTAAACGTCAATATTTTGGTCAATTAAGAAATCAGCAACTTCTCTTTCTAGTTCTATCGCTTCGGAAGTCGAGCCTAAAACAACTACTAAAATATCGCGACTAGGATTAAGACCATCATTAACGATATTGTGCATGATGTTTTGGGCTAAAGCTGTTAATTCTTCTTCACGAGAATTATAGATATTGAATTCTAACACGGGTTCTCCCCAAAGTTCGGGAATTGGGTTGGGAGAATATTGTGGCGATCGCACTATGGTAATTGGCTTACCGACTTTGCGAAAATCACCTTGGACTTCATAACCGATTCTGTCCCAATCTTTTTTATTAGTGATACCAGAAAGCATTCCTTCATCACGGAGTAAACCCATACCAATAGCGTGAGCTGCGGTTAAAATTGGTCCGGGAGTACGGTAACAGTGACGCATGACTTCCGAACGTTTGATACCTCCTGGGTATTGTGGCTGTTTATTAAGAAGATTACTTAATTTTTCGCCGAATACTTCTTTAGCTTTGGGTACAACTAAACTATCAAGGCTTTGTGCTTCATCGTAAGCCCAAATTAAACGCTTTTCTTCTGGTGTTTCGTCATTTACAGGTCGTAAAGCTTGATAAGCTAACCAGTAAACAGCTTGTTTATCTTGATATTTGAGATTTTCATCCGCGACTAAATCTTGACCTTCATCAATCAAGATAGCGTCAAACATCGGTTCAATGGTAATTTCTTCCTGTAACCGCTTGCATAACTCCACTAAACCGCGATTTGGTTGTCCTTGATTGGTATCTACAACCGTTCCGCGTCTTTTACCATGGTATTCGCAAATTGTGCCATATAAACCCGGTTGTTCCTTTGCACCCCAAGCATGAAGCACGCGCAATTTTAAATTGGTTTTGGGGTCGTAGTGTAATTCGCCACCGCTAAAACGACGCATCCATTGGTCCACCAAGCCAGTCATTAAATCGTATAGAGAGCGAGTAAAAAACACCAAACCAATATCCCAATCGGGATGCTTCAAATGCATATGAGCGGCTTTTTGACATAGCAACACAGTTTTACCAGAACCTGCAATACCGCGAATACGCTGAGGTCCAGGAGGAATTTCTTTACCAATATGTTCTTGTTGTAAATCGATGTAGTAAAGCTGTTGACGCAAAGCATCCATCACACTAGCGCGGGTTTTACCAGTGGTGGTGATGTCACGCTGAGGTTTGCGAAGTACCGGAGTTCCACCAATTACTGAAAGTAGTAATTCCCAGTCTTTATCTTCTAAATTTTCTCCAGGAACTACGGGAGAAGTTTGTTGAATACGTTCGAGTAAAGCCGCTTTATTTAACTGTTCTTGAAAAATAATTGTCGGACAATGAGATAATTGGTCAAATCCTCTTTGCTGCCACTGTTCCTGAGTAATTAAAGGTAGTGCAACAATAATTCTACCGTTTACTTTACGCCAAATTGCCGGTTCTCGGTCAGCGTATGCAATTAAAGCGCGTAATTGATGTTCTGCGTGTTGAGATGGAGATGCTTGTGCTGTTCGTCCGTTTTGTAATAGCCAATTGCGATCGCTAATTTCGCTTATTTGGTCAATGGTAACTGGTAAAATTTCAATTACCGTTAAACCAAATTCGCGATCGACAACCAGAATATCGGGTTCCTTACGAATTTCGCCAACTTTCGAGAAAATCGGATACCGCCAATAGCCGATACAGTTTCTATCTGCAAAGGCGCTTTTAACAGCATCCCATACTTTTTGTTTTCCTGATTCTGTTCCGGATTTTATCGGTTCCGTCGTGATAAATTTATTATTAGTATCTTCAAAAGTCATTTAAGTTAATCCACATTTAATTGCTGAAATAAATGAACTTTTATTACGCAAAATTGCCCGCAGACTAGAAGTCTGGGGCTATACTTACAAAACTTGTCTACGCACCCTTTAAAGAAGTAATAAAAGTTTCATCCGTGTTGCTAAATTAGCATCGTTTCTGTATCTGCTGCCAGTGGAGATACACGGATGAGGGGTTATAATACGCGGTTATTTTCCTCAGTGATAATACTAAGGGCAACTAGTTTTGATGTAATCAATAGTACTGATTTCATCAAAAAAAATATTTTGTTTAAACTTGAATTACAAAAGAAAGATCAAGACTTAACTGTAATGGTAATAGTTGTTTTTCATGGCTATTTGTATTTATCTTTGACTTAGAACCAATTTCATAGTTAGCAATGAATAATTCTTTACCTTTGGCAGCACTACCTTGTTTATAGTTATTCATCCCATACTGCAATTCCCAGTCTTGAATCTGTGCCGATTTAAAGTTTTCTCTAATACAAGGAGAATCATCATAGGTTATCAACCAATGAAGCGGACAATTCGTCACCAACGACGCAAATCTCTGATGGTCAAAAGAACTGTGTAAATCACCATTCTTACCATATAATTTAGATTTAGTTGCTGCAAAATAAGGTGGATCGAAAAATAGAAATATATCTTTATCTTTCTTTTCTCGAACAATTTTGTGCGGTAAAATCTCAGCACAAAAGCTTTCGGGTTCTGATTTTAATAGTTCGCTATAATCTAAATTAGTAATTTTTACATCTGGTGTTAATATTTGTGCTAATTTTTCGAGACGCTCTATAGATGAATATGTAAACCTTTGATGAAAAGCTTGCTGGGAAAACCCCCCAGACTCGACAGTTCCAGAAAAAGTAATTCGATTGAGAACAAAGAAGCGAACAGCTCTGTCAAAATCAGGTAATTTGTTGACATCTACACTTGTCAATTCCTTAAATAATAATTTTCCATTTGTATATTGTTTTTTGATACTATGTATTTCTTTTACAAGCTTTGGTAGATGAGATTGAGAATATTTCCAAAATAAAAATAATTCGCGATTTAAATCGTTAATCCAAATTTTGAGATGGGGAAATTTTTGTTTTAAATATATAAATACGGAACCACCACCCACAAAAGGTTCTCTATACTCAGAAAAAGTATCTGGTAAACATTCAGCTATTTGGTTGATGGCTTTGGATTTTCCTCCTGGGTAACGTAGTGGACTTTTGATCATAATTACTGGCACAACTCACTTAATTTTGTGATAACTAACAAATTATATATTACAGTAGGCTGCATTTTCGTTGAATCCAGACACAGGTGATATCTTTAATCTTTAAGGCCTACTTTCTGCAATTTTCAATTTGTTGTATAACAAGATTGTTAATTACTTGTTACTTCTATACTGAGTTTTGGATTATGTTGGGTTTCTAGGGCGAGTTTTCTAATTATTTCTTTTTGGTTACTCTTAAAAATTTTTGAATTAGCGGCTAAAAAAGATTCCAATTCTGATGAGGCATTTGGAAATACAATAGACCCTATAACATTCTTACCAGTTAATTTTAACTTAGTTATAAAAGATACTGTTTGTCCGTTAAGGATTAGAGAATCGAGATTAGAAAATAATATTAACTTGAATAAACCATCTTGAATATCTGGTAATTTTGGCAAAGATTCCTTAGAAGTGTTTTTGGATTCTTGGATGATATAAGTTTCATTTTCATGAAATATTTCATCTGGTGTTAAATAGTAAACTCCTCCTAGATAATTTTCAATACTAAAAGTAGCTTTTAACCCATCAACCAAATATTCTAGCTTATGGGATGTAAGAGCTTCCCTTTTGCTAGCGCTTTGAGAACCTTTTAGAGAAATATTTTTAAATTCCTCGAACTCTTCTATAATTTTTTGTAAATAGCTATCCATTCCTTGTCGAGAATGAATAGATACCCCAGTTGTTCGAGAAATTGAGTCATAACAATCGAGAGCTTTTTCAAAAATTTCTGTAAATCTTTCTTCAAATAGATTTTTATTCCAATGAAGCGCACTTTGGTGATATGTCAAAATTTGATCAATTTGAGATTTAACAAATTCATTATTAAATTTTTGGTTGGTTAACTTATGCTTATTTTCTTGCCCTTTTTTTGCACTTTTATCAGCAGTTCCGTAATAAGCAAGTACGATATAAATATTAAGTAAATTCATCCACGAGATGGTCGAATATTGAATTCTATCCCTGTCACCGTCGCTTCCTTCATCCTTAATTACCGGAATAATCGTTATTACTTTAGAAGAATTATAGGTATTATAAATTCTGGCAAAAGGATAACTTCTAGTTCTTTTTGGTGATACCCATTGTGAATAAGCTATTTCAGTATCGGGGGATTTAATTAAGCCAAACGTATTTGCTTTATTTACATCAAAATTATCTAAATTAATCTCTTTTAATTCCTGGATTAGATAAGTTTTATAACTTACTCCCCTGATAAATCCTGTAAAGTGTAGAACTTCTGTCATTTTTGCCAAATAAACATTAGCGATCGCGGGTGCGGGTGTAACTAGTCAGGAAGTACGTAACAAGCCTACACAAAAAGCAGCAGAGCAAGGAAGAAATTACAAAGCTTCACCTTAATTCTTACGTATAGTAAAAGGTAGCCACGGAAAACCTAGACTTCCTTGCTGATTTTTTCATTCCAAATATTCAACGGAGAGGGTGGGATTCGAACCCACGGTACCTTTCGGTACACTCGATTTCAAGTCGAGCGCATTCGACCACTCTGCCACCTCTCCAGATGGTAGCTGTCAGCAATTAATCTTGAGCAATAAAGCTGAGATAATGGCTGACCAAACAAATATATATTGTACTATATTTTTACGTTGTTTGCACTATGGTCGTGGATTTTTGATAAAGAATATCTTCAGATTTAATCGTGAAGTCGTTACCAATCCACACAAGTGAAGCTTTCGTGACTTTTCCATCTTCAAGTTCCACAATTGAGAAATTACGCAACTTGTCTTGAGGTTTTTCGATAATTCGCGGTACACTGGCGGCATTTAAATAAATAATTCCCTCCGGGCTTCTAAAAATAGGTTTTCGCAATGCTTTTGTATGTCGTAGGGAGTGGTGCATATGTCCGAATGTCACCAAAGGAATATTTTTACCGGCAGTGATACTTTGAGAAATCGCTTCTGCAAAATCTGGGTCGCCGTAATCACCGCCGATAGGATGCCAATCTTTGCCGCAGGGGTCTTCGGGTTTATCTCCCAACCCAGAAGGACCGTTATGACCCAGGAAGATAATGTTTTTATAAGCAGCACTGTGGACTGCTTCCATAATTCGGCTTGTTGATTCTTCGAGGGTTGCAACGCCAAATCTTTCTTTACATAAATCGGCAAATTTCCATGTTGGTCCACCCCAAGTAAAAGGACGACTTCCCACCACAGTTAAGTTGAATTCAGGAAAATCCAGCTTACCGAAACCAACATGAGTATCACCCAAGAAATCGAGTTGTTGCTGCACCCAATCTTCCTTGGTGCGGTCGTAGGGACACTTTTTACGTCCCCATTCGGTGGCAGTGTACCATGCATCGTGGTTGCCCATTACCGCTGCTTTAGGAATATCGAGTGAAGCTATTTTTCTCACTACTTCCACCGACTCATTACCAAAATCCCCAACGAACAACACTAGGTCAACGCCAAGATGCTTAAGTGCAATACCATCTTCGTTTTCCCATTGATCGTGAACGTCTCCGACTACAGCGACTTTTAGAGTTTTCGAGTTTGTTAACTGAGTGCTTGTCATGCCACTTTCCTTTCCATATGTTTCCAGGATAGGAAACTCAAACCGATTTTGGCACAATTTTTCCGAAGTAGTATTATCCCCCTATGATTTTTGGTAAAAAGTACTATAATTATTTCAAGATTAAAAATTATATCTTGCACATAAGTATCATTTAATTGCCAAACCCTCTGAACAATTTTGGATTTTAAATTTGAGATTTTGAATTAATGATTATGGATTATTTAGATTATAAGCAAGCTCTTGATTTAAAAGCCGTGGTGATAATTTAAAACTTAATCCTAAAATCAATAGTTTATTCTTTCAAATAGTGGATAATCTAAAATCTGAAATTTTTTCATCCAAAATTGTGTTTGGGGTTAGGTAAGGCTTTGTAACAAAATGCAAGATTTTTGATTTAAAAAGAACATTAAGCCTAATTCTCCTATTGTGTTTACTACTGCACTGCGAAAACGCGAAACAACCCAACCGGGTGCATTACCGCTAGATTTATTTGCAGCAATTGAGAGTCTCAAAAAAGAACTTAATGCTGTCATTTTGGCGCACTACTATCAAGAACCGGATATTCAAGATATTGCAGACTTTATTGGTGACTCGTTGCAGCTTTCCAGAGCAGCAGCTAATACCAATGCAGATGTTATTGTTTTTGCTGGTGTTCACTTTATGGCAGAAACAGCAAAGATTCTTAACCCTGATAAGTTGGTATTGTTACCGGATTTGGATGCTGGTTGTTCGTTAGCTGATAGTTGTCCACCGCCGGAGTTTGCAGCATTTAAAGCCGCGCATCCAGAACATTTAGTGATTTCTTACATCAACTGTACTGCGGAAATTAAGGCGATGAGCGATATTATCTGTACTAGTTCTAACGCGGTCAAAATTGTGCAGCAAATACCCGAAGAACAACCGATTATTTTTGCACCAGATCGCAATTTAGGACGGTATGTAATGGAACAAACCGGGCGAGATTTACTGTTATGGCAAGGTAGTTGTATTGTTCATGAAACCTTTTCGGAAAAGAAGATTGTCCAGTTAAAAATTGCGCATCCACAAGCTGAGGTAATTGCCCATCCGGAATGCGAGACAACTGTATTGCGACACGCTGATTTTATTGGTTCAACAGCAGCTTTATTAAAATATTGTCAGCAAAGTTCTAGTGATGAATTTATCGTCGCTACCGAACCGGGAATCATTCATCAAATGCAAAAACAAGCACCTCACAAACAGTTTATTCCCGCACCACCGACGAATAACTGTAATTGTAATGAGTGTCCGTTTATGCGGTTGAATACTTTAGAAAAGCTGTATTTAGCGATGAAGAATCGCACACCGGAAATTACGATGAGTGAGGAGATAAGGGTTAAAGCTTTGCGTCCGATGGAGCGGATGTTGGAAATGAGTGTTTAGGTAGATATTTATAAAGACGTAGTGGTAAAGCTGCGTCTCTATATATTTTCATAAAGTGCGATCGCTCCCGGGCAAAACTATCGAGCATATCGCTAAAGTTCATCCATTATGGAATAATTGCGACAATCTTGTAAGTTATTACCAACAGAAGTAAATTTTATAAGGCAATGTATAGGTAAAATAGCAAAAATTACTCAGCCTCAAGCTGAGAATCAATTACCTTCTTTTATACTGATTTTTATCTATCGCTTAATTAATACCTGCTCATTAATACACAGTTACTTTTTATTCGCTTGCTTGAGCGCGGACTCACTATAGTTTTTATAAAGCTGAATCCTTGTTTGCGCGTCTTTGAAGCGACTATGACTAGATGGAACTTTAGCCATCAAATCGGAGGCACGTTGCCACCTAGCAGCTAAATCTAACCAGTCAGCAGAAGTTGTGATTGTTTGTCTATCTTCAACTGCTTGGTTGGCAATTCGCACTGCTACACCAAAAAGGTCATCTTCGGCTTGAGATGAATTAACAACAGATGCTTCTAACTGATTTTGATAAACATCTTTAGGTTTCAAAGATTTTATTTGAGGTGTATTAGGTGCTTTATATTTCAAAGCTGCTGTTTGTATGGAATTATTTTTATTAGTACCCTGTAAATAATAAGCAAACCAACCTGCCGATAATAGTAATAAGCATAAAGTTAGTAGATTTAGTATCCCTCCAAAGAAGGATTTTGAAACTTTATTATTGTTGTTAATTATTAAATGTCGAGAAGATTTAGGCTGGAGTAATTGCGGTTTTTGTGATTCGTTTTTATTATCTTTGAAATTTTTAATGATTTGCTGTAAAACATTCGGTTTTTTTAAAGTAATTTCTTCCGACCATAGTAGCTGGTTTTCTGGATCACGATTTATTTCTTCTAACCACAACAATTGTTGCTCTCGGACAATACGACTATTTATATGAACCTTATAAATATTACGAGGTGCAATAGATTCTAGTATCTGCCGAATTTGTTGTATTAAAGTAGATTTCTCAAGTTTTTCTATGGTTCGAGCTTCACACAAAAGTTGTAAAACTCCAGCATCAAACATTGCTCTGGTTCTGACTCCAGAATTAGCTAATTTCTCATTCAGTATTTGAATAATTGCTGCAATACTACCTTGGCTAGCTTGCAAAGCAATATCATTTATTTGATTAACCATTTGTCAAATCGTAATTGTTTGCCAATTTTAAATGTGTTAACAGACAATTTAATTTAAAAAAGTCAAAGTTTTTGTTCTTGAGAAACTTATCTTGACTTATAATAATTTACTTTGATTGTAAGTTGAAAAATATCAAATTGGCAAACAATCTAATCAAAGCAGGAATTCAACGAATAGCACAGAAGTCGGGTTTTTATAAGGATTGCCTGTGACTACAGACATTTATCCTAAAAACCCGACTTCTAAGCTTGCTTATGATTATCGAACTCACGTGAATAAAAAGAAAGCCTCCCTCTATGATACCGAAGGAGACTTACTTTTTAAATTAAAAACCTGGCACCGAGCTATTTTCACAGGAGGCAACCCTCCAACTATCGTCGCCGCAACAGCGTTTCACCTCTGAGTTCGGGATGGGATCAGTGTGGTTCCACCGTGCCATAGGCAC
>JAYKJL010000111.1:0-20719 GCA_035285725.1 Nostocales cyanobacterium 94392 | reverse complement strand
TCTAGAGACGTTATGTATAACGTCTCTACATTACGTCGGTAGACAAACAAAACCAATCAAAACTAATGCAAAAGACAAATAGTTTTTCTCATGCTATGTATGGTAGCCCTTCCAGAATTTTTAATCTCGGCTTTGATCAAGGCGCGAAAAAGATGGACATTTAACCTAAAAATGGGTAAATTGTAGTTGATTCAATGTCAGAAAAATATCAGAAATCTTGCTCTAGCACTAGGGGCGTTTACCAGTAGTTATTATCTTGTTTTCAGGAGTACTATGACTAAGATTCGGAATGTTGAAGGGAATCCCAGTGAAGTATGGGATGATTTAAGTTGGACAGATATGAATGACGCAGAACAAGAACTGTGGAGTAAATTGGGTTGGGATGAAGAAAGTTGGGAAGAGGAAACTGAAGCACCAGAATCTGAAGAGCAGTATTGGGAAGACCTGAGTAGCCAAGAGCAGGAAATAGCCGAAAAATTAGGCTATACTCAGGAATCTTGGGATGAATAGTCAACAAGCCCTAATTAAAAATGTGGGTTCTGGGTTTAGAGCAATAAAAGCCTCCTGACTCCTAAGTCGGGCAGTAGGCAGCTTTATAGTCGGCAGTGGAAAAACAATATTACGACTTAGACAATTGGTGGTGCAAATTGTTTTTCATTGGGACTGCCTCCTACAAAGCTGCCTTCTGAAAAAAGCCTTAATGCATTTGTCCTAACTTTTATAAAAAACTCAACCACCAATATTTATTCTTGGATTTATACTTAGAAAACCAGTTGCATATGGGATAAAGAATAACAAGCATAACTATCCATAATACGTAAACGTGGTGTAAATCATATCCATAATCATCTGGCATTGCGCTAGATAATAAGTAAGGTAGAAAAAATGCTTTTAACCCATATTTGGGTAATGCTAATAAAATCGCAGAAAAATGTATCAACCAAAGATGGATGATATAGAAGAATAACGGAACACTTCCAAAAACGATTAGGGGTTTAAAAAATATATTTTTATGAATTTCAAAGACATAAAGTAATAAAAAAGCTATACCAAGGGTGATTAATAGATAAGCTAATGATGGGGGATATTTATAACAATAGATACAAGCCGTTTAGTTTTTGATTGCTCTTCATTTCGAGGGTTGTCGATAGAAGTATTTGAATTTACATCCATAGTTATCTTATCTATTTACTAACCTCTTTTTACCGTTATCTGTTCGCTGAATAAGTAATAAATTAACATTTTTAAAATTCAAAATCCTCTTTAATAATGGTATTTTCAAAATTTATCTGAATGCTAAATTGTTTACCCGCTTCCCCCTTAAAAGGTTTTAATTGAATGTAATTATCTTGAATTCTCGAAGTAACTTCTTGCAGTACTTTTCCAGATTTAGACAGCAAAATTAATTTGATATCCTGCGGTAAAAATCTTTCTTCACCCATGGGGTATAACTGTGCTACAACCTTTATTTTTTCTTGGTTTTCATCCCTTTTAATATTAGAATCAACTGGAAAAGATGTTTCAGGAGATATATTCAGCAACAACACGACCTTTCTATTACCCAAATCTATACCTAAATCAATAATTTTAGCTCTTTTAGTATCTTTATCAAGATTTCTAGTACTAAAAGCTAAACCTAATTGCGGATTACAAAGAGAATCTATTGTTTGCCAACCTTCATCAATTACTCCTTGTAACCATTCACTTAATTTAGTAGCGGTTGAATGTAAGATTTTTGATACATTTTCACTGACTTGAGTAACTTTATTGGAAGCTACAGATACAGCAAATTCTGCTGCTTTTACATAATGTTGATAAAGTAATAGATGATTTGGTTCAATATCAAATAAAGTCAACGGTACTTGATAACAACCTTCAGATATGGGTAATTCTAAATTACTTTTAACCTCAACTAATTGTTTGTGAGGTAAAAATCCCCTAATTACAACTTCTTCCTGTTCTTCCAATACCTCAAGTACCACATAAAAATGAGCAGAAGACTCTGGATTTGCAATTAACTGTTGTGGTATCGCAATAGTTTCCGAAAGCAAATGTTCAGTTGCGATCGCGCAAAATTTGTACTCACCAATTTTGAGATTTCCAGCAGTTGCAATAAAATTAATATCCCTTAGAACTACTTGATTCGGTAAACGCTCCTGTAACCAAACTTCTAAAGCAAGTAAGGCTAAGGTATTGAGGTAAACTTGCCAAGCATCAGTAGCATTAGTAATCTGTGAAGAACTAATCTGGTGTGCTAACAAAAAATGTTCCTGTTCCAACCAGACGGTTTCTGGTAACAAAAGTCTTAAATCTTGAGAATAAATTGAATTAGGCATGATTTTACCTCCCCTCTGAAGGTAAATAGATGTGAGCAAACAGGACTTATGCAGTTTATGACGATTGATGTGGTTTATAGCGAGGGAAGCGGAAGGTGATGTCTTGCTCCCTACTCCCTACTGAGAGCCCCCTCGATTCGGTAATTTTTTGACCGAATAGGAGTAATAACAAGAAAAATTACCCAATAGAGACACAATTTGAGGTAAATTCTTGAATATAATAACGAATAGCTTGAGCATATACACTACTCATATTACGATTTTTTCCGGTTCTAATTTCTTCCGCAGCTTCTTGAAATATTTCTCCATCAATATAAGATTCAATTTGTTCTGTTAAAGCTATCAAATAATTTGCTTCTGGTGGAATTTTAGTTAAACCTTTTTCTGCGGCTTTTTTCAAAACACTTTCTAACATCTGCTCTACCGTTTTAGCACGCACTTTTGATAAAAGTTCTCCAGGATTTAAAATTCGTCTTGCTTGATCCCAACTTGTCATTCCCAACTTAGGAGTAATTTCTTTCAAAGACATTGCTTGATGATAGTACAATTGCAATCCCTGAATATATTTTTGAGCAAAAGGCGCATATCTTTTACTTTTTTGTAATTTGTCAATATTAGCTTCTACTTGTTGCTTAATCGTTTGAGTCAAAGTTGTATAAAGATGCTCTTTTAAAAACTGTGAAAATTCTTGTTCTTCTACAGCAACCAAATCAAGGGATGAACTAGGTAATTCTGGACTTAGTACATAAGTACCACTTTCAACATCATATATATCTAAAGATTCTCTGGAACTCCAAATATCGTACTGTCTTAGCTGTTGCACAATTTGCTTGAGTTCTTGCATTAACTGTACTGGAGTATTAATCAAAACTTGATGCTGCTGTAAGTAAATTAACATTTCTTCCAATTGAGCTAAGGTCGGATCAGGACATTTTTTAGCTCCCTTGATTTGTTGCTGTCTATCTCGACGATAAACAGCATGAAACGCTTTGACAATATAACGTTCTTGAATTGATAATCGTTCAAGTTGTTTGCTTCGAGTTCGATTTAATAAAGCCCAGTCGCTCAAATGCTGAAAACCGAACTCTGACAAAAACTTCTTCAACTCAGGATTTTGTTTAGTTTGCAAATATGCCCAATTATCCAAGCTCATCCCAGATTGTAGCTCGGCATTAAATGTTTGCAATACTGTAACAGAAAATAACTTATAAGTAGATGGCTTAATTTGATTATTATCATCTACTATAAGTTGTGTTTTTCCGTCTCGATCTAAAACAATTAGTTTTTGTCCATCATCATTAAGAACAAACGGTAATAAATCCCGATAAGTAAATTGCTTTTCACCACTGAATAAAGAGGCTATTTTTTTACATTCCTTTAATATCGGTTCGGAAACATAGCATCTAAGACAAAGACCAGCCCTAGCACTATTAAGCTGATCTATTTCAGATACTTCTGCGTGAAAATACGACAAAAAAACATTTTCAGTCGGATTATTTTTAACATTATCAACTTGATGATTGACAAAATCTTGAGCAACAGTCACTGGAATTTGTTTATAGCCTAATTTTTCCGCCGCAGGATTAATTCGCCAAATTTTCCAATATCTTGATAAGGTATTCATAGTTACTGTCCCATTCATGCCAAATATGTTTTTTTAAACAACCCTACTGTTTATATGGGTATTAGCAGAAGGTATTTATGCAGATTATACATTATGGGTAATTGGTAATTGGTAATTGGTAATTGTTAATTCAAATCTGTGTAATCCGTGTAATCTTTTTAATCAGTGATTATAATGGGTAATAGTAATTGTTTGCAGTTTATTGTTGAAGTAAGCGTTCTAGTGAACCGGAGTATACAACACCTTATGACATTAACCTTATAGGCGAATATAATATCGCAGGCGAAATGTGGAACATTACGCCGATATTAGAAAAATTAGGGGTTCGTATTTTAAGTAAAATTACGGGAGATGCCCGTTACAAAGAAGTATGCTACGCTCACCGTGCCAAGTTGAACGTAATGATTTGCTCCAAAGCTTTAATTAACATGGCACGAAAAATGGAGGAGCGTTACGGTATTCCATATATTGAAGAGTCATTTTACGGTGTTGCGGATATGAACCGCTTTTTAAGAAACGTAGCGGCGAAATTAGGAGATACCGATTTACAGCAACGGACTGAAAAATTAATTACAGAAGAAACTGCCAAATTAGACGAAAAATTGGCACCCTACCGAGCCAGATTAAAAGGCAAACGAGTTGTGCTTTATACCGGAGGTGTAAAAAGCTGGTCAATTATTTCAGCAGCCAAAGACTTAGGAATGGAAGTTGTAGCCACAAGCACCAAGAAAAGCACCGAAGAGGATAAAGCCAGAATTAAGGATTTGCTAGGTAAAGACGGTATTACGATGTCCAAAGGGAACCCCCAGGAATTGATTCGAGTAATTGGTGAAACTAATGCCGATATGCTGATTGCAGGTGGTCGCAATCAATACACCGCCCTCAAAGCGAGAATACCTTTCCTCGACATCAACCAAGAGCGTCATCACGCTTATGCAGGGTATGAGGGAATGGTGAACATGGCACGAGAATTAGATGAAGCTTTGTACAGTCCAGTTTGGCAACAAGTACGACAACCCGCTCCCTGGGATATGGAAATAAGTTGACAGTTGACAGTTGCCTCTTACCTTAAAACTTTGACCTTAAACCTTTAACCTTAAACCTTTAACAATGGCTATTGTCACGATTCAAAATAAACCAGTTATAGTAAATCCTCTCAAACAAAGTCAAACATTAGGTGCGGCTTTAGCCTTTCTAGGGTTGAAAGGTATGATACCGCTTTTGCACGGCTCACAAGGATGTACCGCTTTCGTGAAAGTTGTATTGGTGCGGCATTTCCGCGAAAGCATTCCCCTCTCAACTACCGCAATGACAGAAGTCTCTACGATTTTGGGTGGAGAGGATAACGTTGAACAGGCAATTCTGACTTTGGTAGAAAAAGTCAAACCTGAAATTATTGGTCTGTGTACCACGGGGCTGACGGAAACTAGAGGGGATGATATGGAAGCAATCCTCAGAGATTTTCGGATAAATCATCCTCAATTAAACGAATTACCAATTTTGTTAGTCTCCTCACCAGATTTTAAAGGAGCATTACAAGATGGATATGCCGCAGCCGTGGAAAGTATGGTGAAAGAACTTCCACAAAAAGGTGAAATTAGACCAAATCAAATTAATCTTTTGATCAGTTCAGCTTTTACCCCAGGGGATTTACAAGAAATCAAAGAGATTGTTACTGCTTTTGGATTAATCCCGATTGTTGTACCCGACCTTTCCGCATCCTTAGATGGTCATCTAGATGATTCTTATAGTCCGATAACGGGTGGTGGTACCACTTTGGCACAACTGCGTAAAATGGGCAGTTCGGCTTTTACGATCGCGATCGGTGAGAGTATGCGGGGTGCTGCGGAGATTTTGGATCAAAGATTTACTATTCCCTATGAATTGTTTGGGGAACTGACTGGATTGGATGCTGTTGATAACTTTTTACAAGCCTTATCAGATGTGAGTGGTGTTAGAGTTCCCGAAAAATATCGTCGTCAACGTCGTCAATTACAAGATGCGATGCTCGACACTCACTTTTTCTTTGGTCGCAAACAAGTATCCTTAGCTTTAGAACCGGATTTGCTATGGTCAACAGTAAACTTTTTGCAATCAATGGGAGCAGAAATTCAAGCCGCAGTCACTACTACACGTTCTCCGAACTTAGAAAAACTTCCCCTAGAAAAAGTGATTATTGGTGACTTGGAAGATTTTGAACAAGTTGCAGTAGGTTCTGACTTACTAATTGCTAATTCTCAGGTAGCGACAATTGCTCGAAGCCTAAATATTCCTCTTTATCGGCAAGGTATTCCCATCTTTGACCGTTTAGGTATTGGTCAATTTACCAAAGTTGGTTATCGAGGAACGATGCAAATTATGTTTGACATTGGCAACCTTTTTTTAGAACAAGAGGAAATGAGTGTAAAGCATTAAAAGAGTTAGGAGTGAGGAGTGAGGAGTTAAGAGTGTTAGCACAGCGTGTCCGTCAGGACATGAAGTTAGGAGTGATTCAATTTTAACTTTTGACCTTTAACCTCTAACCTTTGACCTAATTGAGAGGAGTAATAAACATGAAAATTGCCTTTACGACAAGTGATAACGTCTATATTAATGCTCATTTTGGATGGGCAAAAATGATTGATGTTTATGAAATTTCTGACGAAGGTTATCAGTTTTTAGAAACTCTTTCTTTTGGAGGTGAACTGAAAGAAGATGGTAACGAAGATAAATTATTACCAAAACTTCAAGCTTTAGAAGATTGCACAATTGTGTATGTTTCAGCCATTGGAGGTAGCGCTGCGGCTCGTTTAATTAAAAAGGGTGTAACTCCGGTGAAAGCACGTTCCGAGCAAGATGAAATTAAAGATGTTTTGGAACGGTTAGTGCAAACTCTCAAAGGAAGTCCTCCACCTTGGTTGCGTAAAGCTTTACAACAAAAAGACCGTAACTTTGAAGATGAATTAGAAGAGGATGTAACAGTATGAATACAAGTAATAATGTAAATGGAACTGCAACAAGCGATGTCTTAACTTCTCCTTTTATTAAGGCATTAGTCCAGCAAATTCGCGGTTTAGATACTTACGGTACTTATCGTAAATGGTCGGACGATTTAATCATTAAACCCTACATTGTCAGCAAACAAAAGAAGCGGGAAATTTCCGTTGAGGGTGATGTTAACCCGATGACAATATCGCGGATTAATGCTTTTTACCGTGCTATAGCAATTCGCATCGAACAGGAAACTGGTTTACTATCCCAGGTTGTATCTGATTTGAATCATGAAGGATTCGGATGGGTTTTGGTATTTTCTGGTCGTCTTTTGTTAGTTAAAAAGACTTTGCGGGATGTCCATCGTTTCGGCTTTAATTCTTTCGAGAAATTAGCAGAAGAAGGAGAAACTTTAGTCCAAAAAGGCGTTGAATTAGCTCGACGTTTTCCCGAAGTAGGAGAATTGTAATCATTAATTCCTGTAAAAATTATTAAAATAAATACTAGTTAGTTGTTAGTATCAGGACTTACGATATTGTCACAAATGGTTGATGGTGCGTGACGCTACAAACTTTATTACTACGTTCAAATTAACTCAAAGCGTCACACACCCTACAAGAAAAATGTGCCGGTTGCGTAAGTCCTGAGTATAACAATTATCAACTAACAACTAACAACCAACAACCATTAGGAGATGTCTATGGCTCAGGCGGAAGAAACAACCAATACAAATATTGAAGAGTTAAAAACAAAGATAAAGCGTCTTAATAGTAAAGCAGGTCAAATGAAAATGGATTTGCATGATTTAGCAGAAGGTTTACCTACAGATTATGAAAATCTGATGGATGTGGCTGAAGCTACTTATAAAATATATTCTCAATTAAATGAACTTAAACAACAAGTGAAAAATATGGAGAAAAAATAATGAAGTCTAATTTATCAGAATTTAATACTTTGGTAAATGCAGAAGACTATTTTAAGTTTTTTCAAATACCATATGACCAAAAAATCGTCAATATAAATCGCCTACATATTTTGCAAAAGTTTTCTGAATATATCAAGGAAATTGATAGTCATAATTTGGAACTTAATGATGCAGAAAGATTAAGTAAATATCGTGAAGCATTAGAGAATGCTTATCAGGTATTTATAAAATCAACACCCCAACAAGAAAAACTTTTCAAAGTGTTTCACCAGAAACCAAAAAATGTAGTCAAGCTGACAGAAATTGATTCTGATTAGGAGGTAATAAAGTGGTAAACCTAACACCTACCGAGTTGGAACGCTATCGTCGCCAAATGACGCTTCCTAGTTTCGGTGAATTGGCACAAAAGCGTTTAAAGTCAGCTACGGTTCTGGTTACGGGTGTTGGAGGATTAGGCGGTACTGCTGCACTTTACCTCGCGGTTGCAGGTGTAGGACGATTAATCCTGGTTAGAGGAGGTGACTTACGGCTTGATGATATGAATCGTCAAATTCTCATGACTCACGATTGGGTAGGAAAGCCAAGGGTATTTAAAGCTAAAGAAACCCTCCAAGCTATCAATCCCGATATTGAGATAGAAGCGATTCACGATTACATCAATCCGGATAATGTAGACTCATTGGTTCAAAGAGCCGATATGGCTTTAGACTGCGCTCACAACTTTACAGAGCGTAACCTATTAAATGAAGCTTGTGTTCGCTCCCGAAAGCCAATGGTAGAAGCAGCAATGGATTCAATGGAGGCTTATCTAACTACAATTATTCCCGGTGTAACTCCCTGTCTCTCATGTCTATTTCCAGAAAAACCCGATTGGGATAGACGTGCATTTTCAGTTCTAGGTGTAGTTTCAGGTACTTTAGCTTGTTTAACAGCCTTGGAAGCTATCAAGTTAATTACCGGGTTTAGTCAGCCTTTATTGTCACAGTTACTAACAATCGATTTTACCAGAATGGACTTTGCCAAACGTCGTTCTTATCGCGATCGCGAATGTCCGGTATGCGGTAACAATGCACCTTGGAGATATTCGCAGTCCCAACCTCTGGAGACTACTGGTAACTACAAATCCTAACTTCTACATCTCAAAGGATGTCGATACAAGCCCAAGCAATTCGGACATCATTTCTTCCTAATTTTCATTCCCTAAGCAAAAACAACCATTATCTAAACGGAGCAACACCCATGACCATTAGTTTGACAGAAAAAGCAGCACAACGCCTAAGTTCGTTTTTACAAGAGACTGCAACAGATAAAAACCAAAAAGCTAAAGGTGTCCGTGTCTCTGTAAAAGATGGTGGTTGTAACGGCTACGAATATGCAATGAACATCACCAGTAAACTGAGTGATGACGATTTAGTGGTTCAACAACACGACATCACAATTTATGTTGATGCTAAAAGTGCGCCGTTATTGCAAGGGATGGTAATCGATTTTATCGAAGGAATGATGGAAAGCGGCTTTAAGTTTACTAATCCCAATGCAACCGATACCTGCGGTTGTGGTAAGTCATTTCAAGCAGGTGATTGTACACCCGATGGTGTACCTTGCAATCAATAAATTGTTAAAAGTTAGTTGATAGTAGTTAGTGGATAGTTGATGGTGGTTAGTTGGTAGTGGTTAATGGATAGTGGATGGTGGTTAGTTGGTAATGGTTAGTGGTTAATGGATAGTTATCAGTTACCAGTAACAATCAACAACCATCAACCATCAACTATCAACCATCAACTATCAACCATCAACTATCAACTATCAACCATCAACTATCAACCATCAACTGCCAATCAGAACTTATACGTCGTTTGAGGAGAACAGAGACATGGCTACTTACGAAGTTAGATTGATTAATAAAAAGGAAGATTTAGACACCACAATAGAAGTTGACGAAGAAACTACTATTTTAGAAGCAGCAGAAGAAGCAGGAGTCGAATTACCTTTCAGTTGCTCTTCCGGCTCTTGCTCAAGTTGCGTTGGTAAAGTAGTTGAAGGTGAAATAGATCAATCCGACCAAATCTTTTTAGATGATGAGCAAATGTCTAAAGGATTTGCTTTACTTTGTGTGACTTATCCCCGCTCCAACTGCACAATTAAAACTCATCAAGAACCTTATTTAGTGTAATTAATAATTGCTAATTGTTAATTTATGCAGCGACTTGCTACCATCGCAAGCCGCTGTTTTTTAATCTATGCCAACCATTACATCTGTTGCTTTAACTACAACATAAGCTTCTTTTCCTAAAGAAAGATGCATTTGATCTGCGGATGATTTTGTAATAATAGAAACTACTTCTACTCCTGGTGCTATTTCTAAAGTAACCTCAGTATTCACAACTCCAGGGATAATTTTTTTGACAGTTCCTTTTAAGTGATTGCGAGCGCTAATTTTCATGGTTATATTTTGGTCGAATAATTTTAAGCTTATTCACTTTATCAAAATCGCATAATTTACATGAGAAGTTTTAACTTTTATTAACGATTAATCAATTATTCTTGACTGTTATTAAGTAGATCGGTGTTAAAAATTGTCGTTATGACAAGGCAGGAGGCAGAGGGCAGAAGGACTTAAGGGAAGAGGTTTTTGGGCAACTTTATATTTTGTTACAGCCTATAGAAATAATTTAGGTGGTTGCTGGTGGCTTCTAGCTTATTGCACAGAATAAGTCCTATACAAGAATCCTAATTAAAAATTTGCAGCACACTTAACTGTTCCCTATTCCCTATTCGCTGTTCCCTAATCCTTACGACTTATTTAAAAATCAAATAGGATTCCTATATATATTTGTTTACAGTAATTTTCCTTGAAAAAGATAAAAAACTAACTTGAAAATGTCATGTCTTCATCTAAAATTCATCAATTTTCGACATTTATTCGTAGATATTTTAAGGTATAAATTGATATATTGTCTGAGTCAATTTAAGCAAAATAATCCTCAAGATGCTTCCTAATTATTATTGTTATCTTCAGTCTATCCCCAAAGCAGCACAACTTGCTGACCGATTTTATCAAAAATTTGTTAATTTCCAAACATTTGCCGATCCTTGGTTACTAAAAGATGATGGAGGATATAGATTATTTTTTCTTTATTCCCCTGATAAGGGACCTTGGTGGTGGAAAACTAGTGAAATTCACAGTGCATTTTCCACAGATTTAAAACATTGGCAAGTTTTTAAGGCGATATTGAAACCAAGTTCTGAAGGAAACTGGGATTCGGGAAGAATTTGTGCTGGTTGTACATATAAAGAAGATGGAATTTACTATCTTTTTTATTCTGGTGCAGGAAATGGTAAAGATGTGATGAATGAAGCGATTGGTCTAGCAACTTCTCAGGATGGTGTACATTGGCAACGTTATTCAGAAAAGGAATTTCTTAAACCGAACCCAGATAATCCTTATTATGATACTTACAAACGAGACTGGTTTGGTGAATATTATGACCATTTTCAATGGCGCGATCCTTATATTTTGAAAGACAATCAAACCGAAAAATACTATATGTTTATGAGTGGATTTATGAAACACTCTGACAATAGTCATTATCGAGGTTGTATTGGTTTAGCGATGGCAGATAAAATAATTGGTCCTTACCAATTATTACCCCCTGTCAGTGTTCCATTGATTGGCAAAGGATTACATTTTTTTTCTTATGAAATGGAACGACCTCAAGTAATTTACAAAAATGGCAAGTATCACCTTTTCTTTTCCACATGGAAACATGCTATTAATCCAGAGTGGTTAGAAGAAGTAGGTAATCCCGATATTAATGATTCTTGCTTATACCATTATGTTGCCAATGCTATTACTGGTCCATATCAACCAATAAGTCAAATTCCAATTGTTCAAAATAGTAGCAAGACGGGACTCTATGCGACTAACTTAGCTTTACTTCCTGATAGTATTGATAATTATTTTGTCTACGGTTGGCGACCAACTGCTTGTGATATTCATATTTCAACAAACTATAGGGTAAATTGGGAACCGAATTCTATAAAAGTGATGGCTTAAAATTGAACACTACATGATTTAGTTATTGTCAAAACATTAGGTGTATTTTACCCTTTGATAAATCTGAATTTAAGCATGGGACAGAGCAATAGATAAAACTAGAAAAAACTTTTCAAAATGGATGCACTACTAGTTTCTTTATTTATAAATCTGGAATTTCCTGTGATTTTTTTTTTAAATAAACAGATTATTTGTGACAAAATTGGCAGGGAATTACCAACGATAAGTAGGTTGGCGTTGAAAATTGCAATTAGGGCATAAAGTCGGCAGTCGGCAGTGGGAATAAGGGTTTAAGGGTAGTTTACCTAACCGTTATATAGTTGTATTTTTTTCTGCCGAATTACTTAGACCAAAGTATTTAATTGTAATAATAGCTGTCTAGATGTAGGGTCAATCGGATGTTGAATTTCCGACAAGTAAACTGGCACAAAAAAATAACGTTACATAAGGAAATGCAAATCAATTTTAAACTTATACACAAATTGAGTTTTTAACATATAAATATTCTTAACATCAGAAAATATTTATAAAAACCCCACTTCTTACTTCACGGAAAATTAAGGTTTTACAGCTTCTTTTCTGAGGAAATAGTAATCGAGGATTCATAATCATCGCGAATGCTAGAAGGGTGGGTATTCACATTCAGGACTTACGCAATTGTCACAAAACCCTGGTTGGTGCGTGACACTACAACCTGATTATTGCGTTAATAATCAAGCGAAGTGTCACAGCACCCTACAACAAAAATGTGCCGGTTGCGTAAGTCCTAACATTGAATTATCTCTATTAGGAATAATTATCGTATTTTAGTTTACAAAACCATTGTTCAAGAGGAAATGTTTTATATATTACAACATAAAAGTATCAGTGACTGCTTTTTTTTTATGTATTGTGTTTATTATAGGTCTAGCTCAAAATATAGATACCCCAAACGTGAGATGTTGCTTTTTAGATAGCGCACAATATGCAAGCACAATTACTAACTGCGGAGTACAAGACTATATCATAAAAGTCTTGTGGAATGAATATTCCTTTACTCCTACCGACATTACCTTTCTTAGACAATTTAGAACGGATATAGAACATGAATATCTATTATCAACTATGTCCAAAATAGAATGTTTTTTTGTGCTAAGGTAAGGATTTAGTTAAGAAAGGTAATATTAATCTTCCTATAGGTTATCTATGGGTTAAAGTATTTTTTTCTCAACTATCATATACTAACATTATTGGTTGTATATGATTATAATAGTTGTGGAACTATTCGATGTAGTGTAAATATTCTCCGGCTAAATATATATTTAGCTAATTTTTTTTGTTTTAACTTGTTTGAAATTATTGTTTTTATGGCAGTAATTTATAATAACAAAAAAACTAGAATATTTAGCTACAAATCAATCTAATGTTTGTGGTATCGTGATTGAAGTTTGCAAGAAAAATTACACGGAAGAAGACATGAACAATAAGTATTTCTTTCAGAATGATGATTTGGGACCGTTTCAGCCATCATCAGCAGATATTGTACTGCGTCAGCAGTTAGAAAAATCTCTAAGTAAGTTTTTTTATGATAATTGCGATCGCAAAATTCGCGATTTGCTATCGGTTTGTCGGTGGTATGTGACTACCCAAACCTCTGCAATGGTTTTGGTAATTGAGTGTCCCGATCAAGTGACCAACTGGCGGGTATTACAAAGAATGGTACCAATGGCATCATTGTTAAACAATATCGCAAGCAGCGCTAAAATTCGCATTTGTCCCCCCGTTAATCAAGGAATCCCTTTTGAAATGAGGGTAGATGAATTATCTGTTTATCGAGAAGACTCAGCTTGAAAGGTTTCTGTCACAGTCTGTCATTATGTTCAATAATTGTCTTAATTTGTTCAAACACAAAATCGGTAGAATGGCTCACAGCAGAACTCAATTCCCAACCAAAATCAAGATTTGCGGCTTCAATTAAATAAACCGTCACACCGATGGGAAAATCATCTTTAAAGATTTTTTTTCCGGCAGCTATTGCATTATCCCAGCGAAAATCATGTAAGTTATAACTGGGTTCTGGTATTGCTTCTAATTCTTCCCCTGGAAGTTTAAATACAGCACCTGGTTCGGAATTTGTCGAACTCGCATCAATAATTATTAGGTGTTTGCTACCTCTTGCTTTAAACATGACTTCCATCCCTGCGGTTCCGCAGTCATAAACTTTCACATGAGGATGAGGATATGTGGCAAGATACTGCTGTAGGCGTTGAGCAATAATTACACCTACAGCATCATCATTACGATTAAGGTTGCCGCAACCGATGATTGTGAGGTTTGTTTGGTCATTCGTCATTTATAGTCATCTTTTCTAATTCTCATGATCTTTATCGGTAAATATTTCGATTAAGAATAATTCAGAGAATATGGATTTGTAATTAAACAGACAAATTTACGCTTTTATTTCCAGACCTGTACAAAAATTGACGACAATTTTTGAAGAGTACGGCGTTTGTTTGTGTTTTCCTATTCTACATATTTTTGGGCATTTTTTTCTATTTTGAAATAAAAAAACTCAAAAATTCTTTTCATATCATTTATAGATTGATTTTAAAGTATATAGATTTACAAAAAAATTGTATCGAAATTAATATTTTATATATTTTTATATATATAGGACTTACGCAACCGGCACATTTTTCTTGTAGGGTGCTGTGACACTTCGCTTGATTATTAACGCAATAATCAGGTTGTAGTGTCATGCACCAACCAGGGTTTTGTGACAATTGCGGCTATTCCTGATATAATTAGCTCGACTTTATCCAAAATTAGCGACTAACTTTTGTTTGTCCGGCAAAATCCTAGCTTTCCGATAAACACTTTTTCCACATCACTAATTCTCGGTAAAATAGAAAAAGTCAAATTACGGTCTCATAAAACTTTCAGCCTTGGCTTTAGCGTTTCGTAAAAATGGATAAAGTCGAGCTTAAAATACAAGGCTTTTCAAGTCCCAACAGCAAGCCATAATTACGTAAAAACGTAGAGACGCAGCAATGCTACGTCTCTTCAGAGTTTTAAGGTATTTCAAATTAGATACTTCAAACAACGTCGGTTGAGCAAAAAAGCATCCTACTAGTACAACACGGCGTAAATAAAGCAACCATTTCATATTTATAAAAAGCTTATAAAATAAGCATTTGCGCCTTCTGCCATCTGCCCTCTTACTTCTGCCTTCATGTACTAGCTAGTGGCTTACAATTTTAATTCCTTTGAAACTCTGCTAAAAGTTCTTGCTCGGAATTAGTGGCTTCATATTCCAAATATGGATAAATATCAAAGCGAGAAATCTGATTTTTAGCTGTTGACTGTTGAGATTGGTAGCAGGGAACTCGTAAAATCCAGCAATTATTGGTATCGTCTATTTTTTCTAACCTTTGATTGGAATTAGCACCTTCACCATTAGAAATCAAACCTGTAAGTACAATTATTTTCGGTTTGATAGTACCAAGTACATCAAGTCCCCCTAATTTGGCATTTTCTTGGATTTGTTTTTCTAATTCCTTTACCCTGTCAAAGATATAAACTGCTTGTTTGTCAGTATCTGTTTGTCCTAAAACATCTTGTGAAGTAACTAAAAGTTTAAAACCCATGGGAATTCGGGAAAGAAAATTGGACAATACTTGACGATCGGCACAATCAATCAACTGTTCTAGTAATGATAGAGTTTCTTCGGCTCTACTAGCAGTATTTCCCCAACCAGGTTCAAATCCAAAACTGCGTAATTCAAAGCGAAAGTTTTCGTAAGATGTGTGGTTCGGATATTTATCTAAAAGATCAAGAACTCGCTTTATCTTGTCAGATAATTGCGATTTATTTTTGATACGTTCGTTGATTAATAGCTGTTGACCATTATACTTATGGTGGCGTAAAAAATTAAACAAAGCTTCTTGCCAACTACTGGAATTGTGGTCAAATAATTTACTTGATAGATAACGATTGAGGGAATCTACTCGATTACCAATTTTTTTTGAATCCCTCAGATTAAAAGAGTAGTCATAAAAATATTGAAAATCAATTTCCAACACTTCCCCATCTTGGGAATAATCGCTAACGCCAAGCTGATCTCGTAAATTTGATAATTCTTCGCTATCTATAGCTTCTACAGTCATATCCAACCGCAGATGATAAGCTTGTTGAGCCGCTATTTGGGAACGAATCACAAAACAAAGACTCTCTTTGTCTAAGATAATTTCTTGAGTGGAGTAAATTAATTTACTTAAATTTGAATTACGAGATAAATTTTTATCTTGTCCATTAATGCTGCAATACTGATAAAAAATAGTCAAAATATCGTCACGGAGTAGATATTTTTTTTGAGATTGACGTAATAAATTAGTAAACTCATGTAAATTATTCTTTTCGTGACTAGCTACTACGTTTTGAATTAAATTAGACATTTTTATTTAGCCTCGGTAGATTAATACATTAATTTTTTTTCTCAGATACTTTTCAAGTATCAAGTACATCTAGCACTAAGGAAGGTAAATGCTTCATCCGCATTTCACCCTCAAGCAAACGCTATTAATAATAAGCATTTACAGCTTTTATATTTATCTTCTTAGAAGGAATTACTCTTGCTTCAAGAAGTGCAAAATATGTGATTTTTCTATGCTGCCAGAGAATAAAGTGTCGAACAGCAATAGAGTTAAAGCAAACAAATTTAATGTGATGATTTCTTAATTTGTTTTAACTGACTTCAGTAGAAATAGTCAACGTTTTAAGAAAACTTTAAACATTCGCTTATAGTAGTTCCACTAATAGCATTTTGAATATAGCTCACAACTGCGAGACTCTAAAGAACTCATTATAAACCAATTTAAAGTTGTTTGGGAGCAATGCTTTCATGATATTAAATTTATTAGCTCAGTATTTTGACTAATATATACGGTCAAAGGATTAACACAAATTCAGCGATTAATACAAGTGTAGAAAATAACTAATTTAATTTAATTATTTATTCATGATTAGTTGAAGCTACTGAATTTCATGTGAAAAGCCCGGTTTTTTTGACAAAACCAGGCTTCTTATAGTTTTCAACCGTCTAATTTAGAGATATTCAGGAATAGCCGCGATTGTCACAATACTCGGATGGTGCGTGACACCAAAAACCTGATTATTCCGTTAAAAATCAATCAAAGTGTCACAGCACCCTACGGGCAAAATGTCCCAGTTGCGTAAGTCCTAATATTGTATTTAAGCCGACAATTTGACATTATGTTCTTGAGCAATTTGAGAAAGTTTCTCTAACTGCTGTTGAGATGCTTTAGTTAACAACTCTTCTGTTTCTGTTTCGTCACTTCCTTCAGCAGGAAATAAATGTTTAACGTAAAGCGAAATAAAATCAACCATCGCAGGTACACCAGATAAAGAATGGTTATCAGCTTGTTTTCCGGCAAATGTTGCGATTAATCCAGTTCTAATATCCTTTCTTGTCGTATCCATAAACTGACCGACAAGTTCTGGAATATAATCCTCTATCGGTAAATCTTCTAACTTGGTTTCATTGGGAGTAAATTCGTATCCCGCTTCCCTTGCTTGCTGAGTAACGCACCACTGGGTAAACTCTTGTAGTGCTTCTTCGGGAAGATTGGCAAAATGTTCGTGTAATCCTTTGGACATAATGTATTAATTGGGAATGGGTAATTGGGGATGGGTAATTGGGGATGGGTAATTGGTAATTGGTAATTGGTAATTGGGGATTGGTAATTGAGGATTGGTAATTGAGGATTGGGGATTAGGAACAAAATAAAATTTAAAACCAATGTCTGATTACCCATTACCCATTACCCATTACCCATTACCCATTACCCATTACCCATTACCCATTTTTTATGCAGTACGAAAACGCGCTAACTCTTCACCTGTCTTCGCATCATGAGCGTGTACTGTACATACCAAACAAGAATCAAAGGAACGAGCGACATGCCCTACTTCCACCGGGTCCGTTGAGTCAAAAATAGGTGTACCGATTAAAGCTTCCTCGATGGGACCGCGCTTTCCTTCACCGTCACGAGGTCCGATATTCCAAGTCGAAGGAGCCATGATTTGGTAATTTTTAATCTTACCAGCTTCGATATCTATCCAGTGACACAAAGCTCCTCTTGATGCTTCGGTAGCACCCCAACCACGTCCATCCTGTTCTTTGGGTTTAATGTACCAAGGGTCATTCAAACGGAATTCTTTTAAACAACGTTCGGCTTGACGATAGAGCTTGACAAGTTCGTGGACTCGTGCTAGCTGACGTAGATGAATGCTAGCTCCTCCCATTTGTTTAAAAGCATCGAGAATAAAACCATCATAATGCTGCCAAGTTTCTCCGTGAGTACCACCCGCTACAAGTTGACGAGCCAAAGGACCTGCTTCTAAACGTCCATGATCGATGTGAGTGACAGCAGTTCCCCAGGAATAAGCACTCTCAAAATCCTTAACATTGTTTTGAGTCGGTCGAGTATTGCGATCGTAAGGGTGAACGTCTTGTGTACCTTCGTCATACCAGGAATGGGTGGTGTTTTCGCGAACAAAACCATGATTCATGGGAGTGTGAGTATCGGTAAAGCTATCGTAAACGCCACTTTTCATAATTACAGCAGCATTTCGTCCTTCTACGGTGGGTTTTTGATATTTCACTTCATGAGGTAAATATCCCCAGCTCACATATTTACCCAAACCCCCACCATATTTATGTAAACCAATATCCAAACCCATCCGCCAATAAAAACCTAAATCCGAGTTAGCATGATTTGGGCTTTCATCCAACCACATCATAAAATCTTCATAAGTTCGGATTTCTTCATAGCGTTCCAATGAACAACCCAACCAAACAGGTTCGAGCCAATTGGTACGGAAATATTCCAAAATCGACCAAGCGCGGGTTACGTCAGTTAAAGTCGGAGCGCACATCACCCCACCAGGAACCATATAACTGCTATGGGAACGGGTGAAATGCCCAAAACGTTCGCGAGCAACTTATTGATAAGGCTTTGATGATATTTGCGAACATTTTATTTTCAGCATTTGAGTTTATAAATAAGAGAATATTTAGGCAATAAACTTGTAGAGACGTGATATATCACGTCTCCATATCTGCCGGAATAACGCAACATCTCAGCCAGTGAGTACGTGAACTACCTACACTGACCGCGAACGGTACAGTTTAGGCTTCCCAATTCATTGGGGATTGCCTTTAAAACTCCGTAGTTTTATTGGGCTTACATCCCCTCCAAGGGCAGGAGTCCTGGTTCCCAAGACCCAAATCTTATTCTTGCAACATATACCTTTTAGCTTGGTTTTCGCTTATGGCATTGATGGTCAAGTTGGTTGATTGTACCATATTTTGCTCCAAAATCGTAGCTGTAGTCTTTCCCTGTTCTCGCTGCGCTCAAAATCGTCAAGACGGGAGCAACTCGACTCACTCGCAATTGATCTCACACCTACCCAAAGGGAGGTGTGAGATCAATTGCTGCTTAAGGTAAATCCCGCATCAATCGTTCTCGCGTAAAACACCACAGACAGTAGCTATAGGGAATGGCGAAAATTAAAGTAACCGAATTACAATATCAAGAAATTTTTCAGCAGAAGTTAGTCGAAGCAAATTCTAATTTAAAAAGAGATAGAGTTAGAGTTACCATCAAACAAACTGGGAATTCTCTACAGTTACGGGCAACCCTTCCTTTAAAACCCGACGATCGCGATCGCGCTGGGAAAGGTAAAAAGCAGTACGATTTGTCTTTGGGTATACCAGCGAATTTAGAAGGACTCAAAACTGCGATTGAAGAAAGTTACGAGTTGGGTAAATTAATCGCTCGTCATACTTTTGTATGGAACGAAAAATATTTAGGAATAAAAATTAGAGAAAAAAATCGAGAAAAACAACAGATAAAAACCATTGGGGAATTATTAGATAAATTCGAGGATAATTATTATCAAACCCGTCAGAAGACTATAACCAGTCAAAATACCTTTGCTAACTATATATCGGTTATTAGAAGAAATTTTTCTCGAACAACTTTAGCAACAAAGCATAATTTTGAATCAGTAATTAACGCAACTGGGGGAAATAAAAAAAACGAACTAATTGCGGTATCTTCTGTTTTTATTAAAACATTTCAGTTAGGATTTACCCTCGATATCAAGAGAGATAGTGTTACTCCTAAATTCCGAGAAATTCCGGACGACGAGAAAATTATTCATTCTTTTGAGCTATTTGAAAAATTTGCTCTCAACCGCAAAAATACCAATATCTGCGATGCAACAGACACCTGGGAAATGTGGCGTTGGGTGTATGGAATGCTAGCAACTTTTGGTTTACGTCCGAGGGAGTTATTCGTAAAACCAGATATTAACTGGTGGATATCTGAACAAAATATAGACTGTACCTGGAAAGTCCATAAAGATACCAAAACCGGATATCGCGAAGTCATCCCCTTCGTTCCCGAATGGATAGAATTATTCGATTTAAAAAATCCCCAACCCTTAAAAATTTTGCAGCGAAAAATTTCTCAAATTACATCGGTACAAAATATTAATTGGATGCGGAGAGATATATCAAGATGGTTTAGAAAAATTGGCATTGAATTTCAACCCTACGACTTGCGTCATGCTTGCGCGATTCGCTCGCACCTCCAGGGAATACCCATCAAAGCCGCTGCTGATAACTTAGGTCATACAGTTGACGAACATACTAAAACCTACCAGCGCTGGTTTGGAATCGAAAATCGGAAAAAAGCCTTTGGTGAGGTGATTAGTCAAAAGTCAACGATTGAATTGCAGAA
>JAYKJL010000110.1:0-36383 GCA_035285725.1 Nostocales cyanobacterium 94392 | reverse complement strand
AGGTGGGCATAAATATTTATCGTTGAGACAAGGCAGAAGGCAGAGGGCAGGAGGCAGAAGGGAAGAGGTTTTTGGGCAACTTTACGTTTCGTTACATAATGAAGGTTTTTTAGTGCCTACCTACTTAATCACTTTTTCGAGATTATCTCGTATAGGTGTATTTTTATTTATTTGCAACTGCCAACCATAGTTTTCAGCTTTCTGTAATACATTATTTGTACGTTTTAAAGTGTCTTCTAAAACTGGTAGAAAGTTTTTATTCGTTCTCCAATGAGAGCAGTTGTAGCAACCATCAAACCCAGGTATATCACAATCGCCTAATACTTTTGGTCTGGCACAATAACCATGCTCTAATGCTCTACCTTGAACGTTCTTTTTAAACCACTCTAAGTCTTCGCTACTAGACAGCGTTGTCTCATCCAATTCTGCGCGTGCCGATTGCATCTCAAGCTTTAGATGAAGAAGAGGTGGATTCGTCAGGTTGTATAACTCCGAGTTTTAAGTTACCATTAATCCTATCCTCAATACTTCCATAGCTGTTGATGAACTCTTGGGGGGACATATCTCCAATTTCCAACTCCCCATAGTATCTTTCATAAGCTTCAAGTAACCTGTCGTTGAGCATTTTTAGAACTTTTTGAGAATGTGTTGAACTCATAAAACATTCTGTAGCGATGTCTAATGGTTATTTGTGAGCTAAATTTTTTCTGTTTGTAGCGAACGACTTGAAAATTTCCAGATTCATCAAGTTGGTAATATTCTGTGTCTTCTATCAATAGATGTATAACACCTTGACAATAGTGTCAAAATCTGGTCAGTCTATTAGTAACAAATGATAGATACATTTAGTAGCCACTTAATGAGAAAGTGTCATGGTACTAGATAAATCCAATGTTGCAAATTTTTAAAGGTGAATTTATCGCAAAACCGCTTCAAACTGCATAATGGCTTTATAGAGGCACCCATAAATATATATAGCAATATATGAGAGATGCATTAATGCGGTAAAGATGCAAAGCAATAACAATAGTGAATTTTTATGGGTGAAATAGCAATAATGTATTGTTAATATCATTAAATATAGGAGAAGAAATGTTTCAAATAATTATGTGGTAATATTTTATGCTTTTAGAAAAACGGGGAAACATCATCAAGAAGTTTTCTAGCTTTATCAGCTTTACAGATGATAATCATCAAAGAAAATTGAATTGGCAGGTTGACTTGGCATTAGAAAATAGTATCAGATTAAAAGTAGCAGCAGATCCACAGGCTCAAGAAAGTTTTTGGGTGCAATATTTTCTGAAAGTCTTATTAGTGAAACACCAATTCGATAATCCGGAATGTATTCCCACAGCAAAACGACATTTTTCAGCTTATTTACAAGAAGCCTGTTTTAAAGCTGCAAAAGATATACATCATGAATTGAAGTATATTAAACATAAATATTCTTTAGAAGAATGTTTTCAAATAGCAAATATTGCAGCTAATTCACCGAATATATTTTTCAAAAATTTTAATTTATCACGAGATAAAATTAATATAGAAGCATATGCAATAACTGCATTTAAACGATTTGTTCGGAATCAAATTTATCACCAAGATTTGGAAGCGAGGAGAACCAAATTTTCTAATTACGGTTTATTGAAGAATTTAAGTGTAAAGGAATTAAATGAAGCTTTGCTGGCACAAAATTTTAATAATCAGCAAATCATTTTATATCGTTTAGGTTGGCAATGCTTTAATGAAATTTTTCAGCCACCATCTAACCCCTTGAGTCGGACACCAAATCCTTCAAAAAATGACTTTAGAGAAATTGCTATTTATTACAATCAACGCTGTCATCAATTGAATCTTATCAATGTCTCAGCAACAGATATCACAATCAAAGAAATACTTACAACTTGTATAAATGCGGCTAAAAACTATCGCGCTAAGCAATATTTTTCCTTTGAAGAAAATTATCCTGGTATTTATGATGCTGCACCTTCTAGCTTGGATATATTAATACAGCAAGAAGAATGGCAGCAAGTACAAGTGATTCTTGACATTTTATTCTCCAATATGCCAGAACTATGTCAAATACTTTTTAAATTATGGCAGGGATTAAACTTAACTCAAACTGAAATAGCCAATCTTCTCAAGTTTAAATATCCAGAGTTGCAAAAACAGTATCAAGTAGCTCGTCAGTTGAAAAGATATACCATTCATATATTAAGACAATTTGCCCACGAGTGGAATCAAGTTAATTCAGAAATTTACCTGAATAGCGATAAAGATATTGAAAGAATTAAATCAGCTTTAGATGAATGCTTAGAATTATATTGCAAACAATTTTTATTCTCTATTCTAGATACAATATTTAAAAATTTTCTTTTTGAAAAACACAAAGAATGTAATTTAAATCATCCTTTAAATTTAACAACTGCAATACAATTAAATCTCATCGAGTTATTTCAAGAAGAACTAGAAACAAGTTTATCTCTAGAAACTAACTCTCTTTCCGTAGTAAATCATAAGCTCGTAGATATTGTAAATGAATGGATAGAAATTAAACAGGAGAATTATGATGATAGGAAATAATCAGATGTTGAAATTTGAAGATTTATTAGCAATTTATCCCGAACATTTGTGGTTAGAATTTTCGGAAAAAGAACGAGAAACAGCATGGAAACAAACTATGGTAAATCGTTACCGAAATCCGGCTGCTCGTCACAGAGTTTTTATTAATTACTTGTGTTTAAACGGTTTTCTTCAATGGTTGAAAGATGAACCGGATTTACGTGAAAAATTCCAGATACCCGCACCATCTCCAGATTTGCATCGACAATGGGAATTTGTAAATGGAATTGAGTTAACTTTTAATCAAACTCGTCTAATTTTAATTCCCAGTGAACAAGATAATATTGATGAGTTTCGTATTCCCCAAGAATGGGTTGATATTCCTAATTGGGTTGCTAATTATTATCTTTCGGTACAGGTAAATTTAACCGAAAATTGGTTGCGGATATGGGGGTTTATTAGTTACGAACAAGTTACCAATAAAGCAAAATATGACTCTCTTGATAGAAATTATTGTCTAGATAATTACGATTTAATTGCGGATATTAACGTTATGTGGGTAGCTGAGGAACTTTGTCCAGTCAACAAACCGCAAGTTAAACCATTACCAAGTTTATCAGAGGTTCAAGCACAAGAAATTATTCATCAACTAAACCAACCAACTGTTTATTCCCCTCGTTTAAATATTGATTTTAATCTGTGGGGAGCAATAAATGCTGACGACAAATACCGCTCGCTTTTGTATAGTCAGATGATAGAAAATTCACCTAATAATCTTATGGAAAATACAAAAAAAAATGTCCAAAACTTGAGTTCATGGTTTGATAATATCTTTGCTCAAGGTTGGTATTCTATCGATGGTTTAGTCAATTTTACAGATACAAGAGCTTTTCAATTTAGAAGCGATTCTGTTTTAAATGAAGTTTGTGTCAAAGGAGCTAAACTGATTGATTTAGGAATGCAAATAGAAAATAAATCTGTAGCGTTACTGATTGGTTTATCACCACAAATCGACGAGAAAGTTGGTATTCGGGTACAGCTTTATCCAGCATCTGGAGAAACTTATTTACCCGCTCATATCAAATTAAGTTTGCTTTCTGAGTCGGGAACAACCTTACATTCTGTTGAATCCAGAAGTTACGATAATTATATTCAATTGAAAAGATTTAAACTTCCCTTGGGTAAATATTTCAGTATTCAAGTAACTCTCAAAGATGTCCAAATTATCGAGAATTTTATTCTTGAAGGGTTCGCTTCTTCGGATATATGATTCAGTTCCTGATATCTAAAATTGCACCAAATTTCTACAAATAATAAATTACAAAATATCAAGATAATTTACTAATGCCAATGCTCAAATTTACAAGCGTAGGCAAGAATTTATTTTGATGAATTTTGTTTTTTAATAACTAATAGTTATTTGCATATTATCATCTGATGCCAATATAAAAAATATTCCTTTGGATAGAAAAAATAGAAGATTGTCGATCGCACCTGGATTAAAACAGTGAACAGTGTTAGCGCAGCGTGACGCGGCAGCGTCATACAGTGAACACTCTTAGTATGGTGAGGGATTTAAACTAATACAGAGAACGCCTACCACCTTCAAGGGTGGGAGACTAGCCCTTTCCCAAGTATAAACGTTACTGATAACTGATAACTGTAAATATCTCAGTTTCAAAACCTTTAAAAGCATTTAGAAGCCCCGGTTTTTTTGGCGTTGTCGAGAATGGTGTAAAATGTGATATTAAATTCATCCGAATGCACCAGTTGCAATAATCGCACTCGAATAGCCTCCAAACACTATTTCCCAGGAACCGATACTGATAACTGATAACTGATAAATTTATGAGTAAAATAGTGGTATTAAACTTATCGGGGGGTAACTTACAACAGGGATTTAAGAATGCGATCGCGCAAATTTACGAATGCCAAGAACAGGTAAATGTTTTCCTGATTCAGTATACTGTTAGTTTACCTGCGGCACCAGAACTGAACGAACTTTATAGACGTTGGCAAATTTTGTATAACTTATTATATGATTCTTTAATTCCGGATTTGAATTGGCGACAGCAATGGGAATCGGATGTAGAAATAGAAATAGAATCAGAAGATATTACAAATATTTCATCGATTGAATTTAATAAATTATGCGACGAATTAAAAAATAAAATAAATATTTGGTTGAATTCGGAAAATTTTGTAAATATAGAGCAGAAAATACGTACAAAATTAAATCCCAGAGAAGAAATTCAAGTAATTATTCAAACAGATTTAGATGAAATACGACGACTACCTTGGAACTTATGGGATTTTTTTGATGATTATCCTGATGCAGTTTTATGTTTGAGTATGCCTCAATTTGAGCGATTGGAAACTAGAAATAAATCTGACAATCATCAAATCAGAATTTTAGCAATTTTAGGTAATGGAGAAAATATTGATATTCAAACAGATAAAAGAATATTAGAAAATTTCCCGGGTGCAGAAACAACTTTTTTAGTAGAACCCCAACGTCAACAATTAGATTCGATGCTTTGGGATAAAAAAGGATGGGATATATTATTTTTTGCTGGACATAGTTCGAGTCAATTAAATGGAGAAACCGGACGGATTTGTATTAATCACCATGATAGTTTAACAATAGAGCAATTAAAAAATGGTTTAAGAACGGCTATATCACGGGGGTTACGGTTAGCGATTTTCAATTCTTGCGATGGTTTGGGATTAGCAACTCAACTTGCTTCATTAAATATTCCCCAAATGATTGTAATGCGTGAACCTGTACCTGATTTAGTCGCTCAGAAATTTCTTAAATTCTTCTTAGGAGCTTTTTGTGAATCCAAGTCCTTTTATTTAGCAGTACGAGAAGCTGGAGAGAGATTACAAGGTTTAGAAGCAGAATTTCCCTGTGCTAGTTGGTTACCAGTGATTTGTCAAAATCCTACTGCACCATCTTTAGTTTGGTCAAATCCGACTACAAAACGCCAAAAATCTCATTATTCCCGATTACCCCCCCATCAGATTCTACCCGTAATTTTCAGTATTAGTTTCGCGATCGCAACTGCAATTAGTGGAGCCAGATATTTAGGATTATTACAAAATTGGGAACTGGCAGCGTTTGATGGGATGATGGTAAGTCGTCCGGATGAAGGAAAAGATAATCGGATTTTAATCGTCGAGATCACCGAAGCTGATGTACAATTACAAAATGCAGATGAAAGAGGTGGTGCATCGCTTTCAGATAGAACATTCGCGCAACTGGTAAATAAGTTAGAAAAACACAATCCTCGCATCATCGGTTTAGATATCTATCGAGAGCGTGCCGTAAAAAAGGAATATGTAGATTTAGCTAAATGGATGAAAACAAGCCCAAAATTTATTGGAGTTTGTCAGGTGAGTGAGGGGGATAAAAACCCCGGTGTTCCACCTCCTCCAGAAGTTATGAATCAAAATCTCGGATTTAGTGATGTTGTAGTAGATGATGATAAAATATTACGCCGACATTTATTAGCAATGGCTCCCGTAGAACCTTGTAATACTGATAAATCTTTGAGTTTTCAACTAGCAGAGCGTTACTTAAACCAGGAAAACATAAAACTCAAACTCAAGTCTGAAGATAATTCAGAACCAGGTAATAGTATATTTCCATATTTATTAGAAAAAAACAGTGGTGGTTATAGTAAAATTGATAATCTGGGTTATCAAATAATGCTTAATTGGCGATCAACATCTGAGGTAGGAATGAGAGTTACCCTATCTGATGTACTCAACGATAAAGTTAAACCCGATTTAATTAAAGATAAAATAGTCATTATTGGTACCACAGCAGAAAGTTTTAAAGATTATTGGCAGACACCCTACAAAGAGACTTCAGGGGTAATTATACACGCACATATGGTTAGTCAACTGATTAGCGCTGTCCTTGATAATAGACCTTTGTTATGGGTATGGTCAAAATGGAGTGAAGCGTTATGGATTTACTGTTGGTCAATAGTAGGAGGGATACTTACTTGGAGATGTAAATCAGGATTGCATTTAGGATTAACTATCGGATTATCCCAAATTATATTATATAATCTTTGCTATGCTTTATTAATTCAAGGTGGTTGGATACCCTTGGTTCCTTCCGTCTTAGCAATTATCGCTGGTAGCAGTAGCATTGCAGTATATACCCGATTTAACAGTTATCAGTTATCAGTTATCAGTTATCAGTCACGTTTATATTTGGGAAAGTTTAAGTTGGGAGCAATACGGTAGGTGATAAGCGTCTTCTGTATTGGTTTAAATAGAACACCATACTAAGAGTGTTTACTGTTCACTGTATGACGCTACTGCGTCACACTGCGCGCTTCACTGTTCACTGATTTAAATTAACATGAAATTATCAATTTGGATTCAGCAACGCCATTGATTCCTATTGTGATTTATGATTTTCAAATCAAACAGGCTAACAACCAACTTTGTTAAAATTATCTTTTTTTAGATTAGGTTTACCAGCCACAAGAAGTATGTCACCATTTTCATCCACAACCCAACCAGTAGCTTCAATAATCTGATTTTGGATTTTAGATACATTCGCTTCGCTCAGTACAAGTTTTGGATTTTGGATTGATAATTGCGAATTATCCCCTTGTCCCCTTGTCCCCCCATCCCCCCATCTCCCCATCCCCTTGTCTACCCAATCAACATCCAAAGGAGAATTAACACCGAGAGCTTCACGAGGTAAAGGAGGTAAACCAGCATTTCGAGTAAAAATAAATTCGCTTTGATTTCCTCCACGGGGTTTACAAACTTGAGAGATTTTGGTACCAACTGGGATGGTTGGTAACTCCATTAATTCCCTTGGGGGTTCTCCATTAATTATATTAATATTTAATTCACCATTTAAATTAGGATTTTGTTGAGAAATTGCGGTAATATCATTTGTTAGTAGTTCTTGTGGATTGAGTTCACCAGGATTATTAGTAGTTAAAAGTGTGATTAACTCATCTCGACTGCGTGATTGAATTCCCAAAATACTATTAGCATTGATATTAACTTGACCACCACTACCTGTAAAAGCATTAGCGGTGATGTCGCTATTTTGATTTGGAACGGCAATTATGAAACCATCGGGAATATTAATGGTTATATTACCACCATCGCCGTCAAGTTGGGAAATTCCGGCATTGGTAGAGATTTGACTGTTGCGACGCATTAATAGTAAATCTTGTAACTGGAGGTTAATATTGCCTCCCTTTGCTAAGTCGGTTTCAGATACAAGTTTGCCTTGATTGTCTAAAAGTATAGAATCGGCAATGATATTAATTTCTCCTGCATTTCCTAAATTACTTGTATTACCGACAAAATTAATAGTTGGTGGAAATTTTGGGAATAAACTGCTGACAGTAATTTCAGCTTCATCTCTAACAATCAATTGCTTTGTAGAAATTGTGATTTTTCCAGCATCTGCTGAATTTGATGTTTTAGATACAAGGGTACTGCTTCTATTTGTTGCTGATTTACCAACTAATTCTACAAATTCAGAAGCATTTACAGTTAAATTACCAGCTTTTCCGGTGGCTAAAATAAATTGTGAATTATCACTTCCAGGTTGAAAAGAAGTTTCTACTGATGCTCTTGCTCCATCAGAAATGAGTAATCTGCTGGTATTAATAGTCAGGTTTCCTCCATTTCCCTCACCAGCAGTAGCACTAACCAAACCACTATTCACGGTGCTACCATTTTGATTAATAAATGCACCAATTAACTCTACTGAATCGGGAGCATTGACAATGATATTTCCGCCTGTACCTTTACCTGAACTAAAAGCTAGTATCTGTGCGCCATCTCGAACAATTAATTTGCTCGCATTAATTGTAATATCTCCAGCATTTGTGTCATTTGTGGTTGCAGTTCTTAAAAGCACAAAATTACCAGCTAATTCTACAGAATTACCTTGTACTTGAATACTACCACCCCCATCTTCACCACTTACATCTACTATCGAACCAATGGTAGAATCACTAATATTGCGTCGAATTAATTGAATATTCTGGAAATTCTCTACACCTTCATAACCCAAAATCCAACCTTTATCAGTTGAATTGAGATTAACGAAACTGTTAGGAGCAACACTCCCTAATTCAATTCTTCCTGAGTCTGCGCTTAAATTACCACCATCCAAGGTTAGATTACCGCCAATCAACGCTAAAGTTTTACCTCTAGGTACTTGTAAACCAGCAGCTTGACCAAAAAAATTAGTTGCACCATTGACAGATGCTTGGGATTGATTGCGGATGGGTGCAGTTGTGGCACCAAATTGCAATCCCGTAGGAATGTTTATAGTTAATAAAGGTGTAGTTTGGGGTTGTGTCGCGCTGAATTTGGTACCATCTGGGAAGTTAATACTACTTGCGGTAGTTGCTAAAAATGAACCACCAATATTTAAAGAAGCATTGTTACCAAAAATAATTCCTGACGGATTAATTAAAAATAAATTTGCTGTACCATTAGCGCGAATTGTACCATCAATCTGAGAAATATCATTATCTGTAATGCGCGTAATAATATTTTGAATATTTGCAATATTATTAAAATAAGCTGTTGAACCAGTGGGTACAGAGAATTGTTCAAAGCTGTGGAATAGATTACTTCCCGCTTGAGTTCCATCTTGAATAACTTGAATATTATCCTGTTGGATGACACTGGAATTATTCGGTAGAGTTGCATCGGGAACAATCTGGGCGTTAATTCTATTAGGGTAGAATGCTATAGTGGTAAATGTTATCATTGCTAGCTTGTAAAAGCAATGTTGATGAATCATTATTTATTTCCTAGATTGTACCTTTAAGTAAAATAGCATTTTAAGTACATAAAGGTAATTGGTAATGGGTAATTGGTAATGGGTAATGGGTAATTGGTAATTGGTAATAATTAGGGGTGAAACTGTTGCAAGTAAGCAAGACAGCCTCTTGCTTATCAGCACTAAAAGACTTTTACAGCTAGCGCTGCGCTACGCGAACAGTTTTGAAAGTTTAATTTAATACTTTACCTGGCGACTATAAGTCGCGGCTACACAAACAAAACCCGCCGTAAGGCGAGTTCTAAACTAACTAGTCCACCTTACGGTGGACTTTGTTTTTGTAGTAGCGGTTTAAACCGCCGGATACTTTTAAAACATCCTCTTATTAGCTACACCATTGACCTCCATTACAGGGCCAACAAGAGGTAATTGTCATTTCTTGACTAGGTATTCCTCGCAAAGAATCTCTTAATTCTTTATCTTGAATAATATCTGTATTTCTGATTTCACTCAAGTCGAGTACAACTTTAACTTTCACAGCTTTTCCTTCTAAACCTTTACTAACAAAAAAATCAAAGATTTTAGATTGATAAATTGCATCAATCATTTTCCGATCAATTTCTTGTTTGAATTGGTTAATTTTTTCTAGATTCATGGTAATCTCTTCTTCTTGTACTTGTGATTTATCTTGTAAATTTTGTGAGTTGGAATAAGTCATGATTATTTCTCCTTATAATTGTTCTATTTGTAGACTTGCTAGCCGCAATTCAGTCTTACACTTTTAATTAGGTGCGGTTGAAATTAACTTATGCAGTTATCCGTTATCAGTTATCAGTTATCAGTATTTATTTATGGGGATTCACTCAGAAATGTTTGCGGTTAATCAAAATAGACATCTCCCACAAATAATCTAAAGAAGCGAACCCTTGCGTCTCTATAAGGGTTTGGATTGACGGATATTTAATTTCCACCAGATGTCTAATAGGACTATATTCATAGCACTTATAACAATCATGCTTTTATAGTCCCGTTATCTTAGCTTGCATACAACTGCATATCTATTAATAATTATTTCCTATGAATTATATATAAACTTTGATAAGCTATAGAACTGTTAACTCAATAGTTAACTGAGCTTTATGCTTCATGTTTAACAAAAGATTAATGTCATCGTGATAATAATGAGAATCATTCTGATGAAAATAAAAAATTTAAAGCCAATTATATTTATTTTGATTTCGTTATTAACAGTGATTAGTAATATCAGTGGGAGTCAACCAGTAATAGCGCGATCGCAAACACAAGTTAGTAAAAATGCGCCAAAAATACCAGTACAGTTGAATAACAAGCAACAAAGTGGCTCTAATCGAGGAAGACCAACTAGAAGAAAAGGAATGGGTAGCCGTAACGATTGTCCTGCTACAAATATACCACTAACTGCCTTAATTCCGGAAAACGAAGTGGGTAAAGTTGTGGAAGCAAATCCCACATTTTGGTTATTTATTCCTTATCAAGCAAGCAAGATACCTATTAAGGGTGAATTTGTTTTGCAAGATGAAGCTCATAATAATCTGTATCAGACTGATTTATCGATTGATAAAGGTGAAGGTATTTATAGTATTAGTCTCCCGCTTGAAAAATCTTTAGAAACGAATAAAATATATCAATGGTATTTTAAGTTATATTGTAAACCCGATAAGTCATCTACTCCTATTTACGTGCGTGGATGGATTGAAAGAGTAGAACTTCAATCTTTACAACAAAAGCAATTAATTACAACTTATTCACCTGAACAACGCTTTGCTTTCTACGTTGAAAATGATATTTGGTATTCAGCTTTAACAGAATTAGTTAGACTAAAAAAAGCCAATCATCAAAATCAGACTTTTGCAAAATACTGGTTGCAATTACTCAATAATATTGATTTAAAAGAGTTATCAAATAAACCAATTGTTGGTAATGGGTAATGGGTAATTGGTAATGGGTAATGGGTAATGGGTAATGGGTAATGGGTAATTGTCAACTGTCCACTGTCCACTGTCCACTGTCAACTTTCCACTGTCAAAGCCAATTACCAATTAATACATAAGGACTCCAAATCATGGGTAATTCGGTATTTTTTAAAAGCTTAATTTGAGCTTGTTGTAAAGCCTTTACTTTATTAAATTTATTATTGAGTAATTCTTGATAAAATTGACTCATGAATTCAGCCGTAGACTCATCGTCAACAGCCCATAAGGTAGCTAATGTACTTCTTGCACCTGCACGTATAGCAATTCCAGAAAGTCCTAAAGTTGCCCTTTTGTCTCCATCTGCGGTTTGACAAGCGCTAAGAACTAATAATTGAATAGTTTGAGAATCTGTATTTGTATTAATTTGAAATAACCTTTCAAAATCATTGAGTTTGAGTAATTTGTTCCAAGTAAGAATATAAGTTTCTTCTAAGTCTGAACTAAAGTTACCGTGAGTGGCAATATGAACTACTGTATATTTAGCAGAATTAATTTGTTTTTCTAAATTGATATCGGTAAATGATTGATTCAAGAGTTTTTTATTATTCGGTATTTGTGATTGAATTTTTTGTAATTCAAACTGTACATTTATCAAAGGATTAAATTCTTTATTTTCAATTAATCGCTTTTCGGTGACTCCAGCCATCAGAATATTTAAATCTTGTTGTTGTAAAGGTTTTGGCTCTAACATTTGCAAACCTGGAGTTAAAGCAATAGCATATTTTTCAATTAAATATTTTGGTGCTTTTCCCGATACATTATTATCATAAAGTACAGCCATGGGAATATTTTTTAAATTTCCATCCAAGACAAATACTAATGTTTCTATATTGTGTTTTTCCAAATCTAATTCTAATGGTCGAATCAACCAATTATAAACTTTTGCGGATATTTTTTTAACTTGATTAATTTGTTCTGGTTGTCTGAGACTAGATTGTAATTGTTCTAAAGTCTCTTCAACTTCATTTGCTGGAATAAAAGTTGTGTAATGGTAAAATTGATTTTGATTGGGAAGTTTGAGAATTATTTCCAAACGGTTTTCTAAAATAATTGGATAAATAACTGCTGCTGTGGTATCAGTTTGATCAACTACTGTATCAATAATTTCTGGTTTAGCTTCTAAACAAGCTTCTTGAAAATAGTTTTCGATTTCTCTTAATTGTAGTGCTTCAATGACATCACGAGCTTGTTTGAGATTTTTCTGGTTTAAATTTGTTTGATTTATATTCTGGAAATTGGGTGATTGTAAAAGTAAATCAACTAATTGTCTGTATACTGGTTCTATATTATCTCGGAATGAAAATTGAATATCTGGATCGAGAATTAGTAAATCACTACGTAAATCATTAATATTATTAACAGCTTGAGAATAATAATCTAAAGATTCAGTAATATTGTTTTGAACTTTATATATATATCCTAATTGCCATTGCCAAAGATAAGCAATATCTTTTGCTTGTATTTTTAAAGCTAAATTAACAGCTTTTTCACTTAATTGTTGAGCATCAGCTAAATTATTATTTTGTAAGTATATACTACCTAAAACACCCATTCCGTAAGATTGTAATCTTGTATCTTCCAAAATTTCTGCTTGCTTAACAGCTAAGGCTATAATTTGAGCTATATCTTGCCATTCTGGTGCATTATTGGGACTAAGTTGTTTTAAGAATAATAAATTTTCTGCTAAATGTATACGAGAATTAATCGATGTTTCTGATATAGGTAATTTATCTATTATCAACTGAATTTTAGAATATAATTTACCAGCTTTAGTAAAATCTTGAAATTCTATTAATACACTGAGTAAATTTAATTGTGCTTTAACTTTGATTTCTGGTGATGTTGATATATTTATAGTCTTTTCATAAGTTTGTATGGCTTGTTGATATAATTTATTAACCTCTGGTGGAATTGGCTTGTTAACATAAACTAATGGTGTTTTTTTAGCAAAGTTTGTAGTATTTTGTAAACGCGATCGCAATCTATTTCCCTTAGCACGTTGAGCATTGCCTAAACTTAGTAATATTTCAGATATTTGAGGACTATATTGATTAAAATTAAATTTAACTGGAATTTCTTGTGCAATTTTATAAGTTTGTTGCAAAGTCTTTAAAGAAGCATCTATTTCACCTAAATGTAATTGAACATCGCCAAAATTTCGTAATGCAGTAACTTTTATCATCGAAGCTGGTTGTTTATCTAATTCTGGAAGTAACTCTTGTAAAATTTTATGAGCTTGACGATAACGTCCTAATGCTTGTAATGCTAAACTTTGATTGATTAAACTGCGGTTTTTTTCATCTTGAAAATTTACTTTTTGATAAATAATCGTAGCTTGTTTCCAATTATCTAAAGCTAATAAAGGTTTTCCTAAAATTAATTGTAAATTGGCTTGAATATCGATAATTTGAGCAAATAGTTGTAATTTATCCTTTGATTGCTGATAATCTGGCTGATTTTCTAATAATCTACGACTTTGTGTAATATAGTCTAAAGCCTGCTGATATTCTCCAATTTGCTTGTAAACTAATGAAAGATTACTCAATCCAATAGCTTGTTGAATTTGATTACCTTGACTTTGAAAAACTTGTACAGCTTGCTCTAAAACCGTTATCGCATCTGAAAACTTTCCTTGATGATAAAGTCTTTTACCTGTTTCCAATAAAATTTCTGGATTTGAAGAACTTTGAGTAATATAAATAGGATTATAAATATTTTGAGCATTAACTTTATCAAGAAAAATCGGAATGAGAATTAATTCCCAAATCAAAGTAAATATAGCTGTGAGAAAAAATAAAATTATTTTCGAGAGCCATTTTTGAGAAATCATATTTTGGCTTTGTTTTAGTTACATATCTTACCTTATAGTAATTCTGAGCGGAATTGAGATTAAATTACTTCACTTTGAGTACAGGAGTTAAATTTTCCGGAATTCCAGCCATTGCGATCGCGTTACATCCGAGTTTGTAAGCAAAATCAATTGACTCACCAGCAGAAGCAGCACTATAAAAACCCACTACAAATTCAATCGCGGCTTTATCTCCGATGGCTTTATTCATCCCGATTACGTAGGGAATATGTTGCGAAATTGCAATTGCTTGCACTTCGGAATAACAAGCATTTAGAATCACGCATTCTATGGGATTTTTTTGATTTCTTTGGCTAAATAGCTCGAATAATTCTGCTAATGCTGCTGTGGAAACATACTGTACTCTTCCGGTTTCATCTTCGAGAGCTAAACCATCATCACCCGCACCATGTCCGCAAAAATGCACAATTTGCGGTTTAAAATCTAACAAAGCTTGGGAAACATCTCGAACTCGCACAGCCCAACGTACTTGCAAATCAAAAGCTTCCCGCTTTCTTGCTCTTTGCAAACCAGCATCAATTTCTCGCACTTCTTCATCTAATCGTAAACGTGAAGTAGTTTTGGGATTAGCAGCTAATACTAAAATTGTTTTGACATCAGCAGTATTACTTTCTATATTTTCTGATTTTTTATCTGTGGAATAATCATTCAAAGTACCACCGATTTGGGTTCCTTCCGCAAATCCACCACCGAATTTAGCATTGCTTAAATTGTATTTTGATTCTGACATGATTTTGTTATTTTGAGAAATGAATAATTTGTAGCTCTGTCATTGCGAGCGGAGCGAAGCAATCGCAAAATCTTGGGATTGCTTCACTTCGTTCGCAATGACATCTTATAATTTATACGATTTAGTTTAAAATGCATATTTACATTAATTTCATCCCACATTCAGAACAACACTTAAAATGATGAGGATTTTTATGACTACATTTACTACAAACAATCATAACTAAACTTGACTGCTGAGATTGTATATTGTTGGTAGAATAATCACCTAAATTACCACTTGATTGACTTCCTCCCGTACCAGCGAAACCACCACCAAACTTAGCTCGATCTAAATTATAATTAGCAGTTTCCTTCTCTGACATCATATCTCCTTGATTGTTAAAATTATCTACCTGCATTGTAGGACGACCTAATGCAGTTCCTACCATATTTTCTAAACTACTAATATACTTTTGTTGTAGCCCTTCAATTTTTTCATCTTTTTCGGATATCTGGTTTAAATAATGTTGTATTTGCTCTTCTGGAGATAAAGTTTTGAGATGATTGTAACTCTCAAAATACTGCTGACTTAATTCAGATTTCTTCGTTTCCGGAGCGACTTTAGCACGGAGTAAAAATTTATCTTCTCCCCGTTTTTCCATCGCGACGATTTCTAAATTCGCTTCGGGGTTCTTTTCTGCTAATTCTTTAAAGGCAATGGCTATTGCTCTGGGGTCAACTCCTTGATTATGATAAAGGTCGAGGGTGTCAACTATGGGTTTGATAAAATCGCCAAATTCTCCATCCCCAAATACTTCTTCCCTGTTGTCGGGTTTCCGTAAGGGTTCGGGATTATCTTTCGTGGGGAGTCGCATATAAACATACTCGCAGCGCACCCCAGTAAAATTTGTGTGAGTGGTAATATTCCAATCTTCAATATAAGCCCCGGTAAGTGTAGCACCAGTAAAATCCGTTGCATCTAACTGGGTTTGGACTAACTTGGCTCTGGATAAATCGCTATCCTGTAAATTAGCTGTACTTAAATCGGCAGTAATAAAACTACTATCAACTAAATCTGCTCCTCGCAGGTTAATTCCCCGCAAATCTTCACGGTCAAAATTTTTTTCTCGTCCATTCCCGGTGACTAGTAACTCAAGCAGTTGGTAACTTTTCAAGTAGGTATTACCCGGACGTACAAAGTCGAGTTTTTTCACCTTTCGGAAGCAAGTACGAGTCAGAATCGCGTTTCTAAAATCGGAATTTTTCAGATTTGCCAAGGTAAAATTTGTATCAGTTAAATCGGCATTGCGAAAACTTGTACCGCCGAACGCCGCAAAAGCAACAGCATAATTACGGATGATAGCGTGCTTTTTATCTCCTTTGATGGCTCGCCAACCAATATAAGAACTTGCGACAGAACCAGCACATACTAAGGCTACAGATCCGGATATAGCTTCGGATGTGGCTCCGGATATAGCTTCGGATATGATAGCTCCAGATATGGCACCTGCTACAGTTACGGCTCCGGCTACTGCTATGGCTAAAACTACGTCTAAGGCTAATGCTAAGGCTACAGCTAAGGCTACAGCTACAGCTACAGCTACGGCTAAGGCTCCTGTCCCCGCTACAGAACCAGCTACGGTTAAGGCTCCAGTTCCAGTTCCAGCTACGGCTACGGTTAAGGCTCCGGCTACGGCTACGCTTCCAGATAGAGTTCCAGCAATTAAGGTAGCTTTTGTTCCTTGGCAGACTATAACAAGAAAAAAGATAATTAATGTAAGGATTACAACCCAGCCTGCAACTTGATTTTCTAAAGTTGAACTTTTAAAGATTAATAATGCCAAGTGACCATTAAAAGCAAACAAAAATCCCGATATCCCTACAAGCAACCAGGAAACAAACACCAGAAAAATCGCTTGCCGTTTTTGCAACCCAGCCTTAGCGCGGCTAAAGTTGGCACCCGTTAAAATTGCATTGGTAAAATTAGCGCCGCGAATATCGGCATCGCTAAAATCAGCGTTTGTCAGGTTTTGTCCTTTAAATGACTTACCTTGTAGGTTTTGACCTGAGTAATCCACGGGTATAATTATAAAAGTTCTACTACAAGTTTATATGGGTGTCAGTCATGTGAACTTATGCAGTTGCCTTATATATATAAATAATACTTGTAATTTTTATGCAAAATTAATTAAATGCGTTAAAATTGACATCTTGTACCATGAGCAACTTGCCCCAAACCCGCCTTGAAATCAATTTCAAGGCTCATATACAAAGTACGTTAAAAACGCACTAAAAACCATGCCCAGTCTGATTCATCAGACTTTGTTTTTTAGCCTGGGAATTTATTCCAAGGCGATTTTGAAGGCTAATTGCGAGTGCAGCGTGAGCTTCGCTATAGTACGTGAACGCACTACAATATTTTCACGGTTTCGCATTATACAATTTAGCTAAATTAATTCTACATTTGTCCTCGCATTACATCAAAACTATTCCCCAACAACCATAGAATTTATTTACCTACCGCAGAAACCACAGACTTTTGAGGAAAACGTATTCCTTCCATCTTCATTTTTACACCCTTTGCAGGTGCCAAAGTCACTCCCCGACGCTGGGGTTTTTCTGGTTGATTATCTGCCAAAACCAAATTATAATTAGAAACTACCTTGGCAATTACCAACTTCATTTCAAATTCTGCTAAAGCATAACCAATACAGCGTCTAGCACCACCACCAAAAGGCATAAATTCATAGGGAGAAAATTGCCTTTCTAAAAATCTTTCTGGTTTAAATTGCTTGGAGTCTGGGTATAAATCTTCTCGATGATGCAACAGATAAATACAGCCCCAAATCTCGTTACCTGGTTCTATTTGATATCCTAATAACTCCACAGGTTCCTGCACTTCTCTGACAAAAGTCGCTAGTGCAATGGGGTAAATCCGCAAAGTTTCGTTACAGACGGCGGTGAGATACGGAAGCCTAGATATACTTATGGGGTCAGGATTTTCTCCCAAATTATCTAATTCTTGCTGTAACTTTTCCCTTACCTTTGGCTTTTGATGAATCCAGTATAATCCCCAAGCCATAGCTGTAGCAGTAGTTTCGTATCCAGCAATCAGCAATGTCATTAACTCATCGCGCAATTCTTGATCTGTCATTGAGTTACCGTCCTCATCTTTCGCAGACATCAATAACGAGAGAATATCAACGCGATTTGTGATATCTAACTCAGAACGTCTTTGATTAATTTCAGTATACAATAGTTTATCAAGTTGTTCTCTTTGACGTAAATAATGACCCCAAGGACTCAAATTACTCCAATCTTGTTGTAAAACAGGAAACAATAAAAATGCAAAAGCCAGAGGTGAACGAAACAAATCTAACATCTCAATCATTAGACGCTTAATTTGTTGATAACGTTCTCCTTCATATAAACCAAACACAGCCTGTAACATGACGCTCAGAGAAATTTCTGATGTGACATCACGAGCAGTAAAAACTTTATCTTGGGGTAATTGACTAAATACTTTTTCAGTAATCGTACAAATTAGATTACCATAAGTTTGCATCCTTTCACCGTGAAATTGCGGCATTAATAATTTACGTTCTCGTTTATGGCGATCGCCATCGAGTAACATGACGGAATAGTCACCAACTAATGGCTGTAAAGTTTTATTTGCCTCTCCGGGGGCTGTAAACTTTTTGCGATCGTTGGTTAAAATTTCTTGAATTGCTTGGGGATGATTAGCAAATATAATCGGTTTATTAGCACCCAATATCTGAGAAGTAAAAATATCCGGATATTGTTTCACGGCTTTTTCCATAAAATCCAAAGGCTTGGTAATCCATTCATATCGTTGTTGAAACATCGGAATTTTGAGAAAATTGGGTAACTGCATAAAATCACTCATATTTTGTTGTGTCTTAAATATTGTTTAACATAGCAAGCGGGTTTGTAGGGAACAGTTATCAGGGAAATCCCGATAATCACAGAAGTCGGGTTTTTAGGATAAGTGTCTGTAGTAACAGATAATCTTATAAAAACCCGACTTCTTATCCCAGGCAAAATTAAGCTTTTACAGCAATCACAGCCGTTTTCAGTGAACCGTGTTAACTGATAACTGCATAAGTTCGCAAAAGCTTCACCCATATAGGAAATAGGATAAAGCGAACAATAGGGAGTAATCATCATAAATAATGCTCAAAAAAGTTGCAATTATTGGTGCTGGTCCTTGTGGACTGCTGTTAGCTCATTACTTGTTAAACCGTGACGACCAATATCAAGTTGAAATCTACGAACATCGTGGAGACCCCCGTATTGTCTCTTATTCTAATTCAAGAACCTTCCCCATAGCTTTAAATCACCGGGGATATAACGCTTTGAACAAAATTCCTGGATTAGAAGCAGCAGTCAAAGCTGCAAGTACCACAGTTACAAATATGGTTAGTCACCAGAAAAATGGTCAGACAAAGGTGATATCAAGGTCTAAACCCTTATTCAGTATTGACCGTAACGATTTAGTTAAAGTACTCCTTGAACAGCTAGTTCAAAAATACCATAGTCCGAAACTTAAAATTAACTTTCATTGCAAATATACTGGTACATTAGAACCAAAAACTATTAAGTTCCACAACCTTAAAACAGAAACTGATTTTAATGTTAATTACGATTTGTTAATCGGTGCAGATGGAGCGCGTTCTGTAGTCAGAAGCAACTTTGCAGAATTATCAGACACTTTTGAATACTCTCAAGTATACATTCCCAACGCTTACAAATCAATTTTTATTACCGCATCAGAGAATAAAAAGTATTGCGATCGCCAACAGGGTAAATTCCACTTTTGGAATGTAGATAAGAATACTCGTATATTGTTAATCGAACAAGCAGATGGTAGCTTCAACGGTGTGATTCGCTTTCCTTACAAGAAAAATTCTATTGCAAACTTGAAGAATGTCGAAGAAACATCATTATATTTTCAAAAAAATTGTCCGCAATTAACAGAATTGATGACTACAGCGGAAGTGAAAGCATTTGTAAATAATCCTATATCAAGAGTTACTACAGTTTGCTGCAATCGGTATCATCTAAATAATAATGCTTTATTAATAGGAGATGCAGCCCATGCAGTATCACCTGCATTAGGAGAGGGTTGCAACAGCGCTTTGGAAGATGTGTTGATATTAAATCAGCTGTTGGATGAGTTTAGGGATAATTGGGCAGAAGCGATGGAACAGTTTACTATTAGCCGTAAAGCTGATGCAGATGCTTTAGCAGAACTGAGTAATTATAGTTTTCCTATATCTCGAAAATTATCTACTGAATTTGTGATTAAACAAGGTATTCACAAAACTCTCTACAGAATGTTTCCGCAACATTTCTTTCCTCCACTATTTGAAAGCTTATCTCAACCGAATGTGAGATATTCAGAAATTTTGAGTTTTTACAAAGGTTGGGTTTCAAAAGTCAAGAAGTCCAATGAAAAGTTATTAGCACAATTGTAATTGGGAGATTATTTACCGTGAATAATATCAACAGGAATCATGCTTTTTCTTATCGGAATCAGCCATATCTTGGTGATTATGAATCGAGAGGAAATAATATAGTTAATTTTAGGAAGATTCGCAGAAAGTCTGAAGTCAAACATTTTGGTAACGAAATATTTATATGTATTGCAATCGGGACAATTTTAATAATTAGTATTGGAGGTAATAGTTTAATTAAAAATAGAACCAAGCAACAACTAATTTATAATGAAATCATCTCAACACAAAATCTACTTGATGAAGAACTATGAAAAATTTAGAAAAAATAGTTCTACCAGTAAATTGACAAAATCAATCAGAGATAATGATAATATTTGTTTGCTAAAACCAGAGTTTCGGCAATATGTCAATAATAATATTACTCAAGATAAACCAGAAACCAGTACTAAATCGCTTTTGGTATTTGTCACAGTAATATGTATTTGGTGTTTTGCGATGTGTCTTTTAGCTCAAGTCACCTATCCATTTTTGCAAGCAATTTGTATTAATTCAGTTCAAAAATTAAACTTGAGTAAACAGTAAATATTCTCAATGAATACAACCATCACCATTCCATTTCAATTAACAGCAAAAGACATTAGTTCGGATTTTAAACTTACCGAAATAAAAACCGCAGAGACGCGCTCGGACGCAGAGGAAAGAGGTTTCATAGAGATGAACCGCATCAACAAGGGTGAATGGTAATTTTAGACCGGAATAGGAGTAAGATTCATGTAAAGCCCTCTTTTTCTAAGGAGGGTTATTCTTATTTGTGTTTTTTATAGTTATTTCACCTTATAGGTAGTATTTTATCGGAATAGTCTTCTTTAACTTTGTAGATTTGTGTGAAAATTAGTTATGTGACCATAAAAGATGATTTAAAAAATTTTATAAGTAGTTGGGCTTTCCGGACAGTTGATTCGTTGAGATAGGGAATAGAGAAGGGGGAACAGGGAATAGAAAAACAAGGTATGTAATTAATTCTGTCTGAGTGCTCATAGCATAAGTTTGAAAAACCTGGCAAATTAAAAAAAATAGGAGTTTGAGTAAATGGTACAAACAATCTTAATTTTGGCAGCAAATCCGAAAGACACAAAAAAGCTGCGTTTGGATGAAGAAGTACGTGAAATTGAAGCAGGATTAGAACGAGCTAAAAATCGTGATCAGTTTATTTTAGAAGATAAATTAGCAGTGCGACCAAGGGATATTCAAAGAGCAATGCTGGATTTGAATCCACAGATTGTGCATTTTTCTGGACATGGAGAAGAAGATGAAGGTCTAATATTTGAAGATGAAACCGGACAAACAAAACTAGTTGATGGGGAAGCCTTAGCGGAACTGTTTAAACTATTCCCACAAGTTGAGTGTGTTGTTCTCAACGGTTGTTATTCAGAAGTGCAGGCTATTGCGATCGCGAAACAGGTTAACTACGTCATAGGGATGAAAAAAGCGATTGGAGATAAAGCAGCCATTGAATTTGCAGTGGGTTTTTATGATGCATTATTATCTGGAAGACCTGTAGAATTTGCTTATAAATTGGGTTGTGCTGCAATTGGCTTAGCAGGTATTCCGGAGCAACTAACCCCAATTCTCAAGAAAAAGTTAGATATAGAGAACGATATCCCTGCCAATTCTACACCGATACCGGACTTAGATTATAGACAGTTAGAAACTTTTTTAACGAGCAGGAAGTGGAAACAAGCCGATGACGAAACTTTGCATATCATGAAATTGGCAGTTGGTCGAGCAGAACCAGAAGACTGTCTTACCAAAGAAGACTTTGAAAATTTTCCCTGTGATGTGTTACAAAAAATTGATCAACTTTGGACAAAACACAGTAAACACCACTTTGGTTTTAGCGTTCAAAAAGAAATTTGGCAGTCTACAGAAATAAATTATGATTTTCTTAAATTCATGACTCGTCTCGGTTGGGGATGGGAAGAAACATCACAATATGTATTTAAAGGAATCAACTTGATTGATTTTGACCTTTCTGCTCCAAAGGGACTTTTACCATTAGCAGTTACTTATTATGGTGGAAATTTTGAAACCCGGAAAAAGTATATTTCGATGATATTATTCTGTTTTAGCGTTTAGCGAATATCCAAATTCTACTGAGTCGGAAGTATCTGAGGGAAGCAGCAAACCGAATAAAATTTCTCGTATAGTTCTGTAAACGAAGCAATCATAAAGTCTCTGCAATAAAATAAAAAACAGTAAGCGCAGTCAAGTTCAACTTTGTAGGGTGCTGTGACGGTTACGACAATTTATCAAAGGTAACGAAGGAATTTGAATTTACCGTCACGCACCAACTTTGTGTCTGCATAAGTTAATTCAAGCTGCAACTATTACCTAATGTAGTCAAGCAGAAACAACAAACTTACTGGATAAATTAAATCAAACAACATATATAAGAATCCGGTTTGATTTTTGTATGCCCTTCGGGCACGCTACGCGAACGCGCAGTGTGGCGTAGCCATAATAATTTGTGTAGGGAGGCTGTCTTGCTTTCTTGCTGTCTTGCTTTGATGATTCTAGAAGATTAAGGGGTACTGAGTTTTTTCAATTGGAAAGTAGAATTCCTATATATCATAACAACGCCAACACGCAGTAGAAACAAAAACAATAAACATAAATATTTAATAATTATGCTGAGTAACTTTCGTAAAACATTTGTTTTAGTGGCTGTAGTTGCAAGTTTATCAACTGGTTGCAAGTATAGCAAAGAATATCAACAACTGACCGAAGCTAGTAGTAAATATACAACTGCTGTTGATGGATTACTAATTAAGGCTGGTGAACTGCAAGTAGAATCAACTTCGGAAAATATATTATCCGATGACAGATTATTAAATCAAACAGTGCCAAATTATCGAGAAAAGTCCAATGAAGATAAGGAAATGCTACAAGTAATCAATGATATTCGCAGTCATAATCGGTTACTACAAAAATATTTTTCTAAGTTAAATGAACTTGCTCAATCAAAGGCACCAGAAGATACTCAAAAAGAAATAGATGGAATTGCCACTAATTTACAAACAATTAGTTCTAGTCTAAAAAACAGTAGTTTTTTCCCAAAACCAGGCATATTACAAGGGATAGGAAATCTTGCAATTCATTCTAAAATTAACGGTGCTTTAAGAAAAGAACTAGAAAAGCGCGATCGCGTAATTCTTCAAGAGTTAACAATACAGCAAGAATTACTCAAAAATCTTAGTGGCTTTATGAAGAATAAAGTTGAAATGAAACGACTAGCGCAAGAACAACGCTTCGTTATTCGTCCTTTAATTGATACAGAGCCAGTAGAAAATGAGGAGAGTTGGATTGAAAAAAGAAATGAAATTTTTGCCATAGATACACGAGTCGAAGAAATAGAAAATGCCAGTGTTGCTTTAGGAGAATTCAAGACTGTTTTTGAAGATTCTGTAGAAGGAAAAATTACTGGTGTGCGACTTAAGAATGCTTTAAAAGACATCGATTCGTTTTTAGCACTACTGGAAAACAAACAACAAACAAACCAAGAGGATAATCAACAAAATGCAACCAACTAATAATTTACTTTCTCAAATGAGAGAACAAGTATCAAAACTTAACGAACTTCAACTTATATTCGAGCAAGAGCCAGATGTATCAAAGAGACAAGCTTTTGTTAAACAGCGAGATTATTATCGAAAAGCTGTTCATCAATTAGAGATGCAGGATTTCAGAATTGTATTGGCGAAAATGAAGCCTATAGAAGCAGAATTGAATGGAGCTATTAAATCTTTAGATAATTCAATCCAAAGTGTGAATAATACAGTGAATATTATTAGTGGGATTCAAAGTGTTACCAATATAGTTGCTCGGATTGTTCCGATTTTTTAGTAAGATTTTGCTATCTTGATAAAAATATCGGCATTGCCGTTTTTTGCAAAATTAATTAATGATTTCACATTATTTGAGACGTAGCAGTGCTACGTCTCTACATTTGTATGAATTGACTTTAACTGTCTTTAAGTGATTCTTCTGTATTCTTCTTTTCCGGTGTGTTTTCTGAACTACCCAAGCCTCTGTCAACTCCTGGAGAACGATCGGTTTCCGGAGAAGGACTCACTTTTATTCTATCAACTCCTGGAGAACGAGAATCATCAGGTACTTGTTCGTCTATCTTCGGTTTTTTTAGTTCTTGATTTTCTTCATTCATGTTGAAAGTAAAATGTTACATCTATTTTTCAGTAAGCTAAGTTAAATAGTGAATGATTTGTAACAATATTCATATCCTCCTTAAGAGGTATTTTAATTTAGGAATAGCGAAAAGAATACCGGAGATGATATTTAGATATTGTATTGATAAACCGTACACTCCGAGTCAAAAACACGACTTAAACTTATAGTTTTAGATTCAACCTGCATAAGCTTCTATCAACTGCATCTATAACAAAATAGTTGAAAGACATTTACACTATGTGTTTCAGCATTAACGATAATTAAGTAATTATATCAACTAACAATAGTACCCTCTTAGGTACCAAAAAACTTTTCGTAATCTGGTTAGTTAGAGTTGATTATTTACTTAGTACACAAAACCAATTTAAATTATCAAGGAATAAATCGTGAGCAATCAAAATTGTCGAGAATTCGGTCCTGAAACTAATTTGGAACGTCAGAAATCCTCTTTCTGCATCCGTCAAGAAGCCGCTCAAGTTGCTTTTCATAGGGACATAGCCGAACATATATGCAATGGGGAAGAACAAGACTATCGAAACGAAGATGGCTGTCCTAACTTTATCGCCAATTTCTCTAAAGGGTTAGTACATAACTATTTAGGTGAAGTAGACCCCAATGGTTATGCAGCATTTATCGCAGCCCTCAAGAGTGGTAAACCCGCAGATTTTGAAGCAATCCCTCTGGGTGGTCTTCGCAAGTTGACCAACCCCCAAGCAGGACTGGCTTTTGACCTGCAAGGATCGGATAGCCATGCTTTAGCAATACGTCCTGCACCTCGTATTGATTCTGCTGAAAACTCCGCAGAGATGACAGAACTATACTGGATGGCACTTCTACGGGACATCGATTTTAGTTTATATAATTACAGTCCCCAGGTTGCAGAAGCAGCAGCAGATTTATCCAGATTATCCGATTTTCGTGGAGCCAAAGTCAAGCGTCAAACCAAAGAAGGTGTTGTTCACGAAGTTACACCACAAAGCCTGTTCCGGGGAGTTGTTGACGGTGATTTGGTCGGTCCTTACGTTTCCCAATTCATGCTGAAGGATATTCCCTACGGTTCGCTAACTATTTCTCAAAAACAGAAAACAGTGGTGGCTGGAATCAATTACATGACTGATTATGATTCTTGGTTGCACGTCCAAAATGGTGGGTTGACGGGTTCAGATATTTTTGATTCCACACCTCGCTATATGCGTAATCTGCGAGATTTAGGTCAGTATGTACACGTTGATGCTTTGTACGAAGCTCACCTAAATGCTTGTTTGATACTGTTGGGAATGAAGGCTCCTGTAGATGAAGGAAACCTTTATAAAAAAACCAAAGCTCAAGACGGCTTTGGCACTTTTGGCGGTCCTCATATTCTCAGTTTGGTGACAGAGGTTGCAACCCGCGCTCTCAAAGCAATGTGGTTCCAGAAGTGGTTTGTACACCGTCGCTTGCGTCCCGAAACATTTGGTGGAAGGGTTCATAACCATCTCTGCGGATATGCAGAATATCCAATTAATTCGGAACTATTTAATTCCCCTGTTTTACAGAAGGTTTTCAGCCAGTACGGCAACTATTTGCTACCAATGGCATTTCCTGAAGGTTCTCCCACACATCCGTCTTATGGTTCCGGACACGCAACTGTAGCAGGTGCTTGTGTCACGATTCTTAAGGCTTGGTTTGATGAGTCTTGGGTAATTCCTAACCCTGTAGTTCCGAATGAAGATGGTACTGAGTTGGTTAGCTATAGCGGTACTGATGCAGCAACTATGACAGTTGGTGGTGAGTTGAACAAACTTGCTTCTAACATTGCGATCGCTCGTAATGCTGCTGGGGTTCACTGGCTTACCGACTACACAGAATCGATTAAACTGGGCGAACAAGTGGCGATTGATATTCTCCAAGAGCAAGCACTGACTTATAACGAAGACAGTTACTTTAGCCTCACAAAATTTGATGGGACTAAAATCAAAATTTCTCGTGCAGGAGTAGAAATAATTTAATTGTTTGGTTTTCCCATAGCTTAGTGAGACGTAGCACTGCTACGTCTCTACAATTCCTCGGAATGAATGCAAAGAACTACTATTTCAGGAGTGTGAATCATGTTAAGCAAAGTATCAGAAAGCAAAATGCACGCTGTGAGATGGGTACTGGTAATTGGTTGGTTAATTTTAATTGTTTCTTTGTTTTACGACCCCATAACTCACATTCTCACTGACCCTAATAATCTCGCATCTCCTCTACGGGATAATCACGAATGTATCCTTGTCCAAGGTTATAGATGTGTTCCTGAAAAAGCTTATCCAATTGGTACAAGAGTTTTTTGGGGAATGATACTTCCTGCTGCTGTTTTTATTGTATTTGTGTTTGGTCATGAAACTTGGCGGCGGATTTGTCCTCTCTACTTTCTTTCGCAAATTCCCCGTGCTTTGGGTTTAAAACCACGGTTAAATATTGAAAATAATCAATGGTTAATTCGCAACCATTTTTATTTACAGTTTTTTCTGTTATTTCTAGGTTTAAATAGCCGCATTCTATTTATTAATTCGACAAGATGGGTTCTCGGTTTATTTTTAATTGCGACTATTTTATCTGCCATCACAGTAGTGTTTCTTTATGGAGGTCGTAGTTGGTGTCATTATGTCTGTCCTTTTGGTGCTGTACAAACTGTGTTTACGGGACCTCGTGGTTTATTAGGAAGTAGCGCCCATCAAGCACCAGCAAAAAGTATTACTCAGTCTATGTGTAGAACTGTAGATAAGTCAACTGGTCAAGACAAAAGTGCTTGTATGGGTTGTAAATCACCTTGTATGGATATTGATTCTGAAAAGGCTTATTGGAACCAATTACAAAAGCCGGGACGAAAATTTCTTCAGTACGGTTATCTTGGATTGGCAATTGGTTACTTTATTTATTACAGATTGTATTCTGGTAACTTCGATTATTACTTTTCTGGTGTTTGGACTTATGATAATTCATTGTTTGCTCTTTGGAAGCCAGGTTTTTATATTAATAATCAGTCGATTGCAATTCCCAAAATTGCTGCTGTGCCGCTAACTTTAGGATTAAGCATAATCATCTGCTATTACAGTTGTCACAAGCTAGAGAAAGTTTATCGGGGTTATTTAAAACGTAAATATCCCGAAATCAGTTCCCAACAAGTATTGCACCGGACATTTTCAATTATTACTTTTTTGGCTTTTAATGCGTTCTTTGTTTATGGCGGAAGACCGGAGATTCTGCGCTTACCAATGGTATTACAATTATTATTTAATGGGCTGATAGTTTTGGTTAGCACTATCTGGTTGGTTCGTAATTGGAAACGTAGTGCCGAACAATATCAAAAGGAAACTTTAACTCATAGTTTTCGCCGTCAATTGGAAAGATTACCAATTAATATTGAGCAATTTTTAAATGGACGTTCATTAGATAAATTGAAAGCAGATGAATTGTTTATTTTAGCAGAAATATTACCGCAATTTTCCGAACGAGGTCGCCACTATGTATATAGATGGATGTTGGAAGAAGCTTTAGCGGAAAAATGTACCAGTTCCGATAAAAGTTTGGCATATCTAACATCAATACGTCAAAGATTGGGATTAGAAGATGAAGAACACTACCAAATTTTATCTGCTATTAGTAGCGAACGTCCGGAACTTATTTATCCTCAGCAATCAGAAAAAACAACGGAAACACAAACATTACCTACAAAGCTGAAAAAACTTCAGGAACCACCAAATTCGGGTTCTGAGGAAACACAAATTCGGCGTAAAAAAAGTTAAGTGTTTATAAATATTTATTTTTCCAAAAATTTAACCAATCATGAAAATTAAAGCAATCAATTATCAAACAAGTTCCTGTGAAGAGAAAATTCTCACATCAGAGATGGAAAATCTTAATAAGTGTATAATTGGCAGACATCCTAATTGCGATTTAGTTCTCAATACTCCCGAAGTTAGTCGCGTCCACGGAATGATTTATGCTTACAATAAACAGTACTACTTTATTGATTTAGCTAGTAGTGATGGTTCGCGCCTTAATAACCAAGAAATGGAGGTAACTCAAAGCTATCTCCTCAAACCAGATGATGTGATTCACATTGGTGATTTTCTATTACTTATTGAAGAAATTCAGCTTGACGAACATCAATCAAAACTCCAGCCAAATTCTCCAGTAAAAGCATGGCGATCGCCTGAATTAACCGCCCGTTGTGTGCGAATAATTGATGAGACACCGGATGTAAAAACCTTTACTTTTGTTGCCGAACCTGCTGTTGAGTTTACTTATCAACCGGGACAATTTGTCACCCTTGAATTGGAGATTAATGGTAAAATTGTTAAACGGGCTTATTCTATTTCTTCAACTCCTTCTCGACCTCACAGTTTAGATATAACCGTTAAACGAGCTAGTTCCCCAAACAATGCACCTGATGCACCTCCAGGTTTAGTTTCTAATTGGTTGCATGACAATTTGCAAGCTGGTAGCCAAGTTAAAATTGGTAGTCCATTAGGGGATTTTAGCTGTGTAAATCATCCATCGTCAAAACTATTGTTTATCTCTGCTGGTAGCGGCATTACACCAATGATGTCGATGTCGCGCTGGTTATTGGATACAAGCGCTGGTTCTGATATAGTTTTCTTTCATAGTGCTGGTACTACTGAGGATATTATTTTCCGGCAAGAATTAGAGTTGATGACATCGAGATATGCTAATTTCAAACTTGCAACTACTGTAACTCGTCAAGACTCAAACCCAATTCCTGGGGGGGAAATCGGCAGATTCGATCAATCAATGTTGCAGGAAATAGCCCCCGATTTTGCCGAGCGCACTGTATATGTTTGCGGTTCCCAACCTTTTACTCAACAGGTGAAAGCAATCCTCCAGGAACGAGAATTCCCTATGGAAAATTATTACGAAGAAAGTTTTGGTAAACCTTATAGTACGAAAAAAGACAATCAAATTCAATTACAAACTACCTTAACTCCAAAGGAAATAACTACTTCTCACACAGCAGAAACTTTAGTTTTAGCTAAATCGGGTGTAGAGTTAGTTTATGATAGCGCCGATACTATTTTAGAAACTGCACAAAGAGAAGGGGTTGAATTACCTCATATGTGTAAGATGGGGGCTTGTCAGAAGTGTAAATTACGCTTGATTGAAGGAGAAGTCCGCTATGATCAAGACCCAAAATGTCAAGCAGGATACATTTTAACTTGTATTGCCCAACCTATAGGAAGAGTTGTAATTGAAGCTTGATTTTACGGAATTTTCATTGAGAAAATCCGGTAAAAATGCCGGATTATTAACTTTTATTCTTTTGTAGTTTACTGAGGAAGTGTTGGAGAAGTTGCGGGGTTAGGGATTTACTCTCTTCCCAGAAGATTACTGATTAAAAAAAAACCGCAGAGACGCAGAGGGCGCAGAGGAAGAGAAAGAGAGATAGATAATTAATTAAAATACAAAAGTGGTTATTTGGTGTTGCTGGAGATACAAGGGTTTCTTGTTTTATAGGAAATTTAGGTAAGTATACCTTCAACAGCCCCAAGAGATTTTAAAACTGTTTTCTCAGGGGTGGTTAATCCAATAATATTATGAATATTCATTCCTTCATAAGGTCGAATGCATCTTAAGGTTTGAATACATTCACCTGTTTTTAAAAACCATAATTTAATTGTCTGGTCTTCGCTACCGCTGGCTAATATATTATTATCAGGACTAATTGCCACAGCCCATACTGCTTTGTCATGCCCCGACAATGTTCTAATATGATTACCTGTATGAGCATCCCACAGTTTTACTGTTCCGTCATCGCTACAGCTAGCTAAAATCCGATTATCTGAACTAAATACTACCATGCGAATTCTACGGCTGTGTGCTGGTAATGTATGCAGTAATTCCCCGGTGTTGCTATCCCACGTTTTGATACTTTTATCACAGCCAGTACTAGCAATTATTTTTCCATTCGGACCGAAAACTACGCAATCAAGTTTATCTTGATGTCCTGTAAGTGTTCGTAAGCAGGTTTGATTATTTACATTCCAAATTTTGATTGTTTTATCATCGCTAGCAGTTGCGAGTAAAGTACCATTAGAACTAAAGCTTACTGATTTGACTCTACCTTCATGTCCGACTAAGGTATGTAGACATTCACCAGTTCGACAATCCCAAATTTTTATATTGCGATCGCGACTTCCACTAGCTAAAATATTCACCTGGGGATTGAAAGCCACGGAATACACCCAATCATCGTGTCCCTGGAGCGTTTTTGAGCATTCACCGTCAGGATTCCATAGTTTGATGGTATTGTCATCGCTACCGCTAGCTAAGTGACAATCTGGAAGATGTGGAGGTGCGAAGGCTACTGAAGATACTATTTTGTCATGTCCTGTTAATATTGAGTTACATTGTCCCGTTTGCATATCCCATAATCTCACTTTCCCATCTTGAGAACTGCTGGCTAAGGTTTGACCATCGGAACTAAAAGCCAGAGATAATATCCAATTACTATAACCTTTTAATGTTTTTAAACAGCGTCTTGATGAAACATCCCATAATTTGATTGTTTGGTCTTCGCTAATACTCAGTAATCTTTGATTATCTGGATGTAAATCAACTAACCAAACCCGCTGTTGATGTTCCCGTAAGGTTTGCAGACATTCGCCCGTTTCTACATTCCAAATTTTTATCGTGTTATCTTCGCTGCCAGTAATGATAAACTTATCGTCGTGACTAAAAGCTATTGACCAGACACAGCTGCTGTAATCTGGTAAGGTTTTAATACATTCACCCGTTTCAATATCCCAGAATTTTACCGCATTCCCATCGCTTCCCGTAACTAAAGTTTTTCCATCATGACTGATTGCGATCGCAAGTAGCCAATTAATCGCAATATTAAAGATTTGTAAACATTCACCAGTTTGAATATTCCACAATCTGACGGTATTATCTGTACTAGCTGTAATTAATTTTTCGTCAAAGGGATGGAAGTTGACAAAGCTGATATTATTTGTATGTCCTTGCAATATCAAGCATTGTCCGGTTGGGATATCGTATAATCTAACGGTTTTATCGTTGCTACCGCTAGCTAAAATGGTTCCATCTCGGTTAAAAGCGAGGGATTGGATATTTGATGTATGACCTGTTATTGTTTGTAAACATTGTCCAGTTTCGACATTCCATAGTTTGATGGTGCTGTCATGACTACCGCTAGCTAAGATTTTACCATCTGGAGTAAATGCGATCGCCCTTACCCAACCTGTATGACCTTCAAGTTGATGCAATTTTCGAATATTGTCAACATCCCAAAGATATATTTGATTTTCAATTGCTGTGGCGAATAATTCACCCGTGGGATTGAATTTCGCTGCTAAAATACTGCCTAAAGAGTTAGTAAATACTGATTTTTGCAAATTGCAATTAGCAAAATTTGTTTGTTGTAAATTAATTCCTTGAAAATTAGCTTGCCAAATATTTAAGTTAGAAAAATCATAATTATTTAGTTCTATATCGAGTTGTCGCAGCAGATTAATAATATTACCCGCAGCATATCCAGGTTTTGGGGAAGATTGGAGTTGCAATAAAAGTTGATTTAAGTGGCTTTGAATAATTTCTTTTGTCACCCAAAAGCTAAATAATTTATCGATAAGAGGCTTTAGTATAAATTGGATTTGAGCATTTCTGAGATAATCTTGAGTTTGGGCTTTAATTAAAGCAAATTTATTGAGTATTTGAATTTCGTTATGATAGATTGCTTGAGCAACTTGTTCGATTAATTCTTCAATAATTACATACTCCATCACCACTGGTTGCTGAGTAAATTTTCCTGATTGAGTTTCAATTAAACAACGAGATTGTAAAGCTTCCAAAGCTGCGAGTAAATCCCGCGTTTTTACAGCATCAATAATATCACTTTGTAAATCTTTTAAAGATACCCATTCCCGATTTATTGCTAACCAGTACATGATTTGCTTTTCTAAAATCGAAAGACGATGAAACTGTTGATCGAGTAAATCTAAAATCTCACCGCAGATAATTGTATCTACTTCTAAGAAATCAGCAATATCACCATCAAATAATTCTTCAATCGTCGTGGCAGCAATTTTCAAAGCGAGAGGATTACCTGCATAACACTCTACTAATTTATTGACTTGCGTGGCTGAAGTTGATAAACCCTTTTGTGCTAAAATCAATTGACATTCTTGATAACTTAATCCTTTTAACGTCAACATCCGCGCAGGTAAATTATCACCTTGCCTAGCGCTAAAGCCCTTGGGTGGTTCGCGACTGGTAACTATACAACAACTTTGATGACGAGTATCTGCCACGCATCTTAAAAGTTGTCCGTATCCTTCATATCCCCCTCGATAACTTCCGGATTTTTGCTCGCAATCTAAAACTGATTCGAGATTATCTAAAACAATTAAACAGCGAGAATTCCGCAAACAATCAATTAATTGACCTATTTGTTTATCTAAAGAATTTGCTAAAACTATTTGATGCTCAGACGATAAAAAACCTATTAAATCGCTCAATAATTCGTTTACAGGAGTTGCATTTCGTAAACTTCGCCAAATTAAATAATCAAATTTATCTTCTACCAATTCTGCTAACTTAACAGATAAAGCAGTCTTGCCGATTCCACCCATTCCCACTACAGTAACTAATCGACAATTATCCGTTAAAATCCATTTTTCCAACCTATTAACTTCTTCATTACGTCCATAAAACGTCGAAACATCAATTGCTTCACCCCAATCCCGACGCTTTCTTTTATTTCTTTCCTCCGTGCCCTCTGTGTCTCTGCGGTTTTTTAATCGATAATCTTCTGCCGAGACAAATTTTTCCTTTAAACTTACCCAAGTCGGAGGTTCTTCAGCAGGATTAATAAATATTATAGGTAACCAACTAGCACCGGGAAAATCATCTTCTAACCCTTGTAATTTACGTCTAGCTTCCTGTACCGATATATATAAAGATTTTTGTGCAAATGCAAAGCCTTGTAAAAAATAATTAAAAAACTGTTCCGCAACCCGATTTGGTACAGGTTCACGCATCACAATTGTCGTGGGTATATTTAATTTTTCCAAGCCATCAGCCAAACCCAAACCATCGCAAGAATTAAAAATTGCTAACTTCAAACCTTTCGCGATCGCAGTTTTCAAAGCCTCAGATAATTGTTCAACGGTTAAACTATTATTGGTGGGATTTTCATTGATGTAAATTATCCCCGTTTCCTCCTCAGTTTGACTGTGCCCAGCAAAAAAGAGCATATCCCAACCTTGAGAATCCCAAAGTTGATCATTAAATTCTTGTCGCGAAGGCTTGACAATAAACTCTACTTCTGCATCTGGTAAACTTTGTAAAAACCTTTGTTCTTGTTCTAAATCGATACCTTGAGAATTACCCAAAATTGCCAAAATTCTCACTTGATTTCGAGTAGTTGGTGATAATTGCAATTCAGGAGTGCGTTTATACTCAGTTCTCGCAAAAGAAACTTCCGAGCGTGGATAATCTTCAAAAAAACTGCAACAATGCCAAGGCAACTTTTGAATAATAGTATCTTGAGTTTCGATAATTATTCTTATTTCGTCAACGGGGTTAAGCAAAGCTCGTAGTTGTCGGCTAATACTAGTAATCCCCGGTGATTCCAGCCAATTATTAATATCTAGCTGCAATCGTTGACATAAATCGTGGAAATCTACACTAGAAACATTCGTAATATCACCTTCATCAATTTCGATTTCATCATCATCCGTGAAATTTCTGAGCGATGAACTTGCAATACGATACACCTTCGGTGTCGGCGGGAGCCTATCGCACAAACTCTGGTAAATCAATCGCCAATTTCGATATAACTCTACCAAATTGGGCGCTGCGGGTAAACTACCGACAAACTGTTGCCGACGAGGATTATTTAATTCCCATAGCCCAGCAGTCACCACAGGAAATCCCTCGGTTAAATTACCATACCCCAGATTGATGACAACGGAACGAATCATTACAAGTATGCCAGTTGCGTAAGTTCTATAATAATCAAAATATAGTGTCCGGGTGAGAACCTCTGCAATTTATAGAGGGGATGAAACCCGAATTTTTCGAGTTTTAACCCTGTGTTTCAGTACCAGATTCTTGATAAAATCTTAAATTATTCTTGTTCAGAGAGCGATCACCCTTTTATTGATAGTGAAATTAACACTCTTGCTTAGATAAGAAATAAAATAGTTTTTATATAAATAGGACTGACGCAACTGGCATAATTTTCTTGTAGGGGAGGCAAAATGCGGTGTGGATGTTCCTCCCGCATTATTGCCGTTGATGTGACGCTATGAATAAATTTGAACGTAGCGATAAGGCTTGTAGCGTCACGCACCAACCAACAGATAAAAATAAATACAGGGGACTTAAAGCACAAAATGGAACAATTAAAACGTTTGTTGTCAATGACTCTTGATGAACTTACAGAATATAGTACTGATGCCCGTAAAATTGAAAAACTACGGCGGAAGATTTGTTTAGCTGTACCAATGGCAGAACAGCGAAAGGTAAAAGAAGAATTATTAACTCAAATGCCTTCAGGTGAAGTAAATAAAATTATTGAAGAACAACGACAAACAGTAGCTTTACCCTTTTGGGGAATCGCTGGCTTGGGTTTGTTGCTCGGAATTTCATTAAATCAACCCATCGGCTTGTTGGCTGCGATCGCTGGTACTTTTGCTGCCATCAAAATTCAGAAACTAGGTTGGGAAATGCAAGCCAAGCGTTTATTGTTGCAAACACTTGAAGATATCGAAGTTCGCGCTAATCAACCAAAGTAAGTAGGTTTATCAGTTATCAGTTATCAGTAACGTTTATACAAGCAGGTTTAAATCCCTCACCATACGCCCGTGTTCACTGTTCACTGTTTTAAGATTGATTTACATTTCTTTATATAGCGTTATTTTTTTGTGCCAGCTTACTTGCCGAAACGCTAACACAAACAAACAAAAACCCCAACTTGATGTCGGGGTTTTATGATTAAAAAATATATTATGGGTTAAAGTATTTTGATTTTAGCGATCGCTAATAATTACACACATACCTAAAGCTTGCCAAGTCTGGGGTCCGACAATTCCATCTACAATAAATGTTGGGTCATGATCGTTACCTCTTGCTTGAAATTCTTTGACTGCATTTTCTGTTTTCTTGCCAAAAAAGCCATCGACTTTTAAAGAACCAAAATTATATTGACGTAAACGTGTTTGTAAGAGTTTTACCGATTCAGAAGCGGTTTTTTGACGGTCATCGCGACGCAAAACGGGCATTCTATGACAAGGGGTTAGTTGCTCTGGATTTACTGTTTGCATTGTAATGTCTCCTTAGTTTTTATAGTTGAATTTACTGATAAGTTTAGATTCATACTGTCGTTGTTGAATTCCAGAATTTGATTAAAAAAATCTAAAAAAAGTTTTAAGTATATTTATACGTGACATTGTGTAAGTAAAACATAATTTTTAGCGATCGCACCTTTTTTGCCCCACCTCACCAAATCGTGTTGCCCATCATAATTAATGAAATGAACTACTAGTACTCTGTCCCATTAATTTTGAAGGGTTAGTTTTTACCAAAATTGTCTAGAGACGTTATGTATAACGTCTCTACATTACGTCGGTAGACAAACAAAACCAATCAAAACTAATGCAAAAGACAAATAGTTTTTCTCATGCTATGTATGGTAGCCCTTCCAGAATTTTTAATCT
>JAYKJL010000109.1:0-53937 GCA_035285725.1 Nostocales cyanobacterium 94392 | reverse complement strand
TTACACTCAGCAAGCGAAAATTATTGCTTGGGGGGGACTCGCCCATACTTTATTGGAAAAACAATTAAAAGAGAATCCGATAGAAAATAATTCCTCTCCTTGTTCCATCCAAGCAATAGATCACCTTGTTCTCAATGTAGCGGTAGGTGATTTAAAAGCTGCTGTTAATTGGTACCAGAATATTTTGGGTTTTCGCCCCCAACAAAAATTTAACATTCAAACCGAATATTCTGCATTGCACAGTCAAGTCATGGTTTCTCCTGATGGGGATGTACAATTACCAATTAACGAACCTGCAACTCCCAATTCTCAAATTCAGGAATTTCTCACTGCTAACCGAGGAGCAGGAATTCAACATATTGCTTTACAAACCAGGGATATTATTGATAGCATCGCGCAATTCCGCGCCCGTGGCTTGTCTTTTCTACCGATTTCTCAAAGCTACTATTCCCAATTACAACAGCGAGCAAATTTACCTCTGACATCAAATGAACTGCTTAGTATCGCCAAACAAGAGATTTTGGTAGATTGGAAGGAAGATTATCCCAATGCTTTACTCCTACAAATTTTTACACGACCGATTTTTGCTCAACCGACCTTTTTCTTTGAGTTTATCGAGCGTCGAGAGTGCGCTCAAGGTTTTGGAGAAGGTAATTTTCGCGCTTTATTTGAAGCAATGGAACTCGAACAAATTAAACGTGGAAGTCTACAAATAGGAGATAGAAAAGTGAGTAAGGAATAAATTTTGTCCTAAGCTAACATTTAAATAGATGAGTATATACACTTGTAGAAAAATCTATATATCTACAAGTGCAGCAGTCAGCAATTTATTTAAAAATAAAATCAGTTCGGGAAATAAAAAATGATTGTAGTAATGAAAGTCGCTTCCCCAGAAGCGGAAATAAAACGCATTAGTGAAGAAATGATTAGCTGGGGACTGACTCCAGAGAAAATAATTGGTCAACATAAGGTAGTAATCGGTTTAGTTGGAGAAACAGCAAGTTTAGATCCATTGCAAATTCAAGAAGTAAGTCCTTGGATTGAACAAGTATTGCGGGTAGAAAAGCCTTACAAACGTGCTAGTCGTCAGTTTCGACACGGTGAAGCTTCAGGGATTATAGTTAATACTCCCGATGGTGAAGTTACATTTGGTGAAAATTATCCTTTAGTAGTAATCGCGGGTCCTTGTTCGGTAGAAAATGAGGAAATGATTGTAGAAACCGCACAGCGTGTTAAAGCTGCTGGAGCCAAATTTCTGCGTGGTGGTGCTTACAAACCCCGGACTTCACCTTATGCTTTCCAAGGACATGGTGAAAGTGCTTTAGAATTGTTAGCGAAAGCCAGAGAAGTCAGCGGATTAGGAATTATTACCGAAGTCATGGATGCTGCTGATTTGGATAAAATTGCCGAAGTTGCGGATATTGTGCAAGTGGGTGCGAGAAATATGCAGAATTTCTCATTGTTAAAAAAAGTCGGAGCGCAACCCAAACCCGTTTTACTCAAGCGGGGAATTTCTGCGACCATTGAAGAATGGTTAATGGCTGCTGAATATGTACTTGCTTCGGGGAATTCTAACGTCATTTTATGCGAACGTGGTATTCGTTCCTTCGACCGTCAGTATACTCGTAATACCTTAGATTTATCAGTAATACCCGTGTTGCGACAGCTAACTCATTTACCAATTATGATCGATCCTTCACACGGCACTGGATTATCCGAATTTGTTCCTTCCATGTCCATGGCTGCGATCGCAGCAGGATGCGATTCTTTAATGATAGAAGTTCATCCCAACCCCGCGAAAGCTTTATCTGATGGACCTCAATCCCTGACACCAGAACGTTTCGACCGTTTGATGCAAGAATTAGCAGTAATTGGTAAAGCTGTCGGACGTTGGGAACAAGCTGTTGCGATCGCGTGAGGGAGATGGGGTTCGGGGGGGGGACAAGGGGATGGGGAGATGGGGAGATGGGGAGAATAAATAATAACTGTCAACTGTCAGCTGTCAACTAATTCCTCACTCCTCACTCCTAACTCCTCACTTTTATTTACCGTCTTCTACCTCCACTACGGAAACTGCTGCGGCTGCGAGTTCCAGAGGAACGAGAACGAGTTCCGCTACCAAAACTACTGTTGGACGGATTCTTTCTTACAGAGCCGGATTTTCCGGATTGTTTCAGTGTACTGCTGCCAAAACCGGAACCAGTGGCACGGCTGTTACCAGTGTTTGTACTGGGAGTCGTGCGTCTAACAGTTGAACCAGGGCTTGTTCTCCTGACATTCCCTGTGGTGCGGAAAGTGGTACGGTTTCGGACTGCTGCTGGTGGTTCGTTGTAACGTTGACGATATCTATCAACTGCCACATCATAACTATTACCATATCCACCAAAGCCAGTATATACAGACCTTCCTGGTTGATACGCAGGTGGTACATAATACTGGGGTCTGAATAATAGATTACCAATTGCTTGACCGGCGATCGCACCAGCAAATGGAGCCCAAAAACCATTATTCCGTTGAACTACAACAGTTTCTTGTCGTCCAGTTTGGGGATCGGTTCTTGTTTCAGTAACATTTTGAATGTATTCAATTTTAAAATCTGGTGTTAAATAAAGTGCAGGCTCTCCGTTTTCTACTTTTAAGTAGCTAGCTTTACCTTCTTTGATTTGTTCGTCAGTTAGACGAGCCATTTGCAATTTATCAGTTTTAAAAGTGGGCTTAGGACTATTTAACAAAAATAATGTATACTCTCCATCAGCATCGTTGTAACTAGCTTGCTGTACGGGATATTCACCATCATTAATTTTATTGTTAGTCGGGGTTTGAGTTACATTTCTGGCTTGTGGTATATTTTGGTCACTTTGGTTAGTCCCACCACAAGCAACTGTTGTAAAGCACAAACTGAATGCTAAAAAAACAGCTGTAAACTTACGCAAAATTTTCATATCCATATACTTTTATTCTATCTTTGAGCTTAACAACTTCTTTATTGGCTTGAGAGGTACGGAGAACCGTCTTTTTATAAAGGGATTAATTCGTGATAATGCTGTAATAATTGGTCGTTAGTCAGTTCATCACCCAACTGTGCTGGTGAAAAATGTATTTGAATTGCTCGTAATTTATGTTTGTAATGTAAATTAATCAAAGCTTTTAAGCCTTCTTGAAGATCGGCAATGTTTGATAAATCATCTTCTAATTCCGGTACTTCTCCTTCATAAGCCACCGTAATCATCACCACTACATTACGAGTTACGGGAACGGTAAAAGATTCATCGACATCAGAATAATTGGACGGTGGTTCACTCATATAACGTTGTGCCGAATCAGTAAATAATTCTTGAAAATAGTCTCCTGCCTCACCTTCTTCCCAAAATACATCACCTTCATTAGCACTGGACATCCAGTATTCATCGTATTGTAATAAGCTTTCGCAGATTGTAACTAATTGTTCACCCAAAACCTCCATATCACCTTCAGCATCAATTGCTTCTCTAGCACTACGATTCAATACTCCTAAAATAGGTGCAACTTCTGCACCACTTAGATGTAGCATAATCCGACAAACTACATATCTGGTACGACCCATCATCCTATTAAACATACTTTTTCCTCCTTAATTTCTGGTTGCTTTGAATGAATCATATTATGGTTTGGACTTAGCATCGGGCAATATGTATTTTTTAGACCCAAAGACCGAAGGGGATTGCTTTTTTAATCTTTATTTTATATTTATTTTATATTAATTTTATATTTATTAAAAAAATTCTACACTTGTAAATATTTAACTGATCAAAAAATTAGGTTATTGATAATAATGCATTAATTAAATGTTAAAAAGAATTTGATAATATTATAAGTGTTCTCCATTACAACTGAAGTGATGATCGAAAAATAAATCATCATTAAATCATCAGTATAATCGATAAAAAAATTAACTTCGATATTTTGAACATCTTGGATATCTATATCTTTAGGTGGATATGTTTGAGTCTAACGCTCCATTCAATAATCAAGCAAGATAGTGAAAACCTTTAAAAAAATCTGCGATCGCGTTAATTGATGGTTGTCTAGATTTAGAAAGTTCACTCAATTCATCTTCATCTAAATCAGTAATTTGAGGATGGTCAATTAATCTTTTCCCAAAATGGGGACTATCATAAACAGTTAAATTTTTGGCGCTAGAATTTGTTAAAATTGTTTGCGTAGGAGCTTGAAAAAAGTTTAATTGTGCTGCAATCCCTAAAATTTTTGTCACACTTTTGATATAATTGGCATTTTTACTTGCTGTATCCAATCGAGTAATTAATTGCTGCATTCGTTGAATAGTAATTAACTGTTCATATTGTTCTTGATTAGCAACCATTTCGATAGCTAGATATATATTTTTGTGAGTTGCAGCAGCATCTCTAAAAGGAAGAATAGCCATATAAGCAATAGGAAATAAACTTTCGTCGCTGTCAGCACGGAAAGTAAAAACAGTACGACGACGACCAATTTCCATGCTAGGAGGTTGATGTAATCCTTGATATTTTTGAGTTATTTGAAAATAAGCACCGGCTAAAGCGAAATTTGCCTCTGGATCTAAAGGTCTATCTACAATAATACGAATAGTTGGTGGAGTTTCGTTGAAAAATTCTCCCGAATCTTCCGCAGTTAAATAATGGATAATAGAGCGATCGCCTTTTTGACTCAAATCCACCCATTCACAAATCAACATATCCGTTTTCAAACCAAACCGAGAAGTAGCATAAAGTTTTGCTCCGGTTAAAGTTGCTCCAGTTAAATCTGCGCCCACCCATTCAGCTTGAATTAATTTTGCTTCAGTTAAATCAGCGTGTACCAAACTGGTATTAGTCAAATTCGCATTGCTTAAATCGGCTCCAGCCAAATTCGCACCGCTTAATTTTGCACCGCTTAAATCAGTCCAAGAAAGATTTGCACCTCTTAAATCAGCCCAGCGAAGATTTGCATCGCTAAGATTAGCACCAAATAGGTTAGCACGAAACATATTCACCTGACGAAGTTCGGCTTCTCGTAAATTAGCACCGCTTAAATCAGCACGAACTAAATCGGTATTATTTAAAGTAGCTCGTTCCAGATTCGCTGCAACTAAAGACGCACCTTTCAAACAAGCTTGATTCAAATTAGCATTGCGTAAAACAGCGTGACGGAGTGTAGCTTCTCGTAAATCGGCATTGCTTAAATTTGCTTCTAGTAAATTAGCACGAGTGAAATCAGCGCGAATTAATTCACTTTGGATCAAAGAAGCTCTCACTAATTGAGCATGACTCAAATTAGCTCGAATTAAATTAGCCACATTCAAACTCGCTTCTGTGAGATTAGCTCCTTCAAGATGAGCGCCACTAAGTCTTGCTACATTCAGTTGAGCATAACTAAAATTAGCCTTAGTCAGATTAGCTCCGCTAAAATTGACAACACTTAAATTACTATGGCTAAAATCAACACCACTGAGTTTTACCCCACATAAATTCGCTTCGGGAAGTTGAATATTTCTAAAATCCGTCCATCCCGAATGGTATTTTTCCAATAATTCATCTACAGTCATCGATGCTACCTCTGATTTTATTTAATAATTGGTAATTGGTAATGGATAATTGGGAATGGGGAATTGGTAATGGTGAATTGGTAATTAAACTCCTAACTCCTCACTCCCGTACAGACGTAGCATTGCTACGTCTCTACAATTTCTAACTCCTAACTCCTTTAATCCAAAATCCAAAATTTAAAATCTAAAATAAAATAACCCTTCTCCTAAAAATTAAGTATGATAATCGGTATTATTGGTCTTGGATTAATCGGTGGTTCTTTAGGTTTAGACTTAAAAAAGCAAGGACATCACGTTTTAGGAGTTAGTCGCCGTGAGTCAACTACTCAAAGAGCAATTTCTCTTGGTGCTGTTTCCCAAGCGTCAGTCAATATGAACTTGCTATCAGAAGCAGAAGTCGTATTTATTTGTACACCTCTAGGACTTATTATTCCCACACTGGAGCAATTGATTGCTTATTTGCCAAGTTCTTGTGTGATAACTGATGTTGGTTCGGTGAAAACCCCTATTGTAAAAGCGATTTCACCTATATGGGAAAATTTTATCGGCGGACATCCAATGGCGGGTAGTATTGATTCAGGCATAGAAGCTGCACGTCCAAAATTATTTACCGATAAACCTTACGTACTTACACCTATAAATACAACTCCAACCAAAGCGATCGCAATTATTGAAGATTTGATTAGTCAACTTGGTGTTAAAATTTATTACTGTTCCCCAGAAGAACATGATAAAGCAGTTAGCTTGATTTCTCATTTACCAGTAATGGTGAGTACTTCCTTAATTGCAGCTTGCGAAAAAGAACCCGATTCTCAAGTCCATCAGCTAGCTCAAAAGTTTGCCAGTTCTGGTTTTAAGGATACATCTCGTGTGGGTGGAGGGAATCCGGAATTGGGCGTAATGATGGCAAAATACAATCGAGAAGCATTACTAATGTCGCTGCAAAAGTATCGCTCGAATCTAGATGAATTAGTTAATTTGATTGAACGAGAAGATTGGGTAAGTTTAGAGCAAATATTGCATTCAACTCAGCGATCGCGCAACAAGTTTGTTAAAGATTGACTTATAACTCCCTTCTTTTCTGTTAAGAGTTCCCTTGCTAAACAAACGTGAATTCCACGAATATTACAGAAGTCGGGTTTTTAGGATAAATGTCTGTAGAAACAGAGAATGTTTATAAAAACCCGACTTCTAATCGAACCCAGGTTAAACAAGTATTCCTATAGATAGGTTACAAAAATAAATAGCATCATCATGAAACAGATTATCAGAAAAGCTGTCACCCTACTTACGGTATACTATGCCTACATGGTAGAGTACCGCGCCGAACTAATTTTATGGGTTTTGACAGGTTCGTTGCCTATAATCATGATGGGAGTTTGGACAGAAGCTGCCCAAGAAGGACAATTTGGTTTATCTCCAGCAGAATTTGCCCGTTATTTTCTCACGGTATTTTTAGTTAGACAATTAACAGTTGTTTGGGTAATTTGGGAATTTGAAAAAGAAGTTGTAGAAGGTAAACTTTCACCGCGTTTATTACAACCTTTAGATCCAGTATGGCATCATGTAACATCTCATCTTGGGGAAAGAGTTGCTCGGATACCCTTTGCAATATTTTTAATATTATTATTTTTTGCACTTTATCCCCAAGCTTTTTGGATACCAAGTTTCAAACAATTAGTATTATTTATTCTGTCTTCAGCAATGGCTTTTGCACTGCATTTCGTGATTCAATACACTTTTGCCATGTTCGCATTTTGGACAGAAAGAGCATATGCTTTACATGATTTTTGGTTTTTATTCTACCTATTTTTATCCGGAACTATAGCACCCTTAGAAGTATTTCCCGAACAAGTCAGACAGATAGTATTACTAACACCATTTCCTTACTTAATTGACTTCCCCGTGAATATTTTAGTAGGTTTACCAACCGATTTTCCTAGAGGATTTTTAGCAACAGTAGGCTGGTTTTTACTATTTTTGGGAATCAATAGAATTATGTGGAGACAAGGATTGAAAAAGTATTCCGGAATGGGAGCGTGAGGGGAGACAAGGGGACAAGGGGATGGGGGGATGGGGGGATGGGGAGAAATTACCGGAGTTATATCCTTTAACCTTTAACCTTTAACCTTTAACCTTTAACCTTTAACCTTTAACCTTTAACCTTTAACCTTTAACCTTTAACCTTTAACCTTTAACCTTTAACCTTTAACCTTTAACCTGATAAAACTTTCTATCGTCTGATTAAAAGATTCCGGTTGAGTCATAAAACACCAATGATTTCCGGGTAATTGAGATATTTGCAAATTTTTTAAATAAGTTTTGTAAGGCTTTAATTGCCAATTTTGACGATTTACTCCTTTTTGTGGTTGTACAAATAGAGTTGGAATATTCACTGGTTCCGTTAATCCGGGTACCCGCATAACTTGATCAAATATATTATCTCGTGCAGCTATAGTGAATTTACTTCCCCAAGTATTATCAGCCTTTTGTTCAATGCTGGCTTGAAAAACTTGTTTTTGTAAAGTTGTCCAATCTTGATATTGATTTAACTGACGTGCTTGTTTTTCCGCTGCTTCATAACTATCAAAAGGTCCCATTCCTTTCAGAAAAGGTAAAACACGGTATAAAATTGGAAAAGTTAGCTTGAAAAAATCGGGCATTTTCCAGATGAAAATCGGGTCTACTAGTACCATACTTTTCAAACGCTGCGGACTTTTAGTTGCCCAAATACAAGCTAATTTACCGCTCCAGGAGTGCGCTACAACATGAGCATTTACCCATCCCATATTATCCATTAAAGCTTCTAAATCAGCAATCACACTATCAAAAGTATAGTCATTTTCCGGTTTACTACTATTACCATGACCACGCATATCTGGAGCAACTATATGATAATCTGCCGCTAAATAATCAGCTAAACCAGACCAAACTAAGGCATTATCAGCTAAACCGTGGAGTAATAATAGAGGTTCTTTTCCTTGGTTCCACTCTAAGTAAACAAGTTGAATATCGGGTAAAGATAGAGTTTTACGATTATACATAATAAATCAGAATTTTTCATTATTTATTGTTAATAAATTTGCTTTTCTATCTATTACTAAACGTCGGGTTTCTAACCAAGATAAACCGATTAATATTTCGTTAATTTCTTCACCACCTAATGCTGGAATAATAAATTCTTGATTGTCAAATATTACAGTACCTTGATAAAGAAAAAATCTAGTTTCACCTCTGGCTGTTCGCATATCTTCTTCTCGAATAAATGACCATTCCAAGCTTTCTACGTCTTGGACATTCATTGCTAAATAGTCAGTAAAACCAGTATCTAACAAAGCATTTACTACAATCATTGAAGTATCACCACCTATCAAACCAATCTCAAAATATAATTCACCTTTACTACCAAAACTACCTTGAATCATATTCTGCCAACACATCCAGTTTCATTGAGACGTTTTTCCATAATTCTGGCATTAGGATGCTTTTGGCGAATTTTTTGAAAAGCAGTTTCAGCATCGGGGTCTATAGCATAATCTCCGCTTTCTGGTTCAATCATAATAGCCCAGTTGTAATGATTTTTAATCAAATCCGGACTAACTCGCTCAAATATGTCTCTACAGCGCTGAGTAAATGCTTCTTTCTCAGCGTTAAGTTTCGCTTTTTCTTCTTGACTAAGCTGAGGTTGCTGATACTTCCCGTGTTCTTCGAGTACTTCAAAAATTCTTTTACCGTGAGGTACTTTGATACGAAGTTTATCAGTCATAGTTAAAACTGTTATTTTTCAAGTATATCAAATATAATAATATTATAATTTTAGATCAGAGAATAATTTAACTGAAGCGAATTTTATTCATATTCCTTGATAAATAATAAAAGCAAATAATTTATACTTAATAATGGCAAACCAAAATAGAGAGAGCCGCCTCCGAGAACATCTAGCAAACGAACGCACTTTTCTAGCCTGGTTGCGGACATCAATTTCTTTAATCGGATTTGGTTTAGCAATAGCTAGATTTGGTTTATTTTTACGCCAATTACAAACTCCAACTACTCAACAAATAGTAGAAAATCCTACTTTTTTTAGCTACCAAAATTTAGGATTAACTTTGATAATTGTTGGTGTTTTAATTCTCGCTTTAGCAACTTTGCACTACAATCGAGTATTTAGAGAAATTGAGGAAGCAAATTACCAACCAAATCGTTTGTTAATATGGTTTCTAAGTAGTGTTTTAATGCTACTAGGTCTATTAAGTATTCCCTTAATTTTAGTACGTAGAAATTCCACTTCACCAATTAGAAACCCTCCTCAACCACAATCGAGAAAATAAACACTCTCTTACCTCCCTTTGCGATATACTCAGCGTCACTCTGCGTTAATTCATCTTAAATCGTCAAATTTGCGCTATATTCAAACTAATGAGGATTCGCAAAATACCTAAAACCCTTCGCCAATCTTTCGCTGTATTTCGCTACAGCGGACGAGCTGTAAACTTAGTTTGGACGACTAACCACACTCTGACAATTATTCTGGCAATTTTAACTGTAGTTGCAGGGCTTTTACCAGCCGCTGTTGCCTATATTGGTAAATTAATTGTCGATGCTGTTGTTCAAACCCGGAATTTATCTTCTCTACAAAATAATCCAAGTTATTCTCTTGCTTTAATGTACGTGGGATTGGAAGCTGTTGCTGTAGCAATACTTGCTTTTAGTCAGCGTGGACTCAGTATTACTCAGTCGCTGTTACGGGTATTACTAGGGCAAAGAGTCAACGAACTGATTCTGGAAAAAGCACTCAGTTTAGAACTACCACAGTTTGAGGATTCAGAATTTTACGACAAAATGACCAATGCACGACGCGAAGCTTCTAGTCGTCCGCTTTCTTTAGTTAACCGCACTTTTGGTTTAGTGCAAAGTGCTTTATCGCTGTTTACTTACGGTGCTTTGCTCTTCAGTTTTTCTTTATGGGCTGTACTTGTATTAATTTTAGCTGCTATACCTGCGTTTATTGCGGAAACTCGCTTTGCTGGAGAAGCTTTTCGTTTATTTCGCTGGAGAGCGCCAGAAACCCGTCAACAGCACTATTTAGAGACGTTGGCTGCGAGAGAAGATTTTGCCAAAGAGGTGAAACTTTATCAACTTGGTGATATGTTGTTGAGTCGTTACCGTAGTTTATTTCATCAATTATACGGAGAAGACCGCGATTTAACAATTAAGCGGGGATTTTGGAGTTACTTGTTAGGTTTATTAAGTACTACGACTTTCTACGTTGCTTATGGATGGATTGTATTAGAAACGATTGCGGGTAGGATTTCTCTAGGAGATATGACGATGTATCTTACCGTATTTCGTCAGGGACAAATTACCTTTTCGGGTGCTTTAACTTCTATTGGTGGAATGTATGAAGATAACTTGTATCTTTCCAATCTTTACGAATTTTTAGAAGAAGAAGTCACGACAAGTTACGGTAGAGCAATTAAAGGTACAAATCCCCAAGATGGAATTCGGTTTGAAAACGTTTCTTTTACCTATCCCGGAAGTATAAAACCAGCTTTAACAAATATTTCCCTGCATTTGCAACCTGGTGAAAAATTAGCAATTGTTGGTGAAAATGGTTCGGGAAAGACTACTTTAATTAAATTACTGACTCGGCTTTACACTCCAGAATCGGGAAGGATTTTATTAGATGGATTGAATTTAGAAGAGTGGGATTTGGATGTATTGCGACGGAGAATAGGAGTAATTTTTCAGAATTTTGTTCGCTATCAATTTACCGTCGGTGAAAATATTGGTGTCGGTGACGTGGAAAAATTATCAGATGAAACAGCATGGGAAATTGCTGCCAATAAAGGCATGGCACTACCTTTCATCGAACGATTACCCAATAATTTTACAACTCAATTAGGACGATGGTTCAAGTCAGGACAAGAGCTTTCCGGCGGACAATGGCAGAAAATCGCTCTTTCTCGCGCTTTTATGCGAAATAGCGCCGATATACTCGTTTTAGATGAGCCGACTTCAGCAATTGATTCTCAAGCAGAATATGAAATTTTTGAGCGTTTTCGCAGCTTAACTAAAGATAAAATGGTATTCTTAATATCTCACCGTTTTTCTACAGTCAGAATGGCTGACAAAATCGTCGTCATTGAACAAGGTGAAATTTTGGAAACTGGAACCCACGAAGAATTATTGCAAGCAAAGGGCAGGTATGCGACATTGTTTTCCTTGCAAGCTCAGGGGTATAGGTAACGATGGGATTTAGGAACCAAAGAACATTACTAATTATTAACTCTTCACTCCGGTGGTACTAACTCCTACTCCTATCCCGCTGGAAAATTACCTATTTCTCTTTACCTCTTTCCTCTGCGTACTCTGCGTCTCTGCGATTTTTTTTATCGGTAATCTTCTGCCGGGAAGGGAGTAATCCAAAATCCAAAATCCAAAATCCAAAATTGATTAGTCTTCCCTACAACGTAACAATTGGTTACAATACTTTTGCGTGCTTTACCCGGAGTAATAAGCGATGGATTTGATATTGGAACCGACGATTCCCGTGAAAATCGAAAAAATGAAGCAACGGGTACAATGGCAGCACAAAACTATTGTGCAACGAGGAATCGATCAAACGAGTATGGTGATCGATGACGGTAAGGAGGATAGTTTGGAATTCTCTTTTATGGTTATCGGTGACAGTGGTACAACTTGTCAAGATGGACATCATCCCCAGCGAGAAATTGCCAAATTGATGCTTCAGCACCGCGATGAATGTCGGTTTGTTTTGCACACTGGTGATGTAATTTATACTGTAGGTTCCCGCGAGTATTACCCATCAAATTTCATCGAACCTTATCGCGAGTTTTTGCGGGGTGGTGAAAATCCCCAAAATATTACTTATGACAATATGGTATTCGATACTCCGATTCTCACAACTTTGGGAAATCATGATTATTATGATGTACCCTTGATGTATCGGGTAATTACGGGTCCAACACTCCAATTACGTCGTTTATTACGCTATAAAGATATTGAAATTGGCTGGCATGGTTCTGAACAAGGAGATGCTTATGCAAAGGCATTTCTTGATTATTTAGCCCGGTTCAATCAACAGCAACAATTAGAGCTTCACTTAGACAAACATTATACCGCTAAAACCAACAACGGACGCTGTTTGCGCTATCAACCCGGACATTTCACCCGTTTACCAAATCGTTATTATACGTTTCGTTACGGCGGTATTGACTTTTTTGCTCTTGACTCAAATACTATTAATGAACCTTCTCCGATACCAGAAACGCCACAAGGAGATATTCGCAGAAAAGCTTTAATTCAGCGTCGCGATGAGATAGATGTTGAAGAACAGCAGATTTTAGAAGAATACGAGCAACTGAACTTGGATAATCCCGAAGATGCTCAAAAAAGCGATGCACTCGAAGCAGTTTTAAGTCAAATCAACGAAGTCAAACTTGATATTGAAAAACAACTCGCATCTCATGATCCCAACGTTGATTTTGAACAACTTGAATGGTTTAAACAAAGGTTAATTGAATCCTGGAACAGTTCTGAAGTTCGCGCTCGTATCGTTTATTTTCACCATCCACCCTACGTTACCGAAGCAAGCAAGTGGTATCAAGCACAAACTCTCGCTGTTCGTCGTCGTCTGCGGTGGGTTTTTGATCAAGTTGCTCATAGCATCGGTAAGTTGAATGGCGATATGCCCAAGGCATCAGGCGGAGCCTATCGCCCTATTGTTGATTTAATTTTAAATGGACACGCCCACTGTTTAGAGCATCTTTACACCACAAATACGGGACAAGCAGATTCTCACATCAATTGTATCATCAGCGGTGGTAGCGGTCATTATCCCCGTCGTCAGCGAGATACAGGACCGGAATTAATGGAAACTTTTGACTATATCCCCGGTAGTCCTATCCGTAAAGTTGCTGATTCTTTATTGTTTATCGGTCATAAAGGTTACGAATCATTAGAACGCTATGCTTATTCCGGAATCAGAATTGACGTTAAAGCAGGTAATCCTGTAAAGTTTGTAGTTAAACCATTTGTCGCCGAACGTTTTGGACACCAATGGAATTATCCTGATATTGAACCGTTTGTAATAGGTTAAAAAAGGTTAAAGGTTAAAGGGTAAAGGTTAAAGGTTAAAGGTTAAAGGTTAAAGGTTAAAGGTTAAAGGTTAGGAGTTAACAAATTCCCAATTCCCAATTCTCAATTCCCATTTAAAATAACATGAATCGCAATCACAGATTAGATTTTTTAAATTATTTCCGCTTTGTTGCAATTTTTTTTATGATGCTGTTCGGGTTATTTTTTTATCCGATTAATCCAGCATTTGCGAATACATCTAATGATACATCTAATAATATTTATCAATATAAATCCATTGCAAGTTCTGATGGGATTGGTAAAGTTTACATGGGTAGAGAAATTTCTCAGGTGATGGGACATCAAGGTGCAATGTGGTTAGAAAGACCTACCCGTGAAGCTCAAGAACAACCAAGCAAAATAGTCAGCGCTCTTAATTTAAAAGATACCGATGTCGTGGCGGATATCGGTGCTGGTACTGGCTATATGAGTTTTCGTATGGCTTCTAGAGTCTTGGATGGAAAAGTATTTGCAGTAGATATTCAGCCGGAAATGTTGGATGTGATCAACTTTTATAAAAAAGAAACAAATATTACTAATGTTGAGCCGATTTTAGCGACACCTACTAATCCTAATTTACCATCTAAAAGCGTGGATTTAGCATTAATGGTAGACGCTTATCATGAGTTTGAATACCCTAAAGAAGTTATGCAAGGAGTTGTAAAATCGCTTAAACCCAAAGGTAAAGTAGTACTGGTAGAATATCGCGGTGAAAATCCTTTTCTTGCCATCAAACGCTTACATAAAATGACTCAAAAGCAAGTCAAAAAAGAAATGAAAGCCGTAGGATTAACTTGGATCGAAACTAAAGAATTGCTTCCTCAGCAGCATTTGATGATATTTGAGAAATAAGCCAAATATTTACATTTCTTTATATAGCCTTACTTTTTTGTGCCAGCTTACTTATTAAATAATTCAAATGTAAACGATAAAAATATTACCCAATGAATTTGAAGCTTCAGAGGTAGTTAAAGTAACATAAATTGTTTTGTTAATACAGGAAGAGATGGATGTAATAAAAACAACTTTTATGATTTTTTATATTGATATACTATAAAAATATAGTATAAAAAAATACTGTTAATTATGTATGTCCAATGAAATTTTTTCAAAACGTCAAAAAATGCTTCGAGGCGAAGTACCTGACATTTATCAATATGACAGTATACCTAATCCGCTGAGAACGCAGATTGTTTATATTCTGAATGATGCATTGGGAGATTGTAGAAATTCGGAAACTCAAAAAGCTTACGAGTTTATTCATAAAACCTTATGTCGTGAATATGGCATATTTTACCTTGTAAATCAAGGGCATTTAATTTTCCCAGATGTTATTAAGGATTTAAAAGAATTTCTGCTATTCACCAGCAACATAGAACAAGTTCTTGATGTCGTAGAAGTAAGTTTTCACCTAATTGATACAGTTTATAGAAACGAAAAAATAGTATATGATACTGGATCGGTAATTACCTCCGACCAAGCTATAGAAGAATTGAACGCGAGGTTTAAAGAACACGGGGTAGGTTATCATTATGAATCTGGAAAAATTATAAGAGTAGATTCCCAACTTATTCACAACAATGCAGTTAAACCAGCTTTATATTTACTCAGTGATGCAAGATTTCAAGGTGCAAATGAGGAATTTTTACAAGCACACGAACACTACAGACATAAGCGTTATAAAGAATGTCTCAACGACTGTCTTAAGGCTTTAGAAAGTACAATAAAAACTATTTGCAATAATCAAGGTTGGGAATACGACGAATCTAGAGATACTGCTAAAAAATTGATTGGTATTTGCTTCCAAAATAATCTTATACCTTCTTTCTTAGAAACTCAATTATCATCACTAAGACAAAATCTTGAAAGTGGTATCCCTACTGTAAGAAATAAATGTGGAGGGCATGGCCAAGGTTCTCAGCAAATCGTAATACCACGATATTTTGCATCTTATCAACTTAACATGACTGCGAGTACAATTAAACTTCTAGTAGAAGCTGAAAATTCATTATCTTAGAGGTTGTTGAGCAAATCTAAGACGCAATGACAACAACTAACCGTATAAAATCCCTACTACCAATTATTTCACCCACCATTGCCATAACATCGGCTTTATTTGTAGGTGCAATTCTGATTTCCATCGCAGGTGCAAATCCAATTGCAGCATATACAGCCCTTTTTCAAGAGTCACTTTTTGACTACTTTGGTTTTGGTAATACTCTTACCAAGAGTTCACGTAGGGTGTCGAAAACAAAAGTTGCTGGAGATAAGTTTGGGAGAGTTGACGGTGAACGGAGGTGGGTTTCCATTACAGCAAACTTTTCAAGACGGATTTTGAATTAAAAAAGTTAATTGTTGCTCACTCAGCGGGAATCGCGATCGCAGTTTTAGCGTTACTATCCCAGACTACCCAATTGAATTGTCTATCTAAATTTTCGGCAGTCTGGGCAACTTTAAAGTACAACTTTTCACCTTTTCTTTCAATTGCAAAGTCTGCATTTTGTGCGTAAACTACCTTAAAACCTTTATCTCGCAAACAAAACATTACCCAAGCTTTAAGTGATTGTCTAGCTGGATCATAAGAAACCATCGGTCTTTTGAATGCTTCTTCAATAACTTGATATATTTGTGTCATATTATTGGGAATAGGTAATGGGTAATAGGTAATGGGTAACTGTCAACTGTCAACTGTCAACTCTTATTTATTCAGGATTACAGCGAATCTCAACCATAAAACCGTCTGGATCGTAAAAGTAAACTCCTCTTCCGGTGGGACGGGTAACGGGTTCTTGAGCGATTGTGATTTGATGCTGTCTGAGTACTTCAACTGCATTGTCAAATAATTCGGGAGCAATATCAAATGCTAGATGATTTGCACGAGTAAATCCACGTTCGGGATTTGGATCTGGAGGTGATAAATCTGGTTGCCAAAATAAATCTAATATGGTACCGTCAGGAGTCATAAAATTCGCGACTTTTCCCGCTTCTACTAAGCTAACCAAAGTAGCGGGTACATCATCACCCGTAAGTTCGTGTAAACCTAATATATTTCCATAAAAATGTCGAGAAGCTTGCATATCCTGGACGTTCAAAGCAATATGATGCACTCGACGCAGACTTCCTGGAGATATATGGTTATTTAAAGACTGAGGACTAGATAGCATAATCAGTTATCAATTACCAACTATCAATTATTAATTATTAACAGGACTTACGCAACTGGCACATTTTTATTGTAGGGGAGGCAAAATGCGGTGTGGATGTTCCTCCCGCATTATTGCCGTTGTGTGACGCTATGAATAAATTTGAACGGTTCTATAAAGTTTGTAGTGTCACGCACCATCAACCATTTGTGACAATAATGACGCTACTGCGTCACGCGGAGCGAAGGTAAGTCCTGATTAATTATCATATCTCAGAGTAGTAGATGATTATTTATTGATCAGAGACTGATAGGGGATGAAGATGTTAAAACGGATGAGAATGCTAATTAATTAGCTTTGATGTTTGTTTATTATCTATATTTTAGGAACAGGGTTTGCAGTGCAGCAGGAATTTAGTTCGCAAATTTCACCCCCATTATTAATTGAAGGTAGCAATGACGACCTCGGCTTAGAGTCGAAGCTTATGGAGTTACCGCTTTACGAGTTCTCAGTGGAGATGAGTTTTACTGGTAAAGAAGTAGCTAAAGTGTTTGAAAAATATCCTTTGTTACCGGGAGCAATTTTATTAGACAAAGGGAATTATGTTGGGATGATTTCCCGTAGACAGTTGCTAGAATTTTTAATTCGTCCTTTCGGACAGGATTTATTTTTCCATCAACCGCTGAGTATATTGTACAGTTATGGTCGCACGCCGATTATAGAGTTAACCGATAATACATCTATTTTGTGTGCAATGCAATTTACATTACGGCGATCGCCAGAATTTTTATCGGAACCTATAGTGGTAAAAACTACATCTGGTAAATACAGGTTACTGGATATGCAGGAATTAAATATTGCTTCTTGGCAAATTCGCGGTATCGAAACTCAGGTGAGATACGAACGCAGCCAAGCTCAAATTATTCAAAATGATAAAATGGCTAGTCTGGGGCGTTTAGTTGATGGAGTAGCTCATGAAATTTTAGACCCCGTAAATTTTATTTGGGGTAATGTAACTCACGTTTCTAATTACAGCAAAGACTTAATGAAGTTGATCAAAATTTACGATAGTAATACAACGGATACTCCAGAAGATATATTGTATTTGAAACAAAATATTGAATTTGATTTTTTAGAATCTGATTTATCACAAGCACTTACAAGTATTCGGGCTGGTGCAGAAAGATTGAAAAAACTAGTGATTGCATTACAAAATTTCTGCCATATTGATACCATTTATCCAAAACCTGTAGATTTACACGCTAATTTAGATAGTACTATATTGTTAATTGGCAGTCGCTTAAAAGAAGAAATTAAAATTATTAAAAACTTTGGTCATCTCCCTCCTGTTTATTGCTTTGCAGGACAGTTAAATCAAGTATTTATGAACATATTAAGTCGGTCAGTAGATATTTTACTTGATGAAGCTGTTCGACAGCAATTTGAAATAGAATCATCTCGTGACGCTTTGCAAAAACCCACTATTGAAATAGTGACGCAAGTTATTTCCCAACAATCTACCATCCCAGGGATACCGGATTCTCGCTGGGTATCAATTCGTATTATAGATAATGGTCCGGGAATGTCCCTGGAGTTTCAACAGCAAATTAAAGAATCATTTTCTGTAGACAAAAGGGCTGATAAGGAAACAAGTTTAGCTGTAAGCTATCGCATTATTACCGCAAGACATGGTGGTAAATTAAATTTTTATTCTCAACTGGATAAAGGAACTGAATTTGAGATTCTTTTACCTTTGGTATGATAATTAAAAATTAATATCATGTTCTGTTAAATACTTGTAATCAAGGGAGCAGGGATTAGGGAACAGTGAAAAAAGAGAGATTAGTACAGATGTGGGAATAAGAACTAATCATTTAGACTTGATATTAAAGTGTTAACTTTACCCAAGAGGCAGAGGTAATATGCATGTCAATTATTTTCAATCTGTTTACAATCAATCAATCCTCTTTGAATTGCAATAATCGCAGCTTGAGTTCTATCACGAACTTCTAATTTTTGTAAGATTGCATGAATGTGAACCCGCACTGTACCGGAAGTAATAAAAAGATTTTCTCCTATTTCTTGATTTGATTTACCTGCTACTACTAATGTCAATATTTCTCTTTCCCTTTTAGTCAGAGAATTATTGTCAAATGAAGATGTAATTGTAGAATTTGATATACTATTCAAATTTGATTGAGATGATTGAAAAGCCATTTGAATTTCTACAGTCGCATTACTATCCCACCAGGAAGCACCACACGCTACCGAGCGAATTGCTAAAATTAAGTTTTCCGCTGCAATTCCTTTTAAACAATAACCATTAGCTTTAGCTTGAATTAATTGAGTAATTAAAATTTTTTGTGAATGGGAAGTTAAAACTAATACTGGTAAACTCGGACGACGTTGTTTAATTTGACGACAAGCTTCTACACCACCAATTCCGGGTAATCCCACATCTAAAATTACTATATCTAGTGGTAGTTGAGAAGCTAATTCAATCGCCGTTTCTCCATCTTCAGCTTCGGCAACAATTTCTAAACCTGCTTCTTGATGCAATCGCGTAGAAATCCCTAATCGAAACAGTTCGTCATCTTCTATAAGTAAAATTTTTAATGGTTTTGGTGTCATACTTTAATTGTGAACAAAAGCAGGTAAACTAAACCCAAAGATAGCTCCACCACTTTTACGTTTTTCTGCCCAAATTTTACCGCCATGCGCTTCAATGATTTGCCGACTCAAATAAAGTCCTAAACCCGCACCTTTGGCTTGACGATGAGTATGTCCTTGATAAAACCTTTCAAATAATAAGGGTAATTCTTCCTCTGTAATTCCCTGCCCTTGATCCATAATTTTGACTGTATGATTAATTCCATTGGGAATAAATACAACTTCTACTTTACCACCTCGTAGGGAATGATTAACCCCATTAGCAATCAAGTTGACAAAAACACGCTGTAGCTGTAGAGCATCTCCATTCACTATAGCTAAAGAACGAAACTCAGAATCAGCAAAACCCAGATGAATGTATACTTGGCGAGATGAAGCTAAATCAACAAGAGTAGAAATTGCCGATTCTGCTACTGTGACTAAATCGATTGATGAACAACGCAATTGTAAACCTTGCGTATCATTACGGTAAACATCGAGTAACGTTTGCACTAACTCTAAAGTATTTTGATGCGATCGCTTCATTACTTGCAAAACTTTATGTTGATTGGAAGTTACCGCACCAAATTTCTCTGACTCAAAAGCTTTGAGTGTTTCAAGCGCTCCTAAAAGCGGTGTTCGTAAGTCATGGGTAAGGGTGGAAGCAAAGTCTTCCCTTAGCGAAGCCGTTTTCTCTTGCGCTAATATTTGCATTTTTTGACGCGCTATCGCTTCTTCGTATTTACGATTGCGGTTACTCAACCATCCGGTGATAATCAATGCTGTAATGACAATCAAGCGGTTGGCAAAAATTGCAAAAGTAATGGTTTCTATACCCTGAATTACCATATTAAAGATTGTAAAGGCGATCGCACCTGTTGTTACCCAAACAGTAGTTTTCTGGCTCAGACGCGAGTTTGTTAAAAGTATTGCGCCAACATATAAATATCCAAAGACATAAATAGGTGGTGTGAAATATTCCAAAATCAAAACCAAAATAAATATGGCAACAATTAGCCAGTGACGGGATGAATACGACTGAATCGACGACGGTTGAAGTTGGTTGAATAGTTTATTTAGCATTTTTTTAATTGGGTTTATCAAAAATAATTAATTTTATAGGACTAATAATCCTTCTAGATTAAATTATTTTTTTTATAAATCTAGGACTTACGCAACTGGCATATTTTCTTGTAGGGTGTGTAGTTTAGAATAAATTTGAACGGTTCTATAAGGTTTGTAGCGTCACGCACCATCCGAGTTTTGTGACACGCAGCCTTAGTCCTAAAATCTATCTTTGGTATATTGTTTTATTGTAATTATCTGAATCAAAACATCTAAAATTGTTTCTGTTTTTGTATAAGTATTTTTGATATTGATTTTATTTTTTTACAGAAAAATATATTAGTTAATAAATCTACTTCCTTAAATAAAGCTAAGTTTATAAATGATATATATATGCTGATATATAACTGGTATAAACGTTTATAAACGGTTGAATATTTTGATAATAAATAAACTTTATTCTATATAAGTTGTATATTGTTATCCTTTAAAAAAGCCAAGATAATAAAAACGTGATTTGAATAAAGGTGTATAAAAAATTGGCGTAAGATGACTTTAGCTTGAGTGAGGCGTGTGAGATTTAGCCGTTACTTACTGTTAGATAGCAACTAAAAGTATTCACTGACAATCAAAATGTTCACAACATAAAAATTGGGCTTAAATTATATGGAAAACTTTCCTGCCATCATTGCTGCTTCAACTTTTATCGGTGTAATAGTTATTATTATGTCCGAAAAACTACACCTAACTGTAACTGCTTTTTTAGGAGCATTAATATTAGTATTTACTCATATCATGACGCTACAAGAAGCTGTAGGTTATATCAGCCATAGCTATGCTACTTTAGCGCTGTTTTTTGGAGTCATGGTTATGGTAAGAAGCTTTGAACCGACTAAAATATTTGAATATCTAGCTACTCAAATGGTGCGTTTGGCAAAAGGCAGTGGCAAGCTTTTACTATTAGGAATAGTCGCTATTACTACTCCAGTTTGTGCTGTTTTACCTAATGCTACGACAGTAATGTTGCTTGCTCCTTTAATTCCGCCTATCGCTGAAGAAATAGGAGTAGATTTTGTCCCTCTACTGATTCTGATGGTATTTGTTGCCAACAGTGCGGGACTATTAACTTTAGTAGGAGATCCAGCGACTTTTATTGTGGGTGATGCGATTAATATTAGCTTTATTGACTATCTTTCGCGCTTGAGTTGGGGAGGTGTAATTGCTATAGCCTCTATTTTAATTTTGTTACCTTTTTTGTTTTCTAAAATATGGAACACAAAGTTTGAAAATTTAGATCAGTTACCCCATCCACAAATCAATCATCCTCGAGTTTTAATTTTAGGAGGAATGATTTTTGCCTTCGTATTAGTATTTTTTGTGATTGGTGAATCTTTACCCGTTCCTGTTTCTCCGGCTGCGGTGGCTTTATTAGGAGCAGGATTAGCTTTAGCTCTTGCTCATTTAAGTAAAATTGATGATGTTAATAATATTCTTCGCGATGTTGACTGGAGTACTTTAACATTTTTTATGTCAATTTTCGTATTAATCGGAGGTTTAGAACGAACAGGAGTTATTACAAATTTATCAGGTTTACTAGCAATTGTTTTACAGAAAAATATTGCTTTAGGAGCAATTATTTTAGTCTTTGTAGTCGGTATTTTGTCTAGTATTATTCCTAATATCCCTTTAGTAGTGGCAATGATTCCGTTACTAAAAATGTATTTAGTTAATGTGGGATTAGTCAGTTCAGAAGTTATCAATGTTAATTTTGCGGGAGAATTTCCGCCAGAGGTTTTACCTTTGTTTTACGCGATGATGTTTGGGGCAACATTAGGAGGAAATGGCACTTTAATCGGGGCTTCATCAAATATTGTCGCTGCTGGAATCGCTGAGCAGCATGGTAAAAGAATGTCCTTTCATACCTTTCTCAAATATGGTTTACCTGTAATGGCAGTACAACTAATTGCAGCAGCTATATATATGAAGTTTGCATTTTTATAGTTTCATAATCAAAATAAATTTATGTTATTAGGATTTATCCAAATCGCCATCGTCTTAGTACTTTTAGTGGCAATAACTCCGCTGCTCGGCGGTTATATGGCACGAGTATTTTTAGGTCAAAGAACTTTGTTAGATCCGGTAATGAAACCCTTAGAACGGTTAATTTATGCTTTATCGGGATTGCGTCATCAAAGTTCGATGACTGCTTGGCAATACATCCGCGCTATTATTTTTAGCAACTTAATTATGGGTGTATTCGTATTTTTGGTATTGATGTTTCAAGGGATATTACCGCTTAATCCTACAGGTTTAAATGCCCCAAGTTGCGATTTGGCTTTACATACAACAATTTCCTTTGTAACTAATACCAATCAACAGCATTACTCTGGCGAAACCACCTACAGCTACTTTAGTCAAATGCTAGCGCTAGGGTTTTTGATGTTTACTTCTGCGGGAACGGGAATTGCTGTGGCGATCGCCTTTATTCGCGGCTTAACTGGTAGAGATTTGGGTAATTTCTATGTCGATTTAACTCAATCGATTACCCGAATTTTATTACCGATTTCTTTAGTTGGGGCTATAGTTCTCTTAGCTGCTGGTGTACCGGAAACCTTAGCTGCACCTGCCACCGCCACAACTTTAGAAGGTGCAACCCAGTATATTGCGATCGGTCCAGTTGCCCATTTTGAGATTATCAAAGAATTAGGTGAAAACGGCGGGGGATTTTTTGGAATTAACTCCGCACATCCTTTTGAAAACCCCAATAATTTTACCAACTTGTTAGAAACGGTAATTATGATGGCGATTCCCGCCTCACTAATTTACACTTACGGCGTAATTGCCGGGAATACCAAACAAGCTTGGTTGTTATTTTGGATGGTATTTGTGATTTTCGCGGCATTAATTAGCGTAGCTGCAATTGGCGAATATCAAGGAAACCCGATAGTTAACTCAATTTTAGATACAAACGCACCCAATTTAGAAGGAAAAGAAGTTCGTTTCGGTGCATTTTTGACTGCACTTTGGGCGGTAGCGACAACGGGGACAATGTGCGGTGCAGTCAACGGAATGCATGATTCCCTGATGCCCAACGGTGGGATGGCGACAATGTTTAATATGTTCTTACAAATAGTTTGGGGTGGACAAGGAACCGGAACCGCTTACTTATTTATCTTCTTGATTTTGACAGTATTTCTTACCGGGTTAATGGTAGGAAGAACGCCGGAATTCTTAGGACGCAAAATCGAAAAACGCGAAATTGTTTTAGCTAGCGTGATTTTGTTAGTTCACCCGATCATGATTTTAATTCCCGGTGCCATTGTCATGGCATTTCCGGATACACTTTCCGGAATCAGCAATCCGGGATTTCACGGTTATTCCCAAGTAATTTACGAATACGCATCCGCCGCAGCCAACAACGGTTCTGGTTTTGAAGGTTTAGGCGATGCAACCCTATGGTGGAACTTAAGCACCAGCGTAGCTTTACTCGCCGGACGTTACCTACCCCTGATTGCGCTATTGCTACTAGCAGAAGGTATGACCCACAAACAGCCAGTTCCCGAAACCACAGGAACCTTACGAACCGATACAGGAATGTTTACCGGAATCACAGCAGGAGTAATTCTAATTTTAGGCGCATTAACCTTCTTACCAGTATTTGCCCTCGGACCGATCGCCGAAGCTTTCCAGATTGCCAGAATTGCTGCGGGAGCAGCTTAGGGATAAACTCTGCGCTCCTCTGCGCTTAACCTTGCGCTCCTCTGCGTTCCAAAATATATAACTCCTCACTCCTCACTTTTATGAAAGTCAAACAAACACCAGCAAAATCTGACGCTTCCCAAAAGCGAAACACACCCAAAGCCAATACATCTCAAATTTACCAACGCGCTTTCAAACAAGCTTTTGTTAAACTCAATCCCCGCAATGCGATCAAAAACCCGGTAATGTTTGTAGTTTGGATTGGTACAATCATCACCACAGTCTTAACTATCAACCCCAATATATTTGGTACAGTTGCCGGAGAACAACGCTTATTCAACGGCTTGATTTCAGCTATTCTGTTCTTAACAGTTGTCTTTGCCAATTTCGCCGAAGCTGTCGCAGAAGGACGCGGTAAAGCTCAAGCGGATGCATTGCGCTCCACCAAAGGAGATACCATTGCTCGCAAACTCTTGCCCGATGGTGGAATTGAAGAAGTAAGCTCTACCAATTTGCATAAAGGAGACAGAATTAAAGTCATCGCTGGTGATGTGATTCCGGCAGATGGAGAAGTTATCGATGGTGTGGCTTCTGTTGATGAGTCGGCAATTACTGGGGAGTCTGCACCTGTATTAAAAGAACCGGGTTCTGATGTTGCGAGTTCGGTAACTGGCGGTACTACTATAGTTTCCGATGAATTAATTATTACTGTCACCTCCGACCCTGGTAAAGGCTTTATTGATCGAATGATTTCGCTGGTTGAAGGTGCGGAACGTTCCAAGACTCCCAACGAAATCGCTTTGACGGTGTTGTTAGCAGTGTTAACATTGGTATTTTTAATTGTAATCGCCACAATTTCCACTCCGGCAATTTACGTAGAAAGCCCTGTAAGTATTGCAATTTTAATTGCTCTGTTAGTTGCTTTGATACCTACCACCATCGGGGGATTATTAAGTGCGATCGGGATTGCCGGAATGGATCGGGTAGCTCAATTTAACGTCGTTGCTACTTCCGGAAGGGCGGTAGAAGCTTGCGGCGATATCAATACTTTGGTGTTAGATAAAACCGGAACGATTACATTAGGAAACCGTCTCGCGGAAGAATTTATCCCAGTTAATAATCATTCGGTTGAAGAAGTAGCATCGATTGCTTTAGCCGCCAGTTTATTTGATACCACACCCGAAGGTAAATCGATTTTACGTTTAGCGGAAAAGTTAGGGGGAAATATTGATTTTGACAGAAAACAAGCAGAGGGTGTGGAATTTTCCGCACGCACCCGCATGAGCGGTACCAATTTACCAAACGGCGAAGAAATACGTAAAGGTGCGGTGGATGCAATTCGCGGCTTTGTACGTTCCCGTAACGGACAACCTCCTGCTGACTTGGATGCAGCTTATGAAAGAGTATCTAATTTAGGAGGTACGCCTTTAGCTGTCTGTCGGGGTAGCGAAACCTATGGCGTTATTTATCTTAAGGATATTGTCAAACCGGGTATCCGCGAACGTTTCGACCAGTTACGACGTATGGGGGTACGTACCGTAATGTTAACGGGAGACAACCGGATTACGGCTTCGGTAATCGCCAAAGAAGCGGGGGTAGATGACTTTATTGCCGAAGCGACACCCGAAGACAAAATTGCCGTAATTCAAGCCGAACAAGCCAAGGGTAAATTAGTCGCCATGACGGGAGACGGTACCAACGATGCACCAGCTTTAGCTCAAGCAAACGTCGGGGTAGCGATGAATTCCGGTACACAAGCGGCGAAAGAAGCAGCAAATATGGTAGATCTAGATTCAGACCCCACAAAGTTAATTGACTTGGTAACTATTGGTAAGCAATTATTAATTACTCGGGGAGCTCTAACAACTTTTTCGATTGCCAATGACATTGCCAAATACTTTGCTATTATTCCCGCGATGTTTGCGGCTGCGGGAATTGGTGCTTTAAATATCATGGGTTTAACCAGCGCTCAATCAGCAGTTTTATCGGCATTAATTTACAACGCTTTGATTATTCCGGCGTTAATTCCTTTGGCTTTAAAAGGTGTAGAGTTTCGTCCATTGAGTGCTAATCAACTTTTGCGTCGCAATATTTTTATTTACGGTTTGGGTGGTGTAATTGCACCTTTTGTAGCGGTGAAAATAATTGATGTTTTGATTACTGCTGTAGGTTTGGCGTAAATTACTCAACATCTGAACTCAAAAACTCGGCGTTCCTCCGCGCTTACCTCTGCGTCACTTTGCGTTAAAAAAAGATTCTTCCCATTCTAAACTCAGAATTCTCATGAAACTAATTAATTTAAAACAAAAAGTATTTGTGACTACAAACCAGGTTGATTTTATCAGTTTTATCTGGTCGGAATGGCGACGACAAAAGTTTCCTTTATGGATATTTTTGGGGTTGTGTTTAAATTTAATCCTTGCTCCTACTGTTTATGCTGCTACTCCAGATATTGAGCGTACTACTGCTTACGCTTTGGGTATTTTAGGTTTAGTAACTATCGGACTTGGGATTTATTTATTTACTGTAATTTTACAACCGGAGCGTTTTTAAATCATGGCTAGAGAATTTATGATTGCAGTTCGGAATACGTTTTCACTTTGGCTTTTAACTGCTTTGATTTACCCATTTTTAATTATCTTGTTGGGGCAAGTTGCTTTTCCTTATCAAGCCAACGGTAGTTTAATAACTAATAACCAAGGACAGGTTATTGGTAGTGCTTTAATTGGACAAATTTTCAATTCAGACCGTTATTTTTGGAGTCGTCCTAGTACTACTAATTACAGCGAAGGAAAAGACGCTGCACCTACGGGAATATCTGGTGCGAGTAATCTGGCTCCTAGTAATTCAGAATTAATTATTCGCATTCAAAAAGAAGTTCAAAGATTGCAACAAGCCGGAATTAAACCTACAGCCGACTTGGTTTATACTTCTGGTTCTAGTCTTGACCCTCACATTACCCCAGAAGCGGCTCAAGCACAATTAGAAAGAGTTGCAAAAACGCGAAATATTGCTGTAGAAAAAATTCAACCGTTGATTTATCAAAATACTGACGGCAGATTTATCGGAATATTTGGTGAACCAGGAGTTAATGTTTTGAAATTAAATTTGGCTTTGGATAAATTAGACCTAATGTAAATAAAAAAAGGTAGGATAAGTAAGATTCTGAAAAAAGTAAGGTGCGAACGGAGACGCTTCGCCCTTTGACGGGACAGAAACTGATCGGCAACAAATGGCGAACCGCGAAACACTAATCACTTTTTCAGTCACATATTACGTAAGTCCTAAGAGAGTAGGGTACTCGTTTACAGTTGTTTTCTCCGAGCTAATATAGTACAAGTACAAAATGTCAACCACTTTTGGTACAAAAAAAAGTCTACAAAGCTGACCTGCTTGCGCCAATTATGATTCTCTGTAGAGAAAAATAAATATACAGTTACATCTATCTAGGTATTATCAAATGTCAGCCATTGCCACAGAAGTTTTCTTTGTCCTTGTACTTATTATTGCTAACGGTATATTTTCAGGTTCGGAAATCGCTGTAGTTTCTGCCCGCAAAGTCCGTCTGGAACAAATGGTAAATCGGGGAAATTCCAAAGCACAGGCTGCATTAAAACTAGCGAATTCCCCCAATGATTTTTTTTCGACTGTCCAAATTGGGATTACATTAATTGGTATTCTGAGCGGTGCTGTCGGTGGAGCAACCCTAGCTCAAAGGGTAAAGCCTATATTTGATGCTATTCCAGTTCTCAAGCCTTACAGCGAAGGTATCAGCGTTGTTATTGTTGTAACTATTATTACTTATCTATCTTTGGTAATTGGGGAATTAATGCCCAAACGAGTGGCATTGAATAACCCAGAAAAAATAGCTTGTGCGGTGGCTAAACCAATGCGATCGCTCTCTTTTATTACGGCTCCATTGGTGCGTATTCTCACTTTTTCTACAGATACATTGTTGAATTTTTTGGGCATTAAGTCAGTTGAAGAGCAGACAATGACTGAAGAAGAAATCAAAGTGTTAATCGAACAAGCTACACAATCAGGAACCTTTGAGGAATCAGAACAGAAGATGGTTGAGCGAGTATTTCGTTTAGGCGATCGCCCCATCAAAACCTTGATGACACCGAAATTCGATATCACCTGGCTCGACATCGACGCACCACTAGAAGAATTAGAGGATTTGGTTAGTCAAAGCAACCATTCCCGTTTTCCTGTCGCTAGAGAAAGTTTAGACAATTGCTTGGGAATTTTGCGCGGTAGTCGTTTTTTATCCGCACGTCTTAGAGGACAAGACATCAACATCGAGACCATAATACAACCCCCCCTACATGTTCCCGAAAATATGCCAGCTTTGAAAGTTTTGGAAGCATTTAAACGAACGGGTATACATATGGCACTAATTAATGATGAGTATGGGAATATTGAAGGTTTGGTAACGCTTAATGATTTAATGGAAGCGATAGTTGGCGATATTACAGCACAAGAAGATTTAGAACAGCCAATGATAGTTCGCCGTGAAGATGGTTCTTTGTTAGTGGATGGCTTACTTTCAACCGATGAACTCAAAGATTTGCTCGATAAAGATTCACTCGCTGGAGAAGAAACAGGTAATTATCATACCCTTGGTGGATTTGTAATTACTTTCTTGAGATACATACCAAAAGCTGGTGAACATTTTGAATGGGGTGGATTCCGGTTTGAAATAATGGATATGGACGGTACAAGGGTGGATAAAGTTCTCATTTCCCCAATAGGAATGTCAGATACATCTGCAAATCAAGCCAGAAACTATTAGTTCATGTCATTAATAACTCAACCGAGAATCAAATTTCCGGTCTCATAGCATAAGTCTTATAAATAGAACTAAAAAATTCATCATATGATGGTTGGTCAAATACCCGTCAGAACTAATGGAATGAACTACTACTAGTCTTACTTCTCCTACCTCTTTTTTAATTCACATTAGATGTGAGTAATATTTTTATCATGTTTGAATCGAGTGAAATTGCATCTAATCAAGATATATCAAATCAATACGAACGTGCTAAACGTCGAGGAAAACATAAGATTTTTATCGGTATGGCTCCCGGAGTAGGTAAAACTTACCGAATGTTAGAAGAAGCACACAGCTTGAAACAAGAAGGAATCGATGTTGTTATTGGACTTTTAGAAACCCATGGACGTGTCGAAACAGCCGAAAAAGTCCAAAATTTGGAAATAATCCCTCGTAAACAGATTTTAGTACAGGGAAGATGGCTTACTGAAATGGACACCGATTCGATTATTACTCGCAATCCACAGTTAGTATTAATTGATGAATTAGCACATACAAATGTCCCCGGTTCCGTTTATGAAAAACGCTATCAAGATGTAGAAGAAATCCTGAATTCAGGGATTGATGTTTATTCAACAGTTAATATTCAACATTTAGAAAGTCTTAATGATTTAGTGTTCAAAATTTCTAGTGTTGTAGTTCGTGAACGTATTCCAGACCGGGTACTTGAAGCCGCAGATGAAGTGATTGTTGTCGATGTCACTCCCGAAACTTTACAAGAACGATTGCAAGAAGGAAAAATTTATCAAGTAGAAAAAATAGATAAATCTCTGCAAAACTTCTTTAAGAAAAGTAATTTAATTGCATTACGGGAATTAGCTTTACGAGAAGTTGCTGACAATATTGAAGAAGACAAAATTGAACAGGCTAGTACAAATTACTGTAATATTCAAGAACGAGTTTTGGTTTGCATATCTACGTACCCTAATTCTATTAAACTATTGCGACGTGGCGCACGTATTGCCAATTATATGAATGCAAGATTATATATATTATTTGTGAATAATGCCGAACGTTTTCTTTCTCGTCAAGAAACCTTACACATTGAAACTTGCAAACGTTTATCTGAAGAATTTGGTGGTGAATTTTTACAGATTAACTCTTCAAACTTGTTAAAAACTATTATTGATGTTGCTCGCAAAGAACGCATTACTCAAATTGTTATTGGTGAAACTCGTCGTTCTCGATGGGAGATTTTCTTTAAAGGCTCAATAGTACAAAATTTAATGAAAGCCCTCAGTAATGTTGATTTGCATATTATTTCTACTTAGCATATGGAATATTGGGGATTAAGAATTTAAAATTCATCTAGAGGAAGAAAATCGACATCCCTATTTGCTTCGCCTACTTCTACAAACTCCTAAATCTCATCAATTTTATCAATTTTTGATTGAAACTCACTTACAATTTTCAATTCTTCCTGCTGACTTTGAATTTCTGTTTCAATTTGTTGCTCAAATACAGCTTCTCGTAAATCTCTATGAGCAACAAACATGACAAACAAGGTAGATGCCGAAATTGACATACCTGTAAGCATAGCTACCAATGATATAGTATGTTTGGGACGGAGGTTAAACAGGGAAAGACGTTCTTTACGTATTTTTTTCTCTAGGTAGTCACCCAAAGTGGAAATTGCACCCCCCATCATCAAAATTGCCATTATTAAAATATGAACTGTAGTCATGTTTAACGACTAAAATACTTCTAACTTAAGTCTACTACTTTTAATTTATCTAAATTTTGACCGTTTGGAGTCTCTAGAATATCTAGTATTAATATGAGTTCAACAAATATAATCCTACAATCATAACCATAATCAGAAGTCGGGTTTTTAAATCTAAATATCTCGATAGAAAACAGACTTCTCCCAAAAACCCGACTTCTCACCCCACAGACGTAGCAATACGGAACTCTCTACAATTCCTTACTCTTAACCCCGGTGGTACTCACTCCAGAATTATTAATCAACCTTTCACCCCGTTGGTAAATTTCTCTTGCATAATCAGTCCAAGTACCTTGTCCCCAATAACGAAAACAGCTTGTTTGTAATAAGAAATTATGTAGTAAAGCGTTACGATATTCGCTTTGCTGGGTAAGAAATTCTTCAGATTCTAATAACGAATCAAATTTTTGATGAAATAAGACGCTAAGTTGATTCATGGGATTCAATACGTTTTCATATCCCTGTACCCAACTGATATTGTTTGTCCAAGAAGCACCATCCATATGAAAGTTGGGATTTTCTTGTTTCAATTGTTCTATGACTTTTTCTACGTCTTGAGAATCGGATACTCGTTCCCAAATTAAATATTGTCCTACTGGTTGACAAGCGGGGTAATCTTCTGGATTAGCACCAGCATTTTCAATTAATTCTAAATATTCTGTTCCCGTAACTCCAACAACACCTGCTTTTCCTCCACCATTCTGCGCCATTTCGTGCCAAGCTTGTTTAAATCCGGGGGGAAATTCATTCATCATCACCCCACCGTTTTCACCATCACCGATTTGAGTAACTATTGGTGGAAAATTCTTATTTCCTTGGGAAGTTAACGATTTTGCTTCGTAATAAGGTTGCATTTGAGCAACTAATTTAGTATCCGAACCTTGAGTTTTAATCAAAGCGGTGATACTTACGGTTTCACCTTGAGAATTTCTCGCTACAAGCCTGTGTGGTATATGTTTATTCTGTAATGGCTTGCCGTTAAGTGTTTGTACTGAATGCTCTTGCAGCATCAACCAGCGATAACCGCATTCTTTAAGCGCTTTGACATATTCATATAAAGTATCGGGATGGTTAGGGAGGTGCATTTCCGGAGGTGAAAAACCCTTGACTCGCGCTAGTGCATCCCAACCGAACATCGCTGCAAAATAATGCTGCCATGCTTGGATATGTAATTTTATATCTGGTATGGGTGTGGAGGGAACCACTGCATGACCCCACATTGTCCCCAACCATTCACAATAGGGTTGATATTTAGAATCACAAGTTATTCGTTTGAGATTGTCTATGATATCTCTGCGCCCCATCTGTTGGAATCCCCATAAAAGATTACCGGAGTAATCCAACATGATGCGAGGATTGCAACCTTGACTGACTAATTCGAGAATAATATCCCCCATACGGCTGTAACAATTAGCAAATGGTCCCGCATTATGATTGTCTCCTTCTTGGGGATGCTCAAACATATATTGCAGATGACTAATCAATTTACCATTTTCACCTGCGGGAATTGTGGGTTGATGCATATGCAGCGCCACAGTGAACGTTGCGGTTATATCTGATAAGCGGAGATTGGTTGTAGGTAGAAAAACCGGAGATTCTTGGTTTACGACTTCTAGAACCTGTTTTTCCCAACCAGAAATATTGGGTAAGCCGTCGATAGTTTCTGGGAGAGCGGGTAAGGTTGTTAAGGTAGGCATTTAATTGTCAATATTTAATTATCAACTTTTAATTATGATTCGCCCTAGGATGTAGTTGTATGTTTATTATCAATTATTAATTTCCCTGTTCGGGTACAGTTGATTATTTTACGATGCCAATCCCGGAACTTTACCTTTACTTATAAATTAATTATAAATATATCTATAACTATATCAGGACTAAGGCTGCGTGTTACAAGACGGGCGTTGGTGCGTGACACACAGGTTCCTTATTATTATGTTAAAAATTAGCCGAAGTGTCACAACACCCTACAACAAAATATGCCAGTTGCGTAAGTCCTATATATATCAAATTATATAGTCGTTCTTAACTAAAGATAGAGCTATTTAGATAAGCTAATCTTCTAAAATTTATTTAAATTAACATAAAAATGTAGAAATTCAATTTAGGGAGATAATTATTTATGAAACCTTGGATGCTCTGGCTGGGAGTTTTTTCGTCACTTGTTGGATTATGGGTAATAGCTAATATAATTTATTAATTAAATTTATTAATTAAATATTTTGGGTTAGAAAATTTTCTCTTGCTGCAAAAAGTTTTCTTTTTAAACAATCAGCGTCAAGCTATAATCTCTTATTTTCATCTGTTTGTACTAACGCTTTAACTCCAAATATCGCCTTTGGTTTTAAAGCGCTATTACAAATATATTTTTGATTTTTTTGGTTTTTTCAAATTTATCCCAAAGCATTTAATTAATTTTGTCGGCGTTTTTGCGAAAAACTAAGTAAATACCAACTAAGGATAAACCTACCATAAAACCTGGTTCTGGAACTTTTCTTGATGGAGATACTTTGTTGATTCGAGCAAAAATCGAAGCGGTGGTTTTTTCTCCTTCAAGTACCCGGAATTCGCTGACGTTTGTTTTACCGTTATCTTGACTAAAACCAGTTAAAGATAGAGTATATGTATGACCATCATATACAAAACTAGGTTTATCGCTATCTTTAGTCACAAACACATAATCTGCGTTTAATTCTGGATCATCCGAAAGGTTAGGAGTATTTTCTAAGTAAAACTCATATTTGAATTCTTGGTTAAACTTAGTTGCTTGATTAAAAGATAAGTTGAGCTTTAAAGGTACAGATTCTACACTTGTACCCAAAAGCACCGTACCGTTACGATAGGTTAACTGTCCGATTTGAAACAAAGAATTCGTATCGGTAGAAAAAGAACTTCCTTCAAATAATAGTTGATTGAATGATGCATTTTCAAACAGAGTTGGATCTCCCCAAGTAAATGTATTAGTTCCGACACCAGTATAATTATGGTTGGTATTTATCTCTCCTGGAGTTGGTTCTCCCCAAGTTCCACCAACGCTACCTGAAAAAAGTATAGCTTTGGCTTGGTTGGAAAAACCGATTACACTCAAAGCTGCAACTGCAATTGGGAATACAGTTATGCTAAAAAATGAGTTTAATTTCATATTTATACTTAGACTTCTATAAAGGAGCAAATAACATACTACTAACTTGTCTACATTAGTAAAGACACGTAGATTTAGCCAATACTTCTAAAAGTATTTACACAATCTTTATCTTTTCGATAAAAATATTGCAAATATTTTTATTTGGGGAACTTTATTTATAAATACTTGTCTTTATCTAACCTATACAACAGCTTAAAGTTGAATCGAATACAAAATATAACCTTTAGTCTCTCCCCGGTAGAAAATATTATTTATATTCAAAGTTTCTTTTTTGCAGACAAAAGCTCAGAAAGGTATTTTTACTTAACCTGTTACCATAATTTTGATGTTTTTTTGTATAGCACCCTTAAGTATTATTAAAATATATATGTAACTAATGTAACTAATCGTTGGGCAATACAGGATTAATACTTGTGTATTTACACTTAATGATAGTAAACTACGCTCAAACTATTTGTCAATTTTGATTATTATTATCAACAAAAAAATCACAAAAAAACGGGTGTACTCTCGAAGACAAGAACGATACACCCGATTCTGTATTAGTAATTAAACTCCTAACTCCTAACTCCGGTGGTCTTAACTTTTTCCCTTCCTAGGGAGCCAGAGCGTTACCGCGAATTAAACTACCAATAGTTTTGGCAGTAATTTTCATCTGGGTGATGGGATTGGCTGGAACAACTGTCTTGTAGAGATAACTGTCAAAAGTCAACCGTTGAACATCGCGATCGCTACACATTTCGACAAATGCTTCGCGGGTAGCGTCGGAACGGTAGAATACATTTTGCAAAATATCGAGTACTTTGTATGTAAGACCGTACTTTTTATCCCAACGCTTCAAATAGATTTTTAAATCGGCTTCCCTAGGGATAGACTGTCCGCTGTTAGAAACTTCGACGATAGTTTCGGCACACATCCGTCCGGATTTAGCCGCGAAGTAAATTCCTTCTCCAGAAGACTTGGTAACATAACCTGCTGCATCACCGACTAATGCAATCCTTCCTACTACACGACGAGGACGGGGATGTTCGGGGATAGGATGCGCTTCAACCTTAATGATTTTACCACCAGCGAGTTTTTTGGCAGCACGAGCGCGTATACCTGCTTGTAACTGCTTGATACTAGCTTTGTTGATGTGCATCGTACCTGTACCCACAGCTACGTGGTCGTATTTGGGGAAAACCCAAGCGTAGAAATCAGTAGAGACATCATCGCCGACATACATTTCCGCCAAATCGTTGTAGTATGCCATTTTGTCTTCTGGAAGACGGATGCGCTCTTGAAACGCGATCGCGTAGTTATAATCCCCAGCATCCATTTCTTTGGCGATACGGGAATTTGCACCATCAGCGCCGATAATTAAATCTACTTTCAGAGTTTTAGCAATACCTTGCGCTCCACCTTCTGTATGGTCAAGGTAATGAATAGTATAAGGGTCTGTATTATTTTTGGGAAAATCTAATTTATGAACTGTAGCATTGATTAAATTAGCGCCTAATTTAGCGGCTCGATTTCGCATGAAGCCATCTAAAACTTCACGACGACACATTCCAATATATTCATCTTCTTTTACTAAATTGATGTCAACCTCGCGATTCGAGGGAGAAATCATTTTCATTTTCCGCACTCGGCGATCAATAATATCAGCCGGTAGGTCAAACTCATCTACCATACACAGCGGTATAGCACCACCGCAAGGCTTAGCATTATCTAACTTCCGCTCAAATAAATAGGTTTCAATTCCTGCTTTCGCTAAAGTTTCGGCAGCAGACGAACCCGCAGGACCAGAGCCAACAACAGCAACCCTAAGTGTCAAAGGTCTTCTCCCATACTTGACTTACTTCGATGAATCCTACCACGGAGTTTTGACCGATTTTCTATTTTCCCCTGAGTTTTTCATTGAAATGCAACATTCCTTAATCTTTCGATACTTTTCGAGCAAAAACTGCCAAAATATTAACTATTTATTATAGCAATTCTTACTAACAGGCTGCCCTAAATTCCATCAAAAATCAGATTTTTGTAACAAAATAAAAAATTATTACCAAAGCTATTATGATAAATTATGAATAAGAATAATTTTATGACTATTAAATTTAAATGTGATGGCAATCCTATTGGTATCTATCGAAATCACGGTGTTCAGATTTCCGAATTCTTGAAGAAGTCGGGGATATAAATTCTCATATATGATTTAGGATTGCGATATTAGGCGTTAAACATTGATAGGACTTACATAACTGGCACATTTTTTTTGCAACGGGTGTGTGACACTTCGAGTGATTTTGAACGAAACAATCAAGTTTGTGGTGTCACGCACCAGCCGTGTATTGTGACAATTGCGTAAGTCCTGATTGAGAAATTGTGATATTACAAATAGAATACATATGATATTCATTTAAATTAAAAATAGATAATTAAAGAATACATCCCTAGCACTCCATGAGGAGATGCCAAAATTTAACTTAATCTCAGTGAGTTTATACATATTTATACTACCTAGTGAAAGTTATCCTGGTGACACTGTAAATGCTCCGAAGAATAAAAATGATCCTATGTAAAACTTCTGCTTAGTACAAAAAATCACGATGTGAAAGCTGCCAGTTACAGGGTCGCATTCTCAAAGTAATTATATTTTGATATTTAACTGATAGTTTTGTAATTCAACTCTCTATTTTTTATCAATAGACAAGGGTAGAATAAATAATTCTTCGAGCAAAATCGAAGTTAGGATTATTCTCAAGATATTTTTTATCAGTATTTTATCGAATGTGATTTAGTTAGATTGGGATATAATAGGTCAAAACTTTTTTGGTGGGGATTTGGAAGCTGTGCGCGATGATTTAAAAGGCTTAGCCATTACTCAAAAAGAACTGCAAAAGTTGACGAATTTACCTGTTCGTGATGAATTAATCGTTATTTTGCGCCCGCTTAAATTAACAATTAAGCAATTTTTGCAAAGAGTCAAGGGTCCGGAAGGTGCCACTGCCATTTTTATCGGATTATCTATAATACTTAGTTGTTATATTATATTCAATTTATTGATCAAGATGTTTGCCCATTGGCTACCAATTCCATCTTGGTTGTTATTCATTCAAGTGTGCGTTATTGGCGGTGCTGTTACACAGTTATTATTGTATTTTCTTTGGAAAAAAAGAGTTTCAATTGTTAAAGAAAATTTGACATATTCTTTAAACACTCTTTTGCAGGAAGTTGATAGATTTAATGCCGTAGTCAAGGCAATCAATATTAATGATAGAATTGAAGAAGCAGGCAATCAAGAAGTTTGTATCAAAGAAAGAAAACGAGTTCTCGAAGCCTTGAAATACACGAGAACTGATTTAGTTCGTGCTTTGAAAACTGAAAGGATTTTGAGAGAAAACAAGAATTTTATTATTAATAATTCGGAATTACTTGCGAATAACTTAGCAACACTAACTCAAATGCAAGTGAGTGAACGAGCTTCCGAGCATGGTAGATTGCTTAATGAAGCATTAGAGATTGCTTTAGATGTACAGCAGGAAATGAAAAGATTGCAGAGTCAGTAATCGCAAAAAATACGGCTTAGACTTAGATTGTAGATGGATAAATAGGTTTTAGGTTAGAAAATATAAAATAATAAAATATATAAAATATATAAAATATATAAAATATATAAAATAAATATCTTCCCTCTCCCTTGGTAAAAGCATGAACTGGAAACAAATTGCCGGTAGCTGGGTAATTATACCTGTGCGTCCTATCGGTATCGTTCATTTTTTAGGTGGTGCATTTGTAGCTACTGCACCTCATGTAACTTATCGTTTATTACTCGAATATCTTGCAGAAAAAGGGTTTGCCATTGTTGCGACTCCATTTGTGAATACTTTAGACCATAGCGCGATCGCCCAACAAGTGTTGCTGAATTTTGAACGGGTATTAGTACGTTTAGAAGAAAGAGAACCAGCTTTTCGAGGCTATCTTCCGATCTATGGATTAGGTCACAGTATGGGATGCAAGCTACATTTACTTATTGGCAGCGCGAATCCAGTCAAACGTGCGGGCAATATTCTGATCTCATTCAATAACTACGCTGCACGGGATGCAATTCCTTTAGTAGAACAATTTAACACTGCTATTAACGTTGAGTTTACACCTTCACCCACCGAAACTTACAGACAGATCAAAGAAAACTACAATATTCGTCGCAATTTATTAATAAAATTTAATAATGATACTCTTGACCAATCAGCAGCTTTAACTAAATTATTACAGAATCGTTTTGGGGATATGGTGACCACCCAGACTCTAGCGGGGAACCACTTAACACCTTTAGGTCAAGACGTTAAATGGGAAGCCGGTCAAGAATTTAACCCTTTAGATGCTTTCGGACAGTGGTTTAGGCAAGGAGTATACCGGGATCTAAGTCGGCTAAATCAAAGCTTAATATTATGGCTAAATCCCCTATCGCCACTATAATCGGAAAATGGTATTTATGGATTTTACTGGCACTGTCTGTAATAAATCAGGCAGAAAATAGGATTATTATTGCCTACAGGCGCAGATGTTTTTATTTTTTATTTTTTATAATTAAGCGGCTACAACAATATGTTTCAAATATTAGTAATCGATGATGACCCAGCCGTTCAAATTTTACTGAAAAGAATGCTGGAGAAGCAGGGTTATAAAGTAGTCGCAGTCAGCAATGGAGAGGAGGGAATTGCACAAGCTGTGGTTTCTCGTCCAGCACTGATTATTTGTGATTGGTTAATGCCGGGATTAAGTGGAATTGATGTTTGTCGTTATATTAAGAAAGACCCCGATTTATCTACTACTTTTTTTATCCTTTTAACATCCTTGGATTCTGTTGCCGATCGCGTTAAAGGTTTAGATGCTGGTGCTGATGATTTTATCACTAAACCAATAGAACAAAATGAGATGCAAGCGCGGGTAAGGGCTGGTTTACGTTTGCACCAAATGAGTCGAGATTTAAAAATTCAAAAACAAATTTTAGAAGCAGAATTATCAGAGGCTGCGGATTATGTGCGTTCTCTTTTGCCTACACCGATGATTCAACCTTTGAACATTAATTATACTTTTCTCCCTTCTCAGCAACTCGGTGGTGACTGTTTTGATTATTATTGGTTGGACGATGATTATTTAGCTATCTATTTACTTGATACTGCTGGACACGGATTGAAAGCAACTTTACCTTCTATTTCAGTATTAAATTTATTGCGTTCCCGCGCTCTGAAAGACTTGAATTATTATCAACCCAGAGAAGTATTAAATGCTTTGAATAATACTTTTCAAATGAATTATCAAAATGATAAATACTTTACTATTTGGTATGGAGTTTATCATCAAATTAAGCGCGAATTAGTTTATTCAAGTGCCGGTCATCCACCTGCTATTTTATTATCTAGTAATCAGAATAATGTGCAATTATTAAAAACCCCTGGAATGCCGATTGGGATGTTTCCAGAGGTTAAGTATACTGATGGTTTTTGTAAAATCGAAAAAGACAGCACCTTATATATTTTTAGTGATGGTGCTTACGAAATCACTTTAATTGACGGTCAACTTATGGGACTTGAGAATTTTATCCAAAAGGTAACACGCTTTTATCATCTTTCTAGCAGTCCTCTAGAAAATATTCTCAATTACCTTGTTGATTTGAATTCCAAAAAAACTTTTGATGATGATTTATCCATACTCCAAATATGCTTTAATTAATCAGGCAATTTTGGGAAGTACAGCTTTATTAAATTCATCTTGATTAGAAAAAATTTCAAAAACTTTATCCATTCCAGTCAGTTCAAATAATATTTTGATTTGCTCGTTAATCGAACAAATTACCAACTTTGTTTCTGCTGCTCTTAAGGTTTTAAATGCTAATACTAAAGCACCTAAACCCGAACTATCCATAAAAGTAATATCTTTTAAATCCACCAGTACAATTTTTGGTCTACTATCTAGTGTTTTAATAATTTCTTCGCGAAAATCTTGTGATTTAGTTGCATCTAAAACACCGATGGGCTGAACAACTTTAATATGCTCTGTCATAGTTTCTAAGTATTTTTACGAGGGCAAAAAATGTTTACTATCCTAATCCATTTTAATCATAATTCATTTAATGACAACTTGGCAAATGCACTTGCTACATTAACAGTTATCAGTTGAAATATTAAATTTATCAACAATTATTAATAGAAAACTTATTCTTATCCCCCCATCATTAACTAGCATCTAGATGTTTATTCTTGATGAATGGGAATTGAAATTACAAACTCACTTCCTTCTCCAGGTTGAGAAATACATTCGAGTGAACCACCATGTCTTTCAACAATAATTTGATAACTAATAGAAAGACCCATACCCGTACCTTTACCTATAGATTTAGTTGTAAAGAACGGATCAAATAATTTTCCTTTAATGTCCAATGGAATTCCTATTCCGTTATCGATGATGCGAATTTTTATCTTATCCAACTCAGCTAGTTCCGTATAAATCTGAACTTGAGGACTAGTACTAAATTGTTTTTTAAGTTCTATAGACTCTTCTAATGCATCCAAAGCATTTACCAAAATGTTCATAAAAACTTGATTAAGTTGACCAGGATAACACTCTATCTCTGGTAAATTTCCATAATTTTTAATAATTTCAATTTTAGGATGTTCAGATTTATTTTTAATGCGATTTTCTAAAATCATTAAAGTACTATCTAACCCTTGATGAATATCAAATTTTTTCATTTGAGCTTCATCCATACGGGAAAAGTTACGCAAAGAAGTGACAATTTCTCGGATACGCTGGGCTCCTATTTTCATCGAATCGAGCAGTTTAGGTAAATCGTCATAGATAAATTCTAAATCTATTTCTTTCGCGAATGCTTGTATTCCTGATGCTGCTTGGGGGTAGTATTGTTGGTAAAGTTTAAGCATATTTAACAGGTTTTGGGTGTAATTATTGGCATAATCAATATTGCCATAGATAAAGTTTACGGGATTATTAATTTCGTGAGCTACCCCTGCAACTAAATTACCCAAAGAGGACATTTTTTCGTTTTGTACCAACTGCATTTGAGCGTTTTGTAGTTTGTTTAAAGCAACTTTCAAATCTTGCGTTTGCTGTTTTAACTGCGTCTCTGCTTGTTTGCGTTCGCTAATATTAAATGACGTTCCGACAATTCGATAAATTTTACCTTCGATATTTCTTAAAGGATTAATTGTAGTCAACCAGCAATTTTCTTCACCTTGAAAAACTAAATTTTCTTCATAGGTTATAGGTATACCAACTTCCAAACATCTGATATATTGTTGACGTATTTTAGCTCCTTGAACATCGCCGAACACTTCTTCGGGAAATTTACTAATTGCGTTTGAAGCATTGACACCTGTTACTTTTTCCGTTGCTAGGTTCCAATCAGCATAAACCAATTCACCGTTATCTAAAACGTTAACAACAAAAATCAGTTGTTCTACTCCTTGATAAATACTACGCAGAAATTGTTCTTGTTCTTGCAAAGTGGCTTCTGCTTTTTCTCTTTCGGTAATATCAAGCACCATAGAGGCAACACCAATTATTTCACTGTTCACAGCCACCAAAGGATTGCTATACCATTCACAAACAATTGTTTTACCATCCTGAGTAATATTTTCAGTGACGATTCGGGTTCCACCACGTTGCGATAATAATGCAGTTTTTAAATGATGTATTTGTTCTTGAGCAGTCGGGGAAAGTATAAACTCTAAATAACTACCAATTGCTTGCTCTTTTGTGTATCCAAAAATCTTTTCTGCACCACGGTTCCATTCTTTTACCCTAAAATTTTGATCCCATTCAATCACCGCTAAAGGTGTTTGTTCAATCAACAATGCTAATCTTTGACGAGAAGCTAAAAGTTGAGATTGTGCTAGATGACGTTCTCCAATTTCTTTTTGTAATGCTTGATTGGTTTGCATTAACTGCTGAGTTCTTTCTTCTACTCGTTTTTCCAAGTCTGTATAAGCTCTTTTTAAAGCTCTTTCTGCTTGTTTTAAACGAGTTACATCTGTTACCACCCCATCCCAAATAATTGAACCATCCGCTTGTTTTTCTGGACGAGATGCAGCTTGTATCCACTTTACTTTTCCAGAAGCTAAGATAATTCTTCCTTCCCATTGCCAAGGTTGCAAACTTTGAGCAGAATTAGCAATGGATTTTTCAAAATCTTCTCGTTCATCTCGATGAACGCTGGAAATGAACAAACTAGCATCAGCGATAACTTTTTCGGGAAAAAATTCATAGATTTCAAAACAACCAGAACTAACATAAGGAAAGCTAAATTGACCATCAGCACCCAGTTTAAATTGATATAACATACCGGGAACATTGGCAGACAGTTTTTGGAGTTTTTCTTCACTCAATAAAAACTGATTTTCTATTGCTTCTCGCTGTTTAATTTCTTTTTGTAAATGAATAACTACTTGAGTTAATTCGGAAGTCCGTTGATTTACTCTAATTTCTAATTCTTCATATAACTGCTGTAAAGTAACTTCTATTTCTTTGCGTTCTGTAATATCTTGTAAAGTTCCTAAAACATGAATTACCTTGCCTTGAGCATCGCAAATTGGAATTGTATTCATTTCTAACCAACATTGTCTACCATCTGCTTGTAGTTGTGGTTTGACAATACTTTCAGGTTTTTTAGATTCAATAGCACGAGCATCATTAAGTCGAAACCAATTAGCTTCTTCTTCTTTCCAAGGTAAATCAAAATCTGTTTTACCTTTGATTAACAGTGGTTCCCCAACTCCTGCAATATCCGCAAAAAAGCTATTACAACCTTGATAAACCGAATCACTATCTTTCCAAAAAACTGCTTGCGGTATATGATTTAAAACTTGTTCTAATAATTGTTTTGACGAACGCAATCTTGCTTCTATCTGAAATTGCTGACTAATTTGTTGGGTTAGTTCTCGAATCGTAACAATTATAAATTTCTGACCTTCTTGATTCTGAAATACGCATTTCTTAATAGAAACAAAACGTTTCTCACCATCATCACTTGTAATACATTCGTCAGATTCATTTTGGTTAGACGTAGTAAAAATAAATTCATCTTTTTCCCAAGACTCATTCGCTTCTTTTTTATTGAATAAATCAAAATCGGACTTACCAATAATTTCTTCTCTACTACGTCCGATAAAATTACAATAAGCATCATTTACCAGCACCCAATAGTGTTGACGATCTTTCACAAAAATTGGATCGGAAGTACCGTTAATTACCTCAAGCAAAAAATCAGTAGAAAAATTTTCTTCCACCTCCATTTGACAATTTTCTTGAACTGTTACCTCCCTTTCAAGGGACGATTCATGTGTATTTTTATCTTTGTTCATCCCCAATATCCTTTTTAGTAAAAATTCTAGCCCCCCTTAGATGCCGCAGTTCGATTTAATACGCAGTACTTGATTCACTCATAAATCGTCCCTTATCCCCTATGCACTCAATTATTATTCCCGGAATTGATTGTCTTTCAACACCGATGGCGAAAAATTTTTATCTGTAAATTAACTCCCGCAAACACCTAATCTGCTACGTTTGGGACAATTACTAACTCTCATCACCCCGTGAGACTGGACTTACCTTTGCTCGATATAATAATTTATCTCTTTGACGGTAGCCAGTATAACGTACCTTGACTTTTTCATTTGGTTGTGCTTTCCCTTCTATTAGTTGGTGAATTTCGGGTTCATAAGGTAATTCTGCACCTACCGTCGCAACAGCCTCAATTCCCCATTCTTGCAAAAGTCTTGTCATCGGTTTTTCGATCAAGGGTATTATATTCGCTGCTGGTAGCTGTCGATTTTCTCTGGCTTTTTGTGCTGCTGTCGGAAATTGAATTAACAATGATTCAAGAATTTGTAAACTTGATTGCTGAAATTGAGAAAATAATAATTCTTCTTGAGTTTCTAATTGTTTTTTTAACCTTTCGTATTCTTTTTTTAAATCTACTATTTGTTCTAACGAATGCTGTGTTGATGCTTGTTGTTTGAATATATCTGTTTGATAATTTTGATTATAAAAATTAATTATTAATTCATTTAAATTTATTTCTAGTGCTTGTGATAATTTTACCAAAAATTCTAAACGCATTTGCTGTATTTTCCCTTTACGCAAGCATCGTATTTGATATTCAGAAACTCCAGCAGCTTCACTCAAAGCTTTGAAGCTAAAAATATCTTTCTGCTGCATCAACTCCAATAGTTTATGACTAAAATCTATTTGATTTTCAGTTATTGATACCATGAGAAATCAGGTTAAAGGTTAGAGGTTAGAGGTTAGAGGTTAAAGGTTAGAGGTTAGAGGTTAAAGGTTAGAGGTTAGAGGTTAGAGGTTAAAGGTTAGAGGTTATACTTTAGTACTCAGTTATATAACCTTTCCCATTACCAATTACCCATTACCCATTACCCAATTAACTTAATGCAATATCTAAAAACATCATTACCACAAAACCAAACATTAATCCTATGGTTCCTTCTTTTTCTAAGCCTTGACGATGGGATTCGGGAATGATTTCATCACTAATCACAAATAACATCGCTCCCGCTGCAAACCCCATTGCCCAAGGTAATATCAAGTTGGCAATACTCACTACACCAATACCAATTAAACCTCCAATCGGTTCTACTAACCCTGTAAGCAGCGAAATCCACAATGCATAACCTCGCGAATATTTCTCCGCAACTAAGGATAATGCTACTACTAAACCTTCTGGAATGTTTTGCAACCCAATTCCTAATGCAACGGGAATTCCATCCCTGATGTTGTTATTACCAAAATTGACTCCTACAGCCAATCCTTCGGGAAAGTTATGAATCGTAATCGCTAAAATAAATAACCAAACTCTTGCTATGTTACGACTCTGATGGTTTTCTTTACCTTTAAAAAAGTGTTCGTGAGGTACAATACGATGCGCTAACTGTAAAAATACTCCACCCAGTATTATCCCCCCTACCATAATTAAAGCCGCGATCACCTTTGAATAACCTTGACTCTCAGCAGCTTCTGTTCCCGGTAATATCAATGAAAATGATGTTGCTGCTAACATCACTCCCCCACCAAAACCCAGCATTATTCCCTGTACTCTTCCAGTTATTTTAATTGGTAACAATATCAGTAAGGCTCCAATCACTGTCGCAAGTCCCGCTGCTATACTGGCAAATATACTGACAACAAGATTATTCATCATTTAAAGAATGTTGCTTAAGAAAATTAAACAAATCATACTCGTTATGACTTTGCATTGCAATGAGTATTTTGGATAGTGGATAGTGGTTGGTGGATAGTGGATAATGGTTGGTGGATAGTGCTTGGTGGATAAACAACCACCAACCAACAACCATCAACCATCAACCAACAACTAACTAAACTTTCCGATTTACCATTGTTGCACTGGCTTGGTCAACTGGTACTAACAAAATTTCGCTGAGATTAACATGAGCAGGACGGGTAACACAAAATAATACCACATCAGCGATATCATCTGGAGTGAGGGGAGTTAATCCTTGATATACTTTTTGAGCGCGATCGCCATCTCCATGAAAACGCACTTGGCTAAATTCGGTTTCCACTAAACCAGGATCAACCGAACTAACTCGAATGGGAGTTCCCAATAAATCTTGCTTCAAACCTTCAGAAATTGCCCTAACAGCGGCTTTGGTGGCACAATAGACATTACCGCCGGGATAAGTTTGATGTCCAGCAATCGAACCGATATTAACTATATGACCACAATTGCGCTCGACCATTCCCGGAACTACACAGCGGGTAAGATAAAGCAAACCTTTAACATTGGTATCAATCATTTCTTCCCAATCTTGGAAGCTACCTTCGTGAAGCTTGTCTAAACCGCGACTAAGACCGGCATTATTGATGAGAATATGGATATTGAACCATTGAGAGGGTAAGTTAGATATCGTAGATTCTACAGCATTGCGATCGCGGACATCGAGTTCTAATAAATGAAAATCTTCCGATGATAATTGTAAAGTTTCCACAAGTTGGTGCAAGCGTTCCAACCGTCGCGCAGCTAAAATTAATTTTGCACCAGCATCTGCAAAATATTTGACGCAAGATGCACCAATACCGCTACTTGCACCAGTTATTAATACAATTTTATTTTGAATTGAAGTCATCGGGAAAGAAGTTAGTTGACAGTTGACAGTTGATGGTTGTTAGTTGATGGTTGTTGGTTGATGGTTGATGGTTGATGGTTGATGGTTGTTAGTTGATGGTTGATGGTTGTTAGTTGATGGTTGATGGTTGATGGTTGATGGTTGATGGTTGATGGTTGTTAGTTGATGGTTGATGGTTGTTAGTTGATGGTTGATGGTTGATGGTTGATGGTTGATGGTTGATGGTTGATGGTTGATGGTTGATGGTTGTTAGTTGATGGTTGATGGTTGATGGTTGATGGTTGATGGTTGATGGTTGTTGGTTGATGGTTTTTCTAATAACCACTCTCAACTGTCAACTGTCAACTGTCCACTGTCAACTATCCACCAACCACTATCCACTATTTTATCTTCCCACTACAGGTACACGCTGAGTAATCATGGTTATGCCGTTTCCTCGTACCAATACCGCCGAAATCCATTGATTACCGGGTTTTGCTGGGGCTCGCCCTTGTTTAAATATTCCCCCAGCGGTAAGCAATTCCAAGTTTACAGATGTCGGTTTGAGATATTTTCCTGGTTCAATAGCTTCATCTAGAGCCGTACCCAAAAGGAAATCATCACCTAGAGGTTCATTGACAATTGCATCAAAATAATAGTTCTCTCCGACTTTCAACTGGTCGGGTAAATTAATCTCTACCTTGGGAGGATTGACACCGCTCGTAAGTTGAGTGCGTTCTGATAAAATATCTTGACGAATAATTTTACCATTAACAATACGCTGACGCGATTTAATAGTGGCATTCATGCCTAACTTATTATTGTTTGCAGCAGGTAAACCAACTATATTCGTTACCGTATCGGCAATGATACTATTACCTTGGGTACTCCAAGATTGCAGTGTGGTAGTGTATTTCAAGCTGGGATAGCGTTTCCACAAAGAAGTTAAAGCTTGTTCCATGCTCGAACGGTTTAATCCGTCTCCATGAACAAAACTAGGGCTGTAAAAATTCATTACACCCTTGACATCAGCGCGGTTTGCAGATGCATCAATTTGTGTTAGGAGAGTTTTTAATTGAGCCGGTGCGTTTTGTGGTACATTTTGCGCTAAGAGAGTTCCCACTTGAGGAGGTGTATTTTGGGGTGGATTTGCTGCACTAACGGATTTCCAACCAGTAGATAAACCAAGAGTAAGGATAAATAAAATTACCCAAGGGTTATTAGTAACTCTTGATTTTTGTGCGGGTATTAAGGTATTAAAGTTAGACATTAGTGATTGTGTTGTAGGTAATTTAACTACGGTACTAATTTGCTACTTTGATGTATAACTCATGCCATAACTCGCCTTTACAGGTGAAATTCCGGATGAGCTGACAAAAAACCAGGAAATTGATTTATTAAATTTTAAGCTAGGCGCTAACAGGGTAAAGGGTTAATGGCTCACACTCCTATACGATTACTTATAGCAGCCAGCGGAACTGGCGGACATTTATTTCCGGCGATCGCCCTTGCGGAACAATTGCCAGATTATCAAATAGAATGGCTGGGTGTCCCTAACAGGTTAGAAACGACTCTGGTTCCCAAACAGTATAAATTGAATATCATTGAAGTTGAAGGGTTCCAAAAAGGTTTTGGTATTTCTTCACTACTCACCTTGGGTAAACTGTGTGGTTCAATTTTACAAGTTAGAAAAATCTTAAAACAAGGCAAGTTTGACGGAGTTTTCACAACCGGAGGCTATATTTCAGGTCCTGCGGTGATTGCGGCTCGTTCTCTGGGTTTACCCGTAATTCTTCACGAATCTAACGCTTTACCCGGTAAAGTCACTCGCTTTTTTGGTCCTTGGTGTAATGCGGTAGCGGTTGGGTTTGAAGCTGCTGCTAAATACTTACCTAAAAATAAAACTATCTATACTAGTACTCCAGTAAGATCTGCATTTTTAGATCGGGGAATCGCAGCATCATTAGATTTACCAATTCCTCAAGATGTACCTGTCATTGTAGTTTTTGGTGGTTCTCAAGGGGCAGTTTCTGTAAATAAACTAGTGCGTGAAAGCGCTTCTGTATGGTTTGAGGCTGGTGCTTATGTAGTACATTTGACAGGAGACCAAGACCCAGAAGCGGATAGTTTAAAGCATTCCCAGTATATTTCAATGCCATTTTACAATAATATGGCAGCACTGTTACACAGAGCAAATTTAGCTATCAGTCGTTCTGGTGCTGGGAGTATTACAGAATTAGCTGTATGCGGTACTCCAGCGATTCTGATTCCTTATCCTTATGCAGCAGAAGACCATCAAACCTACAATGCTCAAGTGTATACAATAGCGGGAGCAGGAATATTATTTCAACAGAAAGAGTTAACCCCAGAGAAACTGCAAACTCAAGTGTTGGAATTATTACAATCTCCCGAACAATTACAGCAAATGAGTGTAAAAGCCAAAACAGTAGCAGTTCCCGAAAGTGCTGAGAAATTAGCACAATTAGTAAGGGAAGTTGTGGAAAGGTAGAGAATGAATTTTAAATAAGATAAAACTGTATTTATGGGGTAGGCTGATGGCTTGCCCTATATTTTTATCATCAGAGTTTGTAGTCAAAAGTTTAGTTCTAAGCAAGATTATGATTGTAAGCGTTAAATAAATTTACTGGCATATTGTATAATTCGGCTTCGTCTAAGTTGACATTACTGAGGTCTGTATCGCTCATATCAACTCTTGCTAAAATAGCTTTACTATTCATAGTACAAATATCAAAATAAATCTCAGCAAAATAAATTTAAGGAGAATCAAGACGGCTTTCTTCAAAAATTACTTTCCTTATTTAACTAAGAAAAGAAAAATCTTCCTCGAACCGCAAATCCAAAATTGTATCTAAATAGTATGATTCATAAAAAGAAAGCTTTTATTAACCTATGTAAATAAAATAAACTTTTTGTTACGTTTAGTCAATAGTACTTGACAAATATAAGATAGTAGATTTTGTCGAAATAAGGTAGTGTAAGTTAAATAATCAAAAATGCTACAACTCCTAACCTTTAACCTTTTTGTATTCAACACTGGCTGATTTTATTGGGATTATGTATCAAAATTTCAGTGTAGGCTTATCTATTACTGAGATATGTTAGACGATAATTCTCAACCTTTCTCCTATAAAGGTCAAGACTTAGCTGGTAAAAACTTCGACCATAAAGATTTGCGAGGTAAAGATTTTACGAATGCGAACCTTGAAAAAGCGACTTTTGTTAGTGCAAGTCTTCAAGGAGCAATTTTTGATAAAGCTTGTCTTAAAAAAGTAAGTTTTCAAGAAGCCAATCTGGAAGGTGCCAAATTAAAATCAGCTAATTTAGAAGAAGCTGACTTTTTGGAAGCAGATTTATGTAAAGCTGATTTTTCTGGTTCAAACCTACGCTCAGCATCTTTTAGAAGAGCGGATTTACGCGGTACTAATTTGCAAGAAACAGCTTTAGAAAGAGTAAATTTCAAATTAACTCAAATCAACAGTGAGACTTTATTAGATGATAAGTGGAGACTAGTTTGGCAAATCGTAAACCAGCCTCTTGAAAATCGTAATTTGAGTAACTACGATTTAGAAGAAGCAAATTTATTTGAAGCAAATTTGTCTCAAGCAAACTTGGTAGGAACTAATTTGCAGGGAGCAATTTTAGAAAAAGTAAACCTGGAATCAGCAAATCTTCAAGGAGCTAACTTAGAAGGTGCAAATCTCAAAGGTGCTTATCTTTGGGAAGCTGTAATGGAAAGTACTAATCTTAAAAACGTTAATCTTAGAGATACAAACCTTTGCGGCACTGATTTTCGTAATGCTGCTTTGGAAGGAGTTAATTTAAAGAATAGTCAAATTAGTGTTGAAACTCAACTCAACGAAAAATGGAAGTTAGTTTGGGAGTTGGTGAATAAAATAGTTGAAGGTCGAGATTTAAGTCAATTTGATTTGCAACAAGTTAACTTGAGTGAAGCTCATCTGCAAAAAGCGAATCTGAAAGAAGCTAATTTACAAGGTGCTGTTTTAAGACAAGCTAATTTACAAGGAGCAAATCTTTGGGGAGCCAAATTACAAGGAGCCAACTTTGAAAAAGCGAACTTAGAAGGGGTAGATTTTAAGGAAGCTGAATTTCATCAACAAGCGGATTTACGATATAGTAATCTTCAAAAAGCTGACTTGTTAGAAGTTACTTTGGAAGAAGCTAATTTGCAAGGAGCTAATCTTCAAGGAGCCAATTTAAAAGTAGCTAATTTGCAAAGAGCTAACTTAAAAGGAGCTAATTTGCAACAAGCTTATTTTCGTGGTGCTAGACTAGAGCAAGCTAATTTTGAACAAGCTAATCTTGAAGCTGCGACTTTTCAAGAAGCCAACCTTAGAGGAGCTAGTTTTAAAAAAGCTAACCTGAAGAACGCTAGTTTTATTGCAGCAGACTTGAGAGAAGTAACGGAATTTGAACAGGTTATAGCTACAAATTTTGAAGAAGCTAATTTAGAAAAAGCTGACCTCAGTTGTGCCAAATTACAAAGAGCTAATCTACAAAGAGCTAACCTAGAAAAAGCAAATCTCAAAGCCGCAAATTTAGAAGCAGCAGACCTCCGCAAAGCAATTCTTAAAGAAGCAGACCTTTTAGATGCTAATCTCCGAGTTGCTTTTCTCAGAGAAGCAAATTTTTACAGAGCGGATTTGCATCGAGCGAATTTACAAGTAGCAGACCTTTACAGAGCGAACCTGCAATCAGCTAAGTTAGTCGGAGCTAATTTACAAAAAACTGATTTGCAAAAAGCTAATTTAAAATTGGCGAACCTAACATCAGCAAATCTCCAATTTGCCGACCTTTATCGAGCTAATTTGGAAGCAGCAAATCTGGAAAATGCTGATTTGCAAAATACCCATCTTGAAGGCGCAAACCTTTATAGAGCCAATCTCAAAGGAACTAATTTTAAAGATGCTAATTTGGATGTCGCAGACTTTTCCCAAGCTAAAAATTTCACCGAAGAACAAATCCAGCAAGCTAAGAATTGGGAAAGAGTCAGACGAGACACTTAACAGTTATCAATAAACAATTTTTAATTGATAGTTGATAGTTGAAACTACTCCATTTTTTGTAACTTAGCAACTCTGGGGTCGATGATTTTTTGACCTAAACCGGGAAATTTAATGGCTACAGAAAGTTTATTTCCTCCTCCAAAAACATGAGTTATTTCACCTGCTCCAAATGATTTATGCATTACTTGATCGCCAACTTGCCAATTGAAGTTTGGGGCTGCTGTATCATTACTTGTATTATCAAAACCATTATCGTAACTAGCAGAACTACGACCGCCATTATTTGTATAAGTAACACTACGAGGGTATTCAGTAGCTAATAATTCCTTGGGCAACTCGTCGAGAAACTGCGATCGCACTGCGGGTTCGCGGGTTCCATACAGCCTGCGTTCTCGTGCGTGAGACAAAAACAGCCGTTCTTGAGCGCGTGTAATACCGACGTAACATAAACGACGTTCTTCTTCTAAAGCCCCTGGGTCGTCTATAGAACGATAGTTGGGAAATAATCCTTGCTCTAGTCCGACTAAGAAGACTACGGGAAATTCCAATCCTTTGGAAGAATGTAATGTCATTAAAGATACCGCGCTTTGTCCTTCTTTAACATTATCTAAATCGGAACTTAAGGCGGTGCTGGCAAGAAATCCTTGCAGGGAAGCATCTTGTTCTGCTTCTTCTTCATATTGACGCACAGCGTTGTAAAGTTCCCCGACGTTGCGTATTCTATCTTCTGCTTCGTCGTTTCCTTGGTTTTGTAAATCTTGGACATAACCGGATTCATCTAAAATAGTTTGCAAAATTTCTGACGCACTCGTGTTTTCAGCTTGTTGCTGCAAGCGACCAATCATCTTCGCAAAATTATTTACCGATTTTGTCGAACGTCCAGCTAAGGTATTAACTGATGTCTCATCGCTCAGTATTTCCCACAGAGTTATACCTAATTCTTGAGCAGCATTTGTTAAATTATCAATGGTGGCTTTACCAATACCGCGCCGGGGTGTATTTATTACCCTTAATAAGCTTAAAGTATCTGCGGGGTTGGCGATCGCCCTTAAATAAGCCAAGACATCTTTAATTTCTTTGCGGTCATAAAATTTTAATCCGCCAACAACAGTATAAGGGATTCCATTGCGGACTAAAATATCTTCAAAGGGACGAGATTGAGCATTAGTACGATAAAGAATCGCAAAACTTCCCCAGTTTAAATTGGGATTTTCTTTCTCTAAAGCACAAATTTTCTTAATTACAAAGTCAGCTTCAGCCACTTCATCATCTGCTTTAAAATAATAAATTTGTTCACCTTGACCTCGCGTTGCTTTCAGGACTTTATCAATCCGCTGAGTGTTATTTTCAATTAAGTAATTTGCAGCTTGCAGAATATTTTCACAGGAACGATAGTTTTCTTCTAATTTCACCATCGAACGGGTATCATCATCCTCTAAACCATCACCAAAGTCTTGTTGAAAGTCGAGTAAAATCGTAAAGTCAGCCATTCTAAAAGAATAGATTGATTGGTCAGCATCCCCGACTACAAAGACAGAACGGTTTTGCCAATTCCACTGACTTTTATTTTCCCCGTAGGTAGATAATAAACTAATCAATTGATATTGAGTGCGGTTTGTATCCTGATACTCATCTACCAAAATATGACGGAATTTATGATGCCAATAACCCAAAACCTGTTCATTTTGCTGAAACAATCTTACCGGAACCAAAATCAAATCGTCAAAATCTAGGGCGTTGTTTTCTGCTAATTTATCTTGATAGCAATTATAAACTTCTGCAATTACTCTTCCTTTATAATTTGGTTCTTCTTTCTCATATTCTTTAGGCGATAAACCTTGATTTTTTGCATTACTAATAGCGTAGCGAACGGAACGAGGATTAAATTTTTTATCGCTAAGATTTAACTGTTTGGTAACAATTTCCTTAACCAAACTTTGGGCATCAGATTCATCAAAAATTGAAAAGTTTCGTTGCCATTTACGTCCTTTTTCATCTTGGTATTTGTCAATATCCAAGCGCAAAATCCGAGAAAGTAAACTATGAAAAGTCCCGCACCACAAATCTTTGATAATATGTTTATAAACTTTCGACCTTAGCTTTACTTGTTCGTATTCTGATAATAAATCGTAACGTTTGCCAAACTCCGTCATTGCCATTTGTTCGGCAAATAATTTTTGAATCCGTTCCTTCATCTCCCGTGCGGCTTTATTGGTGAAAGTAACCGCCAAAATATTTTCGGGATTAACTTTATGTTCGACAATTAAATGAGCGATGCGATAAGTCAAGGCTCGTGTTTTACCAGAACCCGCACCAGCAACAACTAGCAAGGGACCGCAAAAATGCTCGACAGCGCGACGTTGATGGGGGTTAAGGTGACTTAAAAAGTCAATGGTTGTTGTCATGAGTGTGAGGAGTAAGCGAAATTAAAATACAATCTGTTGGCGATTGTAGCAATATAGTAATATGCCTTTTATATTGTTAAGGTAAATTCGACGACTATCACATAACTCGGGTTTTGAGGATAAATGTCTGTAGTCACAAACAATAGTTATACTGCGAACGGCTTAAATATAGAACCTCACCTTATTGTTAAGGTTACAATATTCCCGCAATTTAACTAATGAATTTGTTGCTTATAGGCCAATACGGTTCAGTTAAGGTTGCCATTTGATTGATCAATCGATCTATATTTCATTTTGTGGGAAAACCAAGAATTGGGAGAAGTTGGGGGAAGAAAATCTTCCCCCAAACTGAGTCCTTCGGACACG